>NQJD01000001.1 GCA_004284765.1 Candidatus Electronema aureum
AGTATGCGAAGATGTCCTTATCACATTCGAGTTTGAAATACTCGCCGCAGATTTCCATAGTGATGACTTCTTCATCTGTTAAGGCAGGGTTAAATCCGCCCCGCCGCAGCCGACATTGCTGCCTGATGACACCGTATTGTTCACAGACAAGCAGAAAGACAGCAATAACAAAATCGTCTCGATCCATTGGCGCACTCCTTGTGAATAGGGCTTAGATACCACTATTCTACAGGATGCGCCCAATGGATCGGGCATCTTTTTTAAGAGTTGCACATTAGGTATTTTTTTATATCTCCTCATCTATTTTTCCTATTTTCTCATAGCCGCCGCCTATAAGAAAATGTTCTCCGTCTATCTCCTCATAGGAAAAAGAGATGAGAAAGTCCAAAAAATATACTTCGAGATAGGCGCGCCAGACGAGGAAGCCTTCTCCGGCTTCACCTTCAAAATTCAGGCCAATATGGAGTCGGCGTATCCCAGCGACATCATCGGCATTCACAACCACGGCACAATCAAGATCGGCGACACCTTCACCGACCGTGAGCCGCTCAAGTTCACCGGCATTCCCAACTTTGCCCCAGAGCATTTCCGCCGGGTGATCCTGAAGAATCCGCTCAAGATGAAGCAGCTCGCCAAGGGTCTGATTCAAATGGCCGAGGAAGGCGCGGTGCAGGTCTTCAGGCCGGTGCTTGGCAATGACTACATCCTCGGCGCGGTGGGCGTGCTGCAATTCGAGGTGACGATGGCGCGGCTCAAGGACGAGTACGGCGTGGAGGCGATTTCTGAGGGCATCAACTACAATCTGGCCCGCTGGGTAAGCTGCGAGGATCTGAAGAAGCTGAAGGCATTCGAGGCCAAGTGCCAAGGCAACTTAGCCTATGACGCGGAAGGGCATCTCGCCTTCCTTGCTGATGGCCAGTGGCGGCTCAAGCACACCGCCGAGCTGTTCCCGGAGATAGTGTTTCATAAGACGAGGGAGCATAATTGAGAATTCTGAGCAGGGGCGAAGAGATATCGCCTCTGCCTTTTCTTGGAGGAAATTATGGCTATTGTAAAAAGAGAAAGCGGTGCCTGGAAAACCGTGACCAATAAATTGAAACAGGCAGGGATACGGATCAACACCGAAGGTGAACTGCTGCAATTGTTAGACAAAGAAAAAATAAAACATGCTGAATCTGTCGGACTGCTTGAGCAGAAAAAGCAAGAAGCTGATCAACGCTGCAAGAATGAAATTGCTCAAATATTCGCAGAGCAAGAGAACAGTCTGTCTTTAATACGTAAAGAATTCAGCAGGAAGATTCGTCCTGTTCAAGATAGAATTGATGCGCTTAAAAAACAGCAGGATGAAGTGAACGAAAAAAGTTTCGTTTACAAAATGTTCCATTTGCTTGAAATAATAAAATTGTCAAGCGAGGTAAAAAAGATGAATCTCAAGCTCAGGAAAATCACTTCGGACAAAGATGATACACTAAAAGAACAGAGTAATTTTTTTGATAGAAAACGACTGGACGCAAATCAAGATCGTAATGACATTATATATACCATTAAAAATGAAATGTATGTCACAGGAAGGAGGATAGCTATTATAGAGGAAACATTAGCATCGAATGATTATTATGGTGCTGTTGCAGAGCTGAAGATGATCGATTTCCTCAGGAAGTTACCTGATAAATATCAGGTCATAAATGATGTTTCTATAAAATTAAACAAAAGCATACAGCTCGATAAAAAATGGATACAGTCTGTTCAAATTGATCACCTTGTTATTGGCCCATCAGGTGTCTTTATCATTGAGGTGAAAAACTGGAGTAAAAAATTTGCCTCTACAGGTGATTTTCATGATCCGTACAATCAAATCAAACGACATAACCGAGCATGTTATATCTTGCTTAAAGAACAATGTGAGACAAAATTGAGAAACATAATCGCCTGCGCAAATCATCTTCCGTCCAAGACGGATGAAAAATATATCAAGGTTATGCCTATCGAACAAGTTATTGGATATATTCTTTGGTTCAAAGAGGAGATACATGATAATCAAGAAGTTGCGCAGATAGCCCGCTTTTTTGAAGGAAGAATTAACGATACTGTTTCTTGGTAAATATCGTCCGCCGAGCCTGAGCACAGGCTGTCGGACATAGAAAACGCTTCGGCGAAAGACCTTTCGCCCCTTGAACCCAGCCTGCTACTGCCTCCTTGCTTTTTTGTATCCTACAGGATACACTTAATTATGCAATACACCCTCCAAAGCACCAAGCAGTTTGACAAATGGTTTGCCAAGCTGAAAGACCCGGCAGTCAGAACAAGAATTTTGGCCCGCTTTGTCCGCGGTTGAAAACGGCAGCTTTGGAGATTTCAAGCAACTGAGTGAAAATCTGTTTGAACTGCGCTTCTTCTTTGCCGCCGGCCTGCGTATTTATTACACCGTGCGGCAGAATCAAATAGTGCTGCTGCTTGTCGGCGGCGACAAATCCACTCAGAGCAAAGACATAGAAGCCGCCAGCAGGCTGATTGACGAATTGGAGGAATGAACTATGGCCCTGCAAACAAAACCGTTCGACATCGCCGAACACCTGAACACGGCTGAAGAAATCCGCATGTTCCTGCAAGAGGTCGCTGCCTACGGCGACGAAGCTGATTTCATTCACGCCTTGAACACGGCGGCCAGAGCAATGGGCATGACGGAACTCGCGAAAAAAGCGGGCATTTCCCGCGCAAGCCTGTACAAATCGCTTGCTGAAAACGGCAATCCGAAATTCTCAACCATCAGCAAAGTCACCAAGGCCCTTGGCTGCAAATTGGCTGTTGTGCAGCAGGGAACGTAGGGGAGTTTCGCGAAACGTCCCTACACGCGCCTGTATCCACAATCCCGGCTTGAGCGCAGCCCCGGAACGTATAATGCAAGGTCTGATTCACAACTTGGGTTAGTGGATATATTGGATGTGCGACTGGCGTAGATAATGTAGGTGGCGGATACTGACATGACAAAATTCAACAGGCAGTCATCGCCTTATAAAGAAAGAGCATGGATACTTTCCTGATCGACGAGCTACTGCGCGGCTTTCTCCGTGAAGACATAGAACACGGTGACATCACCACTGAAGCCATTTTTTCTAACACGGAAACGGCCTCTGCTTCGCTGCAAGCGCGGGAGTCGCTGATTGCTGCTGGGATAGAGACAGTTGCAGCCAGAGTCTTTCGTCTCTTAGACGACCGCCTGATCTTCACCCAAATTGCCCCAGACGGAGCGCGGATTGCTCCCGGCGAGGTGCTGATGACAGTGAGCGGGCCGGTGCGGAATATTCTTCGGGGCGAACGGGTGGCTCTGAATCTGGTGCAACGGCTTTGCGGTATCGCCACGTTGACGCGGAACTACGTGGATGCGGTGCAGAGTTGCAAGGCCGCTATTGCCGATACCCGCAAGACCACACCCGGCCTGCGTCTGCTGGAGAAATACGCAGTGCGGGTCGGCGGTGGCAGAAACCATCGCTATAGCCTCAGTGACGGGGTACTGATCAAGGATAACCACATCGCAGCCTGTGGCTCGATCAGCGAAGCAGTGCGGCGGACACGCGCGGTTGTGCCGCACACCATCGCTATCGAAGTAGAAACTGACACGCTGGCGCAAGTGGAGGAATGCCTGCGCTGCGGGGTGCAGATTATCATGCTCGACAACATGGATGTGGAAAACCTACGGCAAGCAGTAGCGATGATTGGCGGCAAAGCTCTTGTGGAAGCCTCTGGCGGGGTGAATCTGCATACCGTACGGGCGATTGCTGAAACCGGGGTGGATATTATTTCCGTGGGTGCATTGACCCATTCCGCCCCGGCCTGTGATATTGGTTTAGATTGGATAAGCTAAGATTGTTTTTCCGTGCTGTTCTCAACCCGAAGAGGCTTGAGCAGCTCTTCGTCAGGGACGGTACAAGGCAGCGATCTACCAATGTACGCCTCAATATCGGGTAAATGAAATGCGCCTTCCTCACAGGCAAAGCTGACCGCAATGCCACTCATTCCAGCTCGGCCTGTTCTACCGATGCGGTGGACGTAATCCTCTGGTTCCTCTGGCAGCGTGTAGTTGACCACATGACTGATGCCATCAATGTGAATGCCCCGGCCCGCCACATCAGTAGCGATCATCACCCCAGTCTTTTCCGCCCGAAACCGTTCTAAGCGAGACATGCGTTTCTGTTGAGGCACATCGCCAGTGAGCAGGGCTGCATTGATGCCAGTGCGTTTTAGTCGCTCATGGAGCCGGGCTGCTTCGCTTTTCATGTTGGTAAAAACCATAATCCGCTCATGCGACTGCTGCGCGATAAGGTTGCAGAGTACGGTATATTTTTGCTCACCGGTAACAGTGTAAATAACCTGCTTGACCGTCTCCACCGCCACCTGATCTGGGTCGCTTTCAATATAGACCGGCTTCACGCACCACTGTGAGACCAGATGCTTGACATCCTCATTAACTGTGGCAGAGAACAGCATAGTCTGCCGCTGCTCTTTGGGCTTGATACGAGAGATAATTCGGCGCACATCCGGGATAAAGCCCATGTCCAGCATCCGGTCGGCCTCGTCAATGACCATGATGCCAGCCTGATCAAGAGTGATGATCTTTTTGGAAACATAATCTAACAGACGACCGGGAGTGGCCACAATTACATCTGTTGGACGTTCTGCGAGCTGCTGTGCCTGCTTTTGGTAGTCAGTACCGCCATAGACCGCAACGATGCGCAGCGAGGTATGCTTGGCAAGAGCCTTGCTGTCTTTGACAATCTGCATGATTAGCTCGCGAGTTGGGGCGATGATCAGAGCACGGGGTAGGCCAGGCTTGCGCAGGGCTTGCTTTTCGTTGAGCAAGCGGGTGAAAAGGGCAACGAGAAAGACCGCGCTTTTACCGGTGCCTGTGCCTGCCCTAGCGATGATATCTTTGCCTTCTAAGGCAGAAGGCAGAGCCTTTTCTTGAATTGGGGTGCAGTATTTGAAGTCCAGATCAGCAATGCCGTGCATCAGGGCTGGCGGCAGGGCGAAATCATGGAAGCGGCTGCGGCCCTCTACGGGATCAACCGGGTATTCGACGATGCTCCATTCCGGCTGCTTTGGCTTTTGGGGACGCTCTGGCCTGCGGCGGCGGGCTTGCTGCTGGCTTTCCGTAGGCTGGGTTTGCGGCTGTACTTCTTGGGCTGGCTTGGAGGTAGGTGCGGTTTCAGGCTGCACCTTGCTGGACCAGACCCGTTTAAGCTGTCTTCCTACCTTGGCAACAAATGCTTTGATCATATATGAGAGGTGATACGGCAACAAATGAGGTTGGTGCAAGGGAACAACGCGGCAATACCTGTCGCCCGCGTTGGCGCATGGGAGCGGGTTCCAAAATCCTAAACGCTTAGGATTTGCATTCCCATTAGCTTAGGATTCAGATTCCCAAACGTTTAGGATTTAAAATCCCATTAGCTTAGGATCCAAAATCCTATGAGAATAGGATTTGCATTCCCACTCTCATAGGATTTCGGCGGAGGCTCTGCTCCGCCGCATCCGGTCACGCTGCTTCCAGCTCCAGGCCGCAGCAGGTGGTCAGATAGTCGTCAAAGCTCATCCGCGCGTCCGTGATGCGGTCTGGCAGGAACTCGATGATCCGGTTGGCCACGGTTGAGACAAGCTGGTGATCGTGCGAGGAGAACAGCATTGCCTCTGGGTACGCGGTGAGCGCGTTGTTGAGGGAGGTAATGGATTCGAGGTCAAGATGGTTGGTTGGCTCGTCGAGAATCAGGGCGTTGGCTCCAGAAAGCATCATCCGCGATAACATGCAGCGTACTCGCTCACCACCAGAGAGAACAGAAACTTTTTTCAGAGCTTCCTCACCGGAAAAGAGCATCCGACCGAGAAAACCTCGGACAAAGCTCTCGGTCTCCTGCGGCGGCGCGTACTGCCGCAACCAGGTGACGATGTTCATGTCCGTGTCTTTGAAGTAGGAGTTGTTCTCCTTGGGGAAATAAGCCTTACTGATGGTCACGCCCCAGCGCACCGTGCCTGCGTCCGGCTCTAGCTCGCCCGCGAGAATCTGGAAGAAGGTGGTTTTCGCCAGGCCATTGGAACCGACAAAGGCGATCTTGTCGCCCTTGCCTACACTCAGGCTGAAATCCTTGAACATCGTCACCCCGTCAACCGTTTTGCTCAGGTTCTCGATCTCCAAGATGATGTCGCCGCTGGGTCGCTCTGGCTTAAAGTCAATAAAGGGATACTTGCGTGAAGACATGGGCATGTCTTCAATGGTCAGCTTCTCCAGCAGCTTCTTGCGGGAGGTGGCTTGCTTGGCCTTAGAAGCGTTCGAGCTGAAGCGGCGGATAAAGTCCTTCAGGTCTTGCTCCTTGGCCTTGGTCTTCTTGTTTTCAGTCTCTTTCTGGCGGAGTTGGAGCTGGCTGGCCTGCTGCCAGAAATCGTAGTTGCCAACATAGACCTGAATCTTGCTGTAGTCAATGTCTGCCATGTGGGTGCAGACCTGATTGAGGAAATGCCGGTCATGCGAGACGATAATAACCGTGTTCGAGAAGCGAGAGAGGAAGTTCTCCAGCCAAGTGATAGTGGCAATGTCGAGCTGGTTGGTTGGCTCGTCGAGGAGGAGAATGTCAGGGTTGCCGAACAGGGCTTGGGCGAGCAGCACCCGCACCTTGTCTGTGCCTTCCAGCTCCTTCATCTTCTTCTGCCGCAGCTCTTCGCCAATACCCACGCCATTGAGCAGCACTGCCGCCTCAGACTCGGACTCGTAGCCGTTCATTTCGCCGAACAGGACTTCCAGTTCGCCGGAGCGCATACCATCTGCCTCGGTGAATTCGGTCTTGGCATAGATTTTGTCCCGCTCGGCCATCACCTCGTAGAGCTTTTTATGGCCCATGATCACCGTGTTGATGACGGTGTGCTCATCAAAAGCGAACTGATCCTGCCTGAGCACGGTAAGGCGTTTCCCCGGATCAATGGAAACCTGACCTTGCTGCGGGTCAATCTCGCCGGACAGTATCTTGAGGAAGGTGGATTTGCCTGCGCCGTTGGCTCCGATCAGGCCGTAGCAGTTGCCGGGGGTGAACTTAATGTTAACTTCTTTGAAGATGACTCTTTTGCCGTAGGAGAGTCCAATATTGGTGGCTGTGATCATAGCTGTATGAATGGTGCGAAATGATGTTGGAAAATAATGAGAACCGCAAGGAGGGAATCTGGAGAAGGCCGGATGAAACATCCGTGCCTCCACCGAAAGTACCGCAGGCGTTATTCAGACGGCGGCACTTCTGTTCCGGCAGCCGCGTCTTCCCTGCCGTCATCTGTTTTTTTCTTTTTTTCGAGCTTTTCCTGCTGTTTTTCTTCCTGCTTCTTTTTCTTTGCCAGTTCCTTCTGGCGTTTTTCAAAGGAATAGTTTGTTCTCGCCAAGAGATGCTCCTTCCGTTTTTGCTGGGCAAAATGATCAAAAAAAAAGACCCCGCAATCTCTACGGGGTCTCCATGATGCTGCTCGGTTCAGCGGTTACTTCTTCTGAACAACGTTCTCTGCGGCCAAGCCTTTCGGACCGTTAACCACATCAAAGGTGACTCGTGCGCCTTCTTGCAGGGATTTGAAACCATCAGCTTTAATTGCAGAGTGATGGACGAATACATCCTTTCCACCATCTTCCTGAATAAAACCAAAACCCTTAGCATCGTTAAACCACTTCACTATACCTTCTGCCATTTTTACCGCTCCTCGCTGGCGGCGGCCCAGTCTTGCCGAACCGCCTATAACTCATTCTTCAATTGCCGGGCAGACATGCTGCCGACAGATCATTGCTGTGCTGTTTTTTGAAAACGCACGTTTTACAGCTGAACAACCTTGTCCGCTGCCGGTCCTTTTGGGCCGTTGACGACTTCAAAGCTCACTCGTGCGCCTTCTTGCAGAGATTTGAAACCCTCGGCTCTGATCGCAGAATGATGAACGAACACATCTGGTCCGCCGTCCTGCTGAATGAAACCGAAACCCTTGGCATCGTTAAACCACTTTACTGTGCCCTGTGCCATTTTCAACTGCTCCTTGCTGTTCGCAGTTCAATTATGAACCGCTTAAATCATTCAATGCCGACAGAAAAAACTGCCGACTGGCAGTCACCGTAGCTCAAACAAAAAAACCGCACGCCTCTGTTAGGGAGGATTGTGCGGCTGTTTTCTTCATTCGAGAATTATAATAGTGACTGCACAACATACGCATATAGTAGCCGATCTCCAGCAATACGCAAGCACTTTTTTTATAAAAATGAAAAAAATGTTTTTTCCTGCTTTCTGCTTTCTTTCGTAGCTAGCAACCGCAGTATTTTGGCGAAAGAAATCCGGCCTTCCCGAACGCAGCGCAGCCCCTGTTCACCGTAGCCGACCAAGCTGGAGCCTGCGCCGCCAGGCGTCCTGCCACCGTCGATGATGAGATCTATTTCACTGTTGAAGGCCACTTCAACTTCTGCCGCTGTGACCGCTGCCATCTCGCCAGAGCGGTTTGCACTAGTGGCCGTAATTGGCCTGCCAAAGGCTGCAAGCAGAAGTCGGGCTGTTGCATCTGGCGATTGACGGATACCAACCGTGTTCGTGCCGCCTGTAAGCAGCTTCGGTAACTCCGCTCGCGCCGGACAAACTAACGTCAGCGGGCCGGGCCAAAAACGGTTCATCAAATGCTGCAACTCAGTTGGCACATTTTCCGCCAGCAGCGATACCTGTTCCTGATCTTTCACCAAAACCAGCACCGGCTTATTTTCCGCCCGCCGCTTAACCGCGAAGAGTCGCCGCAGAGCCTCGCTATTAAAGGGATCAACGCCGAGGCCGTAATACGTTTCCGTTGGAAAAGCAATCAGGCCGCCTTGTTTGAGCAGTCTGGCCGCCTCTTGAAAGACAGCGTCAGAAGCGGGGACAATCACGCCGCTGTCTGCCCTTTCGACTGCTGAAGAGCCTGATTCTTGGCCGCCACTTGCTCTTCCATCTCCCGGCTGAATTGCCGCAGAGCTTCGGTGATCTCCTGATCATTGATTGCCAAAATTCGAGCCGCCAACACCGCTGCGTTTTTGGCTCCAGACTTGCCGATGCCCATGGTTGCCACAGGGATACCTGGCGGCATCTGCACAGTCGAAAGCAATGCGTCAAGGCCATTCAGCGGCGATGCGTCAATCGGCACGCCAATCACTGGCAAGGTGGTGTGCGCAGCAATTACCCCAGCTAAATGGGCGGACATGCCTGCTCCGGCGATAATAATCTTTAGGCCGCGCCGGGCGGCGGTGCGAGCGTATTCAGCAGTTTGTTCCGGGGTGCGGTGAGCCGAGGAAATGGTGATTTCATGCTTGATGCCCATCGTGGCAAGGAAATCCGCAGCCGCCTGCATCACCGGCAGATCAGAATCCGACCCCATGACAATACCCACTGCTGGGCCGGTATGCTTCTGGAGGCGGCGTAACGCTCGATGGCCGATATCCCGGCGGAAATAGCTGCCTTTCCACTTAATTTTATCGACAGCCTTATACGCCCGCTCAATCGCCTTGCCGATGGAAATGTCCATCGCAGTCACGCCCAGCACTCGCCCGCCTGCGGTCAAGGTAGTCTGATTCTCGATGGTCGTGCCAGCATGAAAGACCATCACATCCTTCAATTTTGCCGCATTAACCAGACCGGTGATCGGCTTACCTGCCTTATACGTGCCTGGATAGCCTTCTGAGGCCATGACCACGCAAACCGCCGGACGCGGGTCAATCTCCAGCTCGATTTCGTCTAGCGCACCGTCAATCGCCTTCTCGAAAATATCCACCAAATCAGTCTGCAAGCGCATCAACAGCGGTTGACATTCAGGATCGCCGAAACGACAGTTAAATTCCAGCACATTGATTTGTTCACCGTCGATCATCATGCCTGCGTAGAGCATTCCCTTGAAGGGACGACCTTCAGCAGCCATGCCTCGTACTGTCGGCAGCATGACCTCGTTCATCACTCGCATGGTCATGGAATCATCAAGCACCGGCGCGGGAGAATAAGCTCCCATGCCGCCGGTGTTAGGGCCACGGTCGCCCTCGAAGATTGCCTTATGGTCTTGAGAAGACGGCAATGGCAGAACGTTCTCTCCATCCACAAAAGCGATGAATGAAGCTTCCTCACCGGTGAGGAACTGCTCCACCACCACCCGGTTGCCTGCCTCGCCAAAGGCACGATCTTTCATAATTAGATCAACAGCGTGCTTGGCTTCAGTCTTGGTCTGGCAAACCATCACGCCTTTTCCGGCGGCCAAGCCATCAGCTTTGACAACACAAGGCGCACCAAGCCGATCAATGAACTTCTTTGCCGGTTCAGGCCGATCAAAGGTCTCGTACTCGGCAGTGGGAATATTATATTTGCGTAAAAAATCTTTGCAGAAAACCTTACTGCCTTCCAATTCGGCTGCGGCTGCGGTGGGGCCGAAGATGCGCAGCTCTTTTTCTTGAAAGCGGTCAACAATGCCTTTGGATAAAGCGTTTTCCGGGCCGACCACGGTCAGGCAAATGCTCTCCTTAATCGCAAAGTCGAGCAGCCCATCCACGTCGTCTGCCGCAATTTTGACGCAGGTTGCTAATTTCCGTATTCCAGCGTTTCCGGGGGCGCAGTAGATGGTCTTCACTTTCTCCGACTGGCTCAATTTCCACACCAGCGCATGTTCTCTGCCGCCGGAACCAATGACCAGAACCTTCATCCAACTCTCCTTGCAGGTTTCTTGAAAAATGGCTGCCAACCGGACAAAACCGGCGGCAGAGCTTGGCTGCTCTTGAGCCACAACCATAACAAAAAATGAGTGCGTTCTCAACCGCCGAACGCACGGTCAAGCATTTTTGGCAGAGAAATAAAGAGAAGCGCAAAGATGAACGTTCGAGAATGAAAAAACGGTGGTGGGTTAAATCTGTTGGTAACCTGAGTGAGACCAGTTAGCTTTGGGAAAGATAACGAGGAAAAAATTGGCGGAGGAACAGGGATTCGAACCCTGGGCGAGGTTACCCCCGCAACGGTTTTCGAGACCGTCCCGTTCAGCCGCTCCGGCATCCCTCCGTCTCCTATTATTTACTCGCAAAAAGCCTGTTCGTCAAGCAGGACAAGCGGTTGACAAGCATGCAAAATACATTTACTGTTGATGGAACGCATTCTAACTCTCTTGTTCCAAAACGAAATGTCATGTTGAACCATACGCCTATGAAACCAATCTTACGCCCCCTTGCCTTGCTTTTTGCCCTGTCTCTTGTGCCAATGCTAATGCTCACAGGCTGTAGTTCCCTGTTCTGGAAGAAAAAGACTGAGCGGCCCACCGTTTCTTTGGCGGATATGGAACTGCAAGGTATCAAGGGATTAGAAACGATCTTTCGCCTTCAGCTACGGGTGATCAATCCTGATGACGAACCATTAGAAATTCGCGGCCTGAACTGTGAGCTGAAGGTCAACGGCAAGTCCTTTGCCGACGGCATCAGCGACGAGCATGTCACTGTACCTGCCTCTGGAACGACTACGGTACCGGTGATGGTTTATGCGGGCATGTTCGACGTGGTCGGTTCGGTGATTGATCTGCTCCAGCAAAGCAATGCCCAGCAGTCTGCTCCCAAAGCGGCCAAGCCACTCCAGTACGAGTTGACCGGAAGACTGCGTTTGGGTGAAAAAGGTGATGATACCGTACCGTTCCAGCTCAAAGGCAGCTTGCCACCGGAGAAGTGACCATCATGCGAGTGCTGCTGACCTTACCATCAGAACTGAAAGCAGAGCTGGCTGCAATCTATCAGGCATTGCAGGAGGAATACGAGCGCGTCGCTGAACGCATTCCCCTGACCTGTCACGATTGCCCGGATAACTGCTGCGATTCTTGGTTCCATCATCATACCTACAGCGAATGGGCATGGCTTTGGCAAGGACTGCGACAGCTTGATGAACCAATATTAGCTCGCATCACCGCACGGGCCGAAGACTCTATTCGGCAAAGCCAAGAACAGCTCGCCGCAGGCCAACTGCCCCGGATTATGTGTCCGCTGAACGAGGAAGGTCGGTGCAGTCTCTATGAACACCGGCTTTTGGTTTGTCGGATGCACGGTATCCCTGCCACCTTGACTCGCCCGGACGGGAAGCAGTTGCGTTTCCCTGGTTGCTTCCGCTGTCAAGAAATCGTGCAAGAGAACTACCGCAGTGAACATGAGGCTCCGACTATGGATCGCACTCAGCTCTTCACCCAGTTAGCAGCCTTGGAATCCCGACTCCTCGGCGGCGACCGTCAGCTTTATCCCAAGATCAAAAAGACTATCGCTGAAATGATCGTTCAAGGGCCGCCAACATTTAAGTTGTAGGATCGGCGTGTGCAAATGATTACCGATGAATGGTGCGGGCAACGAGAATCATCTACCGAGAGAGACCAACTATGACCGATTTACTCCGAGACACATTCAGCATGATCACCGAGGGTATACCGGTCAGCCGGGAAATCGCCCTGCTGCTGGCCCGCTATCCTGACTCGCAAAAGCTCTGGTCAGCAGCTGACCGACTCCGCCACCGCTTCATGGGTGATCATTTTCACCTCTGTTCGATCATTAACGCCCGCAGCGGGGGGTGCTCGGAGGACTGCCACTTCTGCGCTCAGTCGGCTCGCTATCAGACCAGCGCACCGGTCTATACCATGATCGATCAGGAAGAGGCTATGACGATTGCCCGTGATAACGATGCGCACGGCGTACATCGCCTCTCGCTTGTAACCAGCGGACGTACTCCGGCAGGAGACAGGGAAACGTTCTCACAGTTTAATGCACTGTATGAGCAAATTCAGCGAGAAACGAGTATGGAGCTGTGCGCTTCAATGGGTTTGCTCGATCAGAAAAAAGCCGAAATGCTCGCAGCAATGGGAGTCAGTCGTTATCACTGCAATTTGGAAACCTGTGAGCGACAGTTCAGCACGATTTGTTCAACCCATACGTGGCAGGATAAGATAGAAACCCTGAAGACAGCAGCAACGGCAGGAATGTCGCTTTGCTCCGGCGGCATCATCGGCTTAGGCGAGAGCATGGAAGACCGGATTGAGTTGGCCTTAGAACTACGGCAGTTAGACATTCGTTCTATCCCGCTGAACATTCTCACCCCGATTGCCGGAACGCCATTGGCTGATTTACAACCGTTGACTGTGCATGAGGTACTCACCACGGTGGCTTTGTTCCGCTTTATTAATCCAGAGGCGGTAATCCGCATGGCCGGAGGTCGCCAGCAATTGGGTGCCGATCAACATCGTTGCTTTGCCGCTGGTGCTAACGGAGCGATCGTCGGCAATTACCTGACCACTGCGGGCGTTTCGATTGACAAGGATGTAACTCGGCTGCGAGAGATGGGCTTTATTGTTAAACGAACTACGCCGCACTGATAGGTTGTATCCGTCCTATAGCTGCTTTTCCTTAGATCTTCGACAGACGGAATCAGAATTCTGCCATAGAATGGCATGACAAATATATCCTATCTTCTCGAATTTATAATTAAAATGCCACCTTTTATTAAACGATCTGGTGTAATCGTAGCAAATATTTTTCTTTTCTTGATTGTAGTTGCCGTAACAATCAGCTGTTCGGAGGTGTTTTTACGATGGTATTACCGTGATGTTCTCTCCAGCGCAACCGGTGTGGACTATTTTCATAATCGTTCCTACCATCTATTTGCTAAGGAAAAAAATGTGTTTAATCTAAGAGGGAAAACTTTTAAAGCTGGAAAGCATCATTTGCTGAGAGTTGTTATAATGGGTGATTCTTTCACCTATGGACAAGGAGTCTATCCCTATGAAAAAAGATATACAGAACAGATGGAGTTGTTGTTTAAAAAAGAACATCCTGATCTTGATGTAGAATTTATCAATGTTGGGATATGTGGAATGGATCTTCTTGGTTATAATAACAAAATTGTTAATTTTGTTGCAGCGTTACATCCCGACTTTGTTCTGTATCAATGGTACGTAAATGATATGGAAATTACTCGTGATTGGCTACAACTTAGAATTCCTCAAATAATATCGAACAATACAGTGCATCGATTTTTCATAGAAAATTCTGTGCTGTATTTTATCTTACAGAGAGGCTGGAGTCAAATTAGGGCAATGTCGGGACAGCAGTTAGATTATACAGAATATCTTGTAAAAAGATTCAGCGATCCTGAGAATAAATATTCCATTGCGGCGAAAAAAGAATTAGACAAACTTTTTGAAACCTTAGACAGAAGAAATATTCCACATGGAATTGTTCTTTTTCCAGATTTTAATACTAAAAAAGATAAATACAGACTTGCATTCTTGCATGAACAAGTCCATAAGGTATGCAAAGAACATCATGTCGATTACCTTGATCTTACAAAAACTTACAGTAAATATGATGACAATATTGAAGAACTATGGGCAAATATTTTTGATCATCATCCGAGTGCGCTTGCGCATCGTATAGCAGCTGAAAAAATTGTCGATTTTTTTGGCAATAAATGGCAGCAAATGGCTTTGAAAAACGCTAATCTAAAAAATAAAGAATAATTATCGCAGCTGCTCAGGATTATGCTTGAACAAGTCTTTACAGAGGGAGAGAAAATCCGCGCGGTTTACAACTCTTCATCGGCAAAGGGCAGCACCTCGGCAATACTCTTCCGGCCAAGTAGAATCATCAGCAGGCGATCAAGACCAAGGGCAATCCCGGCGCAGTCGGGCAGCTGCTCCACCGCGCGGAGAAATTTCTCCGGCATCAAGTCGCTGCTGATTCCAGCCTTTTCCATCTCGGCTGAAAACCGTCGCCGCTGGGCTGCCGCATCGGTTAGCTCAGAAAAGCCGTTAGCCAACTCAATTCCGTTAATGTACAGCTCCACGCGCTCGGCCACCGTCGGCTTGTCGGGCCTTGGTCGGGCGAGCGAGGCCAAAGCTATCGGATAATCACAGAGAAAAACTGCACCCAAACGGCCCAGCTCTGGCTCTACCTGCTCTACCAAGAGCTGATCGAAATTCCCAGTTGCCACAGCGTGTTCAGCGGAAATACCAACAAAACGCTGAAAAGCCTCCTCGACGGTCAAGCGCAGCCAAGGTTCAGCCTGCGCCGCCCAAGCGGGCAAGTCCTGCCAGCCTTGTTCCGCGCAGATATGGGCCAGCTCTCGCACTAACGCCTCGCTTTCTGCCATCAGCTCAACATAGCTCCAGCCGACCTGATACCACTCCAGCATCGCAAATTCTTCCTGATGCAATCGTCCGCGCTCGCCTTTACGGAAGCAGCGGCAGATTTGGAAGAGCCGCGAGCAGCCGCCCGCGAGCAGCCGTTTCATGCACAGCTCTGGCGAGGTTTGGAGAAAGCGGCCTTCAGAAGTCAACGGCTGAATCTCTACCTCTGGAATCAGCATCGGCAAGCGGATAGGGGTATCAGCTTCGAGGTAATTCCGGGCGAAGAAGAAGCTCCGTGCTGCCTGAAGGAGGACGGAGCGTTTATGCAGGTCGGATGGGGTAAGCATGGTGTTGGTGTGAAGGAAAGCCTGTCTTAAAGTCGGCATAGCTTTGCCTAAAACATCAGGCAGTGAATTCGCCTGTTCCTCCAAATTCAGCTAAACTTTTCCTCAGCTCGTCGCAGCCCTGCCCGGTTTTGGCGGAAAACAGCAGCCGTTCAGCCGGGCGGATATTCAAGGCCGCATCCAAGGCCGCAGCCTGCTTAGTTTGTTCATTGCCAGAGAGCTTGTCCGCCTTGGTATAAACGATGAGATACTGCTTGCCGTTGTCCGCCAGCCAATCGATCATTTCGCGGTCGAGCTGCTTCAGCTCGTGGCGGAGATCAATGATCACCACCACGCAGGCCAAGGCTGTCCGGCTGAGGATATAGCTGCTGATCAAGTCCTGCCATGCGGCGCGGGTCTGCTGATCTTTCCGAGCAAAGCCGTAGCCGGGCAGATCAACTAAATACATCCCGCCTTCCACCTTGAAGAAGTTCAGGCTCTCGGTCTTGCCAGGCTTCGCGCTGGTCTTGACCAAGTTCTTGCGGTTGACTAACTTGTTGATCAAGCTGGACTTGCCCACGTTGGAACGCCCAGCAAAGGCAATTTCCGGGAACAGCTGCTCTGGCAGCTTCTTCAGGTTATAAACCGAATCCTGAAAGGAGACTTCGGTGAAAGTAATCATATCACCTTGTTCAGCGAATACTCGATGATCCCCTGTGCGCCGAGTTTTTTCAGCTGAGGAATCAAGTCGCGCACCTGATGCTCGGAAATGACCGTTTCCACCGAGAACCAAGGTTGCTTGTGCAGGCGGGCCACAGTCGGCGCGGTCACGCTGGGCAGGATGGCAAGGATGGCCTCAAAGGCTTCTTCCGGCGCGTTCATCTTCAAGGCGACGATCTTGTCTGCCCGCAGCGCGCCTTGCAGGAGCATGGCGATGTGGTCGATCTTCTCCTTTTTCCACGGATTAGCAAGAGCCTGTTTGCCCGCAATCAGCTGGGTGTTGGACTGCATCAGCTCGTGGATAACCCGCAGGCCGTGTGCGCGAATGGTTGCTTCAGTCTCGGTCACTTCGACAATTGCATCAGCCAGCCCGGAAACCGCCTTCGCCTCGGTCGCGCCCCAAGAAAAGGCGATATCGACCTTCAGTCCGCGTTGCTCGAAGAAGTTGCGGGTGACGTTGACCAGCTCCGTGGCAATCTTCTTGCCGTCTAACTGCTCCACGGTCGTAATCGGCGAATCGCCGGGTACGGCAATCACCCAGCGGGTCGGCTTTCGGCTGACCTTGGAGTAAATCAGGTCTTCGATCACTACCACGTCAGAGTTGTTCTCCAGCGTCCAGTCTTTGCCGGTGATGCCCGCGTCGAGCATTCCGTCCTCAACGTAACGCGACATCTCCTGTGGGCGGCAGATGTAAATCGACAGCTCCGGGTCATCGACTTCTGGGAAATAATTCCTTGAAGTCATGCTGATCTTCCAACCTGATTTCTCAAACAGCTCAATGGTCGCCTTTTCTAAGCTGCCTTTGGGAATGCCTATTTTCAATACGCTCATAATATGCCTCAACGATATGATCGTAGGGGCAAAAGATTTTTTGCCCCTACATAAAATAATTAACCGTACACTTTGGCCGGATCAAAGATCGGCTCGCCTTGAATGTGCAGCTCGTCGCCCTGCACCCGGCGGTAAAAACAGCTTTTATGCCCAGTGTGGCAGGCTGCACCACCGAGCTGCTCCACCTTGAAAACTACGGTGTCCTCGTCGCAATCAACCAGAATTTCCTTTACGAGCTGCACATGGCCAGAAGATTCGCCTTTGAGCCAGAGCTTGTTGCGCGAACGGCTCCAGTAATGGGCCTTGCCGGTCTCGATGGTTTTCCGCCACGATTCTTCGTTGATATAGGCCAGCATCAGCACTTCGCCGGTGGCTGCGTCCTGCGCGATGGCGGGAATGAGGCTGTCAGGGGATTTTTTGAAGTTAAGTTCCAGCATGTTTGCTTTTAAGGCGATTCGTTGATTTTCTTGCAGTTGCTATAGACAACCTCAGGGTCAATGTCCGCTCCCGACTCCCATTCCACTGTGTCAAATGACACTCTGACTTTTACAAATGAATGAGGACTTTTTATGCGGACAAATATTCCAAAATCAAGATACGGTTTCATGTCGAGGAAGCCGTTTTCTCCGTTGTCAAAGGCAAGATGCAGAATGAAATTATCTTGCGGGCGCACATCGATGACGGCAGGATATTTCATCTATTTTCTTCGGTTATTGCAGCGGCTGTATCTTGAATGGCTCTTCTCCGTTCATCATAAGATTCCAGTCAGCCATAAGTTCATCCTGATGAATAGCCTTGTATTCAGCATAATAAACATGAAAATGAGGCGGCGGATGTTCATTCGGCGCAAAATACATTCGAACGATTATGCCATAAAACATAGAGATAGTAGGCAAGGTATCTCCCGTTTCACACACTGCCTTTCAAAATTACGCTTTATTTTTTATATGATAATTTGAGTCGAGACATTTTAAACATGTTTCTGGCATCTTTTCATTACCTTTGAATGATTCACGTATCTTATTCATTTTGTCACTATTCCATAATGAAATAATGCTGGAATTTAAAACATTACCTAATGTAACATCTGGAGACTTGTAGCCGCAACACAGCGACATATCTCCTTCTGGCCAAATCATTACCCTCCTAAAAGGACTGCTGCACTTTATTTTTACTTTTTCAAATTCACCACCAGTGGCAGGTGTTTCATTTATATGGCGAAATCCTTGAAATTCAACAATGTCAACTTTATCTGCCCAAAATTCCTTAAACATAGCTTTTTCTGTATAATTCGTAGGATTAACGCAAAATGACACGCGCACAGTAGGAAATGACTTGCTTCTTCGCTCCCTATTTTTAATAAAATTAAGAATATTTTCCACAATCTTGTCGTAATCATTGGAACGCCTGCTTTTTTTATATCTCTCTACAGTGGCAGCATCAATAGAAATGCAAATATGCCTTAATCCTGAATCTATAAGTAGTAGCGCGAATTCAGAATCAAGAAGCAATCCATTTGTATGGAGAAAAATATCCATTATTTGATTTTCATTGCAATAATTAATACCTTTCATTAGCAATTCTTTCTGCAATAACGGTTCAGCGGAAGAGCCGAAATTTATAGCGCAAAGGCCATTCTGCACCCCTTCATCTATTATTTTCTTCAGCAAAACCCATGTCATAGTAGCACCATTTCTTGATCTGTACTTTTGATGACACATCGCACAATTTTGATTGCAAGCATCTTCCAGATCAACATCTATATGCAATGGAAATTTTGAATCTCTATATTCTTCATGTGTATCTTTCCAATTACGTCTATACTCCAAGTATTTTCCCCCAAAAATACCTTCCATTATTTCGAAAGGATCAATTTTAACTAAAGACTCAAGGTCGTTGCTTTTAAATTTTTCATACTTTCCTTCATGAATCATAGCTATATCTCCAATAATTGGTTATTAAACTACTCTATCATTCAATAAACTTAGTTATGCGTCATTGGTATGATTAATTACCTTTGTTGCAATAACTATACTTTCATTAACCTACCGATAGAAAATACCTGCCAGCCCTTTTCTATATCCAGTCTGCACAAGCGCAAACTTTGTATTCAGTTCAACCGTGCTGAAGTAGAAATAAAATCCCCCGTACTTAGGCGAAGTCCGCTCGCTTGCAGCAACCATCCGCTCTTCAAGCATCTTGTATTCCATCGCTTCCGCATACGCCCCGATTGACTTTACCTCAGCAGGCTCGGAATGCACAAACACCTTTTCCCCTTGCATCAGCATTGCCTTGCCGCCGCCGGTGAACGGCGCAGCCCACGCAGTCATGAACTCAACCTGCATGTCATGCAGAGCTTCGTACACATCTCCTTTTTGCGGAAAGCGCATCGCTGTCGGAATCATGCTGCGCTCATAATCACGCGCCCAATCAAGCTCAGGCTGCCCGATTGATTGCCGCTTCCCGGCTTTCATCTCGGCCATCAAGTCGGCAAAGGTGAAATGCCAGTCTTCAGGACGAGGTGGCCGCTCGACGCTTCGCTCAGGCTTCTTACTCTTGCGATTGAAAAAGCACATCGTGCTAATTCTCACCTTTCCACATTGCGGCTATCTGTTTCTTTAGCCGCCGTTTTTTGTTCGCCTCTATTCTCCCGCTCAATAAACTGAATCATGCAGGATTGTCGATGCTGGCAGTAGTCGCCCGGATGTTTGCACGTCGCTTGGGCGGCATCCATCTTTTCACCGTATTTGACGCATTCCAGTTTCATGCCGCTGCTCCATTGGCAAAACCACTCGCCACATGCGTGTTACCTGCATGACACGTTTTCCTTCAGGACTATATTTTTAGCCCAAGAATTCCAATCACGCCAACAATAATCAAATAAATCGCCACAATGTAATTCAATAACTTTGGTGTAATGAGAATGGCAATCCCAGCAATAATTGCGAGCAGATACTCAACGGCGAAATGCAGGTGAAGATTCATAGCGTTTCCCTCCTTGGGATAAACATTTTTTAGATTTTCTCACCGGTCACATTTATGCGGTTAGGCGATCTTTGTCAAGCATCTTCATCCAGATCACCACACGAGCAGGCTTGCCAGACCGCAAATATTTTCTTATATAGAAAGACAAGTGCGCCAACAAAACCACAACCGAGGAAAACTCCATGCCTATTGTCTCCCTAACCGACACCGTTATCATACGCTACACCGCTGCCCTTGAAAACGGCGAGCTGATCGAAAAAACTGACAAGCCTGTGACGGTGTCCATCGGCAGCGGAACTGTCTGTCCGGCAGTGGAAGCCTGTCTTTTCGGCATGGAACCGGGTCAGACCAGAGTAATTCGCGTGCAGCCTGAAGATGCCTATGGTCTGCATTTACCAGAACTCGTGCAGGATATCCCGCTTGCTGCCTTTCAAGGCAAACTTGTTCCTCAGTCGGGCATGATTCTTTCGCTGAATGTACAACGCGAAGGGCAGAACTGCCAAGTTCCAGCCACCGTGACAGCTGTGCGAAACGACACAGTGACCGTCGATTACAATCATCCGCTCGCCGGACAGATCATCGTCTATACTGTCAACTTGGTCAGTATTGCCGAGTGATTCGGAGCCGGAAACTCTGCCTCGCGCTCTTCGGTAAAATAACAGAAGCGGTCCCAAGAGAATTCTCTCCCTGATATCGGACAACGCAGCGTTACTTTGCGGTCATCAACCGCGATAACCAGCCAGTCACCCCGACGCGGGCCATCTTCGATGTGGATTTTCTGTCCCGGCGCAAAAGAATAAGGCCGGAAAAAGATCACGTTTTCAGTCATGCGGATGCTCCTTGCTTAAATTCAGCCAATACAACACCATGCCTACTCAACCGGAAGTAGAGCCGTCTGTCAAGTCCTTTCAGCAGCTTGAAGCCCTTGTTAAAAGGCTGCGTTCCAAGCAAGGTTGTCCTTGGGATCAGCAGCAAACCGCTGCCAGTTTGAAGAAATATATCCTCGAAGAAGCGGCGGAGCTGGCCGAAGCCATTGACCGGGGCGATGAGCAGCATATCTGCGAGGAAGCGGGCGATCTCTATTTTGTCCTCACCCTGCTGCTGGTGATTTGCGAGGAAAAAGGCGGTTGCTCTGTTGCCGATGCCCTCAATGCCGTCTGCGAAAAGATGTTGCGTAGGCATCCCCATGTCTTTGCTGCTGACGATCAGGTTATGCCATCTGAGGAGCAGCTCAAAACACAGTGGGAGCGGATCAAGCAGGAAGAAAAAAGACGATGAGACTAATCGGTTGAACAGAAGAGTATGAAGAAACAGAGAGTTAAAGAATCACTTCACTACTAACATAAATTTTATTATGTTTATCAGCTTTTCCGAGCAGCCAATTGCCAGTATATATCTATCTATTTGATAGACAGGGGAGTTACGCAGTTTAATTTTACAAAGTGAACAAGTCAGGTCAGTTGTCATTTTTCATGAAAAACTGATTTTTACCAACCACGTAACTCCTGAATAAATAGCTTCTCTCGGACACCAACAACGCCTTATTTTTTCCTAAAGGCTTCAGCAAGCTCCGTCACTGCCATTGCGTAGCGGTTGGAGTGGTTCCACTCGGTAATGGCTTGAAAGTTCGGATAGCCTGCAATGTAGCGAAATTCTTGCGCAGACTGCTGCGGACTCAGTTCTAACCCGACGATGGACAACGAGCGGCCTCCGGGGGAAGGTGGAAGATTTTTTCCTTGCGCATCACGCACTAATTGCCAAGACACCCTGCCTTTTTTCCAACCTTTATCCATCGCTTCGCTCAGTCGTGCATCCTTGAGCTTGTTACCCAGTTCGGCATAAACCGGCGCATCCAGCATCCAACCGTGCTTTTTGATATAATTGGCGATTGAGGCCAGCACGTCCGGTACTGAATTCCAGACATCTTTCTGCGCGTTGCCATCAAAACTCACGGCAAAGGAGCGAAAGGACGAGGGAATAAATTGCGTCTGGCCGAAAGCTCCGGCGTAGGAGCCTTTAACGCCATGCGGATCAACACCGTTTTCCTTGCAGAGCAGGAGAAAATGCACCAGCTGCTCGCGGAAGAAATCTGCCCGCCTCGGATACGCGTCAAACAGAGTGTTAAGGGTCTGGAGTACATTGAAATCACCCTGATTACTGCCGTAGCGAGTTTCCACTGCCCAGATGGCGACAACAAACTCCCGATCCACACCAAACTGCTGCTCGACTCGGTCCAGCAATTCCTTGTGTTCCTTGAGCTTTGCTTTGCCGGTGAGAATATTCTGTGGGGTGATAAAAAGGGGGAAATATTTGTAGTAGGGCTTGGCTTCCCAAGGACGGTCCATCAGCTCCAGCACCCGCTTGGAGATGGTCACGCCGGTGAAAATTTGCTTTAGTTCCTGCGGGCTGAAACGGTATTTGCGCTCCAACTCGCTGAAGAGCGTTCTGTATTTTGGCTGATGCAGATCAATCTGCTGGCCGTCTTGTACTAAGTCCGCAGCCTTGAGCGTTTGAGTTTTCTCCACCGCTAACGTCGCAGTGGGCAGAGAAAAAAGAAAAGCGGCGAGTAGAACAGAGCGTGAAAAAGAAGAAAGGTGCATGAAAGAAGTTCGGAGGGTTAATTTGATCAGAAAAACAGCCGCCCAAACTGGCAACTGAAGGCTCGAATGAATTCATCTAATTGATCAGCGGGCAGCGCGTTGATGCCTGCCGCTGCCGCCCGTCCACCGCCGCTGGGAAATTGACGGCAGAGTACGTCTGCGCCGTTGCGGTTATGCAGCGGCGCACGGACACTGATTCGCAACGTGCTGTCACGGTTTTCGGTCAGCAAGGCGTGGGCCAACGTAGGTCGTTGTCGGGCCAAGGTGTTAGCGCAAACCCCAGAGACCCGTCGCGCCCATGACTCAGCTGGAAGCTGGAGAACGCGCCCGCCGCGATCTTCATATAGTGGTAGCAAGGACAAGGCGTTGTCCATGTCGCCTTTGTAACCCTCACGTAAGGTTTGCAGAAATTTTGAATCAGCATGAAATTCAAGCGGATCGGTATAAGCCTGTACGTGAAGGTACAAGGCAACAGGATGAAAAAACAAATCATCGACCGTGTCGCCGTAGCCGTTGTAGTTGAGCAGAATGCCGGTCTCCCGCAGCTGCTCAAGGCCTTTTAGTCCCAGCCGGTGGGCTAACTGACAGGCTGCCTCGTCCAAATTGTCGCCAAAGGCACCAACTGCGGCCCACGCTGCATGTTTGTCTTTCAGCAACCGATTGACAATCAGTGAGGTGCAGATCAATGGCTCAAGATCAAGATGAACGGTCAGTCGTTCAGAAACCGGTACCTCACCCGCATGATGATGATCGGCATAAAAGACGAGATTGCCAGCTGCTAAGAGCTGTTCAAGAGCGACACGGTTTTTATCTAAAGAAATATCTAAAACGGTGATGCGGCTGTCTTGAGCATCGCTAATCTGTGCCAGCAAAGCACTGTCCCGCTTTACCCCGCTGATCAACCGCGCTTCTAACTGCGGCTCATGCAGGCGTAATTGATGTAAGGCGCAGATGCCATCAGCATCACCATTAAAGACATCAATGCACTTCATCATCGGCCCAACAAATCCATGCCAAATGGTGCGCCGATGTTGGCTAACTGAAACATAATCGTGATCTGCTCGTTGTCAGGAGTAGTCTCTGCACCCAGTTCCACGGCCCAGCACGAGGGATGATAAATCAGTCGCACCTTCTCTTGAACAGTGACTGAGTCTTCCAAAGATTTTTCCACAGAATAACCTACAGAAAAATCGTACATCAGATTGATCAGCGTGGACAGACGAACAGAATTGGTGTCATCTGCGTCCTTGTTCTTATAGTAGAGATAATCAAGAGAAAAAATGTCGCCTCGGTCACTGAGGTAGTCACCTTCAGCGTAGTGTCTGATGAATCCATCGTCATAGACATTCAAATCGGTCTCATATTTCAAGGTCAGATGACGCACTGGGTACCACGCTGTGCGTAACTGAAGAGGAAGAAAAGGCTCATCCTCAGTCTCGCTACGGAGGTCATAGCTTTGCTGCAATTTGATGTAGCCATACTCTCGCTCCACTTCTTCTTTACCTTGCAACCCGGCGAGATAGAAGAAGTTGTTGATTCCATAGGTAATGCTGTTCTGATTACCGAAGCTATCTACGCTATCAAACTGAGGGAGCTTGTCCTGATCGTCATCCGTGACATACGTGTATTTCAGGAACGGTCGAAGCGCATGACTCCAACTATCGTTGCTGGCGAGACCGAAATCTTTACGCATCAGCGTGGAAACCTCGGACTCAAAAGAGCCTAAGAGTCGGTTTTCTGTATCGCTGTCTGCCCAAGTTTGATCACCGTTGCCATCGATGGAATATGCTGTCTCTCTGACTCCGACAGAGGCTGAAGCATCAAGATGCTGTCCCAAAAGTGGTACTGCCGCTGTTACCTTAGGATACAAATCAAGTCGCTGCGCCCCTACGCCTTCCTCGCGCCAGTAGTTGACATAATCCGTGTTCCAAGACAGCTCAGTTTTCACCGCATCATAAAGGGACAGGCGACCGTTATGCTTGACTTCCGGCAGCTTCCACAGCGCGGTGGAATCGTTTTCCCCTGCTTTGAGATCATCAACACCCGCTATGCTGGCCTGAAGAGACATGCCGTTGCCCCATGAACGCAGAGTTCTTAGGCTGTTGCTGCGCTGATCCACAGTCTTGTCTTGAACGCCACGGCCAAACTGTTCCAAGAAATAACGATCGCTCATGGTCACGCCCGTGCGACCAAAATCAAATTCACTTAGGTAGTCGCGGTCGGAGAGCAAATCAACATCGAGTCGAGTGATCCATTCCCCGAAATTTTGATCTGCCTTGCCGCGCAGCCAGTAGCGTTCTTGATCCGTGTAGGTGTATCGCCCTTCTGCATCTGCGTCATCGGAAAGAAAATTGCCCATAACCGTGCCTTTATCACCGTGGTCAACCGCATAGCGCATTTCTGCACCTGCCATCAAGCCACGCTCGGCTAAATAATGTGGATAAAGGGTGATGTCACTGCTGGGTGAGAGGTTGATGAAGAAAGGCAGCTCCATGCCAAAACCGTTGCGGTCGGACGTGGACATGAGCGGAAAAAGAAAGCCGGTCTGCCGAGTATGTTTGGCAGGTAGAATCATGATAGGGGTGTAAAGGACAGGGATATCCTTAATGCGGAAGGTGGCGTGTTTAAGATAGGCATAACCGCCATCAGTGATGTCGGTCTCCGCCGCCTTGAAGCTCCACGGCGGAACCTCGCCGTTTTGGAGCTTACAGGTGATGATCCAACCGTCCTCGATGTGATACGTGAGTTCGCCGGTCTTCTCAATCACCTTGCCTTCAAAGTGCATGTCTTTGTATTGGCCGACAATAACTGCATTCTCAAAAGAGCCTGTTTCTTGTTTCAGATTGACCGTGCCGCTGTCTGCTTCTAGCTGATCTGGGCCAATTTCGATAAAGACCTTGCCGTCCACCTGAACTGTACCCGCATCCATGTTGTAACGCATCCTGTCAGCCTTGACCGTAGTCATAACCGTGGACACTGAGACTTGCTCTGGTACCGCTGCTGCATTGTCACTGATTTGAGGTATTGCTTTGGATACGGCAAGCCGGTCTCCGCCTGCTGTTTGACTCTTTTCTTGCGGTGCCGGAGCTGCTGTCACTGCTTCGTTAGCCTCACCGAGCAAATCATTCCAGCTGTTCTTTGGGTTGACTTTTTTACCGGTCGTCTTCTGAATCTTGGTTAACTCAACATGACCTTCAGCCACGATCCGGGCAGGATTTTCCATCCGGGTCAATTTGTCGGCATTGATCTCCCATTGCAGGGCGTTGACAGATTCTGCCGCCGCTGCTGCCGGATGCAACGCGGAAACAGCGCAGCAGACCAGCGTGGCCGCCGGAAAAAGATATCTTTGGGAATGCACCTTGACGCGCTCCTGTAATGTATTCTAAAAGGGAAGGGAAAACTTGCAGTTCAGAACGGCTGATTCAGTCTCAAACTTACGCTTCTGCCCCCCTTGTGTCAAGGGAAAAGGCGCGGGGAGCGAAGCGGTCGCCACGCAGTTTGCCCTTGCGTAAAACTGGATTTTCTTTTATACAGCAAGGTATTGCGCAGCATGATTTTGGGCGTTCAACCTAATCCTTTGCACGGTGAGTCTTTCAGCGGGAGCGGTTTCCGCATCTCCGCAGTGTTCCTATGAACTACATATTTGGCCCGGTCAACTCTCGACGGCTCGGACGTTCGCTGGGTATTGATCTCTTCCGGGAAAAAATTTGTTCCCTCAACTGCATTTATTGCGAAGTGGGAGCTACGACCTGCTTGACCTGCAAGCGGGCCGAATACGCTCCGACAGCGGATATTATCTCGGAAATAGACACATTTTGTGGTCAAGCAGAGCGGGCTGCCGAGCTGGATTTTGTTACGGTTACGGCCAGCGGCGAGCCGACTCTGCATTCTTCGTTAGGCATCGTCATTGCCCATCTGAAAAAGGCCACGGCAAAACCCGTGGCCGTGCTGACTAACGGCACCTTGCTCTGGGATGCGCACGTGCGGCAGGAACTATCTGCGGCGGATGTGGTGATTCCTTCGTTAGATTCGGCCTTACCAACTGGTTTTAGGAAGATCGACCGACCGGCTACGTGCCTTGATCTGAAAAAAATTATCAACGGGCTGATTGTCTTCTCCAACGAGTTTCACGGGCAAATTTGGTTGGAAGTTCTTTTTGCCCAAGGAATCAACGACTCAGATGAGGAAGTAACGGCTCTTTGCCAAGCCGCCGCACAGATGCGGATAGATCGCATCCAGCTCAACACGGTGATCCGGCCTCCGCTGGAGCTGTTTGCCCGGCCTTTGGCGCAAGCCCGGATGGAGGCGATTGCCACGGAGTTTCTCCGGCATAACCCCACCCGGCCTGTAGATATTTTATCCGGCGGCGCGGCGCAGGAGGAGAGCCGAGCAGCAGGGCAGAAGAATTGTTTTGATCTTGACAAAGCCGCCGACTGGCAGGCTTTACAGGACGAGATTGTCGAAATGCTGAAACGGCGGCCTTGCACGGCTGCCGATATAAACCGCGTCTTCCATGCGGGAGGGGCGGACAGGGTTGAGCAGTTGCTTGACGCGCTGATCCGGGACGGTCTGCTGCACAAGCGGATTCACAACGGCAGGCTCTATTATCAGATAGGCCCAGATGAAGCGCATTTATGAGCAGCTGCTTGCATTGTTTACTTTTATCAGGATGTTGAATTATGACCGATGAAGCGGAGAAAACCGCTGGAGATCAGCAGGAAAAAAAGGTGCGCAAAGTAAGCACCGGAGCATGGTGGAAAAGCGGGGGCGCAGAGCAGGAGGCAAAGGAGGCGGTAAAGGAGGAACCGCTGCCAGAGAAAAAAGCTCCCCGGAAGAGAACACCGCGCAAAAAGAAGACCGAGGAACCAACAGCAGAAGCTGTACCTCTTACCCCGGAGAGTGCCGCGCCTGAGGCGACTGAATCAGTGGACTTTTTGCAGAAGCCGCATAGTGCAGCGATACAACCAACAGGGCGGACACAGAGGTCCGCCCCTACACCACGCAGGGCGGCATCTTCCATAGGGGCAGGCCCCCGTGCCTGCCCTGCTTCTGCAAGAGGTTTAGTAAAGGAAGAGCAGCCCCAGTCGCCGCCCGTGCCAGCAAACGCTGCACTTGAATCTACTGCTGTAGCTGAGGAGGTAACGGCGGAAACAGCAGCAGCCACGTCAGAAGAAAATAAAGAACTGCCTGCCAAGAAGAAGCGACCTCGGCGACGTGGCAAAAAAAAGACTGAGGAAGTATCGCAGGAAAACCCGACTGCTACCGAGACAGTATCGGCGGTGCTGGGTACCACTGCTGGAGAACCAAGCCAGCGGAAGAAACGGCCTGACCGTCACAGTCAGCGCAGCAGAGTAGAAGAGGATGATGACTCTGATGAAGTGCTGGATGATGAGCCATTAGAGACAGAGAGCAGCGGAGAGCGCGGCAAAAAGGTCTGCGCCAAGCTGTTGATCAACGCTGAGGAACCTGAGGAATGCCGCATCGCCATTGTTGAAAACGGGCGGCTGGAATCCTTTCATGTCACCACGGCGGTACAAGAACGCACCAAGAACAATATTTACAAAGGCCGGATCGTCTCTATCGAGGCTAATCTTCAGGCTGCCTTTGTTGAGATTGGTACGGGCCGCAACGGCTTCCTGCCTTTCAGTGACATCCATCCTGAATACTACAAAGAAGACATCAGCGAGCAAAGCCGCACCCTGATCCGCCAGCAGCAATGGCGGAAGCTCAAGATTGAGGACGTGATCAACAAGGGCCAAGAAGTGCTGGTGCAGGTGGTCAAGGAAGTGACCGGCAACAAGGGCGCGAACATGACGACCTTCCTCTCGCTGCCAGGTCGTTGTCTTGTCCTCATGCCGGGCAGTGACAGCACGGGCATTTCTCGCAAAATTTCTGGCGAAGAGCGGCGGAGTGAACTACGGCAGCTGATGGTTGGTCTCAGTCTGCCAGAAGGCATCGGCTACATCATCCGCACCGCCAGTGCCGAAATCACTAAGGTGGCCTTAGAGGAAGACCTCGCTCATCTTCTCAGTTTGTGGAGTGAGATCAAGCAGCGCGGCCAGAGCTTGCCTTCGCCCGCTTTGGTGTATGAGGATCAAGACACGGTCGTTCGTTTCTTGCGTGATCATTTCGTGCCAGAGATTCAGGAAATCATTGTGGATACGCAAGATTCCTACGATCAAGTAGCCAGATTTGTTTCTACTCTCCCTGAACGACAGCGCAAGGTACAAGTCAAGCTGCACCGGGGTGTAAAGCCGATCTTCAATCAGCACAGCATCGAGGAGCAGATTGAGTCGATTTACCAGCCGCAGGTGCAGCTCCCGTCGGGCGGCTCGATTGTTATTGATCCCACCGAAGCATTGGTTGCCATTGACGTGAACTCAGGCCGCACATCGCAGAAGGGTGATTTTGACAAATCCATCTTCCTCGCCAACATGGAGGCGGCGGATGAACTGACCCGTCAGCTGCGTTTGCGTGATCTGGGTGGCTTGATTGTGGTGGATTTCATCGATATGCGGAACAATACCCATATCAAAGAAGTAGAGCGGCAGGTCAAGAACGCGATGAAACGGGATAAGGCTAAGGTTGATATCAGCCGTATTTCTCGCTTTGGCTTGATGCAAATTTCTCGGCAAAAGATGGGCGCACCCATCGAAAAGGGCAGCTATAACTGCTGCGAATACTGCGGTGGGCGTGGCGTAATCCGCTCGGTGGAGACGCTGGCCCTGTATTATTTGCGGCGCATTCAAACCGGGGTGAGCCGCAAGAAAGTGCGGCGGGTAGAAGCACGTCTTCCTTTGGAGGTCGGCCAATATCTGCTCAACAAGAAGCGGCTGGAGATTAACGAATTAGAGAGCAAACATCAGGCAGCCATTGAAATCCTGCTCTGCCCGGACATGAAACCCGGTGACAATAAGATTGATTTTATCTGAGGTAAACCGCAGCAGGCAGTTTTGTTCTACTGCGGTCTCTTGACAAATCAGCGGGCAAGAGGTAATGTTCGCTGAAGCCCGGATGGCGGAACAGGTAGACGCAAGGGACTTAAAATCCCTCGGCTCTTCGTAGCTGTACGAGTTCGATTCTCGTTCCGGGCACCATAAAGTAGTCCATTCGCTTCCGCGATTGTCCGATAAAGCCCGCAACCTTAACTGGTTCGCGGGTTTTTCTTTGCCTTTTCTTCCGTTTCGGTCCAAAAGTGTATTGACTTCCGTTGCATGAAGTGGATATAATTTCCATTCCTTAATGGAAGGAATATCGATTCGTCCACTCGCCTGAGTGACACGACAGGGCGTATACTGAACAAATTTTGAGGAGGAACCGCTTTGAACTCCCAACTTGACAACTCCCTTGGTGATTCCGATCAGCATCGCAAGCAGCCATCTGTTGCTCATAATGAAGTTAAAGTTCACCAAGAAATTGGCGGAGAAGGACATTTTGTTAGCGGAACAGGTAATTTTTATATAAATAAAACATTATCACCAGATAATTATTGGAAATTAATCTCCAAGACACCGCACTGGTTGCTATTATTTGGATTGGCACCGTTTTTTTACAGATGGAACGAAGAAATATTTTTAGGAGAAATGAAACCAATGATGATTTTTGAATTTATATTAATATCAGTAACTCTAATCCTTGGATTGCTTTGGTTACTATCATCGGAACACGAATTAAGTATTCTTGAACATCACTTAGGAAAATCCCTCAAGCAAGGAAAATTTTCTCCTCGCATAATTTCGTATTCAATTCCGATATTCATGATAATACTGTCGGCATCTGCAAATCGTATATATATTTATGCATTTATTTACTGGATGTACATAAGTGTAGATGTCTTTGGGAGGAAGATTGCTGCAGATATTATTTACGATGCTGTTAAAGATGTTTGTGCTCATGGTGGATCAAATAAGGCGATCGATAAGATATATTCGTATTATATAAAAAATTTTTTTGAGCTCAGAGGGTATATTACTGGCTCTGTATTTCTTGTAGTATTTCTTGTCGGTATCTTGTCAGAAAATTTAATAGATAAATCAATTTTGCCACATATGTTTTTTCTGGAAAGAAAATTTGGTGTTATTGAGATTTTGTATCTAACAGCAACCAGCAGTATCGTTTTAAGCGAGATAGTAATTTGGTGTTGGAGAAAAGAAATGTATACTTATATATCAGAATATGATAATGCTTAACGCAAATAAAATCTGCCACCTTTGGCAAAAAAAGCAATCGTGTTAATTAAATCTGTTTACATATTTACCTATATTCTTTTTGTTGTATTTAGCTGTTTATTTAATTCATCTTGTTTATCTCGAATTCCATCGAATGAGAGATGTAACTTTTCCTCTGTATTCTCAGAACCAGAACGTTGTTTTGGTGGAATAGGAGATCGATGCAAAGGTGTCCCTATTATCGCGCCTATGTATTTCAATGAATCTACCTGCACTGTTTCTGGTTATATGTCTGTTGGAAGCATACTGCATGACAAATGTTGTATAAGAACTTTGAATACCGGATATAAATGCGCATTTCCTGATGAAAAAACGAGTGAATGTCGCAAAGAATGGGATAAAGCCATTCGTGATTCGCTATGTTCTGTGTTTGGCGCAAAAAGGCAATGGGCAGTTACATTTGGCCCATACCAAATTGATAATGGAGGAGATTGCAGCACTGATTGTGAAACGCTGCCTTTTCGAGCACCATCAGGGGCTGCTGTTGATTTAGCGGATCAAATATACTGCAAGAATGGGTGTCTTAAATCAGCAAACGGCGAAGTCATATCCTATGAAGATGTTTGTGGGGATTATTGTATTTGTCAATAATTTTTTTCTTTGCAAGAAACATAGCTAAACCCGCTGCCTTCTTTCATAGGTGAGCGTTTTTTCCTTGTCCTTAAATAGACAAGGCAGCAGTTTCAGGAACAATTGACAACCTATCTACAGCAGGATACAATACACTGAGCTGCATTCCTGTTTTTTCGGAGTCCGGTAGGTTGGGGTGAGGCACAAACCCCGACAATCATAAGGCGAGTCGGACATGTCGGGGTTCTCCGCCCACCCGCAACCTATGAGCTAACAAACAGCAGAGATTTTTCCTTCCAAAAGGTGTAGGTTTTGCCTATCAGAAGGCATCGGCTTTTCCTATCAAGAAACCTCCCTTCTATATATCAAAAAGGAGGTTTTTATATATCAAAAGGGAGTCTTTTTAGTACATAGAAGGGTAGTCTTTTGATTCGCAAAAAATCCGCATGTATCAATGTATGTATTCATCTCTTTCCGTAAAGAATAATCATTTCTTATCAGGAGGTTCCCCATGCCGGTTGGATACTATGTCAGAGAGAACAAACTCACCACGCCCCCTTCGTACAGCTGTCAGACAACTGCGGAAGACACACTTGGCTATGATGAAATCGCGGAACTTATTCATACGCTGAATCCGTCAATAACCGCTGCCCAGGTCAAGACGGTTTTGCAGAACTTCCAGCAGGTTGTCACGGAGCAGATTGCTGACGGCAAGTTCGTCAAATTAAAGAATTTCGTCTCCTTCATGCCGCGCCTCCAAGTGCGTTTGGACCTTCCGACCGATGACATTCCGCCTGATGCGGTGAAAGTGGCGGCCAAGATTCCGAGGCAGTTCAACCGGGCTGTCCAGAACATAGCTACCTATGAAAGGCTTGGTTATCCGTCCAAGGCCCCTGAAGTGGTCATCGGGTATGAAACAAATACAAAGTACCCTCGGTTCATCAGGGAAGGATATCCGTTCCGCCTATCTGGGAAATTTCTTGGTTTTGATGTTGATGATGAGGATTTAGGAATCTTCTTGGTTGATGCCAATGACAATGAGATCGAGCAGGACAAGATTGCTCTCAATGACCCGTCAAACGTGATCATCACTGCTGATTTCGGCGAAGCACCTGCTGCGTCTCCGAATGTCGAGAAGACCATCCTCTGCCGGAACAGATACACCTCGAACGGCACCATCCGGGAGGGATCCTACGAGCATGTGAGAAGTATGAATTTTATCGCGGCTGATCAGCTTGAGATGTTTGTTGCCGGTGCTGACGCGACAGGTCCTGTCCAGGCTGTGAAGCACAATGCGCCAGCTGAGGATTGCCGCGTTGAGGCGATATTGAAGCCTGACAATACGATCACATTGGCAATCGGCCCGTACATCGGTGAAATGGGGCCTCCGGTCACTGTGCCTCCCGAAGGCGGCAACATTGTCCTGCCCGGCCTTTCTGTTGATGTCAGACTGCATGTTGCCAATGCCGCAGCTTATGCTGCTCTGCGTAATTTTCTGCTGGCACATGGACGATATGTTCTGGAGGTCTGCAATATGGCTCAATTCGGCGGTGCCTGATCTTGACGGCTTCTGGATTTGGCATGAGGCTGTTGCCTTTCACCCGAACGAGATAGGCGGGATATTGGAAGAGATTGCCCGGAATGGGCAAGGCAGCAGTTTCAGGAACTCTTGCAGGATTTCCCTGTCATCCCTCCGATACGTGCTACCTGAATACTGTGAACATTCGTCGCCAGTTAGAAGAACAGGAAAAACTTATCCTCTCACCTCATGCCTGTTTCAGTAGCAGATCGCGAGGGAGGTTGCGCGATGAGTCGCCCTGTGACCTCCGCACTGCCTTTCAACGCGACCGCGACCGCATCATTCACTCCAAAACCTTCCGCCGCCTCAAGCACAAGACTCAAGTTTTTTTAGCTCCAACCGGTGACCACTACCGAACCCGCTTAACCCATGTCCTTGAAGTTTCTCAAATTGCTCGCACCATTGCGGTCTGCCTACATTTGAACGAGTATCTCACTGAGGCCATTGCCCTTGGTCACGATCTCGGCCACACGCCTTTTGGCCATGCCGGTGAGTATAGCCTTAATCGCCTGCATCCGGGCGGCTTTCGACATTATATTCAGAGCCTACGGGTGGTTGATTTTCTCGAAAATCACGGTCAAGGGCTGAATTTGAGCTGGGAGGTACGGAACGGCATTGTCAAGCATTCCAAGGGCTATCGGGACATTCTGCCTGACGACTCGCGGGAGCTGCCCGCAACGCTGGAGGGCCAAGCGGTGCGGGTAGCGGATATTATCGCCTACCTTAATCACGACATGGATGACGCGCTGCGAGCCGAAATGATTAAAGAAAGCGATTTACCTATTCACTTGCGGCGGGTGGTGGGCGACCGGCCCGATCTTCGCATTGCCGCCATGATGCGTGACCTGATCACAGAAAGCCTACGGGCCAACGAAGGTCGTCTCCGTCTCAGCCCGATGATGCAGGAGGTCATCTGCGGAATGCGCACTTTCCTCTACGACAACGTTTATCGTAATCGGCTCGTACACAATGAGTTTGAAAAAGCACAAAATGTCATCCGCGAGCTGTACCTGTTTTTCTTGGAGCATGAATTTCCAATCAGCCCAGAGCTGGTTTGCGCAAAACGTAAACCGCCCGTAGATGGCAAGGAAGAGAAACAGCTGCATCGATTAGTCTGCGATTTCATTGCAGGAATGACAGACCGCTATGCCTTAGACCTATATAGTCAAATTTTCCTACCTAAACCTTGGTCGGTGATGTAGCTTATGCATAAAAAATTGCATTCGTTGAGAACAGTTCTATCTAAAACGCCACCGCTTGTACAATCTCAGTTTCCTGGAGGCACACTTTGTTCAGCTGGACTAACAGGCTTATTTTCCTGAATCTGGGCCTGCTGCTGCATTTCTTCTGCCGCAGGAGGAACTACTTTTTCCAGTTCAGGCGCGGGAGATAGCTGCACAGTCGGGGTCTGCTCTCGTTGTAGGTAGGAAAAAGGGTTCCAGCCGGTGTAAAGGAAAAATCCGGCAACGAATAGCCCAATGAGCATCAGCATCATAACTGCCAAAGTGACTGCCGAAACATGGGCAGGCTCGGCCAGCTGTTTGGCCGACATCCCACTGCCTTTACTGCCTTTTTGCCCGTCTATTTGCTGGTGTTGTTCACGTTCAACTATGAATCTTCTTGCCACCTGATTCCCGTCTATGCCAAGAAGATTCGCGTAAATCGCTACTTGGCCACGAATGAATGTATTAGCCGGTAAGTCGGTATAATTCTCATGTTCAATGGCGACCAGATTGGAAGCGGAAATATTGGTCTCTTTCGCAGCATCTCGGATGCTGATTCCTTTTTCCTTGCGCAGCTGCCGCAGCATCTCCCCCACGCTTACTACCTGATGCTCTCCGCTGACAGCTGCCTGTTTGTCCGTGCCACTCTGTTCTTGTCTGTTCATGAATCTCTGCTGATGGTTGTATTATTGGCAGTTTCTCCAGCTACGCCGTCATAAAATCCTGATGTATGCTCCACTGCGGATTTCTTCAATCCATGTTTTATAGCGCGTCTCTAACTCCTGCTTGTGCAGAATTTCGTGAATTTCATTCTTAACAGACTCATAAGGAGCTTTAGTCGCGTCTTTGCCAGAAGAAAGTAATTTAAAAATCATCAAGCCTTCTGGAGTGTCAATGACCGGGCTGATGCCACCAGACTGAAGCGAAGTCACTGCTTCCCGCATGTACGATGCCATCTCGTCAGCCTTAAACATACCAATATCACCGCCGTCCGCAGCAGAGGGGAGTTCAGAATGCTTCCGCGCCAATTCTTGAAAATCCTCTCCAGCAAGAGCACGATTGCGTACTGCTTCGGCTTTTTCTCTGGCTGCCTGCTTCGCCGCGCCAAAGGCAAAACCGATCTGAAGAAGATGATAGCCCGTGGCTTTGGCGGTATATTTCTGCTCGTAATATTCTTTAATTTTTTCTTCCGGGACAACTACTTTGGAACGCACCGCATAACCGACCAACCTTGAACTGAGCATTTGCTCCTTGAGATTGTCACGATACTGCTGCTCGTTCAGGCCCATTTTTTCTAATTCAGCCTTGAATTCGTTCTCGCCGATCCCCCCGCGCTCCAATATTTGCTGCCGTGCCTGCTCAATATCTGCATCAGTCACGTTAATCTTCATCTGCTCGGCTTGCTGAAGGAGAAGATGCTTTTCGATCAACCGGTCGATTACGCCCTTTCGGGCTTGGTGCATGGCTTCAGCCCGCTGACTGAACGGAACTTCCGCCTTGATCCGCTCAAAAACCGCCTTGCCTGCCTCCTCGACTTCGGACACAGTGATGACATCTTGATTGACCACAGCGGCGCAAGAGTCAATCACCTCGCCCGCCTCGGCCAAAGAGACAAGCAGAACGATGAACACGGCCAAACTGCTGCATACTTTTTTAATCATATCCCACCCTGTGGTCTGTAGAACACAAAGTCAGAAAGCGAACACGTGGCCCGCCTTCTGATTCCCAGCGACGTGGTCTTATGCTTTGTTGCTCTCTTCCAGCACGGCCTTGCGGCTCAGACGAATGCGGCCTCGGCTGTCAACATCCAGCACTTTGACTTTGATCCGATCTCCTTCTTTGAGAACATCCTCAACCTTATTCACCCGCTGCACATCTAACTCGGAGATATGCACCATGCCGTCCGTGCCCGGCAGAATTTCAACAAAGGCACCGAAATCCTTGATTGTCTTGACTACACCATCATAAATTCTGCCGATCTCCGGCATAGCAGTCATTCCCTCAATACGAGCAACCAAAGCAGCAGCAGACTCATTGGTTTTGGAGAAAATTTTTATCGTGCCATCATCTTCTACGTCGATCTTAGCATCAAACTCGGCGGTCAACTCGCGGATGATTTTGCCGCCCGGCCCGATAATGTCGCGGATTTTATCTTGGCTGATTTTGATAGTGACATAACGCGGCGCATGATCTGAGATTTCTGTGCGCGGAATGCCAAGTGCCTCTTCCATTTTGCCGAGAATATGAAGGCGGCCTTCCTTGGCTTGGGCTAAGGCATTGCCCATGATCTCGCGGCTTACCCCGTCGATCTTAATATCCATTTGCAACGAAGCGATACCTGAAGACGTGCCAACCACTTTGAAATCCATATCGCCGAGATGATCCTCGTCGCCAAGAATGTCGGTGAGTACGACAATTTTATCGCCTTCTTTAATCAAGCCCATCGCCACGCCAGAAACCGGAGCTTTGATCGGCACGCCTGCATCCATCAGAGCTAAACTCCCGCCGCAGACGGTGGCCATTGATGACGAACCGTTCGACTCCAGTACTTCCGAAGTCAGCCGCATGGTGTAAGGAAAATTGACAGAATCGGGTAGCACTGCTTCAATACCTCGGCGGGCCAAGGTACCGTGGCCGATGTCGCGGCGACTGGGGCCGCGCAGGGCACGCACTTCGCCGACGCAGAAGGGCTGGAAGTTGTAATGCAGCATAAAACGGCGGTACACATCACCGGTCAAGCCTTCGATATGCAGCTCGTCACGCTCAGAACCCAGCGTGGCCACGACCAGAGCTTGGGTTTCGCCGCGCGTGAAAAGAGCTGAACCGTGCGCCTTGGGCAACACGCCCACCTCGCATTGAATGGGCCGCACTTGATCAAAACTGCGTCCGTCAAGGCGGATACCTTGATTGACGATCCGATCGCGCATGACCTTTTTTCGATATGCGTCGAGCAGCTCCGCAACCTCGTCTGCCTTTTTATACAATTCTGGGTTACTATTAGCCAGCACTTCGTCTTTAAGTGCCTCGTAGCGACGACTCCGCTCCATTTTATCGGCTGTAGCAACCACGGTTTCCATGCCTGCGGCAGCTAATTCTTCTACTTGAGCCTTCAGAGCTTCGTTGACCTGCGGCGGCGTAACGCTCCGTTTGGGCTTGCCAACTTCTGCCCGCAGCGCATTCTGCACAGCGATAAGCGGCTGAATCTCGCGATGAACAAAGAAAATGGCATCCAGCACCACTTCTTCGCTTAATTCAGCCGTGCGACCCTCCACCATGATTACAGCGGTCTCGGAACATGCCACGACCAAATTCATAGCCGATTGCGCTAACTGGCTTTTGCTCGGATTGAGGACATACGCCCCATCAATATAACCAACTCTGGCCGCAGCAACCGGCCCGCTCCACGGAATGTCAGACAAAGCCAAGGCCGCTGATGCGCCGTTCATAGCCAGAATGTCGGGATCAATCTCCGCTTCTGCTGAAAAAACGGTGGCAATCAGCTGGGTTTCTGCCCGATAACCTTTAGGAAAAAGCGGTCGCAGCGGACGATCAATCAATCGGCTGGTCAAAATTTCTTTTTCAGAAGGCCGTCCAATTTCCCGGCGGAAATAGTTACCCGGAATTCGGCCAGCAGCATAAAGTCGCTCCTGATATTCTATAGTCAAGGGCATAAAGCCCATGTCTTCTTTCTCTTTTTTTTCTGCTACCACCGTGACCAGCACCATCGTCTCGCCGCAGGAAATCACTACCGCGCCGTCTGCTTGCTTGGCCATTTTGCCGGTCTCAAACACCATGCTACGCCCACCGATCTCTACCTCTGTTCTCTTGTACATGCAAACTCCTTTGCGTTCAGCTATCCCGGACTGATGGCCGGGTCTATTCTTCTGTGTTATTTGGTCGAGTTATTTTATTTTTTGGCATGTTCCGCCGCATTGCATACTTAAAAGAAAATGTACTTGGAAGGGAACACAGCGGCAGGATTGTCTTCCTGCTGACAGCAGGAAAATGTTTGAGGCGATGAGAAAAAATTTGCACAATGGTTCCTTGGGCAGCAATAACTTTATCCTGTCGGCGCAGCAGGCGACGCCGGAAGAAAATCAGCAGAAAAAGCCGAGGAAAAACCATATCGTTTTTTCAATCATTTGAGAAACCTGTCTCTATCTGTGCGCACAGATAGAGACAAGGAACGCTACTGTTTGTTACTGCTACTTCCTGATGCCCAGCGTCTGAATGATTGCCCGGTACCTGTTGATATCTTTCTTTCGCAGATACTGGAGCAGGCTACGCCGCTGACCAACCAATTTCAGCAGACCACGGCGAGAATGATGATCCTTGGCATTCGTCTGAAAATGAGCGGTGAGATAGCTGATTCGGTCGGAAATCAGAGCGATTTGCACTTCCGGCGAACCGGTATCGCCCTCATGGGCCGCGAATTTCTCAATGATCTCTTTTTTCTTTACTGTGCTTTGTGCCATAATCGGCCTCCAAAAAAGGTGTTGTCCTTCTGCTGTCGGCAAAGCCTGCGCTTCCTCAGCCTCGCCGGAGTCTGGATACAATTGCCTACTGATCCGCACCCGAGGAATGAGATGCGGGAGACAATCCGCTGTTTCCGCCCGCTGCGGAACAGTCTTCACTTCAATGTTTCTTCTTTTGTCGCCGCCAACGCCTGCTCAACGGTCAACATCCCTGCTAAGAGCGCGGTTTGTGTAATACCTTCGGAGAAGAAAAGCAATCCACCGTCAAACGCCTCTTCCACCGCAAAACCACCGCTGCGGGTACGCCGTAAATCAGTCAGATGCGCCCCGCAGCCAATTTTACGGCCTATATCTGCGGCAAGTACCCTGATATATGTACCCCGGCTACATGAAACTGTGAACGACAGCCGAGCTGTATTCGCATCATACCCGTTCAGATCGAGGCTGTAAATTTCAATCGGCTTGGCCGCCTTTTCAATCATGATACCTTGACGGGCATAATGATAGAGCGGCTTGCCTTGGTGCTTGGCTGCTGAATAGGCGGGCGGAGCTTGTAACTGCGGGCCAACAAACTCTGGCAGCAGCGCGACGATATCCTCTGAAATCAGCTCTGGCACCGGCCTAACTGCTGTCACACGGCCTTCAGGGTCAAGGGTTTCTGTTTCTTGGCCTAACTGAAGGACGGCCTGATAGGTCTTACGGCCTGTCATAAACGCATCAATGTGCTTGGTGGCTTCCCGCCCGGCGCACAGAATCAGCAAGCCGCTGGCAAAAGGGTCTAACGTGCCTGCATGTCCAACTTTTTTGATCTCCAGCAGTCGCCGTAGTTTCTGTACTACAGCAAAGGAGGTAACTCCGACCGGTTTATCAATTAGAAAAACCCCGACGGCGGACGCAGCTAAACTCACTGTTTGCCTTGCCGCAGAGCTTGCTCCAGCACCGGCAAGAGCATATCACGCACTTGCTCCATGCTGCGCCCGGTCATGCGGAAACCAGCGGCATTTTTGTGACCACCACCGCCAAACTGAGCCGCAGCCCAAGCCACATCGCAATCACCCTTAGCCCGGATACTAACTGAAACTTCATCATCTTTCCGTTCCTTAAGAAAGACAGCAGCTCGCACCGCCCGGATTGAGCGAGGAAAGTTGATCAAATTGTCGCAGTCTTCATAATCAGTGCCGGTTGTTTGAAGCATTTTTCGAGAAACCTGAATGATCGCGACCTGATCGTCGAAGAATGTCTGGAGGGTGGAAAGCACCAATTGCATCAGCTGAAGGCTGCCAAAGGAAGCGTTGTCGTAGAGACGCTGACTGATTGCGGCAGGCCGGACTCCCCGATTGAGCAACCGTCCAGCCACCGCAAAGGTGTGAGCGGAAGTGCAGTCGTACTGAAAGGAACCGGTGTCAGTGACAAGCGCGGTATAGAGGCATTCAGCAGCTTCTTGGGAGATACTGTCCGCCACGCCCAACTCCACCGATAAATCATAAATCATCTCACCAGTTGAGGAGCGATGCGGCTCAATCCAGTGAAGATCGCCAAAGCCTGCGTTGCTCTGGTGATGATCAATGACTAAAAACGGTTTGATCTCGCGCAGCGCGGCTCCGTGTTTGCCTAATCTGGGCAAGTCACCGCAGTCTAAGCAAATACCCATGATATCTGCTCCGCATTCCTCAACAAAAGCACGGATACGATTGATATCCATCTCAATCCGCGCCCCAGCGGCAAGACTGCTGTACACCTCTACAGGCGGTTCTTCCAAATAACAAACCGTCTGCTTGCCCATCATGGTAAGAATATTGGCAAGACCAAACAAGGAACCCAGCGCGTCGCCGTCAGGGCGGACGTGAGTCGCCAGCACGATGTTTTGCACGGCTTCTATGGCCTGCCGGGCTGACTTTCTATTCACGGTCTTCTTCGCCGCTCTCTTTTGGCCTTTCTTTGTTGATCTGCCGAAATAGCCGCTCTAATCGTTCAACTTCCTCGCTCTGTCGGTCGTAGAAGAAGAGCAGTGCCGGGGTGCAGCGCATGTTCAGGGTTTTGGCGAGATGAGAGCGGAAAAATCCGCTGGCGTTCCGCAGAGCTTTGAGAACCTCAGCTGAACTGCTCCCTTCCGGCACGGTGAACCAAATTTTGGCCTGCTTCAGATCAGGAGTTACCTGTACTCTGGAGTACGCCACTCTGGTCAGTCGGGCATCACGCACATCCTGACGCAGCAGCACAGACAGCTCCTGCATCACGGCCTCAGCCACTCGGTCTGGGCGCGAGCTTTTTGGCTTACCCAGACCGGGCAGGGTGAAATCGAATTCTTGCCTCATCGTACAATGCAGGAAATCCTGTCCTCCTTAACTACAACGTGGCTGCAACTTTATCCACGTGGAAAGCTTCCAACGTGTCGCCAACCTTGATGTCATTGTATTTTTCCACCCCGATGCCGCACTCATACCCTGCGGCTACATCTTTCACATCGTCTTTGAAGCGGCGGAGGGAAACAATCTTACCGGTGAAAATGACTACCGACTCGCGCAAGACCCGAACATGGGCACTGCGCTCGATTTTGCCTTCGCTCACGATGCAGCCAGCAATGGTACCGACCTTGGGTACCGTAAAGGTCTCACGCACCTCGGCAGAGCCGATGACCCGCTCCCGCAGTTCGGGATCGAGCATACCGGCCATCGCCTTCTCAATATCCTCAAGAGCATGGTAAATAACATCATAGGTACGGATGTCCACATGTTCTTTTTCTGCCAGTTCTTTGATTCTGGCGGCAGGACGAATATTGAAACCGATAATGATCGCCTCTGAAGCCGAAGCTAAATGAATGTCGTTTTCAGTTATTGCACCGGCACCCTCGTGCAGCACTCGCACTCGCACCGCAGCGGTGGAAAGATTTTCAGCCGCTTGTCCAAATGCCTGCAAAGTACCCTGGACATCGGCTCGCAGAATGACCCGCAGTTCTTTCACGCTCTGCTCGGCCATTTTCTCAAAGAGGTTATCCAAGGAAACCTTGGAGGCTGAGGCCAGCTCTGACTCGCGCATCTTGAGCTGTCGCGCATCAGAAACGGCCTTGGCCATCTTCTCATCCTTGACCACCATGAACTCGTCGCCCGCTTGTGGCACACCGGACAGTCCCTGCACCTCAACCGGAATCGACGGTCCGGCCTCAGTGACCTGCTCGCCGCGTTCATTCATCAAGCTACGCACTTTGCCGCTAAACTGACCCGCAATGAAATAATCGCCAGGCCGCAGAGTACCTTCCTGCACCAGCACCGTAGCTACCGGACCTCGGCCTTTGTGTAACTGGGCCTCAATGACTGCCCCGCGTGCTTTTCGGGCATGGTCAACCGTTAATTCGAGAATTTCCGCCTGAAGCTGAATATTCTCTAACAGCTCTGGGATGCCGATACCTTTTTTGGCCGAAGTCTCACAGAAAATGGTGCTGCCGCCCCATGCCTCTGGGATCAAACCAAAATCACCCAACTCGCGGATAACCCGCGCTGGGTCGGCGTTGTCCTTGTCAATTTTGTTGATTGCCACGACAATCGGCACGTCAGCGGCCTTAGCATGAGCAATGGCCTCCTTGGTCTGCTCCATCACGCCGTCGTCCGCTGCAACCACCAGCACGACGATATCCGTGACCTTCGCACCACGAGAGCGCATTTCGGTGAAAGCGGCATGACCAGGAGTATCAACAAAGGTGATATCCCCAGAGGGGGCCTGCACATGATAAGCACCGATATGCTGAGTGATACCGCCTGCTTCGCCAGCGGCTACATCCGTTCTGCGAATGGCATCAAGGATAGAGGTTTTGCCATGATCGACATGACCCATGACCGTGACCACCGGAAAGCGGGACTTTTTCTCGCCGCCGGTCTCTTCGGCCGCCTGCAATGCCTCAACTCCCAGTTCCTCGGTCATACCTTGGCCAACCTCGTAACCGAAGTCTGCCGCCACTAATGCAGCAGTGTCAACATCTAAGGACTGATTGAGCGTGGCTAATACACCAAGACGCATCAATTTGGCGATGATTTCGCCCGCTTTGACACCCATCCGTTTAGCCAGATCGCCAACACTGATGGTCTCAAAAACGGTGATCCGCCGCTTGATCGCCTTGGTTTCAGCAACAGGGACAGGCTGCGGCTTGCTTTTGGCGCGTTTGTCCTTTTTACGACGACCTTGATAGGGCATGTCGTCGCCGCCTGCACCGCTAAAGGTCTGAGGTGATCGGCCTTTGCCGCGTCCACCGCCTTTGCCGCCGCTCTTTTTAGCTCGACTGTCCTCTTCCGCGCTAACCGTCACTACCCGTTTGCCTCTTTTTTTGTTCTTAGAAGCATCAGGAGTGACCGCTGCCGCACCCGGAGCTGCATTAGCGGCTACACGGGGAGGTCTGGGGGATGAGGACTGCGGACGGGGAGCAGCTCCGCCTTGCGAAGGCCGTCCGCCGCCCGGGCCGGGTCGGCTGCCCGACCTTCTCGGTTCTTCGGTCGCCACTGGAATTTCCACTTGGCCAACAATTCGAGCTAATCCCTTAGCCCGTTTTGGTGCGCCTACTGTCGGCCTGCTGTCTCCAACACCGACAGCCGGAGTGCTTTTTTTCAGCCCTTCAACAGAAGGCGCACTGCCCGTTTCCGCCGGAACCGCCACATTCAAGACTGTTTCTTGCCCGGCACTCTGCTCTGCTGCTTTTTTCATTTTCGCCGCTTGCTCCGCCGCTGCTTTGGCCGCAGTTTCTTCCGCCTGTCGGGCAAGATGTTCCTTTTGATCCCGGGATCTACGTCGAATCACCGCCGCGCCTTTGTCTGGCATGTCCGCACCACCTCTGTTTTTTGCGCCGATCGGTTTGTCCGTCATCTCGGCAGTCGCCCTGCCCAGCACCTTGCGGCGGATGTTGGTCGCCATGTCGTCATCCACCGTGGAACTGGGGCTTTTAATCGGATAGCCCATCTCCGCCAGCTTTTCTGCCAGTTCTTTGCTTTTGAGACCGGCCTCTTTCGCCAGATCGTAAATGCGGATCCTGCTCATCAATTGCTCCCGTAACCTTTCTTGCCGTAGTATAACTGCAATCAGCAGCGGCTTAAAGACGAAATGCCCGTTTCAAGCCTTTTTTGTTCTTTTCTAACCGAAGGCGACACTGATCGTTGCGGCAGCAGTAAACACCCCGTCCCGGCAGGCATCTCCTGCAATCCTCAACCAATGCACCTTCAGACAACACTAATCGCGCCATTTCTGTCGCCGAGCGTTTTTGCCCGCAGCCCTTGCAGGTGCGGACAGGGACATGCCCTCGCTTCATTCTTCGGAATTCAACTCGTCGTCAACGTCCTGTTGCCCGCTGCTGTTGTCAGCAGTATCCTGCGGTGGCGCGACAGCCTTTGTCTCTTTTGCTTCAGCGAAACCAGCAGCTTGAAGTTTCATCAATGCAGCCTGATCCTCATCTACGCTGATGATCTCCGCCAATTCAGCCAACGGAGCCGTTGCGAGTTTGGCCGCTGAATCCAATCCGGCAGCGGTTAATTTGTCTGCCTCTTCTTCGTCAATGCCGTCCACAGCCAGCAGGCTTAAATAGCCAGGCCGCCCCATATCATGGTAATTTCGCTCACTTTTGACATCAATTCGCCAGTTGAGCAACCGAGCCGCAAGTCGCACATTCTGCCCCTGCCGCCCGATGGCCAAGGAAAGCTGATCGTCCGGCACCACCGCCAGCAAGGAATGCCGCTCTTCATCGACAATCACTGTGCTGACTTCAGCCGGGGCCAAGGCATTGCTGACATATTTAGCTGGATCAGGACTCCAAGGCACGATGTCAATGCGCTCGCCTTGCAACTCCTGTACCACATTCTGTACCCGCGCCCCTTTCACACCGACGCAGGCACCAACCGGGTCCACGTCTGATTCGCTGGAGGTTACAGCAATTTTAGCCCGAAAGCCTGGCTCGCGAGCCGCACCCATAATTTTAACGATGCCTTCTGCGATTTCTGGTACTTCCAGCTCGAACAGCTTCATCAGAAATTCGTTGGAGGTTCGACTGAGAATCAGTTGGGAATCGCGTGCATCGTGCCGCACTTCTTCAAGATACGCTCGGATGCGGTCGCCCTGCTTGTAAGAACGCTTGGGAATTTGCCCCTCGCGCGGCAGCACTGCGTCCGTGCGACCCAAGTTGACGATCATTTTGCCCCGCTCAAAGCGCTGAACGATACCATTGACAATGGTACCCTCACGGTCGCGGAACATGTCGAAAACCACTTCGCGTTCAGCATCACGCATCCGGTGGATAATCACCTGCTTGGCTGACTGCGCGGCAATCCGCCCCAGTTCAGAGACGTTGTCTAATTTTTCGCCAAGGTCTTCTTCTAACTCGATGTCGGGAGCCAGTTTGCGGGCCTCGTCGATATGCACCTCGGATTCTTCATCCCAGACATCATCAACCACGGTGCGGTAGCGAAAAACTTCAATTTCGCCTAACTCCTCGTTAAACTGAACTTCCATGTCCCGCTTACCGCCGTACCTTTTCCGCACTGCTGAACGCACCGCCTCTTCAACTGCCTCAATCATCAAGGCGCGGTCGATGCCTTTGTCACGACAAATTTGATCGAGTATCCGTTTTAAATTTTCTCCACCTGACATGCTCTTTCTCCCCTCCGCTCAAACAAGCGGCCCAGGTCTCTATATATTCACCGCCCTGCTACAGGCTCAGACGGGCTTTCGCAACCCCTTCCAGATCAATTGTCATCGGCCCGACTTCATCCGCAGCAAGCGCAATCTGCTGTTTCTCCGTGTCCACCGCAGTCAGTGTACCAAGAAAGGCGTACTGGCTGTTCACCGGCTCCTTGAGCTTGATCCTAACCCGGCGACCCGTGAAACGGACAAAATCCTCGACCCGTTTCAGCGGACGTTCGGCTCCGGGAGAGGAAACCTCCAGCGTGTAAGCATGGCGAATGACATCCTCTGCCTCTAAGCGTGCAGCAAGCTGCCTGCTCACCGAGGCGCAGTCATCCACATTAACCCCGCCCTGCTCGCGATCAATAAATAATCGCAGTACCCAACCGGATTCTTGGCGAAATTCTACCTCCACCAACTCCAGCCCCATTTCCTCTGCAATCGGACGGGCAAACTGCTCCGCCGCCTTGGCCACCCGGTCTCCGCTCACAAGCTGCCTTCCTTTTCATGCAAGGAACGCTCTCCCTGCTCTGTGCAAAACCAATAAAAAAAGCGGGCATAGCCCACTTTCGCAAAACCTCAGAAATGCGTACTGGTTCCTCTTGCGCTCCAGTGGAACCAGCGAGCTGACAGCGTAAAAGTGGAGCGGGTAACGGGGTTCGAACCCGTGGCCCCAAGCTTGGGAAGCTTGTGCTCTGCCAGCTGAGCTACACCCGCTCATCGTGACCGGCATCAGTCTGAAGAACAACATAGCTAATGCGCCCTGTCAACTCGTTCGGACTCTTTATATAGTCAATATATATTTTTTTGTCAAGCGGCAACACGCAAAACGACACAAGCCCGCAGAGCGTGGGTTCACCGCACTTCTTCCCATTTTGCATCTTTTTTCCAATCCTGATCATCTTTTTGCAAGAGACGGAATTCACAACCTGTAACCTGCTCACCGTTGAGCGTGACCACCACCATTTCTTGGCTGACCGGATTCACCCATTTGCCAACCAAAGGCAGGCTGCCCAGCTGTCCTTTACGAGCCTCAGAATACAGATACTCTTCTACACCCAGCCCAACCGTGCGGCGACCGTCTGGCTCGCCGAGATACTGTAGCACGTCTTTGCGGGTTGATTCACCCACCTTGATCAGGGCCGCGTCTGAGGCTAAATGCCGGACCGGTTTGAAGGAACAACCGCTCGCCAGAACAAGGAAAGCAAACATTATGATGATCATCTGCCGCATGACAGGAACCTCCGCTCAGGTTTCGGTTAAAAAAGAAAAAAGACCGCCGTTGGTCATCTTACACCGTCCACCGCTGATCTTCAATCCGAACTGCGCTTTTTAGCTCAATGTTATAGATGAAGATGACTGCGATCAGGTTCAAGCGCAGGCCGAACCTTTTTTTCCTGTTTCGATACCGCTTGTACAAAATGCGATTGAGTTTGAGAAAGATAGGCTCAACTGACAGATGCAGTTTGGTTTTCTTAAACAGTATTCGACTGTTGGGATGTATTTAGCCACAACCACGCCGCTATTAAGCGGCATCAGCGAGCAGTTGAGGGTGAGTTGTTCTGCCTCTGCTATGTGTTGTCCTACTGTCGATTTTGTATGTCGGACAATTCAAAAGATTGAGAATATGCTGATCAAGTCAGCAGCATAGAATTTGAAATTGTCCTCGTCGATGTGACCGAGCAACCAGTTAAACTCCCTCAAAAAAACAGCGGCAGTATTACAGCGGCAAGAAGAAGTGTCACACGCAGAAAGCGCAGATGCTTGCTGCGGAGTTAAAACGAAAAAAGGGTCTGAAGCAATTGCTTCAGACCCTTGTATTTCTTTTGGTAGCGGGGACCGGATTTGAACCGATGACCTTCGGGTTATGAGCCCGACGAGCTACCAGACTGCTCCACCCCGCGACACGTGTCGAGCAATATACACCCGTCCGGTTTGGCTGTCAACAGCAAAGCTGACGATTCCCCCAGAAACTTTCTCAGAGTGGGCGGATCGTACTGATCTGTGTCAATATTTTCTCCGAGAAGGAGGTCAACTTACCTTGACGGTCGATGCAAGCGTGCTTGGTGAAACCTTTGACCAGTAGCAGTTCTCGCCCCTTTTCCATGATGCGATAAATTCGATAATGAAAGCGGATTGTTAATCGCGTCACCTCAGCAAGTGAAGTGGCAATACTGATCAAATCATCGTAGCGGCCTGAAGCCTTGTAGCGAAGGTAGCATTCCGTCACTGGCAGAATGATGCCTTCCTTCTCCATCTCGCTGTAAGGCAGCCCGTGACTGCGCATCATCTCTGTTCGCCCCATCTCCATGAAGCGGAGATAATTGGCATTATACACTAATCCGCCTGCGTCGGTGTCGCCGTAGATGACCCGATATTGCATCCGAAAGATCGGCTCGGTCATCTCCATGCGCAGGTCAGCCATGCCGCTTCTCCAGCTCGACAAAACGGGCAAAAAAGGCCGCGCCGCTCTCTAAACCGAGACCGCTTTCCTCCACTTGCGCTCTGATGTTCTCCTCAGTATAGCTGACCCCGGAAGACGGCTTTATCCCTCTTGAATCATAGAGGAACATCGGCACGGGCCAAGCCTCGTGAGTGCGTTTAGCTAATGGAGTATAGTGATCCATCGTCACCACGAGGCGGTAATCCTCGCCGCGCCTGTCCATCTCTGCTGCAATCGGGGCAACAATCTTGGCATCAAAGTCCTCAATCGCTTGCACCTTGTCCCGCACCGCGCCCTGGTGCCCGGCCTCATCTGGAGCCTCAACATGCACCAAGACAAAATCCTGCGTCTTCAGCGCAGTGAGCGCAGCCTCGGCCTTGCCTTGGTAGTTGGTATCTAAATAGCCAGTTGCGCCCTCTACCTTCGGCACCTCCAGACCGCTGCACACACCCAAGCCTTTGAGCAGGTCAACCGCAGAGATCAGGCTGCCGGTTACGCCGTAGCGCAGACGCAGCGGAGCCATCGCCGGTTTACCGCCTTCACCCCAGAGCCAGATGCCGTTAGCAGGCTTCTTGCCCGCCGCAAGCCGCTTCTGGTTCACCGGGTGATCAGCCAGCACCGCAGCAGCCTTGCGCAGCAGCTCGGACAAGTAATCACTGGCAAGATATTGTCGATACAACGAGGTCACGTCCTTGTCCATCCAGTCGTGCGGCGGCACCGTGCGCAGATGTTCTGGCACCGCACCGTGGTGGATGAGCAAATGGCGGTAGCTCACGCCCGGATAGAAGTGGAGCTTGTCCGTGCCGCAGGTTGCTTGGAGGGCGGCGATCAGTTCGGCTGCCTCGGCAGTGCTGATGTGGCCAGCACTGTAGTCGAGCATAGTCATGCGGTCGTTGCCTTCATAGCGCACCGTGACCAAATTGCAGCGGAAGGCGGCCCCATTCGATGGAACAGCTATGCCCATGCTCGCGGCCTCCAGCGGTGCGCGGCCCGTGTAGCAGTTCTCCGGCTCATAACCAAGCAAGGAAAGATTGGCCACGTCGCTGCCGGGCGGATAACCACGCGGCACGGTACGCACCAGCAAGGCTTCTCCTGCGGCGCAGAGACGGTCGATGGTAGGCTTATGCGCCGCTTGCAGCGGGGTTTTGTTGGCGAGTGTCGGCACCGGCGTGTCGCCCATACCGTCGCCGATCAGGAGTATGTATTTCATACAAGTCAGTCCTTGGGAAAAAAGGTATTCTCATCCCTTTGCTTTTACTATTTTAAACCTAAAGATGCAACATCTTAAAGAAGATGTCTCGATCCATTGGGCGCATCCTGTAGAATAGCGGTATCTAAGCCCTATTCATAAGAAGTGCACCAACGGATCGAGACGATTTTATTATCGCTGTTTTTCTGCTTGGTTGCGAGCAATACGGTGTCATTAAACAACAATACCGGCTGCGGCGGGGTAGTTTTGCGCCTGCCTTAACAGATGAAGAAGATCACTATATAAATCTACAGAGAGTATTTCAAATAGGAGTTACGCAGTTGAAATTAGAAGTTCAATTATTACAGCAACTTGTTCTTTTACTGCACAGATCTCCAGTTGAATAAAATCAACGGGTTGCAAAACCAACTGCGTAACTCCTAAGAAAAATTAAAAAATATGAGCCAGTTATTTATATAAGATAGAGAAAGCGCATCGAATCGGCATTCAGCGTGATCACGCAAAGATTTTCAGCGCATATGCATGCCGTTACTCATCAAGGCTTTGAACTGAACGTATTGATGTTCATATTGACTTACTTGCCGTAGGATCGGTGCCTAAATTGTACATAAATTGCCGCAGGCAACGGGAACCCGCGCTGTTCTTTCTGTTCTGAAATTACGTTGCGGTGCCGCAGCTCTTTTTCGTTGACAAATACAGGTGATGCGTTTAAGTTCTCTTACTGAGAAATAGCAGTCGCGCAGGCGACGCGCGTCGTTTTTTTGCAGGCAGCGTGAGCCTGTTCAATTTATAGCAGTTACGGTTTTGGTTTTATTCAATCTAACCCCATGAGCAGGAGGAACACCCGATGGCAAAGCATGATACGCCTTTGTTGGACGAACTGGAAAAAGGCCCGTGGCCGAGTTTCGTCACCGACATGAAGCGCCAGGCAGAAACCCACCCGGAGTGCTGGGACATACTCGGTCAGCTGGAGCTTTCCTATAAAGATAAAATTACCCATTGGAAACACGGCGGCATTGTTGGTGTTTTCGGTTACGGCGGCGGTATCGTTGGGCGTTATTCGGATGTACCGCATCGCTTTCCCGGTGTTGAGCATTTCCACACCGTCCGCATTGCCCAGCCTTCTGGTTTATATTATTCGACCAAGAACCTGCGCGGTCTGATGGATCTGTGGGACAAGTATGGTTCTGGCATGACCAACATGCACGGTTCTACCGGTGACATGATTTTCCTCGGTACCCGTACTGAAAATCTGGAGCCGTTGTTCTGGGATCTGACCCATAATCTGGAGCAAGACCTTGGTGGTTCCGGTTCTAACCTGCGTACTCCGTCGTGCTGCTTGGGCGAGTCACGCTGCGAGTGGGCTTGCTACGACACCCAAGATGTTTGTCATCATCTGACCATGCACTATCAGGACGAGATTCACCGTCCTGCGTTCCCGTATAAGTTTAAGTTCAAATTCTCCGGCTGCCCGAATGACTGCGTGGCTTCTATTGCCCGTTCTGACTTTGCTCTGATCGGCACGTGGAAGGATGATATTCGCATCAACCAAGCTGCGGTTAAAGAGTACATCGCTGGCAATTATCCGTCTAACGCAGGCGCACACGCAGGACGCGACTGGGGCAAATTCGACATCAAGAAGGAAGTCATTGACCTCTGTCCGACCGGTTGCATGTGGATGGAAGGTGGCGAGCTGAAGATTGACAACGCCGAATGCACCCGTTGTATGCACTGCATCAACGTTATGCCCCGCGCTCTGAAGCCTGGCAAAGAGAAAGGCGCAACCATCTGCATCGGTGCTAAGGCTCCGATTCTGGATGGTGCCCAGTTCGCCACCATGGTTATTCCCTTCATCGAAGTCTCCAAGGAAAACGAGTACGAAAACGTTATTGACGTGATCGAGCAGGTTTGGGACTGGTGGATGGAAGTGGGCAAGAACCGCGAGCGCGTCGGTGAGACCATGCAGCGTATTGGTCTGCCGAACTTCCTGCGCGTGATGGAAATTGAGGCAACTCCCCAGCATGTCCGTGAACCCCGCTCTAACCCCTACGTCTTCTGGCGTGAAGAGGAAGTAGAAGGTGGCTGGGAGCGCGATGTTGTGGCGTTCCGCAAGAAACATGCCGCATAAGCGGGCAGTCAAACGATTTTATTTACAATTTGAACACATATAAGGAGACTGCAAATGGGTTACGATCCAACTAATCCCATGGAAGGCCGGATCACCGACTTGGGGCCGCGTCACTACACCGAGATGCTGCCCCCGGTCATTGCGGCTAATAAAGGCAAGTGGGACTACCATGAGATTATAGCTCCGGGCGTGCTGGTGCATGTGAGCGAGAGCGGCGACAAGTGCTACACCGTGCGCGTTGGTTCTCCGCGTCTGGTTTCTATTGAGTACATCCGTGAGCTGTGCGATATCGCGGACAAGCACTGCAAAGGCTATCTGCGCTTCACCACCCGCAACAACGTGGAGTTCATGACTGACTGCAAGGATGCTTGTGACGCGCTGATTGCTGAACTCAAAGGCCGCACCACCAAGTTCCCGATTGGTGGTACTGGTGCCAGCATCACCAACATCGTTCATACCCAAGGTTGGGTCCACTGCCACACTCCGGCCACCGATGCTTCTGGCCCGGTTAAGGCAGTTATGGATGATCTGTTTGAGTATTTTGGCTCAATGGTGCTGCCTGCTCAGGTGCGCATTGCTTTGGCCTGCTGCCTGAACATGTGCGGTGCTGTTCATGCTTCTGACATCGCTATCCTCGGTATTCACCGTAAACCGCCGATGATCGACCACTCCCGTATCACGGGCGTGTGCGAGATTCCGCTGGCCATTTCCGCTTGTCCGCTGGGTGCAGTAAAACCGGCTAAGGCTCAAGTGGACGGTAAAGAAGTAAAGACTGTGCAGGTTAATGCTGAGCGTTGTATGTTCTGCGGTAACTGCTACACCATGTGTCCGGCCATGCCTTTAGCTGACCCGGATGGTGACGGTATCGCTATTCTGGTGGGCGGCAAGGTATCGAACTCCAAGTCTGCTCCAAAGTTCTCTAAGTTAGTTGTTCCTTTCCTGCCTAATACCCCGCCGCGTTGGCCAGAGACCGTTTCTGTCATCCGCAAGATCGTCGAGGTTTACTCTAAGGATGCACGTAAGTACGAGCGCATCGGCGAGTGGGCAGAGCGGATTGGCTGGGAGAAGTTCTTTGAGAAGTGCGACATTCCGTTCACGGATAAGTCCATTGACGATTACCGTCTGGCTTATGATACGTGGCGGACAACCACTCAGTTCAAGTACACCAAGGCTACAGACGCTTACACCAAAAAGTAAGACTCTGCGCACACCCGGCCAGCTGCTTTGGCCGGGTGTTTCTGATAAAACTCTGCCAATAGGAAAACCATCATGGCAATGAGTGTTGAAGAAGTAGAAGCCGCAATGATCGAAAAAGCGACCAAGTCGCCGAAAGCGCAGCTCTACATCAAGGATTTCTACGAATGCGATTCTGAACGCGGCCCGCGCGATATCAAAAATATCGCCAATGGACTGGTCAAAAAAGGACAGATGATGTTCTGGTCTTCCGGTTCCACGACCATGTATGCACTGCCCAGTCGGATCAAGAATGAAGAAGGTGCAGAAGGGGTAAACTGAGTCGTTTTCAGTACGCCTGATGCAGAAAAAAAGCGGGAACCGAAAGGTTTTCGCTTTTTTATGAACGATTATGCGTGTTGTTGACCGTATAACGCAGCTGTTTCTTATCTATGACAAGGGAGATACGCTGCCACAAGCCGAGCTGCCGCAGTCGTTCAATATTTGCCGATTTCATTCCCCGAAATACAGACTGATCTCGGTCATTGATGCTTAAGCGGACAGCCTCTGTTTTGGCCTGTGCCAGTAGCTTTCTTGTTTGCCGCAGCATCAGACGTGAGGCAACCAGCTCGCCAAAGGCTGGATGCCACGGTCCAGCCAGCAATGAGGCTTCTAGTTCAACTCCCGCTTGCAGGCCCATCCGCACCACACAGATACCTTCCCGGTCAAAGTGTTCTTTCATAAAAGCAGCCAACAGCACTGCCTTTGCCAGACTGAGCGGCGTGTAGCGACCCTGCGTGTATAAATCGGCCAACCCGCTATTTTTCACCACTAAGAGCGGGTAGATGCGGACAAAATCAGGCTGCAGAGAAATCACTTGTTCGACAGTACGACGCAGAGTAGCGCGACTGTCTTTCGGTAGCCCGATCAGCAGTTGAATGCCGATTTCCAGCCCAACCTGCCGCAGCGCAACAACTGCCTGCTCCGTTGCAGCGGCTGTGTGACCCCGCTTTGCCGCCGTCAAAACTTCATCGTTCATCGACTGTACGCCCAGCTCGACCGTTGCTACAGAGCGAGCTTGCAAAAACTGTGCCTGCTCTACATCCATGCAGTCAGGCCGGGTGGAGAGCCGCAAGGATTGCACCAAATTTTGCTCAATAAAAGGTGCAGCAGCGGCCAGCAGTTCCTCTTGCCGCGACCGAGGCAGAGCGGTAAAGCTGCCGCCGTAAAAGGCCACTTGCGCCCCGCGTTCAGTATTTGATCTCTCTAACCAGTTTTGAATCTCTGCCTGTACAGCTGCCGCTGTGACCGGTTTGCCGATGGTTTGGCCGCTAATCTGATGCTGATTGCAGAATAGGCAACGATGTGGGCAGCCTTCGTGCGGAATGAAGACGGGAATAATCAGCGGGCCAGACACTGTTCAAAAAAATTTCACACCTTGAAAGAAGCGAGCGCAGTCTTGCTCAATGTCGCCTTCCTCTTCCGCTGCGGTTTTGTAGGAGCAGCCAACCGTAAACAGCTTTTCGATTTTTTGCCCGTCAAAAGCGGTCAAAGTTTTCTTGGTTTGCGTGGCCGTCTTGTGAATAATGCGGCGCTCGCCTTTATTGATCACCTTGCCAGAAAATTCGCCAGTGGAATGCAGGGCTTCATCCCACGTAGCGGTATAATTTTCCTGACTGAAGGGACTTGGCGCAAAGAAAGGCTGGATACGATAATGTGCTGGGCTACCTTTCTGTGGAAAGATTTCAAAACGAACTAAATCTTCAGCCAACAACAGCTCATTGGCATAGCCAAGATGCAGATGCAAAGAGGATTTGCCGCTGATTTTTGGATTGCTGAAATCTATCTGAAAATCTTTCAGCTTCATCTGAAGCCGACTGCCTTCACGAACCATCTCCGCTCCCTCAAAATAGACAGGTAAGCGTTCCTTGCCCAAGGAAAAATATTCAACCCAGTCGTCCACTTCGCCTTCATAGCCAATAGTAATCTCGTCGCTACCCTCTTTGACCATATCAAAATAATTCAGTTTGAGGATGCTTGCAGATTTCACTGTCACATTGCAGAGTGCGCCTTTGGGATATGCCAAACAGTGGCTGGCAATGAAAAAATTGTTGTGTTCGCTAAACCAGAGCGAGGTGGTCCATTTTCTGCCTAACCGATCATTCCAGACATTTTTTTGCTCTGGCTCGCCGAAGCTATTGATGCGGACTTTTTCTGTACCCACGGAACGATAGTATGGAATAGCCTTGAGCAGAGTATCCATGATCATTTTCGGCGAATCAAGAAAGTCCTTCAGCGGGGTTTCAGGGCTTTTTTCGACAATAGCTTGAAAATCAAAGTGAAGCGACTCTCCCCGATGAACATTCTGCACAGCGGAGAGCGGTATTTTTTCCATACTATAGCTCGCCGCTGTCCACTGTTTAAAATCAATGTCTGGAACCAGCGCAGCCAGTCCTTGGAAAATCGGCTGATTACGCAGATAATCCCGAAACCGAGGCCCTAAAGGAAAGCTCTTTTCCTTCACTTTCTCGGTTAATTCGGCAGCAATGGCTTTATGAAAGGCATCCAAGGAATTCTGCGATTTTTCTGCTACTTCCGTTACTGCCGCAGGCAAAGGCAGACTAAACGACCAGTCCTTAATCACGGTTTCGTCGGTACCAGCGATTTCAACAGTAACATTGCGCAGCTGAAATTCTGCTTTGTCGGTCAGATTGCTAAATTCGCTGATCGGCACTGCCACATTGTAGTTTTCACCCACATTGGCCCGACTGACGATCACGCCCGCGACTTCTCCGGCCAGATTGAGTAGCGGGCCGCCGCTGTTGCCCGGCGAGGCAGGTGAAGAAAAACGGATGTCCTTCCACTTACCGTACTCACGCTCATCTGTGAAGGAAGCCACCTGCCCAGCCCGGTAGGAAATGCCTTCGCCGAGAGCATTCCCTGCGGAAAAAACCGTGTCGCCTACATCAAGTGGGCCGCTGAACGTGAGCGGTCTAATTTTTTCCGGGTATTGCTCCAGATTAAAAACCAGCATATCGCGAATGGTAGAATATTTATTAATTTTACCAACCGGATAGACCTTACCTGCCGCGTCTCGGATAAAAAATTGTTTACGCAGAGAAAAATACATCGGGCTGAAGACATGACCAGCAGTCAGCAGTTCTTTTTCGTTGATGAAAAAGGCCGTGCCGATGCTATAATATTTTTCATTCCGCTCTTTGAAATCCATTTTTTCAAAAGGCAGTTTGCGGTCATATTCCATTTTGCTACTTTCTATTTTAGGCGTAACTACTTCATAAATGCCGTTGTTCAGCTGCTTAATTAACTCTTTGTCTAAAAATTTAATGCTATTTTCCGCCCAAACTGTTCTGCTGAAAAACAATGTAACGAGTAACGCTGTAAATATCTTTTTTTTCTGCATGGCTCTCCTGCTTGATAATGAATCGCTGAACAACAGTTTCATTGCAATGAAATGATTAGACTACAAAGAAGGGAGTGCGATTGTGCCACCGTTATTCCCTCACCGTTTTATCCGCCTACCACAAATCTTCCGTCTCTCGTGCGGTTGGTAAAGGCCGTCCCTGATGCAGGATGTCCTCATCTAATATTTTGTGCAAAATAGAGGTCAGGCAGCCGGGCTGGAGATAGTCTTGCCCTCGGCCTCCTGAAAAAACGAAAGCAGTTTTCCGCGCCAAATCTTCCCACGTCATTGAAGAAGAATTATTGGCAACAATCTCAAAAAAATGAAGATTATAGGGATCGTTGATCATCGCCATACCTGTGCCGATGGTAGCTAAGATATCGACGTGGCCGAGAAACAACCGATTTAATTTGGTATAGACCTTTACCCCGCCGCAAGAGCCAAGGCTGAGGAAACGTTGCTTGGCGTTCAAGTTTTGGGCGGAAATCTGCTTACTCTCTTGAAGTTGATTAATAGGATCAGTAATCTGCTCCGAACGCCAATAAGAATGACCGCGCTGGGCCAGCATTTCGTCGTTGCCTTGGAGGAAGCGCAGCATCACCCGCTGCTGACTCTCCTGATCTCCATAGACATGCACGGAATGACTAATGACGATCCCATTGACTTTTTTCACAAAAGTAGCAGAAAACGGCTCTTGGCGCATGGCCTCAAAGAGTGTACCGAAATTTTGACCGGTGCGGGCGATGATGCTTTCAAAACGCTGGCGTTCAGCGGCGTTGCTGGCAAAGGTGTACTGATCAGCTAACCTGAGCTGATAGCCGTTTTTTCTCAACAATTGGGCATTGGAGACAAAAGAGCTACGCCCGTCGTCATCAGGATGGAAAATTGAGAGCGAGCCAAGCTGGCCGTCCTGCTTCCACTGAACAAAGGGTGTGAGTAAATAGCGGCGGATATCGACCGCACCGTTACGAGCGATGGTTTGCTGAATTAGCGCGGTGGATTGAGGACTGAGGAGTTCTTGATATTCTTGGATATAGTACTGAAGAATGACCGTGATCAACTTGCTGTAACTGCTTCTGCCGTTGTCAGAGGCCACCATTTTTTGGATCAAAAAATGCCGAGCTGACGGCTCCAGCACCGTGAGTAGGTAGCGGAAGGTGGCGGAAAAGAGCAAAATTGAGTCCTCATCCTTGAAGGCCGAGGAAGCTACCAGCTCCAAAATGCGCTGTTGTTCTAACGCGTCAGTCGGAAAAAAGGCAGTCAGCTTGCCTTTTTGGGCCAGACTGACAATGAAGTTAGAGACCAGCAGGTTGCCGGGATCGGTAGCCCGAAGAAAGACGAGCAAGTTATTCCGATGCGCCGCGCTGACTCGTTTTTGCAAAATTGGTACCAGAATGTCTCGGAACGAGGAATCATACAGCTCGCTGCCCTGAGCTAACAAGGCATAAATATTGGCTGAAGTTAGGTCTTCTGCCACTTGACTGCGGTCGGCAGTGGTAGCTTGGCGCAGCACACTGATCATCTTACCCCGCTGACCTTGGGCTGCTGCAAACTGCCCGCCGTAGCGCGCTCTGGTGGTTCTTGATAGCTTATTGAATAGTCCTTGTAGCTCACCCGCGCCCATGCTTTGGAGCCGAGCTTGCGAATATTCCACGCCGTATTCGTTAGTTACGGCATGAAGATTGTTAATCCGCCAGACAATTTCTTCACCCGCATGATAGAGAGCATCAATGAGAGCAGAGCGGTTCACATCGCTCATGCCGTAGTACTGCGCTTCCTGTACTGACACCGACTGAGAAAAATAGCGGGTCAGCCAAGTCCAGATGGTGTTGCGGTCTAATTTTTTGCGTTTGAGGAAAAACTGCATGTTCCAAGCGTCTTCATCCCGCAGCGCGTGAAAAAGCGGTAGCGCAGTCAAAGCGGTATCCGGGTTCATGTCCTGCACAGCGGCAAAAGAGGCAAAGGCCCACGCTTGCTTTTTGTTGAATTTTTGCAGCGTGGTTAAGCTGGCCAAGCCGCGATGGACATCCATTCCTTGGATAGCGAAGAGCTGTCGGGCAGTCAGGCTGCTGTCGTCATTCATGGTATTAAGTTGGGGAATCAGCTGCAAAGCCAAGCCGGAATTCATCCCACTCATACTGATGCAAGCGCGAAAGGTTTTGAGGGCCTCGCGTCGCATCGCCCGCAGTCCCGGCAGCACGTGAGCGGCCTGCGGCATAGTGGCTCCACTCAACGCGGACCACTGCTCAAAGGCAAGCAGCTGCTCAAAGGAAATCTTGTTCTGGGCTAAATCAGTCAGCAGCACTCTGCTTTGGGCAAAATTGGCCCCTGGCAGCAGACTGAACCGCCGCACTGCCCGCTGGGCGTTATAATCTAATCCTTTGATCACGTTGCTGCCGTATGCCAGCTCTTGAGGCATCAGGCCGGAAATTCTGGCAAAAGCGGCAAAGGTGTTCTGTAACACCACGTCGTTGACTTGCGTTTCCGCCGCTACCGCCGGAGACAGCACCGGGGAAAACACGGTAAGTAAGGCAAAAACCGGCAGAGCCGTGAGTAAACGACAGGAACGTTTTTTAGGCATAACAGAACGAAAAGAATATTTTTTTGGGTTCACGTGACTGTTTTTACCTTTTCTGAAAGCGCCGCATACGGATATTCATCAGGATGCCAATGGCAATCAAGTTAGTCAGCAGCGAAGAGCCGCCGTAGCTGAAAAAAGGCAACGGAATGCCCACTACTGGCAGCATCCCCATGATCATAAACAGGTTGATCAATCCCTGCCAAAAAATCAGCATGACAATGCCAAAGGCGAGATAAACACCAAACTTGTCGCGAGCGGAGAGGGCGATGTTCATCCCCCAAAGGAGGAGAAAGAAAAAGCAAAGCAAAAAAAACATCGAGCCGACAAAACCCAGCTCCTCGCACCAGACTGCAAAGGCAAAATCGGTGTGCCGTTCGGGCAGAAAATTGAGATGCCCCTGCGTTCCTTCCATGAATCCCTTGCCGAAGAACTCGCCACTGCCTACCGCAATTTTCGACTGCTTGATCTGATAACCGTGATTCATGGGATCACTTTCTGGATTAAGAAAGGTCTCAATTCGGCGGCGCTGATAGGGTTTAAGCCCGTATTTCCAGCCCAGCACAACAGTAATCAGGCCAGTGATACTCAGCGAGGTCAAGGCTGGCCAGCGCAGTCTGGAAAACAAGGTCATCGAGACAAACATAAAGGCCAGCATCAGCGCGGTACCCAAGTCTGGTTGAATCACAATTAACAGAAAGGGTACTACTGTCAGGGCCGCAGGTCGCAGGAGATCGAGTAGGCCGTAACCATCCTCTTTCGCTTCAAAACGGGCATAGCAGCTGGCCAGCACCAGCACAAGGAAAAGTTTGGCAGGCTCTGAGGGTTGGAGCTTGATAAAACCAAGATCAATCCAACGCTGGCTACCAGCTACAACCTTGACGAAGAGCTTGGTGTAGATCAGCAGGAAACAAACCGCAACGTAGCCGACATAGGAAAGCATCTCCAGCTCGCTGTAATCAACGCTGAGGATAAAAAGAATTAAAGCATATCCGAAGAGAAAAAAATAGAGCTGCTTGAAAAAAAGCGGCGAGGGTGAAGGACCACCGTTCCATGTCGCGCTGAACAGGTTGGCTAACGACATGATTGTAATCAGGGACAGGGTCAGCACTGTCACCCAGTCAAAGTTGTTAAGGACGCGGCGGTCGAAGCGGAGCATGAGTCAGGAAAAAAGGTGAAAGTTAATCCCCTCCTACAGGGACTACGGGTAAGGCACCGGCATCCTCTGGCTTGGGCAAGCGGTCGGCGAAATATTTTTCCAGCACAGCCTTGGCGATAGGCGCGGCTGCTGAACCGCCGTGCAGACCATGCTCAACCAGCACCGTTACCGCAATTTCTGGATTTTCTGCGGGTGCGAAGCAGGTGAACCAAGCATGATCTCGGTATTTATAAGGAATATTTTCTTCTTTAAGATGTTTGTATTGTTTGATCCGCACGACTTGAGCGGTACCGGTCTTGCCTGCCACAGTGATGCTGTTGAGTCGCGCCTTGGTTGAGGTCCCACGACGACCGTTTACCGCCTCAATCAAGCCCTCTTTGAGGAGATTGAGCGCACGCTCTTGGCCGGTGAAATGATCAAGCTCCGTCGCCTGAAAGCGTTCAACTATATGACCGTCAGGATCGCGCACTGTTTCAATAATACTTGGTTTATACAGCCTGCCGCCGTTGGCCACCGCAGCAGTCATCATAGCCAGTTGGAGGGGTGTAACTAAGTTGAAACCTTGGCCGATAGCCACGGACAACGTTTCGCCGTCCTGCCAAGGCTTACCGTACCTTTTCAGCTTCCATTCTGAGGTAGGAATCAAGCCGCTCTTCTCATGCTCAATCTCGACTCCAGTTTTTTTGCCCAAACCAAGGTGACTGGCATAATTTGCCAACCGATTTACTCCCAGCCGTTGTCCTAAGTGATAAAAATAAACATCGCAGGATTCAGAAAGGGCGCGTTTGAGATTCACCGTGCCGTGTCCGCCTTTGTATTTCCAACAACGATAGCTGCGGTTGCCGAAACGATAGGAACCCGGACAATAGACCGTGCTGTCTGGAGTGATAATGCCTTCTGCCAAACCAGCGAGTGCCGTCACGATTTTGTAAGTAGAGGCAGGTGGATACTGGCCCTGCACGGTTTTGTTGATCAGCGGATGATGGGGGTTATCGAGCATCTCTTTCCAATTTTTACTGGAAATACCGCCGAGAAATTTGCTCAAATCCAGCACTGGCGAGCTGGCAACGAGGAGCAAGCGGCCCGTATTTACCTCCACCGCCACCACTGCCCCGGACTTATTCTCGTCCATCATGATTTTTTCTGCCGCCTGTTGGAGATCAACATCTAAAGTAAGCTGGATATCGCTGCCCGGCAGTGGCTCTAAGCCCTTGAGATTGCGCTGCTCAAAGCCGAGCGAATTTACCTCCATGTATTCGCGGCCCTTTTCTCCGCGCAGGTCTTTTTCCCGTAACCGCTCTAAGCCCATCTTACCCGTCATATCGCCGGGCCGATAACTATCGGTTTCAGCATCTGTTAAATCTTCTTTGCTGATTTCTGCAAGATAACCGATCATGTGAGAGGCTAAGTTGCCGTAATGATAGACCCGCTGCGGCACTACCTCAATTTTGATACCCGGCATGTCCATCCGGTTATTCTCAATATAGGCCACTTTGTCCCATTCTATATTCTCGGCCAGACGAATCGGAATGTGACCGGGCGTGCCTGCCATCTTGCGGATGCGGGCTAAGAGATCGGAGGGGTCAACTGCTAAAATTGCGGCAACTTTTTTGATCAGTTCTTCATCGATGCGGTTTTTCTCCCGCACCCAAACCACGTTAAAGGAAGGTTTGTTGGTGACAATCTCTCGGCCTTTTCGGTCTAAAATATTGCCACGGGGAGCGGCGATATCAACTGTGCGGACTCGGTTATTTTGGGCAAGTTTGGCATACTGATCGCCTTGAAGTATTTGAAGGTACCAGAGTCGGGCTGCTAAGGTGGCAAAAAAGAAAATCAGCACTGCTGAGGAATACATAGCCCGACGGCGGTATAAGTCCAGCTCGCCTTGGTTGATGTGGCTGATAACGGTTTTGTCGTCGCCGCTGCGGGCGGCATCTTCCTCTGTCCCGTGCGTCCTTCTCCGGTTGATTTTCCTCATTGCAGCTTGTTGTCCTGACGGAACTGGTTGCCAGTACCCGCACCTTTTGGCCCGGCAAAAGAGAATTTGCCGCGCAGTCGGGAATCTAAGAAATCAAAACAGCGGAACAGCGGATAGGAAAACAGACAGACTAAACCAGCCCGAAACAACATCGGCGGCCATGACCAGAGGATTCCAGCCTCAGGCTGAAGGATATCAAGCAGTAAGGAGGATAACCAAGAAATTAACAAATAGCTTACCGCTACCAAGGGCAGCTGATAGAGCGGCTTTCGCACCGGCATTTTGATCGTCATGAACTTGAGCAGCAGCCAGCCGCAGCAGCAAATGGCTGGATACAAGCCGACTAAGGTGCCGGAATAGACATCCATCACGCAGCTGACGGGCAACAAAATAATGATGCCTCGGCAAAGGCTGAACTGACACGCCACGTAGGCAACGAGGACGTAATACAAGTCTGGCGCGACCGGCCAGAGCGGTCCGGGCATGAAGACCGTGGTTTGCACCGCTGCCAGCAGCAGACCTACAAGAATGAAAACAAGGGTCGCCATAAGTACAGCTCAGGGGTATCCGGCCTCAGACTGCGGGCGGAACTCCTTTTTTTTCTGTTCAATCACTAACAAGTTTTCCAAGGTACTGAAATCGACCGCTGGCACTACTTCAATTTCCAGAAACATCCCCCGCCGATTGCGAGTGACTTCTGAGACAATACCCACAGGCAGGCCGGGCGGAAACATGCCGCCATAGCCCGCAGTTACCACATGATCGCCTTTGGCAACTTCGATGGTTTTCAACACATATTCAAGGCGATACGTGCTGCCACCAGTCCCCTTGAGGATACCTCGCACACGGGAGTCTTGGAGTAACACATCAATCGCACTGGAGGGGGAGATAGTTAACAGAACTTTGGCATAGTTGGCCGATGCAGCATACACTTGGCCAACAATACCTTCGCCCGTAACCACTGGCATCCCCTTGTCCACGCCGTCACTGAGACCCCGATCGATGATCACGCTGCGGAACCACGGCGAGGGATCTTTACCGACAATGCGGGCAGTCACTGTGGGTAGCCCAGAGGATTCTTTGAATTCTAATAACTTACGCAGGCGAGCATTCAGTGCCACTGCGCCACGGTTGGCGTAGGCAGCAGTCCGGCATTTCTGTAGCTCTTGGAGCAGACGCTCTTTCTCCTCCCGCACGGTCAGCAGGTCGAGATACTTCTCCCGCATCGAGCGAAAAGGAACGGCGAACTGCGAGGCACCCTTCTGAAGCGGGCCAGTCGCATCAAGAACTAACTTGTAAACCGGACCGAATTCTTGACTGCCAAAGATGAATACAAGGAAAATCAGCAAGAGCGTCAACACAGCTCCGCCGAGCAGCACAGGCCGGAATCCTTCGGAACCGTCCTTCTGCTTTTTGTTGCGGTTATTTCTCTGCATCTGCGCGAAGCGGCCAGCAAGGTAAAAAAAACGGCAGGATGGAGCAAAAAGCCGCCGCGCTGTGGTCAGTCAATGGCGATTTCTTTGAGGATGTCAAAGTTATCAAGGGCTTTACCTGAACCCAGCACGACTGAGGAGAGGGGGTCATCTGCCACAATGATGGGCATACCGGTCTCGTTGGCCAGCAGCTTGTCGAGATTTTTTAGCAACGCACCACCACCAGTCAGCACAATGCCCTGATCAACGATATCAGCGGATAGTTCAGGCGGAGTCGCTTCAAGAGCTAACCGCACTGCATCGACAATAACCTCGATTTGCTCGGCAATTGCAGACTGAATTTCGTCAGAACGAATGGTGATCGTTTTTGGCACGCCGGAAACCAAATCGCGGCCTTTGATTTCCATGGTTTCATACGGTTCGCTGGGCATCACGTTGCCAATGGAAATTTTGATCTGTTCTGCCGTGCGCTCGCCGATAGCTAAGTTGTGCTTGCGTTTGATGTACTGAAGAATAGAGGCATCCATCTTATCGCCTGCCACCCGCACGGATTTGGCATAAACAATACCTGCCAAGGAGATCACCGCCACTTCGGTGGTACCGCCGCCGATATCGATGATCATGTTAGCGGTCGGCTCGGTGATTGGCATGTCCGCGCCAATAGCCGCTGCCATAGGCTCCTCAATCAAAAAAACCTCACGCGCCCCAGCGGATTCAGCGGACTCACGTACTGCCCGTTTCTCTACTTGAGTAATACCGGAAGGCACGGAGATGATGATCCGCGGATGCACTAAGGTTCGGCGGTTATGCACCTTGTTGATGAAGTAGCGGAGCATGGCCTCGCAGACTTCAAAGTCAGCGATCACGCCGTCGCGCATCGGGCGGATGGCCTCAATGTTGCCCGGTGTTTTACCGAGCATTTCCTTGGCTTCGGTACCTACAGCCAGCACTCTTCCACCGCGCACCGCAACCACGGAAGGCTCCCGTAGGACAATTCCCTTGCCTTTGACATAGAGAACCGTGTTCGCTGTGCCAAGATCAATGGCAAGGTCGCTGGACATCCAGCCAAAAAGAAAATTTAACGGGGAAAACATCCGGTTTCACCTAAGGTAAAAAGTCGTTTTGTCAATAAAAGAAAGGCTCCATAGGAGCCAAAAAATAATTCGTGATCGCTTCAGATGCAGCGTGGTTGTAGTTTACCAGCACCACCGCAAACTGGCAATGCAAAATACAAGAACTTTCTTCGGAGAAAAAATAATGGGATTTCAGCGAGCTGCTTTCTATGGCAGATGTATTCTTTAGAAGAGGCGGAGCTGCCTGCCGCTGCTTTTTTTCCGTGCTTGCTTTGGCAGGAGCAACGGAGTATTGAGCAGTTCTGCTGGAATCTCAGCAAGAAAGCGGGAGGGAGCGGATCGTTCAAGTCCGGCATATCCCTGCCGCTCGCCTGCGCTGCTCAGATACAGCACCTCAGCGGCACGAGTGAGGCCGACAAAGAAAAGCCGCCGTTCCTCGGCAAGATGCTCCTCTGTCGCCGCTGTGTCTAACACAGTGCGAGGAGCAATCGGCAGCAACCCTTCCTCGCAGCCAGCCAGAAAGACGGCCTTAAACTCTAAGCCCTTGGCCGCGTGCAAAGTTGCCAGTAAGACAGCTTCAGCCCGCTCGTCATAGATCAAGCTGTCCTGATGCTTGCGGAGATGTTCGGCAAAGGCAGGCAGCGAGACAGCAGAAGCAGCCATATTGCGGAAGCGAACAAGATCAGGCTCATCGTTATTGAAGCTACAATGAATCAAGGCAAGATCAACAGCAGCAACGGGTGATTCTGTCGATAACCGGGCAGCGACTTTCGCCATTCTATTGCCACACTGACGCAGATGTTCTGGCAAAGAATCGGCAGATAGTAAATCAGCAAGCGGCGAGCGACTGCTTTCTTGTGCCGAGAGAATCTGTTCAGCCGCTGCAAGAGTCTGTGCGCCAATACCTTCTTCGTGCCCAAGGAGAAAGAGCAGTTCCGCCTGATCTATCCGTTCGGCAGCGAGCAGCAGCCAATAATAGATGATTTTTGTGTTGCCGCTCAGGTAAAACGGCTGAAGATCAACCACCTGGCAAGGCAGCGTGCGGTCCGCCAGAGCTTGGGCGATGAGCGGCATCTGCCGGGCCGTGCGGCAGAGAATAGCGATTTCCGACAACGCAAGCTCGCCCTCAGAGCCGACAAGCCGGTCAATCTCCCGATGTGAGGTACCACCGATCAACTGCTGAATCTGCTCGGCAATGAATCTGGCCTCGGCAGCGGCGTTCATGGCAAGATGGCGGTAGATGACACTTTGCTTCTTCGTTGCTGCTTGGGTGCCTGGTTGCTCCCCGTTTTCGTGATTGTTGGCAATGACCGCAGCAGCAGCCTCAAGTATCTGCGTTCCGCTGCGATAGTTGATGGTCAGGTGATGGCGTTCTGGTTGTTGCTCAACGATAAACTTGCGGAACCAAGCTGGGTTCGCGCCCCGGAAGCCATAAATGGCCTGATCTGGATCGCCAATGGCAAAGACGCTGCCGTTCTCCGCCAAAAGACGCACCAGCTCGTACTGAGCCGCGTTGAGGTCTTGGAACTCATCCACCAAGAGATGGGCAACAGTCGCCCGTACCTCTGCGGCAAAGCTGCTATCCCGATGCAGCAAGGCAGTGCAGGCCGGAACCACTTCATCCAGATCAAGCAGGTTGTGTTCCCGCAGATAGGCAGCAAAATAAGGGCGCAGCGGATCATCTTCAGCGTAGCTTTCTGGTAACACACGCTGATCCGCGAGCAATAGACTTGCCTGCCGCTGGAGGTCTTTCCGCTCGCGTTCGGAAAGCTGGGGATACTGCTGGCGGAAAATTCGTTCCCGCATTTCTGGCCCAGCCAGCGAAAGATCGGGCTGGCGGCGGAGCAGCCAATGGAGGCAGAAGCCATGAAAGGTCTCCACCCAAGGCAGGGACTGTTCCGCGCCGAGAGCAGTGCTGAGTCGTTGGCGGATTCCCTCTGCCGCCTTGTTGGTAAAGGTGATAACCAATACCGGCCCTTGCCCTGCTGCGATCAGGCGCACAGCCCGCTGCACGAGGGTGTGCGTTTTGCCAGTGCCTGGCCCGGCCTGCACGATGATTCGGGTGGCCTCACTCTCCACAGCGGCTTGCTGCTCTGGGTTGAGCGGCCTGTTCTGGGGCTGAAGTACCTCTTCTTTGGCCTTTTTGCGAACGATGGCTTGCTTCCGTTCTTTCTTCGCACGAGGCTTGCTCGGAGTCAGGCCGAAGAGATTGAGCTGACCGCCTAACTCATCGCGTTCTGTATCGGCAAAGACCTTAATCACCCCGAATTCACCGTCAAAGCCTGGCGTGCGGATAACCTGCTTCGTCCGCACCCGCTTGACAGCCTCGGCCAGTAAGGGCGAGACCGCTGCAATCTCTGCCAGCGGGGTTTCCAGCAGGAGGTGGAACTCCGAGCCAAAGGCGTTGATCAACCTGCCGTAAGCTGTGTCAACCTGCTTGCTGGCTGGGCCGCAGCCGAATAACTCGCCCAGCAGCTCTGGCAGTGGAATTAGGCTGTGAACTGCGGGCGCACCTTCTGGCCAATGCGGTGCCTCGCGGTCAGCCAGCTCCAGTACCCGGTATAAAACCCCGATAGTCAGCGGCTTACCGCACTGCGGACAGATGCCCTGAGCTGCTGCGGTCTGGTGTGGCTCTAAGCAGATACCGCAGCTGCGGTGGCCGTCACAGTGGTACTTGCCTTCCTCTGGGTAAAATTCAATGGTGGCTTGAAACTGCCCCCGCAGCGGATTGCGCAGTGCCTCTTTGAGGGCAAAGAAGTCTAACGGCGCTGTAAAGATATTCGCCTCTCGTCCCAACTTAGCCGGAGAATGGCAATCAGAGTTGGAGATCAGCGCGAAACGGTCAAGGGCAGAAATACGCCGGTTCATTTCTGGATCAGAGGAGAGACCGGTCTCCAAGGCAAAGACTTCGCCGCTCAGATCCCCGAAGCATTCTTCCACTGCATCAAAGCCGGATTTGGAGCCGAACAGAGAGAACCACGGAGTCCAGATGTGAGCTGGGACGAGAAAGCCTTGCGGCGCATGTTCGAGCAAGAGTGCCAGCAAGGTCTGCGAGTCAAGGCCGAGAATGGGGCGGCCATCAGCCTCCAGATTGCCGATCCCCGCCAGCACGCTGTTGAGTCGCTGCACAGCAGCAAAGTCCGGCGCGTAAAGGAGGTTATGCACCTTCCGCACCTTACCGCCGCGCTTGTAGATGGAACTGATTTCCGCGCTGAGAACAAAGCGAATGTGCGAGGTGTCGGGCTGCACACCGGGTGGCAAGAGCGAGGCCAGCTTCTCAAAGGAAGGAGGCTGCTTGAGGCGGAACAAGCCTGGCTCGGCTGGCTCTAATTCCACACAGAGCTGCGCGAACCAGCCCGGATGGGTGAAATCACCCGTGGCAACAAGGTCAATACCTTTAATCGCTGCCCAAGCCGCCAGTCCGTGTAAGGTACTGGCCTTACTGGTGGCACGGGAATAGAGGGAATGGACGTGGAGGTCAGCGATATAGGGCATCAAAGGAATAGATGGCAGAATTGAAGGATGACGATCAGAACAGCTTGATTCCCATGCCATCATCCGAGCTACTGATGAACACACTGCTGAAGCCCAGCGTTGCTGCTATCCGACGAACAAACTCTGCTTCATTGTTGCAAAAGATTATACTGCCCTGCCACGTAAAACGGTACTCATCTTGGACATGATCCAAACAAGTGATGACTAAATGCCTGTTGTTGGTTGAACGCAGCAGTTCATCTCGGTTGATGGCATATTCTACCAAGGAAAGGTCGAGCAGGCTACGCCGAAACTCTCCTTGATAGCTATTACAGACGTTGGTTTCCTGCGGGTTCGCTTTGATGTTGTGCGGCAGATGCTCGTTGCTCATTGGCCCAGCCCCGTGTCTGGTCTGGTAGGCGCGGGTGACGAGATAAACCTCAAGCTCTCTGCTGCCATGCAGGGCAACGGCATTGATCGTACCAGTATTCGAGCGCGTCACATAAGGGAAAAAGCCGAAGTGCTGATCAAGGAGCAGTCCCTGCGAGCCTTCATAGATGTGATCGCTAAAACCGGGCGGTAGTCCCTGCGTGCTGCGGATATACGGTGAGCTGACCACTGCTGCACAGCAATCAAGAAACGCCTCCACAGAAGCTGCTGCGTATTCTTTATAGAAGAACGTGCGCAACAGGTCAAGGCGGGTCTGAAGAACCCACGGAGAAAAGAGGTCGGCAAAGGTGAGGGAGTAATACTGCTCCTCTCGATTGAGGGTATTACCCACCCCCACGCCGCAGCTGCCGTGCGGATGCTGCTGCCGGTTGCGGGCAATGTCATACGGGGTGGTGACAGGGCATTGCGCGTCAATGTAGAGCAGTGGCTGCACACCCTTAGCGAGCAGTACAGCCAATTCGTTGCAGAGGCCAATTGGCTCTATCGTGCAAAAGCGCGAGAAGTACGTTGGTGCGCCTTGCAACGTGCCAGAGCCAAAGTTGGAAAATACATGGCGCAGGCCGTTTGCGACCACCGTATGACCAGCTTGCTGACCACCAGAGAAACGGATCACCAAGGGTTGTTCGCAGTGCCGACAGAGCCAGTCTGTGACCAGCCCTTTGCCCTCATCGCCAAAGCCTGCGCCAAGGACGACCTTGCCTTTCACAAGAGAATCGAGGTCTCTGCTAACCCTGTGGATAGAGAAGGCGCAGCTGGCTTGGCTGTTGTACGCATAGTCTCTGCGATTAGCTCTGGAATGACCTTCGACACATCCTCGTGTCGATCAAGAATGATAAGCTGATTGCCCATCAGCTGTTTCCACCCATCCATCGTCTGTTGATTACTGCCTGCGCTGGTTTGGCGAATATGCAAGTGAAAGACGTGATACAGCTCTCTGGCTCTGTCTAAAAGCACTGAAGCAGAATAATTCTCATACTGTCCGTCGCCCATGATGTGCTTTACTGCCTGCGCAGGCACATCAAGTAAGGTCGGCTCATCGCCAATAGTAAAGAGAAAGCCCTTCTGTTGCCGTTTCTCAAAGCAATCAATGGAGGTGTGGAACCCGGCAAAGTACCATGCTAACAGATAACTCTCACCGGCATTGCCACCACCGCCACCCTCTAAATAGACATCGGTCAGCCACTTATCAAGCAGCTCATCATTCGATTCAAATTGACCCACCTGAAGCGGGCTGTTGTCACACTCGTGGTCTCCTACCGCAAGGAAAAGCAACTGTGGATCAGGTGTGCCGCTTTGGATAATCCGACCCATGATCTTCGGCAATCCCTCTTTGACTAAATGATGCGGGATAGAACCCATTGAACCAGTTACATCTAAGGCGAGGATAATCGCCACCGAATTAGGATGTTCAGCTGAATCTCTTGCCTCCCTTACCCTAATCCCGTGCGGGTTCATGGCATTATTGATCGACCGCTGCGTGAATATCTCACGAGCCGACTTAGTACCGTAGCTCAGAGATGCTGCCCGCGTTGCTCGATCATCGACTGAATAGTAGCCATGTCCCATGATTAGTGTCCTCCAAAGAGATAGTTGTACCGTTGCTTTGCTATTTCCAAAGTAATTTCCGCCTGCCTGATCTTAATACCGAGTTCGATGTCCTTGGCTACATACTCATCGCAATTGAAATCGCTGGCGAGGATCAGGCTGTGCGCAGAGGTGGGCGAAAGATCAAGCATATTCTCCTGCTCTCGCTGCATCTTACGGATACTGATCTCCAAGTCTTCGATCTTGCGCTTATAAACTAACTGCGCATCCTCAGCAATCGCTGCTGCCCGATCTTCGCGAATCTCTTTGTTGTTGCGCTTCAAGGAACCTATGAAGGCTCCGGTCAGCTCCTTGTCGTCCATTTTCCGTTCTCCTTTGGTTGCGCCTTACTTTCCAGTTTGAGCTTAACTACGGCGTATAACTCCTGAAACGGGATGATCAGCCAGAGTAGAGCAGTGACAGGAATTTGTCAAGAGGAATGTGGAGCTGTCTCTATCTGAAGAGCTACACCCGTAGCTCTGGGGGAGCATACTGCTATGCTCTTACCGAGCATACTACTATGCTCCCAAAGAGGATAACGTTATGCTCTTGAGGAGGATAGTGGTATCCTCTTTGCGTTGCATAGGTTATAGAGCAAGATTCGTTCGAGGCATGATGACAGGCCGTAGGGACACGACATGTCGTGTCCCTACATGGTTGCGGCAATAACACCCACGGAGGAACAAGGCAATGAGCAAAGAAGATGCGTTGTGGAGGATTAAAAACGCGGCGAAGACAGGGGTAACAGTGCTTGATCTTGGCCAACAAGGATTAACCGAGCTGCCGCCAGAACTCTTTCAACTCACCAATCTCACCGCGCTTAACCTCTACAGCAATCAGCTTACCACTCTGCCGCCAGAAATCATACAGCTAACCAAGTTAAGGCAGCTTTATCTTTACAACAACCCCCTCATCTCCCCACCTTACGAACTTGCTGTCCAAGGCATAGAAGCCATACGCGAATACTTCGCCGAAGTGGAAGGCGAGACCAAGGAAGTGGCAGAGGTCAAGGTCATCCTTGTAGGCGAAGGCGCATCAGGCAAGACCTCGCTCACCCGCTGCCTGAAAGGTGAGCCGTTCGACAAGCACGAGCCTACCACCCACGGCATCAGGATTGAGGAACTGACCCTCGCAGGCCCATCCCGGTCAATCCGCTGCAAGCTGTGGGACTTCGGCGGCCAGGAGATCATGCACGCCACGCACCAGTTTTTCCTCTCTCGCCGCAGCCTGTACGTTCTTGTCCTCGACGGCAGGCGCGACGAGCGGCCCGAACACTGGCTGCGCTACATCGAAACCTTCGGCGGCAGCTCGCCCGTCTTAGTTGTGCTCAACAAGTACGACACCAATCCCAGCTTTGATCTCAACCAGCGTTTTCTGAAAGAGAAATACCCGTTCATTGTTGATTTCTACCGGACTTCCTGCCCAAGAAACTACGGCATTGAAGAGTTGCGGCAGGCCATGACCGAGGAGCTGGACAAGCTGCCTATGACCAAGAACCAGTGGCCCATGAGCTGGTTCCGGGTAAAAGCAGAGCTGGAGGAGATGAACAGGCCGTGCATCCGCTACGAGGAGTTCGAGGGCATCTGCCTCAAAGCAGGCATCAAGGGCAAGACCACCCGCAAAGTGCTGGGGGCGTTCCTGCACGATCTGGGCAGCGTCATTCACTTTGAGGACTTTGCCTTGGATGACAATCACGTCCTTGCGCCCAAGTGGGTGACTGGCGCGGTGTATAAGATCATCAATGCCGAACCGCTGGCTGCGAGCAAAGGGCTGCTCAAGCTCGATGATCTCAAGCAGATACTGGAATGGCAGGAAGGCGACGACTATCCATACTATCCGGGCGATTACGTCTATATCATCGAGCTGATGAAGAAGTTCGAGCTGTGCTATGAACTCAATGAGAAAGAGGTTCTTATTCCGCAGCTCTTGGGTGTGGCAGAGCCTTCCTTTGCCTTTGCAGAAGAGGGTGCTCTCCGCTTTGAGCTGCGCTATGAGGACTTCTTTCCGCCTTCCATCATGCCGCGTTTCATTGTCAAACGGCACCATGAGATAAACGACGGTCTGCGCTGGCGCAGCGGTGTTTTTTTAAAGAATCCCCAGCTTGATGCAAGCGCGGTGGTGCGGGCGGATAACGAGGCGAAGCGCATTCATATCGCCGTGACCGGCAAGGAGCGCAAAGTCTTCCTCGCCCTGATTTGGCTCACCTTGCGGGAAATCAATTCCGGCTTTGAAGGCTTGAAGGTGAGCGAAGAGGTCTGCATACCAGGTCAGCCCGACATCACTGTTGATTACGAGACTCTGCTCAACAGCCAGAAAGAAGGCATCCCAAAGATTTTCCCAAAAGGTGCGGAAAAGGCATACACCGTGCAAGAGCTGCTCGATAGTGTGCATTTCGATAATCCGAGCGAGGGAAAAAGAATGATTGCCTTGGCGGAAGGAGAAAGGAAGGTTGGAGCAGTAAACAAAACAGGCACGGCGTTGAACACCATGTTCAAACTGGAACCTTCAGTGTTTGGCGTAGGAATCAACCTCAATGCTGTGTTCGATTATCTGCTGAAAAGGGAGAGGAAATAAACCCGCAAACGCTTAGGATGTTCCCCGCCGCGATAAGCCCTGCTGCATAGGCACCAGCAGCTCACACGCCCAGCAAACGGTAGATCGCCTTCATATCTAAATTCCAGCGGAGGACTTCGGCCAGCTGGTCTAAGGCGGGTTCAAGGTCGTAGTGCGCACCTTGTCCACTTAATGCTGGCAGACCTTTCGCAGCCCGCCAGCGGTTGATCAGCCAACGGCGGAAAAGGTCGCTATCAAAGATACCATGCAGATAACTGCCCCAGACTTTGCCGCTGGGGTCAGTGCAGCCACAGGACGCGCCTCCCTCGAAGTGCAGCAGAGCCGCTGCTGCGGTTTCGCTGCGGCCATGATGAATCTCATAGCCACACACTGGCTGCCCAGAAGGAAGATGTGTTCCTTGCCTGCGGGTCAGGGTTTTCTCAGTGGCCAGCTCAGTGGTCAGGTCCAGCAGCCCAAGCCCCTTGCGCAGGCTGCCTGGCTCGCCTTCCAAACCGTGCGGATCAAGCACCGAATGGCCCAGCATTTGAAAGCCGCCACAGATACCGATGATCTCCCGGCCTTGCTTGGCCGCCCGCAGGATGGCCGCATCTAAGCCGCTCTCCTTTAACCAAGCTACATCAGCAATCACGTTCTTAGAACCAGGCAGAATCACGCAGTCTGGCTGACCTAACTGATCGGCATGGCGCACGGTTCGCAGCCAAACATCCGGCTCGGCCAACAGCGGCTCAATATCAGTGAAGTTGGAGATATGCGGCAGGTCGATCAGGGCAATTTCAATATGCTCGGTAGCAGGCTTGGGCCGATTATACAGTCCGGCTTTGAAGCTGACTGAATCCTCCTGTGGCAGACCAAGCTCATGCAGCCAAGGAATCACCCCGAAAACGGGCTTGCCGGTGCGTTGTTCGAGGAAATGATGCGCATCGGCAAGCAGGCTGACATCACCCCGAAAACGGTTGACGATGAAACCAGCCAGCAGCTTGCGTTCCCAAGGCACCATTACTTCCACATGACCGATAAAGGAGGCATAAACCCCGCCTCGGTCAATGTCACCGACCAACAAGGCAGGGGCTTGGCTGTGCTGGGCCATGCGTAAATTAACGATATCATGAGCCTTCAGATTAACCTCACCCGCACTTCCTGCGCCCTCCAGAATGATGCAGTCCTGTTCGGCAGCCAGCTCGTCGTAGGCGGTGCAGACCGTCTGCCAGAGCTTGTCTTTGTAGCGCACGTATTCCGCCACCCGCATATTGCCCACGGGTTTGCCAAGGACAATCACTTGGCTGCCGGTATCGGAAGAGGGCTTGAGCAGAACTGGATTCATCCGCACATCCGGGTCGAGAAGGCACGCTTGGGCCTGCACCACTTGGGCACGGCCCATCTCGCCGCCGTCCTTGGTCACGCAGGAGTTGAGCGACATGTTCTGGGCCTTGAACGGGGCCACGCGCAGGCCATCTTGCAGCAAGACACGACAGAGGCCAGCCGCTAACACGCTCTTGCCCACATCTGAGCCAGTGCCGATCAGCATCAGGGCTGGAGTTCGTTTGCGCTGGGTTGTGCTTGAGACGGTCTTCTCTGGGTCGAGAATCTTTTGCAGGGCATGGACAAGGCGGTTATTCTCTTCTTCCGAGCGCACGGCAATGCGGAAATACTGACTATTCAAGCCCTCGTAGTCGCTACAGACCCGAATGGCAATCTTGCTTTCCCGCAGCAGGCGATCAGCCAGATTCGCTGCGGATATCCGCCCGGACAGATGAATCAGCAGGAAGTTGGCTGCGCCCTCAATCACCCGGAGCCTTGGCAAGTTTTCTGCCAACTCTCGCAGCAGCTTTTCGCGGCAGTTCTGTACGGTTTCTCGGCTGCGCTGGATGTAGCTTGTCTGCCCTAAAACAAAGGTTCCGGCAGCCTGCGCCAAGGAGTTTACCGACCACGGCGCAATTTGTGTTCTGATCTTCTGGCAAAATGCTTCCGAAGCAGCGAGGAAGCCGAGACGGAGGCCAGGCACCGCAAAGAGCTTGGTCAGCGAGCACAGGGTGATGATGTTCTCTCGGCAGCAGGCTATCGACTCGTATCCCTCGATAAAGCCAGCAAAAGCCTCATCAATGAGGAAAAGAACTTCTGGTTGCCTATCAGCCAAGGCTAACAGCTTTTGCCGATCATTCAGCCGCCCTGTAGGGTTGTTCGGTTGACCAAGGATGAGTAAATCACCGGGACGCAGCAGCTCGTAGAGCTGGCGCAAGTGAGGCTGGAAGTCTTGTTCCGCTGAGAGCGGCACCGGCAGCACCTTTACCCCAGCATGGGCGCAAGCGTTGCGGTAGTCGATGTACGCAGGCACAGGAATCACCGCCCGCTGCGGCTTCGCGGCCCGGACAGCAGCATAGAGCAGCTCAGAAGTACCATTGCCAACAACGATCTGGCCAGAGCCAATCCGATACTGGTTAGAAATGGCTTTAACTAAGTCTGCTGCTTCTGGGTCAGGATAGTGGATAATGTCAGGCAGCCGGGCGGCCAAAACCTGCCAAAGCTGCTCTGGTGGGCCAAGCGGGTTGATGTTGGCACTGCAATCAAGAATCTCTTCTGCCTTGCAACCAAGCCGGGCCGCCAGCTCGTGCAAGTTGCCGCCGTGTGTGCTGCTCATGGTTGCAGCCCCAGCGTTGCGAAGGGTGGCAGAGCCAGTATCTCCATGAACGTAGAAACATGCCAGCGGGCTTCTAAGGCCGGGTTGCCAAAGGCGATCAAATCCACGCCTGCGGCTGCGCTGTGTGCCTGATCGACCGTGGAATCACCGATAAAGATCGCCTCATCGGGTCGCAGCTGGAAATGATCGAGGATAACATGCAGGGCATCGGGCGCAGGCTTGGGTCGAGGCGCATTGGCAGCAGTCATGACGATCTCGAAATGCTGCCGTAGCTCGAAGATATCTAAGATCATGTCCATCGAGGTGGTGCGGTTGGTCGAGATAGCCCGGTGGCAGCGCGGCGTGATGATTTGCAAAAACTGCTTCAAGTCAGGGGCCATCTGCATGTGGCGGAGGTAAGGCGTATAATCGAGCGATTGCGAATAACTGCTTACTGCCTCCCTGCTGATCTGGTGGTGCTTGTGGAAGATATGGCGGATGGAGTCAGCGACATTGTGCATGTGGACATATTCAAGCTCCTCCATGCTCATAGGTGGGCAAGAGAAATGCGCAAGCAGATCATTGTAATAAACGCGGTTGGCCTCGCGAGAGTCGAAGAGCACTCCGTCACAGTCAAAGACGACAAGTTTCAGCATGGCAGGGGGAGGTGTGGTGGCGGGGAAATCTGCTGATGTACTCAAGAGTATAGTGCAGATAAAACTTATCATCCTTTATAGATGAATCGCATCTTTGAGAACATATTCACGAAGCAATGTGTTCAGCCCATTCTCGGTGACAACATCTTATATTAAAATATTTTATCTGGTTAGTGTCCATCATGGACAGGATGTTGAGTTTTTCTTTCTCAAACATAGATTATCTCGTTTCTCAGATAATCTTTCACGTAAGGCTTCAGATATTTTTCGCGGCACAAATCAACATCGCGCTGGAAGTGATTGGTTAAAAATTCTTTAAACCTGCTCTTCTTTTCATAGATATCTTCAGTTCCTTCTTGGAATTAAAGGATGATGTCTATATCGCTGCTGTCGTCTTGTTCATTTCTGGCGAAAGAGCCAAATAAGCCGAGCCTTGAAATATGACACTCATCTTTCAAGAACGAAATATAATCACTGAGGAATTTGATTATATCGTTTCCATTTAACATTGTATCCTCAAACATGTTTTCCTATTCGGAAGAGGGGGCTGGCAGTGCTATTTATCATAATGGTAACGGCATTGCGCTATAATCAGATTCCCATCTTTGATGGTATAGACAAGCCTGTGCTCATCGTTGATTCTTCTGCTCCAGAATCCACTCCATTCATGCTTCAACAGCTCTGGCTTGCCTATACCAGAAAAAGGATTTCTCAAGATGTCTTTGATCAGCGCGTTGATGCGCTTCAGCATCTGTTTGTCGTTGCCCTGCCAATAAATATAATCTTCCCATGCCTGCTCGTGCCAGTTAATCATTGAGCAGCCCATGCGTTTCGTATTTGCCAGACTCGATATCTTTCACCGCCTTATCAAGGCGTTCTTTATTCGTCGCGGACTGCGCAAGATACTCAGTTTCGCTGTATGCACTGTCATGATCTATCCGATCTCGCAGAGTCTCAAGAACGAATTCTTCCGCTGTTTGGCAGAATGATTTTGCAATATCATGTATTCTGCTTGTCAGGCTATCAGGAATATTTATTGTCAGCATTTGCTCCCCATCTTGTTTCCGTACCTAAAGTTGGGCAACAAAAAGTTGCCCAACCTACCGAACTTGTCCCTACACCGGAACGTAGGAATAAGTATTGAAAAATTGCTACTATCAGCTTGATAAGCTTTCTTTGATAAATGTTCCTATAAAAACACCTATTGTTGCTGCACCTGTAAAACGGAAGTCTGTACCAGTGAACACAGCAACAATAATTCCTCCTACCGCTGCTGCCGCCATCGAATAAAATACTTTTTCAAAGAAAGATGGCGCACTCTCTCTGATTTTCTTTCCAGCTCCCCATATTCCCTTTAAAGCTGCTATGAGGATATTAAAGGCAATAAAAGCAAGAACTCCAATCACCACTAACGCCAATAACTCGTTCATAATGTCACCAATCATGGAAAAAACAAGCAATATCCCTGCCGCCCAAACGACGGCAGGGAATTTAGGCCACAACTCACTTCGCCGGTTTCCACTCCTTGAGGAACGCAGGCAAATGTCCTGCCTCACGCGGCCCGATGGTGATAGTCCACTCCGGCAGCTCCTCTTCCAGCTCGCCCTTGATGGTGGCGAGATAGCCCGGAATGATCAGCTCGCGGTGTTTGACCTTGTCGGCAATGCCGGACTTCTTGACAAAGGCGGCGATCAGGTCTGCGCCGAACTTGCCCGCCGCCCACGCGGTGAGCACAGACAGGCCCTCGGTGTCCTTGATCAGCAGCCAGCTCGGCACTTTGGAGCCTTCGATCTCGCCGGAAACAATGAAGTAGGTCAGCGAGAAGTTGCAGGTGATCAGCACCGGCGAATTCTCGTCCGGCCCAGTGATCGGGTAGATGTCCTCGGCCACGACCATTGGCCGCTGCGGGTCGGTGAAGATGTTGAGCTGCTCCAGCAGAAGCGGGAAGAGCACGTCGCCTTGGATGTCGGAAAAGACGGCGATTGCCGCATACTTGGCCATCAACACCGAGCCGATCAGTGCTTCCATCATCAGGTCGTCGCACATCTCGCAGGGGAAGGCGATGACCGGGAAGCCGAGGGCTTTGAACTTCTCCTTCACGGCGGAGCGGCGGGCGACGATGCTGTCCTCGAAAGCACCGCGCAGGGTTCTCGCGCCGCTGTCAAGCACCATGTCCTTGACCCCAGCGGCGATCAGCTTGTTGACCAGATCAACCAAGTCGCTGAGGTTCTTGCCCTTCACGCCGATAGGGCAGCCGGTCTCTTTGGCGAGCGCGGCAAAGGCATCGGCATTCTCGGCAGTCGCGCCGTAGAGCAGCGGCTTGTTGTCACCGCAGACAGCGGCAGCAGCCTTGAGCGCGGCAGCGTCGCCGCTCATCAGAATCAAAGCCTGCTTGGGCGCGGCGGCCATAACTTTCTTCGCCATATCCGCCAGCGAAACACCGCCCGCATCTTTAATCGCCACGAGATTGTTGCGCATCATCACCCCGACGCGCTCATACTCCAAGGTCGCGGCCCGCTTCAGCTTGCCGTCCACCGAGGCTGCGTCCTCGTTCGTGCTGATCAGCACGGCAAGGCCGGTTTTGTTTTCAAAGCGCTTCTCGTGCCGGAACTGGCAGGTCTCGCCGCCTGCGGTGAAGGCCGCCTCGCCGCCGCCGATCTTGATCGTGCGGATGGGCGGAGCCGATGCCTCGCCGATGGTGGCCTTGGCCTCCTCGCTCACATCAACACATGCTACGATCTCAGCCTGCCCTGCCGCCACTTTCATGGCAAAGGCCAGACAGGTGGGGATGCCGCACTTGCCGCAGTTGGTCTTGGGCAGCATCTTGAGAATCTGGATACCGGTTAACGCCATTTTATCCCTCCTGGTCAAAAAAATCAGAATCAGAACACCGGGAACACGATTCTCTGTCCGCCCGGCTGCTGGTGCTTTGTTATTTTTATTTTGCTTGAATCAGCTACATCTCAGCGCAACATGCGCTCATAGCCTGCATGTCTGCCAATCCAAAACCATGTGATGGTGTCCCCGCGCAAAACACCCAATGCCCGACAATCCAAGCTGATGCGCACAGAGTAAATCGGCTCCTCTTGGTCAACCCGTTTGAATTGCAGACCCGGACTGTGCGGATTGCTGTGCCATAATTCATACGCCTTCTCCGCCCGTTCCCGCAGTTCTGTTGGCAATGCCTGATAGAGATTCCAGAATTGCTTCGTGGTGCGGGAAATCATCGGGCCTTCACTTTGCCGTCCGCAATGACCATTTCCAAGGTTTCGCCTGCATCCAAATCAGCAAGTGCCTGACGAGCCATAGCCAGGAAGTCATCGCGGTTGGCATTGTACGTTTGCTCCCAAGCCTTTTCTTCCTGTTCCATTGCGGCTTGAGCGACATGCTCTTCGTCCGGCGCAAGCTGCGTTTGCAGCCAGCGGGCAAAATCAAGCACCTGCAACACGCGGCGCGAAGGCAAGGTTCTCACCACGTCAATCAGTGCCAGTTCTAACGCGGCTGGCTGCCGGGCAGATTGAGTTGTCATTTTGTCAACTTGTAAGTTGATCAACACGAGTCGCGATCTCTTGAATTTTATTTTTAAAAGAGATCGCATTACTATGCTGTGTGCCTTTCAATCCAGCGAGTTCATGAACAGGCATTCTTTTTGTTTGCGCTAACGGTATCAAACTGGAAAGGCTTTTTATCTCGCCTATTTCATAGTTATCTTGAGGTATTATTAATTTATACCCATTTACATCATCAAGCACATCAACAATATTATTTTTTATCGCAACTGGAAGGCTCTGTACCCATGGTTGCCAAAATTTTGCTGATTCGTTCCGATACACATTAAACATTTGTGTAACATAGCCAATAAATTTTGGTTTACCGTTGGGAACAGGAAATGGAAGAGATGCTATTCTGGTTCTGGCATCTTGCCACAAAATAGACCATTCTCGTAATTTTTTTCCAAAGTTTTCTGTGGCACGAATAGAAAATGCATCAGGAATCATTGGAGAAATAAAATAATCGCTGGACAAGAGCAGTGAACGTGTTAAACTGCCAAGATTTGGGCCTAAGTCAAAGAAAACAAAATCAATTTCGTTTTCTTGAATATATTGTTGCACGATTCGATAGATAGCTGTTGTTATCCTGAATCCTCTTTCTCGACCTGCGAGGCATTCTACCCATGCATTACTAAGTTCTTCTTCATAATCTCCAAAGAGCACATCTCCTGGATACATATAAATGTCCCTTCCTATTTTACGCCAAGGTGCTCTCGTTCTTATATCTCCTGTGCCTTTTAACAAAGGTTCAACCATTCTATAGATACTTCGACCTTCTGGCTTCCATGAGCTTTCCAAACTTGAGTCAGTTAAGAAATGAATAGATAAGCTGCATTGAGGGTCGCCATCAACCAGCAATACCTTTTTCCCCATTGCTTCAAGCGCATAAGCAAGGTGATAAACAAAAGTTGTTTTTCCAACTCCTCCCTTATTATTAAAAATCGATATAATTTTCGACACAGTTATTCCTTTTAGGTTATTACCTTCTTTTTAAAATCGGACAAGCCTTTACATCCTCAAGAATCAACAAGGGGCAGACGAGCATCTCTGCCCCTTGCATCTCCGCCGAAAATCACCCCATCGCCGCTTCCATCTCCAAAGCAGGATGACCCTTCTCCTTCATGAAGGCCAAGATTTCAGCCTCGGTGGTGCCCTGCTCCTCGGTGGCGATCATGTCGTACAGCTCCGGCATACCAATATCCGCGCAGGCTGCCTTCAGCTTTTCACTGATCTCCTCCTTCATCATCTTGGGCATCCAGACCATCCGCTTCAGACCGCCTTCCGCCTTGAAGAGCTTTTTGCTGGTCATGAAGTGCTTGGACACGCCCATGAAACCGGGGGTCTGCATTCCGCCGCCCGCCATGCCCGCGAGGGTGGTGAACTTCATGCCGGACGGAGTCATGCCCATGTAGTCGCGGTTGACGACCATGATGCCGTTGCACTGCGGCAGCATGGCGGCGATGGCCTCAAAGCAGCCGCAGGCGGTCATCGGGTTGTTCATCAGCGAGTAGCAGCTGACCTCGGTGACTGCGCCGCGTGAAGCCTGGTTGACAAACTCGTTGATGCCGCTGAAGTAGCCGTTGTCCGGGTCAGTGCATTCGCCTTTGGGAATCGGCTGGTTCGGGCCAGTTGGGTTGATCTGGAACGAGGCCTTGCCGTCTAACCAGTTGTACGCTCCGCACATGCCGATGCGCTCCGGCGTGATCACGCAGACATGGCTCGGCGCAAAGGACTGGCAGAGGGTGCAGGAGTAGAAGACCTCCTCGGTCTCGTCGGTCATCGCGCCAAGACGGAGGTCGCGCTCGGTATAAACCTGCTTGGCCAAGGCCATCACTTCCTCAACCTTCTCCTGCACGGTGTAGATTTTCACCTGCACCTTGTCGAGGATTGCGCCGAACTCCTGATGCAGCTTGCCGTGCAGCACCTTGCCGATGTGCTTGAAGGAGAATCCTTTCTCGACCGCGCCCTTGCCGATGCGCACCCACATGATGTTGCGCTGACCAATGTGCATGATGCCCTGCACGTAGTTGATCAGATGGTGGAACTGGCGCTCCAGAATCGGCTCAAAGTCAGACTGCATCTCGCGGCCAGCGACCTCGACCAGAATGGCGATGGGCAGGTTTTGCCCCTGCTTGATGTCGCTGATGTCCGGGCCTTCGAGAATCACCTTGCCGTCCTCAACCTCGTCCATCTCCTTGGAGATCAAGACTTCCACGCCGGTCGTCCGACCGCCGCCGCACTCCATGAACAGATCATCCTTGCGGATGCGCTCGCCCTCAAAGGCCGGGCCGAAAGACATCGGAATATCAATCTTGTTGACGCTGACCTTGAGGCCGCGCACCTCAATCGCCTTCTGGACGATTTCGTCGTGCGGCACATTGGAGACCACGTGCTCGTAGGTGCAGATGCCGGTCGGCAGCACCTGCGGGATGTCGTAGTCAGAAATGGTCGGGAAGCCCCAGTTGATCGCGCCTGCCGCGTTGGCGTACCACTCGTCGCTGACCGGGCCAAAGGCCATGACAAAGGCGAAGGTGCGGTTCTTGTTGTAGATCAGGTTGGCGCGGTAATCACCGGGCTTCACGCCGCCGAAGGCCAAGGCCACGCGGCAGGCAAAGCCGATGGCAAAGACCACCGAAGTGTAGGACTTGCCGAAAGGCACGAGCCGGGTATTCCAGCCGACCTGTACGCCGTTCTCCTTGAGCAGCTCGGCCATGTTCTTGCCCTTGGACTGGTCGTGCATGAAGATATACAAGTTCTTCTCCTGCAATTCCAAGGCGATCTTGGAGGCCACCGCTTTATCCTCCGGCGAGCCGACAATGGCCGCGAAGCCCGGCGCGGTGCCGTCCACAAACTCCACGCCGCGCTTGCGGAAGATCACGTCGTCCGCCGCGCCCAGCCAGAGATTCTCCGACGTAGGCTCTTCGCTTTTGGTGTAGAAATTCGGCTCGTTGAGGTAGCGGATGGCCTCGTACATCTCCTCAGCGAAATACGTGGCCATGCCTGCGTCTAAGGCAGGCGCGAGATACGGCAGCCAGATCTTGTCGCTGACGATGGCGGGCAGCAGCGTGCGGCATTCTTGGAAAATTGCCTTCATGTCGCCCAGCTTCTCCACCTTCGCGCCGAGCATCGAATAGATGATCGGCAGATAATAGGCAGTGTTGGGGAAGGAAACCTCGTGCTCAGGCCCGAACTTCTTCAGGGCCTCCTCGTAGGCCGCCTCAGCCATGTCCACAATTTTATGGGCACCCCGGATGGCTGCGGAACAGATGATCTTTGACATAGAAACAAGCTCCTTATATGCGATTCAGAGGTTCAATTGTTCAGGTTTGTTCGGAAAGGATTCATGAATAGGAATCGAATCCTTCTATCAGCATTTTCTTCAAGGCAGGAAAACCAGTACCCATGTTTTTGATAAACTCATCAGGGTATTTATCCCAATACTTTGGAAGAATTGCATCTTTCTTGGAAAGAAAAGCGTAACTTAGCCAAGTTAATGCGAAAGCGAATGGATAGATTATAGGAGCGCATATTATGCCAATGAAGTTTAAAATAACCACTAATGGCCATAAAGTACAAACCCATAAGATAGTCAGTGCCAACACCACTGGTGCTCTTAGAATGACACCAACAGAATATCGAAGATCTGACATTGTTGTTCTCTCCTCAACTACCCACTCAACCTTTTGCTTAACTGACAGAGACCTTTCTTTTTTTGAAGAAGAAAGGTCATTATTCCCGGAACCTGAACGCTTTTCGATCAGCCGACCAGCCCGTTGATCAGGGACTTGGTCATATTGACCGCCTTGGGATGACGCATGATCAGCACTTCGCCGCCAGCCATCAACATGCAGGAGGCTGTGACCGCCTCCATCATGATGCCGCGCCGCTCCTGATCGCCCATCATCGCATCGCTGGGCAGGCCAGCCTCCTTGGTCTTCCAGACTTCGCGGCCCAAGTTGCAGATGAGCGGCACTTGCAGCTTCTCGTCTTTCTGGGTGAGAGCGGCGAGGCGGATGCGCTCCATGACCGAGTAGGTGTACTCAATGCCGTAGCCGAGCGCGCCGACCGAGGGATCCATCAGCACGGTGTCGAGACCCACGCCAAGGTTCTCCAGTAGGATGTTGAGCTGCTTGGCAAGGTTCACGTCAATCGGCGAAGCGGCCACCACTGGGTAGCGGAAGGCCATTGCGGTCGCGCCGATGGAGCGGTAGTTGCTGTCCTCCAGCGGGGCCAGGCAGACCTTCTTATCGCCGATCATCGAGGTGACTTCGCGCAGAGTCTCGGTGTCCTTGTCGGCATTGCCGCAGCCCCAGACGATCACTGGCACGTCAATGGCCTGAATCACCTTGGCCGCATCTTGCGCCGCATCCTTGGCCGGACGGTTCGCGCCGTTGGGATCCGTGCCAGCCAGCCAGATGTTGATCGCGTCAGCCTTATAAACATCCACGCACTTGCGCGCCCAAGCCACCGGGTCGCTCATCACGTCCTCGAAATGCCTGCTCAGGGTCTGCGGCCAGTTGTCGGGACGGATGTCCATCACTTCCATCGCGATCAACGGCTTGTTCTTCATCGCCCCTTCAAAGAGATGGAAAGGCAAGGAGGTCGAGCCGCCCACGGTCACGGTCTTGCCGCCGTTGCCGAGGGTCACTTCGCGAATTGTGCCGGAGTAGTTGACCTTGTACGACGAGGCAGGCACCTTGGCTGCGCGTTCCGCAAAGGGGGCTTCGCCGGTTGCTAATGCCGGAGCCGCAAAGTCAGCCGAAGCAGCAGCCGGGGCAGGCTTAACTGCTGCCGCAACTTTCGCAGCTGCTTCTGCGGCGGCTTTTGCCTTGGCCTCTGCTTCCGCCTTCAACTTGGCTTCCGCATCTGCCTTCGCCTTTGTCTCGGCTTCAGCCTTCGCTTTGGCCGCAGCCTCTTCCTTGGCTTCTGTCTCTGCCGCTGCTTTTGCGGCTGCATCCGCCTCAGCCTTCAATTTGGCCTCTGCTGCTGCCTTGGTTGCCGAGTCATCCACAACCGGAGCTGCCGGAGCGACCGGCGCAGCCGCAACTGGCTTCTTGGCGCAGCATTCCGGCTCGCGTTTGAGGACAGCCTCAGCCCTGGCAAAGTTCATCAGGGCCTCGAACTGATCATCGCTCAGGCCGTAGGCCGCCTTCAATGCCTTCAGCCCCACGCTGACCGAATCCAAGGCCAGCAGGCGTTCCTTCTCATTCATCTCATGCTCTCCCGCATCATCTGCCGCAGGCGCGGCAGGGTTAATCTCTGCCCCAACCTGCGGACGGGCGGCGGCAATGGCCTCCGCTTCGGCACGGGCTGCGGCTATAATCTTCTCGGCTTCGGCCTTGGCCTGATTGAGCAGCTCATCAGCCGCCGCGCCGCGCACCTCAATGGTCTCGGCAACAGGGGCCGCGCTCTCTTTGACAGGCTGAACAGCGGCGGCATCCTCAGCAAAGGTCGGACGGGGCAACAGACCGGCCTTCTCGCAGATTTCGCCGACCGCCTCCTCCCACTCAATCGCCATGACATGGACACCAGCCACGCCCGGAATCTCCTTGACCTGATTGATGATGTCAACGCAGATGTTGATGCCTTCCTGCTTCTGGTTCTTTGCGCCCTTCATCCGCTCGATCACTGCGTCGGTCACATCCATGCCCGGCACGAACTTCTTCATGTAGTTCGCCATGCCCAAGGACTTGGGCGGAGTCACACCGGCGAGGATGTAGGCCTTCTCGGTCAGGCCGAGGTCGCGGGCCTGCTTCATGAACTCCGCAAACTTCTCAACGTTGTAGATGATCTGGGTCTGGATGAAGTCCGCACCATTGGCGATCTTCTTGCCCATGCGCACGGCCCGGAACTCGAACGGCCAGGCAAAGGGGTTGGCCGCCGCGCCGAGGAAGAGCTGCGGGGCCGTGCCCTTCAGCTCCTCGCCGCATTGAAACTTCTTCGCGTCGCGTAAGTCCCGCATCATGCCGAGCATCTGGATCGAGTCCATGTCGAACACGCCCTTGGAGCCGGGATGATTGCCGAACTTCTGGTGGTCGCCCGTCAGGCAGAGGAGGTTCTTCAGGCCCAAGGCGGAGGCCGCCAAGATGTCGGACTGCATCGCGATCCGGTTGCGGTCGCGGCAGGTCATCTGGATGACCGGCTCCACGCCCTCAGCTTGGGCCAGCAGGCCCGCGCCGATAGACGACATGCGCACAATGGCGGTCTGGCAGTCGGTGATGTTGACCGCATCCACCTTGCCCTTGAGCAGCCTCGCCTTGGCGCGGACCACCTCCGGGTCACTGTTCTTCGGCGGCCCCAGCTCGCCCGTGACGGCGAACTGGCCGCTGCGGAGCACCCGCTCCAAATTGCTCCCTGATTTCATAATCCTCCTTCTATCTGATCCGCCGCTGCGGGCGGAAAATGTTTGGCAATTTCTTTATTGAACGCTGACGGTCGGGCTGGACGGGCCGCTTTTCTGTAGGGGCGAAAAATTTTTCGCCCCTACAGAAAAGCGGCCCTGTGCTGTCATTCATCGGCCCGCCGCATCCGCAAAACGGCTGTTTGGATAGGTTCAACGGCTCTCAGGTGCCGTTCTACATATCTGCGGGGCGGTTCATCCGCCCTTGGGAGCTGTTCAGCGGCCAGCCGGATACGTTCTGCGTATCATCAAGGCGGTTTTGTAGGGGCGAAAAATCTTTCGCCCCTACCTGCCCGTCAATGCTTCCCGCCGCCGCATCCTGCTCCGCCTATGCCCTTGCCCGCCTCAATCTCGCGGCGCATCGCCATATCCATCAGCACGCGCTCTTTCTTCTTGTTGATGCCCAGAGCCTCGCGCTTCTCCTCAATGGCCGCAATCATCGCCTTGGCAATGTCCAACGGCTCGCTTGCCACGCCCCAGCAGGCCCCGTACTCCTCTTTCAGCCCCTTGAGGATGTACTCGGAGAACTTCTTGGCCCCGCTGATCGGCAGGTCTTGGAAGATGACATGCGCACCGCTGGCGACAAAGTATTGACCAATAGCCACCGCCTTCTCGCTCATCCAGACCGGCGCAGTGCCAACCGCAGGCAGCTCGGCGATATCGTTGCCAAGGCCGCCTTCACGCACCATCTCGGTCAGGGCAATCAGCAAGCGGGAGTTGTCCACGCAGGAGCCGACATGCAGCACCGGCGGCATACCCACTGTCTCGCAGACCTCGCGCAGACTGTCGCCGGCAAACTCGGTCGCCGCCTCTGGCCGCATCAGACCAACGCGGCCAAGAGCCTGCGCCGCGCAGCCAGTGGCCAGCACCAGCACGTTGTTCTTGATCAGCTCTTTGGCAATGATCTCATGGACGTTGTCGGCGTGCTTGTAGTGCTCGCAGCCGACAATCGCAGCCACGCCCCGGATGCGGCCATTGATGATGTTGTCGTTCAGCGGGCGGTACGACTGCCGGAAACGGCCGCCGAGCATGTAATTAATGGTCTCGTGCGAGAAACCAACCACCACGTCGAACTTCTTGTCCTTGGGAATGTAGTGCGGCCCGCGCTTCTTGAAGTTGCCAATGGCGTGGGTGAGTATCTTCTTGGCCGAGGCGTAGGAGTCATGCTCGTCAAACTGGATGTGCACCGCGTCCGGCATCATCGCCCGGTAGTTGGTGGTGATGATGTCGGTGTGCTTGTCCTTCACCACTTGCGCGACCGACTGCATCACGCACTGGACATCCACCACCATTGCCTCGACTGCGCCGGTCGCTAAAACCATCTCCTGCTGAATGAACGAGCCTGCCACCGGAATGCCCCGGCGCATCAGGATCTCGTTGCCTGTGCAGCAGACACCGGCAAGGTTGATGCCTTTCGCCCCGGCTTTCTTCGCCAGAGCCAGCATTTCCTCATCCTCGGCAGCGAGACAGAGCGATTCAGCTAAAAGCGGCTCATGCCCATGCACCGTGACGTTGACCATGTCCTCGCGCAGCACGCCCAAATCAATGGTGGCCCGCTTGGGCACCGGCGTGCCGAACATGATGTCGGTCAGCTCGGTGGAGAGCATGGACGCGCCCCAGCCGTCAGCCAGTGCGCAGCGGGAGGCTTGGCGCATGATGTTGTGGTATTCCTGATCCACGCCCATGTGGGTACGGTGCATCATTTCGACCACCTCGCGGTCAACGCCGCGCGGCTCCACGCCCTTGGCCTTCCATATCTTCTGCTGCTTCTCCGGCGCGCGCTTGAGCATGGTCAGTATGCCGTCCTGCTGGCCGAACTCAGCCAAGGCACGCTCGCCCAGCTCAAGGGCGATCTCGTTCTTATCGCGGCCTTCCGTGGCAATGCCAAAGAGCTGGGCCATCTTGTGCAGCTTGGCCACGTCTTTGATCTCGTGCGGGGTCTGGCCCTTGGCTGTGGCGATAAAGCCGCGCACCATCTCGCGAGCATGGTCGGTGTGGGCCGAAGTGCCTGCGGCGACAATGCGGCCAAAGTTGCGGGCGGCCACGGTGTCGGCAGTGGCTCCGCAGATGCCGACCATGGATTCCACGCCGTCAATGATCTGGCACGGCCCCATGTTGCAGTTCTTGCAGCAAGTGCCCTGCGAACCGAAGAGGCAGGCAGCCATGCCCCGCTCTTCAATCCGGGTGTAGGCGGTGCGGACTTTCTTTGCTAAATCCTGATTGAGCAGCTCGCGGGTGGAGCTGGCGGTGATCTCGTTGCTGCTGGCGATGCGGCTGGGCTTGGCCATAACTCACGGTCTCCTGAAAGAATTTTTCAAAGGGTTACGCCAGCCCGGCGAACTGCTTCGCCGACTGAACGGTGTTCTTCATCAGCATGGTGATGGTCATCGGCCCGACTCCGCCCGGCACTGGCGTGATGGCGGCGGCCTTCTCCTTCACCGAGTCAAACTCCACGTCGCCTGCGAGCTTGGCCTTGCCAGACTCGGTCATGCCGACGCGGTTGACCCCGACATCAATCACCACCACGCCTTCTTTGACCTGATCGGCCTTGATCATGTTGGCGACACCGGCAGCAACGATCAAGATATCTGCCCGCTTGGTGTGGAAATCCATGTCCTTGGTGCGGGTGTGGCAGAGGGTGACAGTGGCGTTGCCGCCTGCCCGCTTTTGCAGCATCAGGTTGGCTACCGGCTTGCCGACAATGTTCGAGCGGCCCACAACCACGACCTCAGCCCCGTCGGTCTTCACGCCGCTGCGCTGGAGCAGCTCCAACACACCGTGCGGGGTGCAGGGCAGGAAGCATTTCTCGCCTAAGACCATGCGGCCCACGTTGACTGGGTGGAAGCCGTCCACGTCCTTGTCCGGGCTGATGGCGTTCAGCACCTTGGCTTCATTGATCTGCTTGGGCAAAGGCAGCTGCACGAGGATGCCGTGAATCTTCGGGTCGTTGTTGCACTTCTCCACCAAGGCTAAAAGCTCGGCCTCGCTGGTATCAGCAGGCAGCGTCACCTGCTCGGAGTGAATGCCCAGCTCCTTGGCGGTCTTGTTCTTCGCCGCCACATAGGACTGCGAAGCCGGGTCTTCGCCCACCAGAATTGTGACCAGACCCGGCACGACCTTATGCTTTGCTGCCAGCTCGGCAACTTCTGCCTTCAGCTCCGCCCGGATTTCCTTTGCGACTTCGGTTCCGCTAATGATTTTTGCACTCATTACTACTCCTTAAAAAATATATAGTCTGGCAACCGATCAATCTACCGCAGAGCGATGGAAGGAAAACTATCGGCTGAATAAAATCAATTTTCTAATTATTGAAGGCAAGGAGAATATATACTCCATTCTCTGTATTTTTTTCAACCTAAATCCGTTGCCCTGCTCGTGTTCAGCGGCATTTTTTCCATTTTTGTTAACAGGGATAAAGCTGACTGAATCAAGGAGAAGGGAAGTAGCGGGGAAAGAAACGGCACCGACACGAGGTGCAAATCGAGTCGGTGCGAAGGCAAAAACGATTACTCCGTCTGTTCAGCGATGAGGCGTTTTTTTACTTGATCGTATTCCGCCTCAAGAGGTTCTATATCTGGATGTCCAGCCGGAAATTTTGCTTTGAGAATGGTCAGCGCGTTTTGATATGCTGATGCAGCTTCTGTCCAGCGGCCTCGCGTTTGATAGGATGTGGCTAATTTGGCAAAATCCTTGGCAAGGTGAGGATGATCTTTACCCAGCGTTTTTTCGTCAATAGCCATATCACGCAGCTGCAAAGATTCTGCTTCCTTAGGCTGACCTATCTGCCAATGTAGTCCAGCCAACTTACCCAGTTCGGCTCCCACCTCTGAATGCTCTTTGCCCAAGTTTTTTTCTTTGACCGCCATAGCGCGGGCATACAGCGACTCTGCTTCCACATAACGCCGCTGGTTTTGATAGAGTCCGGCTAATTTGTCCATCGTAACGGCCAAATCGGGATGATTTTTAGGCAGTGCTTTTTCTTGAATACGCAGGACGCGCTCGTACAAGGATTCCGCTTCGGCCTGTTTTCCGTGCAAATGATGCAGTTCGGCCAAGCTGCTTAGGATTGCCGCACGTTCAGCAGCATATTTTTCCGCTGCTTTGTCATAAATCTCAACAGCTCGCCAGTACAGCGGTTCCGCTTCTGCATACCGTTCTTGCGCAACATAGCAGGCAGCCAGCTTGCTCAAGGCCGCTGCCAGCTCAGGATGCGCTTTGCCCAAGGTGTTCTCTTGAGTAGAAACCACCTGTTTCAGTTGTGCCACATCATCTCCCGCCGCTGATGCTCCGGCAGGGACAGCAGTCAGCAAGAAACAGCAGCACAGCAACTTGACTTTTCTTCGCATGTTTTCCTCCTTTTTTTGTCAAACTCCCCTCATCCACTGCAATAATATCGTTTTTCTGCCAACCTCTGTACTCTTTTTTGCAAAAAAAACAATTCTGTTCATGCTCCGTTCATGGGTTGTTCATCTCACGTTCATCTGCGGCTTGTTATTATAAAAGCATAAGAGGAGAAGAACGCGGTCTGAGGAGGCCGTTTTCCGAAGAACAGAATAGAGCGGGACCAACTACAACCCCCGTAGGGGAGAGAATGATGAAAACGAACACCATGAAGTTAGCAGGCAGAACTCTTGTAACAATCGCAGCAGCAGGTTTATTCTTGCTTGCTGGTTCAGCAGCCTTTGCACAACAAAACACTGCGTCACCGATACTGAGCGACGCGATTCAGCACTGCGGCTGCGACAAGAAGGAAGGCATTGAGATGTACGTGCAGAATATTATCAATGATGCTAAGAATCGCGGTATGAACTGTGAAACAGCAAAAATTCACGCCTTTGCCTGCATCACCTCGTATTGCTCCATCTGTAAAGAGCATCCCGGTATCATGGAGAGCTGCATAAAGATGGGTGCCGATTATTTTGCCGCCTCACCGGGTTTCTGCCAGTCTTCTGGACAATTAGCAGTCACACCGATGTTCTAAGATAGGCGTAAACTGAAGGGCGGTCTTATCCTTGGTTCCGACAGACCGCCCGGAATATATCTCCGCCCGTTTTTTTGCGGTACGGAGCAAAGACAAGGAGCCGTATATGGAGATGCTCCACGAATGCTGTTCTGACTGGCTCTTCATTGGTACAGCATTGTTCGGCGTGTTTCTGATCGTAGCTATTGGTTTACTGGCGGCAGGAAAAAAGGAAGATGACACCAAGAAAAAGCAGAAGTTGACTCAAGACTTTTAAGAGAGCGATACCGTCTTCAAGAGTGTCTTTGCCTCGACTCCTCCTCCACGCAATGGTGCGTGGAACAGAGGCAAAGGCACTTGTTTCAACCCATTTACGAAAACACGCCTCTCAGCGTCTCTGTTCCGACTCCTCCTCCACGCAATGGTGCGTGGAACAGGGGCAGAGACGCTGTCTTTTTTAGATGAAATCAGCTGTAAAACGCCGCCCGCAGCAACTGCTGGGTGTAGTCGTGCTTGGGTTGGGTGAAAATCCGATCTGCCGGGCCTTGCTCGACGATTCTCCCTTGGCGCATGACTGCCAATTCATCCGCTAAAGACCGCAGCACTCGTAGGTCGTGGGTGATGAAGACATACGTCAGGCCGTGCCTCCGCTGTAAACTCCGCAATAACGTAATAATCTGTGCTTGAATAGTCACGTCCAAGGCCGAGGTGGGTTCATCAAGGATCAGCAGCTCTGGCTTGAGGATTAAGGCGCGAGCAATGGCGATGCGCTGTCGCTGACCACCTGAGAACTCATGCGGAAAGCGGCCTGCCATCTCCGGGGTTAGCTCCACTTCTAAGAGTGCCTGCTCAACCAGCACCTGCCGTTCCTTTCGACTAAGACTTGGCTCATGCACTTGCAAGCCTTCACCGATGATCTGCTCTACCGTGAGGCGTGGCGAGAGCGAAGAAAAGGGGTCTTGAAAGACGATCTGCATGTGGCGGCGCAGAGGTCGCAACTGGCGGCTACTGAGCTGAGAAAGCAGTATTTCTCGGTCATCGCGACTATAGCGAATCGTCCCTTGAAAGGTAGTCAAGCCGAGCAAGCAAAGGGCAAGTGTACTCTTGCCAGAACCAGACTCACCGATGATACCCAGCGTAGTGCCTTGGTGGATAGTGAGGTTGATATCATCCACCGCTTTCAGCAGTGTACTGTTCCGCTTAAGCACCCCCTGCCACGACTTCTTCACCGTAAAGACACAGTTCAACCTCTCTATGCTGATCAGTGCCTTACCACCTACCGCTGGTGTCTTGCTGTCCTGTGGCACTGACTCCAGCAGCTTATGGGTGTAGTCCTGCGTGGGGGCACTGAAAATCTCCTCTGCTGGGCCTTGCTCAACAATCCTTCCCCTGTGCATGATCGACACCGTATCTGCTGCCTTCCGCACCAAAGGTAGGTCGTGAGTGATGAGCAGCACGGCCATCTTGAATTCCTGCTGCACATCCTGAATCAACTCCAATATCTGCGCCTGGAGAGTTACATCCAAGGCAGTCGTCGGCTCGTCGGCAATTAACAGATGAGGACGACAGGCTAAGGCCATCGCAATCATCACCCGCTGGCGTTGGCCACCGGAAAGCTGGTGCGGATACGCGTTGATTCTGCTCTCCGGCTCCTGAATACCGGTGCGTGCCAACAGACTGATAGCCTCCTGCCTTGCTTCTTCCTTAGACATCTGCCGATGAAGCACCAGCGGCTCTACCAGCTGACTACCGATAGTCAGCACTGGATTGAGCGAGGTCATCGGCTCCTGAAAGATCATGGCTATCTCATTGCCGCGTACCGCTCTGATGTCCTTCTTGCCCAAGCGCAGTAGGTTGCGTCCCTTGAACAGAATGCTTCCACCGGTGCGAACTGTACTTACGTCTTCCAGTAAGCGAAGGATGGATAAAGCGGCCACAGACTTACCAGAGCCGGATTCGCCGACCAAGGCATGGGTCTTGCCCGGCTCGATGCTCAGGCTGATGCCATGCAGCACCTCAGTGTCGCCGCCCGCTTCCTTATCTGCACAGAAGGAGAGCGTAAGATTGTCGATTGCAAGCAGTGTATTCATGCGAAGAAATGTACTGCAAGGGAGGAACGAGAGCAAGACAGAAGGAGGCCGGAGCATTGTTTTGCCGCAGACTTCTCTAAACCCAGTAGGATCACGGCGCATCATGACCATCCCACGTCTTGACAGCAGGCAGCCGCAGGTCTATACTGGCCGCATTATCGCCGAGTCCTGCTGCGGCAGGAGCGGGGGACCCACTCTTACGGGGCGAAGCGCAGCAGCTTGCGCAGGGCTATTCTCTTCGGCCCCAGCCCGTCAGCTAACCTCGCAGGCGTTGAAGGGGCGAACCTCTCTTTGACCACGGGGGCTTATCTCCTTTTCCCTATGACCCGTGGTCGCGTAAAAGGAGGTTTGCCATGACGCAAGCCAAGCTGTCCAGCGCTGATGCAGTACCCGTAGAACGCAGCTTCTTCCATCGTCTCTGGCGCACTCTAATCGGTGCGCCACGTGGCTTGGCTGACAAGTCACTCTTTCATCACCTGTCGCTGATCCCCTTCCTTGCTTGGGTGGGCTTAGGCGCAGACGGCCTGTCGTCCTCGTCCTACGGCCCGGAGGAAGCCTTCCGCGCTCTTGGCGAGCACTCCTATCTGGCTGTGCCGCTGGCTTTGCTGATGATCGCCACAGTGCTCATCATCTCGCTGGCCTACAGCCGGATCATCGAGGCCTTTCCCAGCGGCGGCGGCGGATATCTGGTGGCCACGAAGCTGCTTGGGCCACGGGTCGGCGTGGTCTCTGGCTCGGCCTTGGTGGTGGACTACATCCTGACCATCACCATCTCAATAGCTGCGGCTGGCGATGCCCTGTTCAGCTTTGTGCCGCTCCATCTCCATCACTGGAAGCTGACTGTTGATGCCATGCTCCTGCTCGGTCTGGCCACGCTCAACCTGCGCGGCGTGCGCGAGTCCGTGGTGGCCTTGACCCCGGTCTTCATCGTCTTTGTCATCACCCACCTGCTGCTGATCGGCTACGGCATCTTCAGTCATGCCAGCGAAATGCAGGCAACGGCGGCCAAAGTCACCGACGGCTTCTCGCAGGGGCTTTCCAATGTCGGCGTGTTCGGCCTGCTGCTCCTGCTTCTGCGAGCCTTCTCACTCGGCGGCGGCACCTACACTGGTATTGAAGCGGTCTCCAACGGCCTGCCGATCATGCGGGAACCCCGTGTGCCGACCGCGAAACGCACCATGCTCTATATGGCCTCGTCGCTAGCCTTCACCGCAGCGGGCCTGCTGCTCTGCTATCTCCTCTGGAGCATCAGCCATGTGCCAGGCAAGACCATGAACGCTGTGCTGGCCGAGCGTGTCGCTGCGCAGCTTCCCTTCAGCAGCACCTTTGTCTTCCTGACGCTCTTCTCTGAAGGCGCACTGCTGATTGTGGCCGCCCAAGCGGGCTTCATTGACGGGCCGCGCGTGCTGGCCAACATGGCCGTGGACTCCTGGATGCCGCACCGCTTCTCCGCGCTCTCTGACCGTCTAACCACGCAGAACGGCATCCTCCTCATGTGCGGGGCGGCACTGAGTGCGCTCATCTACACCAAGGGCAATGTCAGCGCGATTGTGGTCATGTACAGCATCAACGTCTTCCTCACCTTCTCGCTTTCCATGCTCGGCATGTTGCAGCACTGGATCAGCCGCCGCGCAGAGCAGCATTGGCGGCGGCAGGCAGCCTTGTTCGCGGTCGGCCTGCTGCTCTGCGTCTCCATCCTGACCGTCACAGTCTTGGAGAAGTTCACCGAAGGCGGCTGGATGACGGTGGTGGTGACAGGGATGCTGGTAGGGCTGGCCTTTATCGTGCGGAAGCATTATGGCATGGTCTATGACAAGATCTCCGAGCTGTATCAGGAAGACATGGTGGAGCTTGCCCATGTCCCGGCAGGCGAGGAAGCAGCAGTCGGCCCGCTTGATCCCAGCCAGCCGACCGCCATTCTCTTGGTCAGCTCGTACAGCGGCTTGGGCATCCACACCATGCTCAACATCTTCCGCATGTTCCCTGGCTACTATAAGAACCTGCTCTTTGTCACGGTCGGCGTGGTGGATTCAGGGGTGTTCAAGGGAGAAGAGACCGTGGATGCCCTGCAAGAGGAGACAGAGAAGATGCTGGCCCGCTATCTGCGCTTGGCCAAACGTCTGCGCATCCCTTGTGAATGCGACTACGAGCTGGGCACCGATGCGGTGGACGAGGCGGAGAAGCTCTGCCGCAGGCTCCATCGCGAGTTCCCCAAGGCCACCTTCTTTGCCGGCAAGATCGTCTTCCAGCGCGAACGCTGGTACCAGCGCCTGCTGCACAATGAGACCGCCTTTGCCATTCAGCGGCGGCTGCAATGGAGTGGCCAGACGATGATGATCATTCCGGCAAGGATGGCGTAGTTCCGTCAGTAATAGGGGCGAAAGATTTTTCGCCCCTACATCGCACACATGCTTGGTGCAGCCGCTGTGTGTAGGTTCTTCCGCTCCTGCGCTGGCTTTTGTTGAATGCCGCCTCCCTCCAGCGGAAATTCCTTGTTATTCACACCTGCCGGATGGTATTTTCAGTCCATGCAATCATCTGAAGAAGGAGGGAAGCATGGCCTTGGAAGTTCTGAGCTTCGTCAAAGCGGCGTGGATAGTGCCGCTCTGGAAGCGGCTTCGCCGAATAAGAGAAGAGGAAAAGCAGGAGCTGGAACGTCTGCGGGACGAGTTCGTTGATCCTGAAACCCTGCGCGGCCTCTACATTGAGCCGTTTCTGCAAGACCGCAACCCGGCTGATGTGCAGCAGGACGATCTGCTGTCTGCGGCCCGGCAGCCTGCCTTTGAGCGGATCAACGAGTTCTTTCAGGGCGGTCTGCCTTTGGAGAAAGATGGCCGCCACCAGATGTTCATCCTCTCTGATGCCGGGATGGGCAAGACCTCGCTGCTCCTCATGATCAAGCTCATGCACCTGACCAGCTTCTGGCCTCAAGGGCATGGCTGCGCCCTGTTCAAGCTGGGCGCGGACACCTTGGAGCGGGTGCAGGCTCTGCCGAACAAGGGTGGGACCGTCCTCCTGCTTGATGCCTTGGATGAAGACCCGCTGGCGTGGAAGCGCATCCGCGACCGCCTGCTGGAGCTGCTGCGGGCCAGCGAGGATTTCCGCCGGGTGCTCATCTCCAGCCGCACCCAGTTCTTCCCGGAGATGGAGCCAGACCGCTTTGGCCGCCCGGAGATCAGAGTGCTGTCCGGCTATCACTGCCCGGTGCTGTATCTTTCCCCCTTCACCGATGCCCAAGCGCAGGACTTCATTGAGCGCAAGCTGCCGCTGCGCTGGCATCATCATCTGCGGCTCCGGGCTGGCACGATCAGGAAGGAGCGGGCCAAGGCTGACTGTCTGCTCAAGCACATGCAGGATTTGCGGATGCGGCCCATGCTCCTCCAGCATATTGACAAGCTGCTGGCCAAGGACTGCCGCCAAGACTGGAACGCCTACACGGTGTACGAGGCCCTGCTGGAGGAATGGCTTGACCGTGAGGTGCGCAAGCTGCGGGAGCAGCACAAGGAGCGGCGCGTCCCTGAGCGCAAGGAACTCTTTCTGGCCTGCCTGCGGATTGCCGAGCGGATGCAGCGGCAGGGAACGCGGGTCATCTCGGAGGACGAGCTGAAGCAGCTCATCAGTGCGGACGCGAACATAGCCTGGCTGGAGCAGTTCGAGCTGGGCGGTCGTTCCCTGCTCAATCGCAACTCTGACCGCGCCTTCCGCTTCAGCCATTACACGGTGCAGGAGTTCCTCTTGGCGTGGGGCATAGTGCATAAGCAGTTGACTGAACAGGAACCGCTGTGGGCCACGGATCAGCTTGTGCGCTTTGTTGATCTTGCTGACGGGATATTCAGGCACGTTGATCAGATTGCCTTACCCTGTCCTTTGCCGGAGTCTTTTGGCGGTGGACTCGGAATAAAGATGATACTTATACGCGGCGGTAGTTTCCGCATGGGAGATATTCAGGGCAATGACAGTGAAGATGAACGGCCTGTACATGAGGTGGAGCTGGACGAGGACGACTTGGACGACTTTTTCTCTTTTGAAGAAGATGAAGATAAACTGCCAGTGCATGAGGTGGTGCTGGACAGCTTTGCCCTTGGCCGCTATCCAGTCACCTTTGCTGAGTATGATGCCTTCTGTGAGGCCACAGGTAAAGAAAAACCGAAAGATGAGGGCTGGGGTCGGGCGCAGCGGCCAGTGATCCGTGTGTGCTGGCATGATGCTGTCGCCTATTGTGCGTGGCTGCGCCAAGAAACTGGTCAGCCCTATCGTCTGCCCACCGAGGCGGAGTGGGAGTATGCCTGCCGGGCAGGCAGCGAGGCGGCTTGGTGTTTCGGAGATGATGAGGCTCAACTTGAAGACTATGCTTGGTACAAGAAGAACTCCGGCGATACAACCCATCCAGTTGGCGAGAAAAAGGCCAATGTCTGGGGCCTGCATGATATGCACGGCAATGTCCGGGAGTGGTGTGCGGACTGGTATGATGCTGGTTATTATGCCGTCAGCCCTAAGGACAATCCGCTAGGCCCTGAGAGTGGCTTGTACCGCGTGCTTCGCGGCGGTAGCTGGGACAGCACGCCCAAAAGCGTGCGGGCGGCGAATCGCGACGTGAGCGCACCAGGCTTCCGCGACTACGACTTGGGGTTCCGGCTTGCCCTTTCCTTGCCGCCAGCTCAACGCTGAAGCGGCCTGCAAGCACACCAGTGATGTCCCATCCTCCTCACCAGTGTGCAGCCGCTCTCCACACCAGTGATGTCCGCGCCTCGACACTGGTGTGCAGCATCCCACAAAAGGCAGGCCGGAATGACATCTTCTTGCGTTCAGCTCGAACCAGGCGGAAACTATTTGCAAAGACTAACACGGCAGTTGCCTGATCTCAATCTCTTCAACCAAGGAACAACAAATCAATGGAACTCATTGCAGAAGTGATTAATTTTGTCCTCCACGTTGACACCTATCTCGAAAGCATCATCTTGGAGTACGGTGCGTGGACGCTGGCTATCCTTTTTGTCATCGTCTTTCTGGAAACAGGCTTCGTGGTCACGCCTTTTCTGCCCGGCGACTCGCTTATTTTCGCTGCGGCTACCTTTGCTGCACGCCCCAGCAGCACTCTTGACCCCTGGTTACTCTTCTTTCTGCTCTCCATCGCCGCTGTACTCGGTGATACAGTCAATTATTGGATTGGCTATCGCATCGGAGCTAAAGCCTACACCGGTGAAGTTAAGTGGATTAAGAAACAATACATGGAGCGCACCCATGTTTTCTTTGAAAAGCATGGTGGGAGGACAATTTTCCTTGCTCGCTTCGTGCCGATCATCCGTACATTCGCTCCTTTTGTTGCTGGAGTCAGTCGGATGCCATACGGTTTCTTTATCCGCTGGAACATCATCGGTGGCATTACTTGGGTGGCGGTATTCACGCTCTTGGGTGTATTCTTCGGCAATATCCCTTTTGTCCAGAAACACTTTGAATTAGTGATCATCGTCATCATTGTTCTCTCGGTTATCCCGGTAATTATCGAGGCAGTGAAGGCACACCGAGAGTTCCGCCAAGAGAAAAGCAAAGACTGAGTTGCGGGAGGAATAGCGGCGGTAGGGTCATGACGCGCCGTGACCCTGCTCCACCGTGCAGAACTCTTCCTGTCCCCAGTCGCTGCGAGTAACCGGCCCCAAGCCATGCGCGGCACGCGCTCGATTGCAGTCTTCATTCACTACGCCGTCAAGCAGAGAAGGCTGAAAGGCACGGCAGACCGAAGAGCGTTGTTCGTAAATGCCACAGGCTACGCTCTTACCTATCTCGCCGGTTAAGGCGATGCAGCGCGGCTGTAGTCCTCTGGTACCTTTCATCTGCACCCGGAAGTCGTTGATTTTCTCGGTGAGATGATCAGGTACGCCGCCGGGACTGCCCGCTTCGGTCTCTGCCCAGTAAAAGGAGGCCCGGAAGAAGGCGCAGCAGGCTCCGCAGGTCAGACAAGGATTGCTGATTGTTTTCATAGTGGTTGCAGGAAAGGCAGAAGGAGTGATGCTGAATACGGGCAAGCATAGAGTTTGCCGCTCACCGGGTCAAGGGGAAAAATTCCTTGCTGCGGGGCAACGGAATTTGCTAAGGTGCTGTGCGGGCTGCGCTCAAACGCGGCTGTTTTTGTCCCAAATCGTTTCTCTTTTCCCCGGCTCTTGATGTCCCGGCGCAAACACTTATCCACTGAACATAAACACAGCAACGACGAGCCAGACAGCAGCTTTTCCTTTCAGCTCAGTCTGAGTGGGATTGTCGGTATCGCAGTGGTGCTGTTTTGTCTCTTCCTTTGGATGTTCCTCATAGGCATTTGGGCCGGGCAAACTATCCTCTATCCACCGTCCCAACCGCTTGCGAAGGCAGCTGTATCGCAATCGCCTTCAGTCAAAAGCGAGGAAACACGTCGCCCGGCGAAACCTCTTACCCTTTCCCCAGAACCAGAACCGCTGCCGGAATCGGAAGGAGTCCTCATCCTACCTGGAGAACGAAAGCGGCGGATCGCTCCACCGAATATACCTGTTGCTTCTCCAGCGCAGTGAACAGTGAAAACGCCTCATTCTTCTGATATCACGGTATAATCATCGGAATGCTTGACCAAATGCCACTGAAGGGTTAAGGTGAATAATTTTCACCTGTTCCCGGCCAGTCTCGGCCTCGTCTGTACTACCACGAATCTGCACGATGATCATGAACGGAGCCACTGTTACACTCACATCGACGAAAATTCGTCCGGCCCACATGGGTGATGTCAAAATCATTCATACCTTGCTCCAGCAATTTGCTAATCGGGGCTTGCTCTTGGGTCGCTCGATCAGCTCGCTCTACGATCAGCTGCGTGATTTTGTCGTTTATGACGACAACGGAGTGCAGGGAGTTTGCTCTTTGCATATTTGCTGGGATAATTTAGCAGAAATCCGCTCGTTGGCTGTGGTAGAGAGTAGTCAAGGTCAAGGCATAGGCCGTGAGCTGGTTTCCGCCTGCTTAATCGAAGCGCAAAAATTGGAGATCAACAGGGTCTTCACCTTGACCTACCAAGGTGGTTTTTTCAGAAAATTGCACTTTGCACCCATTGAAAAAAGCGAATTGCCGCATAAAATATGGAGCGACTGCATTCAGTGTCCTAAATTCCCGGACTGCGACGAAGAAGCGCTGATCTGGATCAACGATTAATCCTGGCGGCGCGGAGTCAAATGAGTTCCGCCTGCGGAGAACAAGCATGATAGGTAACGTATTAACGAAAATATTCGGCAGCAAGAACGACCGCGATATCAAAGTGCTGCGCAAGACGGTTGAGCTGATCAACACGTTAGAGCCTTCGATTGAACCGCTCACGGACAGTCAGCTGCGGGACAAGACTACTGAGTTCAAGGAACGTTACGCAGGCGGAGAAACGCTGGATAGTCTGCTCCCTGAAGCCTTTGCCGTCTGCCGGGAAGCGGCCAAACGGGTCTTGGGTGAGCGGCATTATGATGTCCAGCTTATTGGCGCGATGGTGCTGCATCAGGGTAAAATCGCCGAGATGAAGACCGGCGAGGGTAAAACGCTGACCTCCACCGCTGCGGTTTATCTCAATGCTCTCAGCGGTAAAGGTGTGCATGTCGTCACGGTCAACGACTACTTGGCGCACCGCGATGTGGAGTGGATGGGCAAGCTCTACCACTTCCTTGGCCTGAGTACCGGCGCGATTCTGCACGGCATGGACGACCGCGCTCGCCGCGAGGCGTATGCCGCTGATGTCACCTACGGTACCAACAACGAGTTTGGCTTTGATTATCTGCGCGACAACATGAAGTTTGCTTTAGAGGACTTCTGTCAGCGCGGTTTCAATTTCGCCATAGTTGATGAGGTTGACTCTATCCTGATTGATGAAGCACGCACACCATTGATCATCTCTGGCCCGGCTGAGATGTCCACAGATTTGTATCATAAGGTTGATGCAATCATGCCGCGTTTCTGTGAGAATGAGCAGTACACTAAAGACGAAAAGGCTCGACAGGTGCTGCTCACCGACGAAGGCGTGTTGCTTGCCGAAGAACTACTCGGTGTGGATAACCTTTATGATCCGCGCAATATCAATTATCTGCATCATGTCAACCAATCCCTCAAAGCCCATGTCCTTTTCAAGAAGGATGTTGATTATATCGTTAAGAATGGTGAGGTAATCATTGTTGATGAGTTCACGGGGCGGACAATGGAAGGTCGTCGCTACTCGGACGGACTCCATCAGGCCTTAGAAGCTAAGGAAGGGGTGAAGATCGAAAAGGAAAACCAAACTCTCGCCTCGATCACCTTCCAGAACTACTTCCGCATGTACAACAAGCTGGCCGGTATGACCGGCACAGCAGACACTGAGGCACCTGAATTCAAGAAAATCTACAACTTGGATGTGGTGATCATCCCCAGTAACCGGCCTGTTATGCGCCTTGACCTTGCAGATGTGATCTACAAGAACCAAGCTGCCAAATATCGGGCGGTAGTCCGGGAAATCAAGGAGCTACACAAGAAAGGTCAGCCGGTCTTGGTGGGTACCATCTCCATCGACATCTCGGAAAAAATTGCCGAAATGCTGAAGAAGGAAGGCATTCCTCATGAAGTACTGAACGCCAAGCAGCATGATCGTGAGGCGGAAATCATCGCCCAAGCTGGACAGCTCGGTAAGATCACTATCGCCACCAACATGGCCGGACGCGGCACAGATATTAAGCTCGGTCAAGGTGTACGCGAGGCAGGCGGCCTCCACATCCTCGGCACCAGTCGCCATGAGTCTCGCCGCATCGACAACCAACTGCGTGGTCGTTCTGGTCGCCAAGGTGATCCCGGTTCTTCTCGTTTCTACCTTTCGTTAGAAGACGACTTGCTCCGTATTTTTGGTGGAGATCGTCTGACCTCAATCATGAACAGGTTAGGTATGGAGGAAGACGAGCCGATTGAGCATTCGATGATCTCTAAGGCAATTGAGAATGCCCAGCGCAAGGTTGAAGGTCATAACTTCGATATTCGTAAGCATCTGCTTGAATACGATGATGTAATGAACAAGCAGCGCGAGGTGATCTATAACCAGCGGCGCGAAGTCCTTGAGCGGAATGACATCAAGGATATCATCACTGATATGACCAGTGACCTCGTTGATGAACTCACCACCAGCGTTGTTCAAGAGCGTAAGACTTCTGAGGACTGGGATTGGCTGGCATTTGAAGAAAAAGTAGCCGAACTGTTCAGTGTTAGCCCTGGTTGGCTGCCAACAGCGCGGGCCGAGCTAACTCGTGATCTCCTGCGTGGGATGCTTCAAGCCGAGGCTGACCGGGCGTATCTTGCCCAAGAGGAACGTAACGGGATAGAGCAGATGCGTCACTTAGAGCGGATGATTTTGCTGCAAGTGGTCGATGCTTTGTGGAAAGAACATTTGCTGAATATGGATCACCTCAAGGAAGGTATCGGTCTGCGTGGTTATGGTCAGAAAAACCCGCTGGACGAGTACAAGAGAGAAGGCTTTGACATGTTTGGCCTTATGATTGAGGCGGTCAAGGCGCAAACAATCAGCAGCTTGATGTTTGTCCGTATTGTGCAGGAAGACGATGTGGCACGATTGGAGGAGGAACAGCGGCGTAAGCGCGAGGCCGAGTTGGAAATGATGATGCTTGCTTCTGCCGCTGATGGACAGCAGACTGTTCAGCAAGAAGTGGACAAAATCAACCGTAATGCGCTCTGTCCCTGTGGTTCAGGCAAGAAATACAAGAAGTGCTGTGGGAGCTTGAGCTGATAGGTAGTACACCTATTCCATCAAATGCACCCGCTCGCAGTCTGGGCATATCCAAGTGGGGCCGTTGCTCATGCCCCACTTGTTTTCGGTAAAGCAATCAGGGCAGATGGCAAAGCCGCAGGTGCAAGTCCAACAGAAAGGCACTTGTTTCGTGCAGCAATGGCAGGTGTCGCCGTCGATACGTCTGCGACGACGTTTTCGGGGTGAATACTCGTCAGTCATCGTTGGTGTTCGTGGGGTCGGTCGCCATATGTGTGAACATGATGGTGGCTATGCAGACATTCGGTACCACTGCGCAGCGCACATCCTTCGCTTAACGTATATATCTCATCGCAGGTTTCAGCGAGAAAGTCCCAGTCATGCGAGATGATCATGTAGCCGATCTCCAGCCGGTTGAGAATGCTGATCAGGCGAGTGCGGATATTGCTGTCGAGGTTGTTGGTTGGTTCATCTAAGAGCATCGCTTCTGGCTGCATAGACAAGATCGTGGCTAAGGAAATCAGCTTTTTCTCGCCGCCAGAAAGCTGATGTGTAACTCTCTCTGCCAAGGCGGAGAGACCAAGATCAGCTAATGTTTGGCGAGAGATACGCAGGGCTTCTGCTGGGTTCATGCCGAGATTGAGCGGGCCAAAGGCAATATCTTCAATCACCGTGGGCGAAAAAAGTTGGTCATCGGCATCTTGAAAGACCAAACCGATGCTTCGGCGTAGCTTGCGGAATTCCTCTTTACTGCTGATCTCTTGGCCCTTAAACAGCAGCCTCCCTGCTGTGGGTCGCAGCAGTCCCATGATGATATGCAGCAATGTGGTTTTGCCGCTACCGTTCGGGCCAATCAAACCAATACGCTGGCGATAATCCAGCGTCACGTCTGCTTGGTTGAGCAGCAGATGGCTGCTACCGGGATAGGCAAAAGATACCTGCTGAAGCTGGATAAGGGTTGGGTTAGCGGGCATGTTGCTTTGAGTTAGTCGGTTGCATAAAGATTGATAGCAGCTCGTTAGTGAAGATGGGCATGAGCTTACCGGGAAGCCGCTGCTGCTGGGCGCGGCAGCTTCTTGGCCTTTGCCGCTGCAACCTTGTAGGGCTGAATCAGCACGTCCGCCGCAATGCCCAGTCCTGTATGCAGCTTTTGAATCATGGGTAGCGACAGGGAACGCTGCCGGTTGATGATCTCGGCCACCCGCGCCCGTGTGCCGATAAATGGCTCTAAATCTTTCCGTGACAAGCCCCGGCTTTCCATCTGGTAGAGAATAGCCTCAACTGGATCAGGCTTGGGCAGATCGTAACGACCTTTCTCGTAGGCTTCAACCAAAATGGTCAGCATGTTCAGCTGGTCGCCGTCAGCAGTGTCTGCTTCCGCTGCAAACAGCCGCTCTATCTCCGCCAAAGCCTGCTGATACTCTGCTTCCGACCGGATTGGCTTCATATCCATAACTTGTTCTCCTCACACGCTGGCTGCATCAACAGCATCGTATTCCGCATGAGTGCCGACAAAGCGGATATAGACGATGCTGTATTCGTAGTGAATAGCCACAATCACGCGGTACTTGTTGCCTTTGATGTTGAACACCGCCCGGTTGTTGGCAACAAAGCTGACGTTGCGGTACGCATTCTTCACATCCGCAGGCGACTTCCAGTCCGCTTGTTGCACGTCCGTATGCCATGACTGCAAGGCTTGCTGCGCATCAGCATGTTTTTCCCAGAATTCCCGGAGAGTCTTTTTGGCAATGATCCGCATGAGAACATTATACGCTAATCCCTTAGCGGGAACAAAACAGTGCTTCAGCCATGTGCTTTTCTCCGGTTGCTCCAAGTTGTATGCTTGCAAAGCTGGGCTACAAGGCAACAGCACGGTAGAGGTAGGCTGGGTTTTATTTTATACTACGATGCTGGTGGCATTATTAATACAACCAGTGGATCTTCTTTTATTCGTTTTATCAATCTTTTAAGTTCGCCATCACTTGTTGAGTTTGGATAACGCAAACTACTAACAATATCCCACAATACAGTTCCACTTCTAAAAAACCTCACGCACTCTCCTGCCTCATCGATAGATGGGAAAACACGAACACCAAGGTCTGATAAAGCTTCTTGTATCCCCTCGCGCGCACTTTTAGCTAAACGAATAGAATCGTCTTGCGCAGCAGTTCTATACATTAATTGCAATTCGCTATATTGAATTGTAATAAAGCTGTAATTCCCTTGGTCCATACGATATTTTATTTCTTTAGCTACTTTTCTAAAAACTTCCATAGTCAAGACCTCTTTGTTTGATTATTCTTTGCACATAACAAGATAACAGCTCTACCTTCCCTGCAATATGCAGGACATCCAAACCAAGCTGGGGAAAGCCCCCGCCCTCCCCAACTTTCACCCTTCCAACCCCCTATCCTACACCTCCAAATCCAAAATATCCACCAGCCTGCCGTCGTAATCGTTGCGAATCATCGTTCTGAGCGCGGCGTAGTTGTTGACCTTGATCTTCAAGCTGCTCACGGCGGAACCGGCAAAACCGGGCAGCGTGAATTCCCCGTTCGCGGTCACGGGCACCATGCCGCCGACCGCGCCGCCGTCGCGCATGGCAATCAGCCGGAATGAGAGCTGATTTTCCTGCACACTGGCATCTGCCTGAATGCGCAGCCGCTCGCTGGCCGAGAGGGTGCAGGCGGTGATGCTGACATGCGGCGTAGCCGCGCTGCCGGTGAGAATGCCGGTCTCCGGCGGGTTCGGATGATCGAGATTGACGGCGGTCAGCGGCGAGCGCAGCTTGCGTCCGTAGGTGCCGCTGCGCAGCGAGCCGTGCTCGGTGTAGCGCGTCGTGACCGACACCGTGTACTCGTTGTTCCAAGGATGGGCTTGGGCCGGAATGTGCGGCACCAGCAGGATTTCCGTGTCGCTGACGCTGGCGAGCTGGCTTTGTTTCTCGCTGCCGCTACGGGTGCCTTCGATGACACAACCACAGTCCGGCTTTTTCGGGTCAAAGAGCAGATTGCTGCCGGTCAGCCGGAGCACGCCGTCCGGGTTGAGGACATTGTTCAGCTCAAGCGTGGTGTCTGCGGCGGAGAGGATGGACGGGGCCTTTTCCTCGGTCGAAACCCGTTCCAAGGTCACGTTCTGCTGCACATATTGGACAAAGGGGCGCGTGGCCGAGACGCTGATCCGCAGCAGCTCGCTGACCGGCGGCAGCGGGTCAGCCGGGCTGTTCAGCTTGCCACGGAAGGCGGGGGCGAAGGTCAATGCCTCCTCCAGCGTGACCTGCATCCCGTTGCAGAGCATCTCTTTGATATTCTTCATTGTTGACTGAATGGAGGCCTTGGCCTGCTCCGCGCTCAGGCCGGTGTCTTTGGCAACGGCGGCGGCCAGCTCGTCATAGCCCGCTGTCTGCTTCGGCATGAAGCGCAGCTTGTAGGATGCAGGTTTGGTCAGAGGATTCGGCTCGACGCGGTATTGCACAGTTCCCATGATGCCCTCCGTTCTGGTTTTTCAGATATTGATACAACGAGTTGCGGCTGATCAAAAGCCAAGATACGGCGGAGACTGCGCTTTGTCAATAAAATAGGGCGCGGCGAGGGAAGGAGACGGGCGGCAAAATACATACTGGTATGTATTGAGGAAACATACTGTATAGTTTTCCCGGAACATACCAGTATGTATTGGCGGAACATACTGGTATGTATTTGGGATACTATTCGGTATGTTTTTTGGGGGAGGTGGGGCGAGGGTTTAAGGCTGGGGTGCGAGGTTAATCAACCTTGCCATGGAACAACGAATATAACTTTCATTTTCCTTATCCCAATCTGTCATTATTCCTATTAATTTACTGGAAAAACCAGATGATCCATTGCTTGATAATTCAATAACAGGCCCTCCCGACATACCATTGGGATTTGGAGCTGTACTTTGTGACCCATCACAACGGGGTACTTTTTTCTTTTGAAATTTACAGAAAAAGTGTACTTCTTGATGAACTTTCTTGATAGGCTGCGAAGGAAAATCTATAATTTTTGTTAACATATAAAAAGGCTCAACAAATGTTCCTTTGCTCGATATTGAAACCTTACTTTGAGGGTAGCCAAGCAAAAGAATACTATTTTCAGATCGATTAACTATAGAGTCACTTATCAATTCAATAGGAGAAAAAAATTCCAACTCTTCTGTTAAATAGACAAGAGAGATATCAACATCAGCCTCGTTGCAAGATATTTTCACCGCTTGATCTATAGGGATACTTGCAAGTTCCTCTCTCCTCAGAGGAATGATATTCTTTGCAAGCTCCTCATGGTCAATAACATGAGATGCTGTTGCCAAGTAATATTTATCCTTTATTTTTAGATAGACAGCACATCCTGAATATTCATATTTTCTTTTTATAGTTCCTATCCTGTAGACAGGAACAACATGTTTTTGAATATTCAGAAGAACTGGTTCGTACTGCTTGTAGTCAAACATATTTTAGCCGTGTAGTGTGTAGAGTCATGTATGGTGCGGCACCCCGCACCAGAAAAGGTGCATGGAAAACCATAAGTCGGGGTAAGCGCAATGAACCGCGACAAGAAAGCTACCTGATTAACAGTGCTGTGGTCAACAGGAAAACTTCAGCAATGCAGTTGCACGGCTGCGGCCACCGATGCGAATTGAAGGAATGCCATTGCACTGAACGCAGCTTGTCAGCCTATCAGCTCCAACACCACGAGCAATAACGCTGTCAACAAAAGGCCAGCCATAAGCAAGACATCATTGCGATGCAACTCCGTTGGTTCAAGGCTATGAAAGGTACCGGAGAAGCCGCGCAGCAGCATTGCCTGCTGCACTCGTGCCGCTCGGTTCCAGCTGCGTACAATCACCATGCCCAGTAAATGGCCGTAGGTTCGGTACGTGTGCAGATTGGTGCGCGGATGGAAGCAACGTAGCTCTGCCGCCCGATGCAGGCGAAGAAACTCCTCGTGAATCAGACCGAGATATCGGTAGGAAAAAAGCAGAAGCAAGCAAAGACGCGGTGAGAGGCGCAGCAGTTGCAGACTATGCCCAAGACGTGCCACGGTGGAAGTGGACAACAAGCTAATGAAGAGCAGCACCGCTGCATTGCCCTTGATTGTGATCAGCGCAGCTAACCGCAGCCCGGTTAGGCTGAGATTAAGACCAGCAAAGCGCACAACCTCTGTTCCGCCATAGGTCAGGGGGAGTAGCAGCCAAAGCAGCGCGTTGAAACTGTTGACGATCAGGAGCCGCCGGAGAATTGCTGCCCAAGACAGTCGTGCTGCCGCTGTCAGCAGCACGGACAAGAGCAACCCAGCAAAGGCAGTGCGGAAATTCTGACTGAGAGCGATGAGCAGACTGAGAACTACCGCACTGATCAGCTTACTGCGTGGGTCGGCCCGATGCAGGAATGAGCTGCCCGTGCTGAATTGTTCAAAGGTGATGATACCCTCCTGTGTACGGTGCTATCACCAGCAGCGTATCGGTGTTGTAACGCAGAAATGTTGAAATCACCAAGCAAAGAACAGACCTCCTGCTGCGGATGTTTCTTCCTTCAGGAGGTCTGTGTCAGCAGAGCTTATTTATTCTTGTAGGAATCAAGATAGATCCATAGAACTGCGCCTAACTCCACGCCCTTTTCTTCGCCTGCTGGATTCTTCAACTTGTAGTCTGCCTCATTCAGAGCAGCAAAGCCCCACCAACCCGGCTGCGGACAGGCAAAAGTGAACACGCCGTTCTCGTCGGCCTTAACTACCTGAGTGACATGATAGTCGCTGGGAGCTGCAAATTTCTTCTCCTTGTTGTACAGCTCGACCTCAACCTCAGCACCGGGTACTGGCTTACCGTTGAGCAGCACTTTGCCGCTGAAGCTGTTGCCTGCATAGTTGCCGAAAGGTCGAGTCAGCGGCACAATCTCGGTAGGAATACCGAGCGGTTCGTCCCAACCTTGGTCATCACCGAACGCAGCAATCAAGGTCTTGGTGTAATGAATGATACTCAGGTCTTCGGCAGGCTCCCAGTACGGAGTTGGCTCCATGACAAAGCCATACACGCCCGGCTTTTTGATGGCTACGTCAGTGGTCCAGGCTTGGTGATCAATGGCCTTGCTTTCCTTGAGGTTGCCCAGCAGATCAGTTTTTTCCCCTTCAGCCAGCATGTAGAAGGCTTTGGGTTTGACTAAATCCATGCCGATCATCTCGAAAGGATGAGAGAAAGAAAGATCAACCGTGACGTTCTTCTTAGCTGGGGTGACAATGTTCTCTGAGGGAATCACCATGCCGAAGTGGGCAAAGGCATTGCCCGTCAGTAAGAGGCAGAGGGCGGCGGTCATGGATGCGGCTTTGATTTGCATTGTTATTGCTCCTTTTTTGGTACAGGTGGATATAAAAGAACGGGCTTCCCCGTTCAGGAAATACTCTTTCTGCGACTCGCCCAAGCAGCCATGCCAGCTATTCCGAGTATCCAGCCGATGCCGCCAAGGATGTCACGCAGACCCGGCTCTGGGTTGATGCTTTCAGCTAAACTCTGGCGGATGGGCGATAATCCCTTACTTAGTTCTTCAGCAACAATACGCCGAAGTTGCGACTCATTGACTGCAACAGCTGACGACGCTGAAGCCTGTGCTGGAGGTGCTGTATCACTGATGACTGCGGCATATTCTTTTGCCTCCAAGAGCCATTCGCCGCGATGTCCTTCACCGCCGTTAGCAATGATGAGCAGGTCAGGCTTTGTTTTCATGGTTTGTTCCGGCAGAGTAAGGCGGAAGTCTCCTTTCTCATCGCAGACTGTTTCGGCCACGATGCTGCTATCCAACCTGTTCTGCACGACAATATTGACGTTTTTTGCCTGCCTACCGCCGCTGAACTTCACTTCACCACGAATCTCGCTGCCTTCTGGCCAAGCAAAAATGCTCAGTTTGTGTGCCTGTGCGGACAGCGGCAGAAGAAGAATGAGCGCGAGGCAGAAGAGAGAGGAATGTTTCATAATGCGGCCTTGACGTGGAGGATTTCCGGTTGCACTTTGACAATGAAACCAATCGTGAACAGGGTGATGCAGCCTTCTATCACCATGACTGGTAGATTGGCGATAATAATCGCCTGTGCCGCCGTTGTGAAACCCTCATCAGACAAGCTGAGGGCTAAGGCGGTCAGCAGTGAGGAAAACAAAATGGAAAGCGAGCCAGCAGTAAAGGCGGCGATAGGCCGAGTGCTTGGGGTTTCTAACCAACGCCGGGCGAGGTAATGGCAGCAAAGGGCCGGAGCCGCCATCGTCACGGTGTTCACACCCAACACCGTCAGGCCACCGAATTGGAAAAAAACCGCCTGAAGAAACAGCCCGATTAGGATAGCGGGAAAGCACGCCCAGCTCAAGACCAAGCCAAGTAAGCCACTCAAGACTAAATGCACCGAGCCAGGGCCAATCGGGACATGCACGAGACTGGCGACAAAAAAGACTGATGACAGCAAGGCCGCTGGCATGATTTCGTCTATATCAATCCGGCGCAGACCAATGACCGTGCCGACTGCGGCCAGCACTCCGCCGCTGATGAGTACCGGTGCGGAAAGCACCCCTTCAGAAATGTGCATGGCTCCCTCTTAGAAGAGAATAATACCCGTTAAACATTCGTCGTATTCATACTACTCATACCTAATGCACTGTGGGAATTTTGTCAAGCCGGAGTTGTGTAATTTCTTGGTTGTGCTGAAGGTGGGCAATAGAGTATTTCAGTTTTTAGATCGTCTTGAAAACCGTCTCGACGCAAACGCTTAAACTCTTGATGCCGTCAGCTATTTTTTTTACTTTAAACAAGTAAACCCCCGGCTCTGCCGGGGGACTCCCGAAGTTTGACAGTTCCGGGAAAATATGGAAGTCTCGCTATTCTGAACCGCTCAAAGTTCAAGAAGAGGAGACTTCCATGTACGACAGCCAAAGTCTAAGCCACACCAAGTGGGAATGCAAGTATCACATTGTCTGGATACCAAAATACCGCAAGAAAGCTCTCTTTGTCGAGTTGCGGAAATACTTGGGAGAAATCTTGAGGGAGCTGGCCAAGCAAAAAGAATGCGAGGTGCTGGAGGGGCATCTCATGCCTGACCATGTGCATATCATGCTTTCCATACCGCCCAAGTATTCGGTGTCTCAAGTCGTTGGATTCATCAAAGGCAAGAGCGCAATCCAGATTGCCCGCAACTTCCAAGGGAGAAGAATTTCGTTGGTCAGAATTTCTGGGCCAGAGGTTATTATGTTTCAACAGCTGGAAAGGACGAAGAAGTCGTGAGAGCATACATTCAAGCTCAGGAGAAGGAAGACCAGCGTCTTGAGCAGCTCAACCTGTTTGAATAGCGGCTGCCTTCAGGCAGCTCAAGTTGTTTAACCGCTTTGAGCGGTTCAGAATCTCAAGCCACCGGCTTTGCCGGTGGTACTTGACTAACAACTAGACAAAAGTTGCACTTACAACTTGAATTCACCCTTATCCCCTCACATACGCATCCGCATCATTCGCCACAATCACGCCGTAGTTGATTGCGCCCAGCCAGCCGCTCATGATGATGCCGACCGAGCCGACATGGAACAGCCCGCCCACTTCCTTGAACAAAGTGCGGGAGATGTCCAGCCCTTCAAATTTAGTGCCGAAAGAGCTGCCCTTGGTGTGCAGGGTGTAGCGGTGGAAAGTCTTGGGCGTGGCTGTCTCCACAGTGTCGATTTTCTCGCGGATGCCCGGAAGATAGCGTTCCAAATCCACTACGCAGCGTTCCGCCATCGCCGCCTTGGCCTGTTTGTAGGCCGCTTCGTCGAGGCCCGCCCAGTCGTCGTAGTTGGCATTCATCGAGGCAACGACCGTGTAATCAGGCTGCTCAGGCCGGGTTTTCGGATAATAGACCGAAAAGGTGCGGCTTTTGGTGTCCATCCGCCGCATTTCCTCAGAGGAGAAAACTTCAGCGGTGGAGGTGAAGAGCAGGTCGCCCACGTCCGGGAAAGACTCGCCCTTGCGGATGCCGAAATAAACCTGACAGGAGGAGTTGTTCACCACCACCTTATCGAAACGGCTGAGGAAATCGCTGCTGAAGGCCTCGCGGCCCGCGAGCTGGTCAATGGTGTTGGTGATGCCGGAATTGGAGACAACGGCTTTGGCCGCAATCTCTCGCCCTTTCACCAGCACGCCGCGCACTTTGCCCTTTTCGACCAAAACCCGCTCGGCCTTTGCGCTGGTGCAGATGGTCACGCCGTTGGCTTGTAGATCGTCCGCCATCATCGCAATCAGCTTGTCCGTGCCGCCCTCGAAGGTGAACACGCCTTTGCTCATAAAATTTGAAAAAACAATGCCGTAAGTGATGGCTGGCTCGTTCATGGTCGAGCCGTTGGCGTAGGTGATCGGTTCCATTAACAGGCGGTGGACATCCGAGCGGCCCGGAAAGAATTTCTCAAATAACTCCCGCGTGGTCATGCTTTGGTCGTCGTAAAAGTTCATCGCTCGGACTGTATTGAAAAAATCATCCACCACGCTGCGCTCGATCTTGAAATCCTCATGCAGAATGCGGACAAAATCGTCTTTTGAAAAAGTGGTGGTGAGCGAGAACTGCGGGTTGTCAAAGACGATGTTTTTCAGCTGAACGATGGAATCTTTGATCGCCTTCGACCAGTATTTGCTGCATGTTTTCACCATGCCGTAAGGAAATCCGTGCAGCGAGACATCAAAAACATGACCGCCGCGCTTAAACCACGCGGCCAAGCCGCCAAGCTGGAAATGCTGCTCCAGCAGCAGCACGCTGTGGCCAGCTTTGGCCAAGCGGTTGGCGCAGGTCAGGCCACCAAGGCCGGAGCCGATAACGATGATGTCGTAGCTGCTCTGAACTTTATCGAAAGGAGTGAAAATCATGATGCGTGGATTTGTAAGTTCAATGGAAAAAGAAAGCAAATGATTTGCTGCGTCCTGTCAGAAGCCGGGCTGTTCTGACTGCGTTCCGTCTTGGGATTTGATCCTGTCCATCTCGCTGCGAAAGCAGTCCGGGCAGTAATTGTGCGAGCAGTCAACATCCCAGCTGTTTTTGAAATAGGATTCAACCTTGGTCCAAGTTTTGTCCTCATCCTGCATTTTGCCGCAGACCGGGCAGATGAAAATCATCCGGTAGAGCGCGGCAATCTCGCTGATGTCTTCAATCACCAGCAAGGCGTGATCCTTTCCCTCGAAAGCAAAAAGCGAGACCGTGACCAAGCCGTACATCTCGCGCTTGCTGCCGCTGCGGAGCAGCTCAATCTTGGCCCGGCGGCGGACAACCCGCTTGCCTGCAAAGGCAAGATTGACCGAATTTCTGATGATGCAATCTTTGCACGAGGAGGAATGGCCGCAGCCTTGGGGCACTTCATCGGAATGAATACAGTGGAGAATTTCACCGGCCCGCCGCCGCAGGATGGTCTCCCGCTCGGCCATCATCAGCTCGGCAGCCGCCGCGTTGTACTCCTGAATTTGTACGTCCCGGTCAACCACAAAAACCAGCGAGGGAAGTGCGTCAAATACTGCTCTGAGCAAGGTACGCTCATTCATGGTATTTAATGCGGTATTGCGAAAAGGCATTAGAGGGTTAATAAAGTTCTTAGGAAGAAGCAGATACATTCCATATTTTATTATGGATAAATTACCCGGCTGTCTGCTTCAATTTTCAATAATTTCCGTTTTTGCAATTCGGCAACGATTGCCTCCTGATCTTGTTCTGAAATACCACCTTGAAACTGATACATTGCCCGAATTGAATTCAGCAAGCTTTTCTATCCGTTCCATAACGTACTCTATGGAATTCTTCTCGGACGCGGCGGTTTCTTTATAACTCTCTTCTTTGCTGATGCCAATTCTGTTCTGCGGATTATGGATTTCCTCTTCTTTTCGTGCAATTTGGATAAGAAGCTGCGCGAGACGAAACTTGTCTCTGTATCCTAACAGCTCGCATCCTTTTACGATTTCGTCGTATCCCATCATGCTATTTTCCTCAATAATCACTTGTTAATCAATTTTAATGTATTTAAAAAGAAACTGTTTTACAGTGTTGCTGATCCAAAATTTGAGTTTGACATCAAACCAATACTGAACCTCAACAGACACTTCTGGAATGAACAGCAAGACGAATGCGCCGCAATTCAGTAGGACAGTTATCCAGAAGACAACACGAAATGCCTGCTTTTTTGATTTATGCCGTAAAATTTGCTGGGCAATCAATGCCCCAGGCCAGCCGCAGAGGAGCGCAAGCAGATGGAGGGAGCTTTCTGGTGTGCGCCAGCTTCCATTCTTTGCGGCGGTTTTGTCTCTGCTGTATATGATGAAGGTAAGCAAACTGGCTATAACATACCACCAGAAGATCAGGCGAGGAATCTTGTTTAGATGAAACGACGAGAAAGCAACAGTGGCAATAAATAACAGCGCAATAACGGACGAGCCGATGCGGCTTGTGCGCTGTTTACCAGCAAATAAAACGTTTGCCGCGCATGGTCGGCCTTTGCTGTCTGAAGATAAGGTATAATTTACCGCTTGGTTAATTTTCGGTCGTCTGCCGCGATTGCTGAATGATTTAATACGAACAAAAATTTGCCTGCTGTCATCGTCAGGCGTGATAAAACCAAATCCTTTTTCGTCATTCCAAGATGTCAGCGTTCCTTGATTGCGCATAATTATTCTGTTTACTTCAACAAATGCTGATTGACAATCGTCACGCCGCTCAACATCGCCCCAACAATACCGAGATAGCCCTGATCCGTGCCTGCGATGAAGAGATTCGGCCACGGGGTCTTGCCGCTCTTGATTTTGACTGGGCTGCCGTAAACCGCGCCTGCGCATTTGCCGGTGAAGCGTTCGATGGTCAGGGGGGTGAAGCTGTCTTGATAGACCGCGTCCCGGCTGTAATCACCGAGGAGCTGCCGCACTGCCGCCGCTGACTGCTGGCCGCAGTCAGTCTTCAGCCGCCGGTACTCCGCTTCGTCAGCCTGCCGCCAGAGGTCGTAGTTTGCCGCGTTGGTGACGCGCACCTGCGCCGGGCCGCTCTGCGCCAAGCCTTGGAAATGATCGGGAAAGCAGATCACGCCCCAGGACGGGTCAATCGGCCCGCTGGGGCGGTGATAGGCCAGTCGCTGCTTGAGGCTGTAGAAAATGATCGTCTTGCCGCTGCGCTCCGGCGGCAGGTGCAGCTCCGGCACAAGGCTGATGCTTTCCATGAAGCTCATTTTGCCGGTGTAGCGGCCTGCTTCCAGCGGCCAGCCGCTCATCTCGGCAGTGCCGGGAATGCCTGCGGTGGACAGCACTGCGTCGGCAAAAAGCTCCTCGCCGCTTTGCAGGCTGATGCCCCGCACTGTGCCGCCGTCGGTGAGGATATGAGCCACCGGAGCGCGGAAGCGGATTTCGCCGCCAAACGCCTTGTACTGGGCCAGCAGCATGTCCAGCAAATTCTTGATCGTGCCTGCGGGCCGGAAGAAGCCCTCCAAGAAGACCGCCCGGAACATGATCGCAAACTGGCCGATGTCCATGTCATCTTCCTCGGCGTTGCCATAGACCATCAGCGGCAGCAGGAGCATGTCCTCCAGCAGCGGCTCGGCCAGACGGCTGCGCAGGAAGGCCCGCGCCGACTGCCAAGGCCGCTCGGCAAAAGGATCGTAGGCATCCACCTCGCGGACAAGGCTACGGAAGCGGTCTGCCGCCAGGGGGAAATGGGCGGCGATCTCCTCGATGAGCAGGTTGAGGTCGTTGGAGAAACGCAGACTGATGCCGGGAAAAATCACCTCGGATTCCAGCTGCTCATGGGTGGTGAACTCTTTGCGGGAAAGCTGAAGCTGGCGGAAGAGCCGGTTCAGCGGCGCGTGCTTCAGCCCCGGCGGGGCGAAGTTGGTCATCGCGTGCAGACCGGTCTCCAGCAGATGTCCTTGGCGGAGGTAGTACGAATTGAGGCCGCCGGGCAGACTGTGCTGCTCGACGATCAAGGGCTTTAGCCCGAAGCGCGCGGCGCGGATGCCTGCGGCCAGCCCGGACAGGCCGCCGCCGATGATGATGAGCTGCCAGTCAGCCATAATTGGTGTGCGCCGGAACGGCAGTTCTGTCGGAAAAACAAAGGCAGATGCCGAGACCTGCCTTTGCGCTCTGTTCAACTCAGCCGGGCCTGCGCTCAGGCATCCTTCAGCTTCGGCTCAAGGTAGTTGACGCAGCTCATCAGGGTGGCAAGCTGGGGATAATCCTCCTCCGGGACTTGCAGCTTGTGCCGCTTGCGCAGCTCCATGACGATGTCGAGGAAATCCATTGAATCAAGATCAAGCTGGTCGCGCAGCGGCTTGTCCTCGTCCAAGCCGTCAAACTCGGCCTCATCGTCTATATCTTGAATAATATCAAGAATCATGTACTTGATTTCATCACGGGTCATGACTGTTCCTCAGAAAATGCGTTAATGGTCGTATGTGATGGGAAAAGCAGATGTAAAACTACTTCAGAAATTGACGTGCCGACCGAAAACAGATGAAGGCTACGCGTTGAACGATTCATAATTTATCCCGTCACGGTCGCTGAATTCCACTTCAAAGGCCGCACCGTCTGCAAAACATTCTGTATTTCAAACAGGTGGTGTATTGTTCTGCTCTGTTACCACCTCGAAATCTGATGTCCCCTTAGGCAGATACTTAATCACTACGTATAATGCCCAAGAAAATCCTCCTGTATAAAATGCCACTAATCCTAAAGCAATAACAACAGGAAAGTTTAAATTCTTTGCTGCCTCATAAACAAATGATAAACCTAAAAAGAAGTAAACTGAGAAAACGATATGCACTGACCATGCGAAAAAATTTTCAGCCAGCCGTCCTTTTGGAGACCGCTCAAGCCACTCTTCCCACCCCATGAAGCCAATTGGAACCAAAACATTTTCTGTTTTTTGTTTCAAATAAGCTCCAGCCCTCATCAAACTTGTTTGTTCAAAAATAACCATAAAAGCAAATACAAGCGTAATTACTGGCGAGACAAGAAGTACAGGCCATAACTTATATTGCAATCCAGAGCCAATAATAAAAGGTATTGCTGTAATTCCTCCAAGTTGGACTTTTATAAGCCTCTCTTTTATTCCGAGTATCTCGTTGCGTAACGCTTGGTATTGCAGCGAAATGAATTCTTCTTGCTTTTCTTGACTAATTTTGAATCCGTTTTGATTCATTTCATTACTCCTGTATCTGCATTCAAGCAACCGAAAAAATTCCATAAGGCCAAGTTTTTGGTTACTTGGAGACATTTCGTATGGCAATCAATCACCTTGTGACAAAACACAAAAGGCAGGCAAGCGGCCTGCCTCCTCTGCGCATCTCCGAAAACACCTCGACGCTTATCAAAAAACAAAAATTTACCACAGCCCGCCCTATTTCGCCACCAGTCTCTTGACGATGAGGGTGGAATTTATCCCCACCATGCCGAAGGAGTTGTTGAGGATGGTCTCGGCGCGGGGCAGCTTCTGCGCTTCGCCGCTGACTAAGCCCGGCAACGCACATTCTGGGTCCAGCTCGTCGAGATTGATGGTCGGATGCGCCAAGCCGTCTTCAAAGGCAGGCAGATTAGCGGCCAGCTCCAGCACACCGGCAGCCCCCATCGCGTGGCCGATGATGGACTTAGTGTTGTTCACCCGCAGATTCTCACAGCCTGCGAAGACTTCGGCAATCGCCCGGCATTCCTCAATATCGCCCTGTTTGGTGCCGGTGGCGTGGGTGTTGACCAAATCTATGTCCGCCGGAGTCATGCCAGCGCGGTCAAGGGCCAAGCGGATGCACTCGGCTTGACGCGGGCCATAGGGCAGGACAAAATCGCGGGCATCCGAGTTCATCGCATAGCCGACAATCTCGCCGTAAATCTTTGCGCCCCGCGCCTGCGCCTTGTCTAATCGCTCCAAGGTGAAGACGCAGCCACCCTCGGAGATAACAATGCCGTTCCGGGCTTGGTCAAAGGGACGGCTGGCTTTCGTCGGGTCGGCGTGTTCGGCCAAGGCTCCTTGGGCACGGAAGCTAGCGAAGATACCGAAGGAGCCGGTGCATTCGGACAATCCGCCGCAAAGGGCCACATCCACTTCCCCCAAGCGCAGCATCTGGCAGCCCTGAATCAGAGCCGCGTTGCCCGCAGCGCAGGCCGCGCCCACCGAGTAATGCGGCCCGGTGATGCCAAAGGTCATGGTGATTTCGCCCGCCGGGTTGTTGAGCACAGTGCGCGGGTTGTGGTGGTGCGTCCAATAATCAACGTTGTAGTTGTATTGACTGATATTATAGACCTCATTCTCGGTCTCCACCGTGCCGTGCTCGGTCAGGCCCATGTACACGCCGGTGCGGTCGAGGCGGTACTGTGTGAAATCAATCCCCGATTCGGCCAGTGCTTCGCCAGCGCAGTATACGCCGAGACAGCCCGCCCGTGTGCCGCGCTTGTTGTCGCGCTTTTTCCGATACTTGGTCTCTGGGAAATCGCACAGTCCGGCGGGATGCACACCCATGTAGCGCATTTCCAAGGTGGAGATGCCGCTGCGCCCGGCCAAGACCTGCGCCCTGAATTCCGCCAAGGTGCTGGCCCCGCCCGGCGCGGCCAAGCCCACGCCGGTGATGACAATGCGTTGTGAATCCGGCATCATCGGCCCGCCTCCAGCAGCCGGGCGACGATGCCCGGCACTGCCCGCATCGCCTCCGGCAGCTTGTCGGCCATTGGCCCGCCTGCCTGAGCCATGTCCGGCCTGCCGCCGCCCTTGCCGCCGACGATGGCCGCCGCCGCGCTGACGATATCACCCGCCTTGATTCTGCCGGTTAAATCCTTGCTGACTAAGACGAGCAATGCCGCCTTGCCGTCAAATTCGCCGCCGAGCAGGGCTGCGCCGCTGCCCATCTTGTCGCGCACCTTGTCGCCCACGTCGCGCAGTGTTTTCGGTGAATCCAGCTTGAGCAGGCCGCTGATCACCTTGATGCCGTCGATTTCAACCGCACCTGCCAGCAGGCTGTCCAAATCAGAAGCCGCCGCCGCCGTGCTCAGGGCAGAAATCTCTTTCTCCAATTCTTTCTGCCGCTTGAGCAGAACCGGCACCTTGTGCAGCGCGTCCTCGAAGGAGCCGGAGAGCATTTTGCCTAATTCATCAGCCTGCGCAGCCAACTTATGCAGCCAGTCTATCGCCGCCTGCCCGGTCACAGCCTCAATCCGGCGCACTCCAGCGGCAATACCGGTCTCGCTGAGGATTTTGAACAGGCCGATGTCGCCCGTGGCCGCAGTATGCGTGCCGCCGCACAGCTCCTTGGAAAAGCCGGGAATGCTCACTACCCGCACCTCGTCGCCGTACTTCTCGCCGAAAAGGGCCGTGGCACCTTCGGCAATCGCAGCTTCCTTGGCGAGCACCGCTGTCTGCACCGGCGTGTTGCGCCTGATCTCTTGGTTCACTAACTGCTCGATGGCCCGAATTTCCTCCGGCGTGACCGGGGAGAAATGGGTGAAGTCGAAACGCAGGCGGTCAGCGCGGACCAGCGAGCCTGCCTGTTTGACATGGCTTCCAAGAAGCTGCTTCATCGCCGCGTGGAGCAGATGCGTGGCGGTGTGATTGAGGGCCGTGGCGGTGCGGCGGTCATCCACCTGCAAGCTGACCTGCTGCCCGGCTGTGAGCGTGCCTGTGCTGATCGTGCCGCTGTGCAAAACCAGCCCTTCGGCAGCGGCCTTGACCGCGTGTACCGTCAGCGAGCCGCCCGGCCACGTCATGGTGCCGGTGTCGCCGACCTGACCGCCCGACTCGGCGTAAAACGGTGTCTGCGGGCAGAAAACCTGCACCTGCGCCCCGACTGTCGCACGGCTGATCAGGCTGCCCTGGTTGTCAAGAATCGCCTCAGCCACGCTCTCCGCGATGCGCTGTTGGTAGCCAAGAAACTCGCTCTTCTTGCCCTGCTCCAGCAGACTGATCACGCCAGCGGAGAAGTGATCAAAATCCTTGCCCTTCCACGAACGGCGCGATTGCTCGCGCTGCTGCTGCATGGCCTCCTCAAAGCCTGCGTCGTCAATACCCAGCCCTTGCTCTAAAGCTGCGTCACGAACAATGTCTTTCGGGAAGCCATAGGTGTCGTAGAGCTTGAAGATGAAATCGCCGCTGATCAGCTGAGATCCGGGCTGCTCTTCCAGCAGGCGAGCAATCTCCGCATCGAGCATGGCCAAGCCCTTGTCCAGCGTCTCGCCGAAGCGGCTTTCCTCGTGCTCTGTCACTTTATTTAAGAGCTGCACCGCATCGTGCAAATGAGGATAGGCCGCACCCATCGTCTGCACCACCTCACGGCAAACCTCGCCAAAGAAGATGTTCAGACCTAATGTTCTGCCAAAGCGGATGGCCCGGCGCATCACCCGGCGGAGGACATAGCCACGCCCCTCGTTCGAGGGCAGCACGCCGTCAGCAACGAGAAAAGCCGTGGCGCGGGCATGATCGGCAATGACCCGCATGGCTGCGTCATCAGCGCGGTTGGCATGATATTTTCTGCCAGAAAGTCGCTCCACCGTGCTGATCAACGGGGCAAAGACTTCGCTGTCGAAGTTGTTGAACTTGCCTTGCAGCACAGCGGCCACGCGCTCCACACCCATGCCAGTATCAATGGAAGGCTTGGGCAGCTTGGTCAGCGTGCCGTCTGCGTCGCGGTAGAACTGCATGAAAACCAAGTTCCACAGCTCCAAGAAGCGGTCGCAGTCGCAGCCGAGGGCGCATTCCGCCCTGCCGCAGCCGTGCTCCGCGCCTTGGTCAATATGAATCTCCGAGCAGGGGCCGCAGGGGCCGGTGTCGCCCATCGCCCAGAAATTGTCCTTCTCGCCGAGGCGGACAATGCGGCCTTTGGGCAGGTCTTCGATTTCCTCCCAGAGGGCCTGCGCCTCGTCGTCGTCGCGGAAAATCGTCACCCAAAGCCGCTCCGGGCTGATGCCCAGCTCTTTGGTCAGGAATTCCCACGCATAGGCGATGGCCTCCTTCTTGAAGTAATCGCCGAAGGAGAAGTTGCCGAGCATCTCAAAGAAAGTATGGTGCCGGGCTGTGTGGCCAACGTTTTCGAGATCGTTGTGCTTGCCACCAGCCCGCACGCAACGCTGACAGGACACCGCGCGGCTGTAGTCACGATGTTCCTCGCCCATGAAGACCCGCTTGAACTGGAACATGCCCGCGTTGGTGAAGAGCAGCGTGGGGTCGTCGTGCGGGACGAGGGTGGAGGATTCGACTCTGGTGTGTCCTTTGCTGGCAAAATAGGAGAGAAATTTTTCTCGCAGCTGATTTCCGGTCATTCTAGTGGCGGCGTATGAACGTGTAGGGGCGAATCTTGTATCCGCCCAATTCAAGGGCGATCGCAAGGATCGCCCCTACATTTTATTTTAAATACGGCAGCATGGCCTTGAAAGCGGGTGTACCTGCTTTCTGAAGAAATTCGTAAATGATCATCTCTGCTGGAGCCAAGACCACGCCGATCTCGCGCAGCCGCTGCTGGCCGTAGGCATGGTTTTCCGGCGTGCGCGAGGAGATGGCATCCGCCACAACCTGCACCTCATAGCCTTCTTGGATAGCTCCAACCGCTGTTTGCCAGACGCAGATGTGGCTTTCCACCCCGCAAAGCAGCAGAGTATGCACCAAGGCTGAACGGCTGTGCAGTATCTTCCGCACGCCTGAATTGGCCAGGGCGTTGAACTCCATTTTGTCTGCGCTGGGCCAGTCAGCAAGCAGCGGGGCCAGTTCCGGCACAAAGGGGCCAATCCGCTCTTTGTTCTGCGTACAGGTGATCACCGGGATGTCCAGCACCGAGGCAAGGCGAACCATCAGGCTGATGTTTTTCACCACCCGCGCCGCCTGATGGATGTGGGCCATCAGGCGTTCCTGGGGATCAATCACAACGAGGCAGCATTCCTGCGGCAGGAGTTGTCCGATGTTCATATCTTATTCATGCTGATGTTGATGACTGCCCTGTCCTTTTTAGTGGGCAGTGACAGAAGTTGCAACAGAAAAACGAAAGCTGGGGCAGCGGCCCGCAGAATACACTATTTTGGAGAAAAGAGGAAGAAAGAGAAAATCATTTCTCCAGCGACCAGATCAAATCTGCGCCGGTAGTCTTTGAGGTATTTTCCGTCTCCACTGAGAAGCCGTACTTGAGATCATAGCGAGCCTTGAACGAGCCACCTTCACCGGTTAAGTCTTTGCCGTAGCTGAGGTAGAGGTCTTTGTATATCTCCTTGCCCATCACTAAGGAAACGTCAGAGGCCTCCTTACCGCCACCAATGCTCACATCAACGAAATCCTCCATGTCAATGACAGCAAGCGGATTGACCGACTTAAGCAATGCGCCACCGCCCACCTTACTGAGAGCTGCAGCCGCAGGGGAAAGGGTTGCATCGCCTCTACTGCTGGACATTCCGTTTTGCCCGGTTAGTAGCCAAGAGAGGATTTCCGAGTCATCCATCGCGGTATCAGAGAACAGCTTCATGTCCATGTTGCTGGCATTGCCAGTGAGATGAATGCCTGCCTCGACCTTATTGACCTTTCTCGAAGCTCGGATGTCCAAGCCGGGGTTGTCGATTGGGCCTCCCTGATAGAATATCCGCCCTTCATTCAGCTGTAGCGAGACCCCTTCAAAGTCCACTGACGCATCACGCAGGCTGAGAGTACCCAACGCAGTAACAGCACGATCTGGCTTGGCATTGATCTTCAGGTCGCCATCTAAGAAGCCCTTGAGTCCAAAGGCATCTACAGCTACCTCGTTGCCTAAGGCTAACGCGACCTCCACCGACAACGGCAGGGTGTTCTCTGGCGGTTTGCCCTCACTGTCTATCACGATCACATCCTTAGAGGAGGTAGCAGCACCGCTAAAGCCTGTGGGTGCAATTCGTGCCTTGGGTACAGCAAGGGTGCCAGTCAGGGTCGTGCCTCTTTTGCCGTACCCTAAGCGGAGATCAGGGCTGACCCAGACTTGGTATTCGGGCAGATCAACAGCTTGGAACGCCTGTCCCTGAAGAGTGAACTCCGCCTGTAACGGCTCGTTTGGCGTGCGACTGACCATGCCTTGCGCTCGCAGCGTACCTGTGCCAGAAGCCACCTGAAGATCGACTTTGTTCGCGTTGCCATCGCCCTCTACAGCTAAACGTAGCTCGCGAAGATTGATCCCAGCCGCTGGGATATGAATCTTGCCCTCTCCGCTTTTACCGTTCTTCAGCGTCAAGAGACCGTTTAACGTAGGCCGTGCCGCAGTGCCACGCAGGTCAACGGTGCCACCAAAGCCACCCGTGGTTTGAATTGCATAGCCCGTGAGCTTAGTAAGCGGGCTGATATCCCTGATGTTTACGTTAAGCTGCCCAGACAAGGGCATCTGCTCTGTCTGCTTGAAGTTGCCACAGTTGCTTGCTGTGGCTGCAAGCGCAGCCGTGCTGCCGTCCTGAAATGTAGTCTGGGCAGTCAGGTGAAACGTGTCGTCGTGCAACCGCGCTGCAATCCGATTATCCTGCCATGTCCAGGTTGTTTCCCCTTCCTCATCATAGTTCTCCGCAGTCAAGGCTAACGTTGGTAAGGAAAGCGTTAGCTCGGCGTGCTGCGGAACCGCGCCCTGCCCTTGTGCTGCTGCTGTCAAGGCTACCTCGCCATGCATCACCGGGAAGTTCTCCGGCACTGGCACCTGCCATGTGTGCAGCAGGTCAAGCGAGAGGTGATCAAGCTGGGTCTGCACCTGCCAACCACTCGCTTTCTGCCATTGGCCGCTGATTGCCGCCCGTACCCGATTTTGCACCAAAGCAAAGCCGGAGAGTGCGCAGTGTTCTGCTGCCAACGTCAAAGCAGCTGCCTTATCCGTCTTCCACGTGCCGAACTGCTTGTTGATGAGTTCCAGTTCGGCAAGCTGGCCCTGCCACTGTTGTTCCTTCCAACCACCCGCTACCGCTAACTGCAGCTTGCCAGGACTCCCCTCAGCAGCAAAATCCAACCTGTGTTGCTCGGCACTGCCCTTAGCGCGTATATTCGCCGTCCTAATGGTCTCTTGCTTGACCTGAATACCCGCCGCCTTGATCTCTGCATCCACGTGGCCGGTAGGCGATAAGTCTGCCTTGATTGCCGCAGTTAGCTCCTTCAAGCCATACTCCTGCATCCTCAGCTGAGAGCCGCTGGCAGTGAGAGTGATGCTCGGCTGCTGCGGCTTGCCACTGACTGCACCTTCTAACCTGAACTTGCCCTGCGCTGCTGGGACAAGATGAGCAAGATCATCTGAGCCAGCCTTGAAGGTAAGTAAGGGAATAGCGGGCCGTATCCCTCCATTCTCTACATTCACCTGCCCGTTGATCTGCACATAGCTTGAGCCGGACTGAAGACGCAAGGCATCGACCGTCAATGCTTTACCATCTAGCTTGGCCTTGCCGCTACCAGTAAGCGGGAAGCCACGCAGCATACCTGACAGCGTATCAATCTGTACTTCAGCAGTGAGCTGGTCTGTGGTCTTGCTACCTTGGCTCCGTAGTTCGGCATTGATTGCGCCCGGCCAGTCTGGGGCGATGAGGCTAGGATCAAGCTCTGCTGCCTTTACCGCTGCTTGCCAAGACAAGCCGCCGACCCAACCAAGCTGGCCTGTAAGCTGCAAGGCTGACTTGCCATCTGCTACGAGGCGGAGATCGTGGACGTTGAGGCCGCTGTTGTCCTTGCTCAACGAGAGATCAGCGGTTACATCAGCTTGCAAATCTGGCAGACTACGCTCTTGTATGCGCAAGCCTGTGCCGTTCACGTTGAGCTGCACCGCACTTTGCTCGATGGTACCAACCACACTACCTTGCAACTGCGCCGCACCGCTGTAGTTCGGTAAGAATTCACTTAGATCCGCTACGTCTGCCTGTACAGTCAGATCAAGCGTCTTGTCCACCGCTGCCTTGCCCTTGAGCCGTACCGTGCCAGAGCCAGCTTGTAAGGTAAGTGCGTCGATGGTCAGGCTTTTATCGGCCAACGCCAATGTACCATCGAGCTGAAAGGGCTGACCGCGCAGCTCCCCGCCAATGCCTTCAAGACTGACTGCAAGCTCCTGCGTGCCTGCGGCCAACCTACCGCTGCTACGAAGCAGGCCACTGATCTTGCCCGGCCATGCAGCAGCAGCGAGGGCAGGATTCAGCTCCTTGCTCTCTAACTCTGCTTGCCACGAGAAGCCGCCTTTCCAGTGCATATCGCCGCGCAAGGTCAGCTCGGCAGCATCTTGCTTAACCGTGAGGTAATCGACCTTGAGACCAGCATAATCGTTTGCTGTTACCTTGGCTTCTGCTTGCACCGTAGGATAGCCTGCGTAATGAATATCTGCCGCCAGCACGCCGCTGTAGCTCTTCACCGTGCCGTTTGCCTCAACAATACGTAGGTTGCCATCGACTGGCACATTCACCTTGATATCACTGAGCTGGAAATGACCGGTCTTTGCTGCTGCCTGCCAATGCAGATTGTTGAGTAGATCAGTGACTTGCCCCTGTAAGGTGACTTTCGCCGGGCTACTCATGGTTGCTGATACCGCCACCTTATCCATGTCGCCCTGTGCCTCTGCTGTGCCGCGCAGCTCGTTGATACCGTGATCAGCTACCCGCCAGCTCCCACTGAGATGCAAAGGCCAGCTGCCGCTGCACTGTACGCTACCACGCAGGTCTGCGCTGTATTGTAGGCTGTCTAGTTTGATCCGAGCAATCTCGGTCTGATCATCGCGGGCAGAAGCCTGAAGCAGCACCTCGTTGATCAGCAGCGGCTCTGCTTTACCGGGCAGGAATATCCGGCTGTCCTGCAACAGCAGCTCATCGATCCGCACACCAAATGGGAGACGAATCTTTGGTAGAATGAGCTGCTTGCGTGCTTTCTTTTCTGCCTTCTTCGCTGACTCAGTTATGCGGACAGTGAGACCACGCGCGGTAATCCGACGAAGACGCAGTTCACGGTTGATAAAGAGGGCTTTTGGCTCCCAACGGAAGGTGAATTCGTCTAAGCTGATGTTCGCCTCATCCTTAACCTGAATCTGGAGCTTGCCAATACGCCAGCTATCGATCAAGCGACCTTCAGTCTGCTCGGCAGAGAAAAGCGGCCCTGTCACGTTAGTTACAGAACGCAGCAGCAGCTGCAAGCCTGTCTCTGTGCTGAGAAGAAAGACCAACCCAGCAAGCGGCAGCAACGCAAGCAGAGCTGACCACATTAGCAGCCTACCGCAGCGGCGACGCTCCTTGCCTGCTTCTGGTTTCTCAGCAGTCTCGGTCACAAATCTGCTCCCAGCGTGAGATGAATACGCAGCGAGAAGCCCTCTTCTGAGATAGCATCAGCAAGATCAAGGCGAATCTGACCGAAGGGCAAGGTCATGCGTACACCTACGCCCACACCTTGCTGAAGGTTGGCATCAATGGTGTCATAGGCATTACCGAGATCATAAAAGACCGCTGCGCTCCATATACCAAAGAGCTTGCGTTCCAGCTCAACGCTGCCCTCAGTCAAATACTGGCCGCCCACTACTCGGCCTGAGTTGTCAGTTGGGCCGAGAGACTTGTAGCCATAGCCGCGCACAGATTGATCACCACCAGCGTAAAAGCGTAACGAAGGCGGTAGCTTATCAATCGACTCCATTGTTGTGGCCCCAAAGCTCGCCCGACCAATCACGCGCCATTTCTCTGCCACGCTCAGGATAGCCTTGCCACCCACGCGAAACTGAAAAAAGCTGGTGCTAGCAAAGTACGGAGCCTGTGCGCCTCGAATGCTACCACTGACGCGAATCCCATGATCCGTGTTGACTCGATTCTCAGCAAGAATCATCGTCAAGAAGGCATTGGGCATGAGCAGCCAAGTGCTGTCGTCCTGCCTACCGCCCACCGTATATGCCTCGTGCAAATACTCTACCCCAGCACCGAACTGATACTTAGGGCCATTGTGCTTGATGGTCGAGCCAAAGGTGTACTGACTAATCTCGGTGTCGTCCCAGCTTTCTTCAGAATACAGGGTATCAAAGCCAATCGTATCGTAGCGCAAATCAAGAATCGGCACAGGGATTTCATAGCCACCAACTGCTCTGCTGCCTTTCTCTGCTAACTGGACGTTGAACGAAGGCCGGTGGCCTTGGCGGTTGATCATGCGGTTCTTCCAGCCGATATTGCCGCGCACGCCGGTATCTGTGCCGTAGCCACCACCAAGGCTGTAGCGATTCTTGGGCGCAGGCTGAAGATGCAGTTCCACCGGTACTTCGTGCTGTTCCTCTTCAGGTGGCAAGAGCTTTGGCTCTACCGTCACTTGGCTAAAGTAGCCGGTGGAATAGAGGTCGCTTTGGAGCCGATTCAAAGCCTCTAATGAATAGACATCACCCGGCTTATAGGAGACATAGTGTTGCAGCAACTCTGGCTTGAGGATGTACTGGCTGCTGGAGGTCGCGCCGAAGACATGCAGCGGCCCAGAGTCGAGACAGAGGCGGATCGCGGCTTTATGATCCTTGGCTTTAACCTCGACCCTACTTTCGGTGAATCGCGCCCGGATATAGCCATTACTCAAGGCAAGGTTAAGGATGCGTTTCTTGCCTGCTTCGTAGCGACCATCGTTGAGCCGGTCGCCGCGCTGAAGAGGGAATTTGGCTGCCAGATTCTTCAACGCCTCATGCGCTTTACCCGGCCCAGTGACCTCAATGCTCAAGCTCTCAACCAGTACCGCTGGCCCTGTCTCCACCTCGTACAGCGCGTACCACCTGCTGCCATTCTTCTCAAGCACACCTTTGCCATTATTATTTGTCACCTTTGCCGCGTAATAACCAAAGGGCGTGAGTGCCTTAGCGATCTGCTCAGGGGCTTGCTTATGCAGGCGACGCATCTGGCCTGCGCTGAGATTGGCTTCTTGTTTCTGCTGGGCTATCTTGAGATTCGCGATGATGTTCTGGTGCAATTCACCTTCAACGCCTTTGACAAGGACATCAGGCGGCATGGCCCAAGCAAGCGTTGGCAGGAGGAGGAAGAGAAAGAGGGCAACCACGTAGCGTTGTACAAAGGTTATGCAGCTCAGAGACCTGCTACCATCTGCCACTGTGTATGCCATGTGCTGTGTCGAAGAGTTTATAGCTATCTGTCACGCCTTGTGCCTGCTCCTGCTTGAAGGATACACAATCTGAAGGCCCATGCACAGCCCTTTGTAGCCGCAGTGCGGCAGGAGAGGCACAGCTTGAACGACTACCTGCGGAGGAAAAGCTGTCGTTGATCGTTACTGCCGAAGATACCCGCCTCAAGCTAAACGATGTCTACTCCGCAAGTTGCGGCTTATGCAAGAGGGCAAGAGGTCTACAAAAGGAGCGCTGTTCCAAAAAAAGGGAGCCTCTCCAGTTTCTGCGTAGTTGATTCCTTGCGGAAACGTTGATTCCAGATTAAAAATGAGCAATCCCCTTGATCAAATTCTCAGCCAAAGGAGAAACGCCATGAAAAACGAACTGACCCGCCGTGAAGTGATGAGCTATGCCGCTGTCGGTGCGGCAGGACTGCTGCTGCCCGCTGTCAGCGAGGCCGGGGTTTGGAGCTGCATCAAATATGTGGCCCGCCTTCAGCCGACCCGCTTTATTGCCGGGCTGATTTTTGATGTCGGCAAGGCGGTGGTGGTTGATCTGGCCTCTGATGCGATTGTCAAAGGATTGTCACGGCAGCATTACAGCTATTCTGGCATTGCCGATTTGGGCTACAGCGTCGGCACGAACCGCAGCCTCAGCGCAGTTGCCGATGAAAGCAATTTCAAGCCGGTTCATTACAAAGCCTCGGTAATCACGCTGGGCATTGCTGATTATGAGCTGCATCCGCAGCGGACATTCAAGATGCAGCTGAACAGCGAAGAGGAAAAGCGGCGTTTCCAGACCGTGCTGCGGTATCTTCAGGATGAGCGGATCAGAATCAAGATTGCGGGCATGGGCTATGCTAAACCTGCCAACGAATTTGGCGACCTTGAACCGGATGATCTGCTGACCTTGGAGCGTTGGCATTTGGAAGGAAATCAAGAGGCCCACGTGAAGGAACTGATTGCCGCAACCGGGGTTTCCGCTTTTGATGAGCTGACGGCATGATGCCAAGCAGGGGAACAACCAACATTCTCCCATGAAAAAGATACTGTTCTCCTTGTGCTTCTGTCTGCTGCCATCCTTGTCAGCCGGGCAAGAGCTATTCACGGCTGATGATGTTCGCATCATGCACGATGCAGGTGTCAAGGTGGCGTTTCCCGGTGAAAGAACCGCGCAGGTTTTGCCTGCCGATGCTCCGCTCAACGAACTGCTCAAGGTGGAGATGCTGGATTTTTCCAATTCCTCGTTGCACAGAATCCCGCCGTGGCTGAAACGCTTCACCAACCTGCTCAAATTAGATTTATCTAAAAATCAGTTGGATGCGGACAGCGATCTGCTTGAAACCTTGCAGGCGATGCCGAAGTTGGACGTGCTGAACCTTTCCGGCAATCCGCTCTTTGCCGGAGAAACGGCTGCCCAGAGCCTTGCTCCGGTTTGGCAGCGTTTGAACGAGCTGGGGGAACTGTATTTGAGCGAAACGCAGGGTGCGGCAAAGAATTACGGCTCGCTGGCTCCGTTGCAGTCGCTGAAGGTGCTTGATTTGAGCAACAACCAGATTGCAAACGAAGTCGGCGCATTGGAGCTGAACAAGCTGGCCGGCTTGGAAGAGCTGAATTTGTCGAAAAACGGCATGAGCACATTTCCAGCAACAGAACTGCCTGCGCAAGGTTTGAAATCGCTTGATCTGAGCTTCAATGAGCTGACAGAAATTTCCTATGTGGAGATGAACGAGCTGAGAATTTGGCAATTGCACAAGCAGGAAAATGGCCCAGTGCGGCTGGCGGAGGATTACGGCGATTTGTTCGCTCTGAAAGAGCTTAAAAAGCTGCAATGTGACAGCCCTTCGCAGCTGCCGGAAGGGCTGAAGAAGAGATTGGAGCGCATGGCGCAGGACAGGCTGCATGAACAACGCCGTTCTGCCTGCGCTGAATTTGGGCTTGGCAGCTGCGACAGCGGCGTGATGACTGACCCAGTTTCCGGGATGCAGTTTATGTACATTCCCGGCGGCTGTTTTGACATGGGTTCAGATGAAAATGATGATGAGAAGCCGGTGCATGAAGTCTGCGTCAATGCGTTCTGGATGGGAAAATATGAAGTGACGCAGGGGCAGTGGCGGAAAGTCATGGGCGGCAATCCGGCCAAATTTCAGAAAGGCGATGACTATCCGGTGGAGCAGGTTTCGTGGAAGGAGGCGCAGGAGTTCATCACCAAGCTGACCAGCATGACAGGGAAGAAGTTCAGCTTGCCTGCTGAGGCGGAATGGGAATACGCCTGCCGGGCTGGCGGCTCCGGCAGATATTGCGGCGGCGATGATCCTGATCTTGTGGCCTGGTATGATGGGAACAGCGGCGGCAACACGCATCCAGTCGGCGGCAAAGAGAAGAATTTCTTTGGGCTGCACGACATGAGCGGCAATGTCTGGGAGTGGTGTTCGGATTGGTACGGAAAGGATTACTACGCCTCCAGCCCCAAGGACAATCCGACTGGGCCTGAGAGGGGCGGGTACCGCGTTTTGCGCGGCGGCAGCTTTTTCTACTTTTCGCAGGGCTGCCGCGCTGTCTATCGGTATGGCTATTCGCCGGGGAATCGCGATGGCTTCCTTGGCTTGCGCCTTGTTCTCCCCCTTCCAGGCGGAAGGATGCTGAACCGGTAGTTCCCGTGAGCAAAAAAAGAAAAATCTTCCTTGCCGCGCAATGACTTTTGCGCAAACGCATCTGGTTTGCGGCTGTGCATTGTAGGGGCGAAAAATTTTTCGCCCCTACGCAACAAATCCAAATCCATAACAAAAGATAGATCATGAGCATCCATCCATTCGCAGGCCTACCTGCCCCGCAATCCATATTAGTCAATGTCCCGGAGCTGATTTCCGCCTACTTCACCCTCAAGCCTGATCTGAGCCAGAGCGCGGAGCGGGTCAGTTTCGGCACTTCCGGCCATCGGGGCAGCGCGCTCAAGCGTAGCTTCAACGAGGCGCACATCCTTGCCGTGACCCAAGCGGTCTGCGACTATCGCAACGAGGCGGGCATCAGCGTCCGCAGAAAGCCCAGAATCTCGAAGATGGGCCATGCCTTTCTCAGAAAAACCCTCTACATGCCCGCGATGGTCGCGGTCAGCAGGACAAGCTGGGGTAAGGCGTTCAAAGCACGCCTCGCCGAGAACGGAAAACCACCTATGGTCATCATCTGCGCCATGATGCGCAAACTTGTTCATGTCGCTACCGGTGTCCTCAAATCAGGGAAAATGTTCGATCCTGCATGGCACTTTTATGAGGCTTGAATGCGCCTAACTGATTTTTCTGAAAAAGATATGTCTGAATTCAACTTGGTTCGTTATCCGGTCATGCCGCTGCGGGATATAGTCCTTTTTCCCGGCATGATCGCCCCGCTGGTCGTTGGCCGCAAGCATTCCAGCCGCGCCTTGGAACACGCAATGGAGCAGCGTTCGCTGATCTTTCTTGTCGCGCAGAAGGAGGCGGGCGTGGACGATCCGCAGGCCGCTGACCTCCGCCGCTGCGGGGTGCTGGCCACGGTCATCCAGCTACTCCGCCTGCCCGACGGCACCATGAAGGCTTTGGTCGAGGGCAAACGCCGGGCCGTGGTCGCGGCCTACATTGAGTTCAGCGACTTTCTTCGCGCCGATTTGTCGGAACGGCCTGACACCGAAGCCGAGCATCCCGATCTGCCCGCTTACAGCCGCGAACTGCGCCGCACTTTCGCCGAGTACATCAAGATCAGTCGCCAGAAGATTCCGGCGGAGATCGTCAAGGTTGCGGCGGTGATGGAAAACCCGGCCCGGCTGGTTGACCTGCTCTGCGCCCATGTTCAGCTTCCAGCTGCGGACAAGCAGGAGCTGCTGGAGACCATCGCCCTGCCAGACCGCCTCCGCCGCCTGATTGAGCTGCTGTATCGGGAAATTGAGCTGGACGGGCTAGAAAAATCCATTGAGACCAAAGTGCGCAAGCGGCTGGCCGACAACCAGCGCAACTACTATCTCGGCGAGAAGGTCAAGGAAATCCAGCAGGAGATGGGCCAAGTCCCGGACGACCACAGCGAATTGCAGGCGGCTTTGGAGAAAAAAGAGCTGCCGGAAGCGGCGCGGGAAAAGGCGATGCGCGAGCTGACCAAGCTCAAGGCCATGCCGCCGATGTCCGCCGAAAGCACGGTAGTGCGCAATTATTTGGACACCATCATCAGCCTGCCGTGGACGGAGAAAAGCGAGGCCAAGATTGACATTGAGGAGGCCGAGCGCATTCTTGATCAGGATCACCACGGCCTGAAAAAGGCCAAAGAGCGCATTCTCGAATATCTGGCCGTGCAGGCGCAGGTGGAGAAGATACGCGGGCCGATCATCTGTCTTGTCGGCCCGCCCGGCGTGGGAAAAACTTCGATCTGCAAATCCATCGCCAAAGCCATGAACCGGAAATTTGTCCGGCTCTCGCTCGGCGGGGTGCGCGACGAGGCGGAAATTCGCGGCCATCGCAGAACCTACATCGGGGCCATGCCGGGCAAGATCATCCACGCCATGCAGCGGGCCGAGGTGATCAACCCGGTTTTCTGCCTCGACGAGGTGGACAAGATGAGCGTGGATTTCCGGGGCGATCCCTCATCCGCGTTGTTGGAAGTGCTCGACCCGGAGCAGAACAGCGCGTTCAGCGATCATTATCTTGATCTCGACTACGATCTGTCCGAGGTTTTCTTCATCGCCACGGCCAACAGCCTGCACAGCATCCCCCTGCCGCTGCAAGACCGGATGGAGATCATCCGCCTGAGCGGCTACACCGAGGAGGAGAAGCTGCGCATCGCTCAGGAGTATCTCGCGCCCAAGCAGCTGGAGCGCAACGGCTTTGCTGCGGACGACATTGTGTTTGCCGAAGAAGCGGTGCTGGAGATCGTCCGCCGCTACACCCGCGAGGCCGGGGTGCGCGATTTGGAACGGACTATCGCCTCCATCTGCCGCAAGGTGGCCCGCGACCGCCTGCAAAAGAAAGAGCCGGAGCGGAAATACCAGTTAGACAGCATAGCGGTGTCCGAATATCTCGGCGTGCCCAAGCACCGCTATGGCTCGGCTGAAAAAAAGGACGAGACCGGCTTGGTGACTGGCTTGGCGTGGACGGAGGTCGGCGGCGAACTGCTCCAGATTGAAACCGCTCTGATGCCTGGCACCGGCAAGCTGACTGTCACCGGCAAGCTGGGCGAGGTGATGCAGGAATCGGCGCAGGCGGCAATGGCCTGTGTGCGCGCCAGGGCAGGGCGGCTGGGGCTAGATCCGGGTTTTTACCAAAAGCTAGATATCCACGTGCATGTGCCGGAAGGGGCGATTCCCAAAGACGGCCCTTCAGCCGGCATCACGATGGCCACCTCTATTGTCTCCGCCCTGCTCAAGGTGCCGGTGGATCGCCAGTTAGCCATGACCGGGGAAATAACGCTCCGGGGCCGGGTGCTGCCCATCGGCGGCCTGACCGAAAAGCTGCTCGCCGCCAAACGCGGCGGCATCAGCCGCGTCATCCTGCCCAAGGAGAACGAGCGCGATCTGGAAGATGTTCCGGCGAAGGTCCGGGCCAGCTTGGACATCGCCTTGGTCGAGCATGTGGACGAGGTCTTCAGCCGCGCCCTGCTTCTGCGCGAGGGCGAGGAGCTGTTCCACGACCTGCCCTTAGACGCGGCGATTCCTCCCGCGCTCATCACCGTGCCCGCTGTTCCGGCCCAGCGCAACTGAAGCACGGCGCATTTTTTGCTGCTCCCGATTTTTTTAATTGACGGGCGGCGCGAATTCTGGTAAAAAGTATGCACCATTTGGTGCGGGCGAATAGCTCAGCTGGGAGAGCATCGGCCTTACAAGCCGAGGGTCACAGGTTCGATCCCTGTTTCGCCCACCAAATTTTCCGGGGTCGTAGTTCAGTTGGTTAGAATGCCGGCCTGTCACGCCGGAGGTCGCCGGTTCGAGCCCGGTCGGCCCCGCCAGCAATATCAGGGAGTTGCCTTGAAAAAGGTGACTCCCTTTTTTTATTTGTTGGGTTCGCTGTTGGGCTTTTGCTTCTCCGCCAGCACCTCGTTCAGAACTGCCTGCGCCTGAAACGGGGTCAGGCGACGAGCAGGACGAAGCATACTTAACCTACGAGTGATGCTGAAAATATAAGTCATACCTTCACCGAGTTTGCCTTTCGTCATGATGATCATTTCTTTTCCTCCTATTCCCGAAAAAGGTCTTCAGCAAATTTGGGAAAGTAATTCAAGCAAAAAGAGGACGAGGCAGCAAAAACAATGACCTGGAAAGCCCAGAGTATGCCTGATGAATCAAACACCTGAAAGAGCCAGATGCAATGCAAAAAAACAAGCAGCATGAGCATAAAAAGACGACCTCCAAAGGTACAGCGGAGAATTTCTATGACAGTCATTCAAACACCTCTATTGCTTTCCTGACACTCTCCAGTCGGTGGACGTACCGCTGGGTTGTAGTCAAATTGGTATGACGGAGAATGGTCTGCACATCAAGCAACGACACCTTTGCGCTGATAAGCATACTGGCAGAAAGATGACGAATGCCGTGCAGTCCGAACGGCTCTACCTCTGCTTTGCGGCAGAGCCGATCAAGCCATTTCTGGCGGTACACGTAAGGCAGGCCAGAGCGGGGATCCGGGAAAACCCAAGGGCCGGGCGTTGCAGCGAGGTGTTCCGAAAGAGCCTTGTGCAAGCGGTCGGTCAACGGCAACCAATCATACTGCTGAGAGCCATCCTTCCGTTTTCTGGTAGCAAGGCGAACGCGACTGCGATCAAAATCAACGTCTTCCCGGAGAAGGTGAAAAATTTCGTTCCGGCGAGCAGCAAGGTGCAGGTAGCAAAGCAGCATCAGTCTGTCCTGCTCGGATTCAGCAACCTCGTAAACAGCCCAAAAATCCTTTTCTGTAGGCACCTGCCGAAGAGTACGATTTTCTGCAAATCGTTCGGTAAGAAATGGATTCTCCGAAGGAAAACCGGGGAGATACTGAATGCCCCAATTCCACGCAGCAACAAGGTTCTTTCTGTCCTTGTTCGCCGCATAGCCTGATCTACGCAAAGACTGCTCGCGGAAATGGGCCAACACTTGGCCCTTGTGCAGAAAAAAAACGTCCATGTCCGAGGGAAACGCATTGAAAAGCTGCCGAAAAACGAAACGCTTTTCCTTGTAGGTTTTCGTGACGAACTTGGTTTTCGCGTGATCAAGGTACATAGTGGCCCATTCAAGCAAAGAGACCGTGCGGATCGCGGAGAATTCCTGCTGACTGCCCAGCTCTTTTTTCTTTTCCGCCTCCCACTGTTTGGCTTCGGCCTTGCTGTCGTGCTGGCTGCGGTGTTTCACGCCGCTGATCACCACCTGCGCCATCCATTTGCCGCGCTGGGCATTGAAGTGGGGCATGGTCAAAACGGCACGGTTTCAGTACGGAGCAGGTCGGATTTGCCTTGCAAGAAGACCGACAGGGGCGCGGTGACAGTGCGGCGGTCTGCCGTGGTGATCTTGCGGGGCCAGTTCAAAAAAAGCTGCTCACGGGTGACAGCAACGTAGAAAATCAGGCGTTCCTCTTCGCGCTGGGCAGGGGCTGGAACAGCGGGAAGGAAAGCGCGTCTCAACCAGCTCGATAATTTAAACAAGTAAACCCCCGGCTCTGCCGGGGGACTCCCGAAGTTTGACAGTTCCGGGAAAATATAGAAGTCTCGCTATTCTGAACCGCTCAAAGTTCAAAAAGAGGAGACTTCCATGTACGACAGCCAAAGTCTAAGCCACACCAAGTGGGAATGCAAGTATCACATTGTCTGGATACCAAAATACCGCAAGAAAGCTCTCTTTGTCGAGTTGCGGACAACAAGCTCAGGAGAAGGAAGACCAGCGTCTTGAGCAGCTCAAGTTGTTTAACCGCTTTGAGCGGTTCAGAATCTCAAGCCACCGGCTTTGCCGGTGGTACTTGACTCTCTTGAAATTTCAATAGCTTCGCTCTTCCTGCTGACTTTCAGAGTCTTGATAAATTCTTTTTTTCCAAGATGCTGTGCAGCGGCAGGAATGTAATGACGAAAATAATACGTGTCACCTTTTTTGACAAGGTAGCTGGCGGCCATTTTGTACCATGAATTTGTACAAAGGCCCTGAAAACAGAAACAGGACTTTGATATTTTGCAACAATATCAAAGTCCTGCAATTTAGTTTCATGTGGTGCCGGAGGTCGGAATCGAACCGACACGGGCACGAGGCCCGCTGGATTTTGAGTCCAGTGCGTCTACCAGTTTCACCACTCCGGCGGCGAAAACAAAAATTTCGTTTGTTGTTTATACAGTATCACCTGTTGTGCTGTCAAGAAGTATCTCCTTCACCCGGTTTGCTGATGAAAAGACCTGATTACAGCAACCGTACATTCAGCCCTTCTCGACGCAGGCCAAAGATACCTTCTGGGCTACTGCTGAAGGCAGGATTGTATCCGCTTCCACCGCTGCTGCCATTACCGCCTCTTTCAGGGTTGATCAGAACAGCGGTGGCTCGTTGCTCCGGCGCAGGGCGATTGCTTGGCGGCAGCACTTTGACAAAGTGTGACAAGTCAGCAGGTTCTCCGTCTTCTGCTTCCCGAAGGCAGATGCCGAAACGGGAGCAGGCCGCAAAATAGCTCTTCTTTTTCAACCAAGCAGGCCAGCTGCCGCTACGGGCACATTCTAAGAACACCGAACCATTAACAAAAAGAATAGTGATGGTGTCTAAAGTGGCACGAGGCAAATTGAGACGGGTGGAAAAGGCTTCGTCTAAACCATCGCGCACAGCCTGAGCTAATTGCCGTGCCGCTTTAGCATCTTGCTGCGGCATGCCAAACCGCCGCTTGGCCCAAGGATAGAGCAATAAGGCGAAAAGCAGCGCATCGTCAAAGAGTACCTTGCCAAGTTTACCGCCTTCGCTGCATATCCTGTCCGTCACTGACAACAGAGAAAGCAACTCGGCTTTGACCTCCATGCCTTCCTCGCCCTCCAACAACTCCTCGTAAAAAGGAAAGAGGACTGAAAAAATGCCGCTTTGCAGGGCAAATTCAGCCCACGCCAAACTTTTGCCGCTTTGCAAGTCTTTCAACAGTTCATCGCGGATGCGGGACGTAGGACACAGCTCAATCTTGTCGCGATGCCGAATAATGGCTTCCCACGTAGCTGCTTCAATAGTGAAACCAGCGCGGGCAGCATGACGAACAGCCCGCAGCATTCGCACCGGGTCGCGAATAATCCGACGGTCAGGATCACCGATTAGTCGGACTATGCCGTCGTTTAGGTCCTGTACCCCGCCGACATAATCAATGACCGTTTTGTTCTCCACCTCGTAAAAAAGGGAGTTGATAGTCAGGTCGCGACGAAAAGCATCCTCTTCCAAAGTGCCAAAAGTGTTGTTGGTCGGCAGGACTTGGTCTGGCTCTCCGTCCTCGTCGTATTCGCTTTGTGAACGGAGGGTTGAAACTTCGATGATTTTGTTATCGCGGAAGAAAACTTGGACCAAGCGGAAGCGCTTGCCGATAGTGCGTGAATTGCGAAAGAGCTTACGCAATTGACCGGGATGAGCATTGGTGGAAATATCAAAATCCTTCGGCTTTTTGCCAAGATATAAATCACGCACCCCACCGCCGACCAAATACCCCGCATACCCCGCCTCCTTGAGGCGGTAGAGAATACCAAGTGCTTCCGGGTCAATGTCCTCTTCCCGCACAGGATGCTCTGCTGGCGGAATGATAATTCCCTGCTTGGACGGCTGCGCCTCAGCTGAATGATCGCTCATGACTGCACCGTGTTCTCGCTGCCTTCTTTATAAACGGATTCCGCATCTTGGACAAACTGGCGAAAGATTTCTTTGACCGGCAGAATTTCTTTCATCTTATAGGCATTGGCCCCACAAAAGACTAAACCATTATCAACATCACCGGTACATGAAGCCATCAAGCGATCGTTGATGCAATATTTATAGCTGCACTTCTTCAAACATTTATATTTGCATTTCTCTGGCGATACATCTTCGCCACGTTCTATACGGTCAATAAAAGCAGTTCTGATCGCCCGGCCTGTCATGCCTACCGGTGATTGCACATTGATGATGTCTTCCTTGTTGGCTCGAAGATAGGTCTCTTTAAATTCTTGCGAGACTGAGCATTCCTCACTGAGGACAAAACGAGAGGCAATCTGAATGCCATCTGCACCGTATTTATCCATCACCTCGGCCATTTCAAAACCGTTAGTAATGCCGCCAGCGGCAATCAATGGCACTTTGCTCACCACCTTGCGGATGGCTGGGAAAATTTCTCGCAGTGGCTTGTCTGTGCCAAGATGTCCGCCTGCTTCGGCGGATTCAACTACAATAGCCGCAGCACCGAATTTTTCGGCTAATTTAGCAAAGTCAGGTGAGGAGACAATAGAGACAATCGGCGTGTTATGTTCTTTACCGATGCGGAAGATATCTCTGGAAAAACCAGCTCCAGTGATAATCATATCGATCCCGGCCTCAATCGAACCCATGACTAACTCGTGAAAATCCTTCATCGCGTACATGATATTCACCGCGATGATGCCTTTAGTCGCCTTCTTGGCTCGGCGGATATCCTCTTGGAGTTCCGCTACTGGAATACCCGAACCACCGATAGTGCCGATTCCGCCGCATTCTGCCACTGGCACAGCTAAGGCTGAGGTGGAAACTCGGATGGACATTCCTCCCTGAATAATCGGTACACGGGCGGTGAAGGAACCTATTGTAAGTGCGGGCAGCTTCATGCTTTTCTCTTGCTGGATATACGCTTCATGAAATATAACAGGATATATGCTGGGCAGTTGCAAACTGCCTGTCAATAATGCTACGCTGGGCCTGCTTTGTCAAGCATCCTCCTGCCAGACGCGGGCAATGATTTTTCATACTACCATAATTCTGTGGCATAGGCTTGACTTTTCCCCAGCAGACAGATAATATTTCACTTTCCCCCGCATGGCCCGGCACTGCCGGATTTGTCTCTTATTTCAGGGACAAAACGCTTTTCAGGAGGTGTTCCCCGTGAAGTTTCAAACTGTCAACGGCTTTAAAGACATTCTGCCCGACGAGGCAGTTCGCTGGCGGCGGCTTGAGGAACAGGCCCGCGCCGTCTTCCGTCGTTTTGGCCTGCGAGAAATCCGCGTCCCCATCATAGAAAGCACTGAGCTGTTCGCTCGTGCCATTGGTGAAGCCACAGACGTGGTAGAAAAGGAGATGTACACCTTTGCCGACAAGGGTCTCACTTTACGGCCAGAGGCTACTGCCGGGCTGCTGCGGGCGTATATTGAACACGGCCTGCATGTGCAGCAGCCGGTGCAACGGCTCTTTACCATTGGCCCGATGTTCCGCCATGAGCGCCCGCAGAAAGGCCGTCAGCGGCAGTTCCACCAAATTGACGTAGAAATCATCGGTGCGAGCGAGCCGGGCATTGATGCCGAGCTGATGGCAATGGCGCAAATGCTTCTCAATGAGCTGGGCCTGAAAGTCAGCTTAGAGATCAATTCCATCGGTTGCCCGCAATGCAGGCCCGGTTTTCGCACGAAGCTGGTTGAATACCTGAATAAACGACTTGACGGTCTTTGTGAGGACTGCCGCCGCCGTATTCATACCAATCCCCTCCGCGCCTTAGATTGCAAAAACAAGGGCTGTAAAGAAACCGTGCAGGCCGCGCCTTCCATTCTTGACAGCCTTTGCTCGGACTGCGACACGCATTTTGCTTTTGTGCGCCAACAGTTAGATGCGCTGGGCGTGCAGTACGCTCTCAACCGCTTCATGGTGCGTGGCTTGGATTATTATACCCGCACTACCTTTGAATTCATTACCAACGAGCTTGGTGCGCAATCGGCGGTGGCTGCTGGTGGCCGCTATGATGGTTTAATTGAACAGCTCGGCGGGCCAGCGAAAATGCCCGGCATTGGCTTTGGCATGGGTATGGAGCGCATCGTGCTGTTAATGGAACAGCAGGCGGACAAAGAAGAAAGCGCAGACCGCGCTGATTGTTTTGTCGCTGCGCTGGGCGGGCAGGCTTTGACCTTTGCTGCGCCGTTTGTCCACCAACTCCGTTGTCTCGGTTTTGTCGCTGCCATTGATTACAGTTGCCGTAGTCTGAAAGCCCAGATGAAGCAGGCTGACCGGGTGAAAGCACGTTTTGTGCTGATGATCGGGGAAGAAGAAATTGCCCGTCAAGAAGCTGCGTTGCGGAACATGGGTACTCAGGAGCAGAGCGCGTTTTCTTTGCATGGCACTGCTGGAGAGCTGGCAGCAAGATTGGCAGAGCTGATTACGGAGAAGGGAAAACATGAGCAAGCATACTGTTGAAGTCATGGTTGGCAAGGTTGGCATAGGCGGAATCAATCCCGTCAGAATTCAATCTATGACCAACACGCTAACGGCAGATGTTGAAGCCACTGTTGAGCAGATTATTGAGCTACATGAAGCAGGCAGCGAGATTGTTAGATTCACTGTTAAAGATGAAGACGATGCTCAGGCTGTTCCGCATATACGAAAGAGGCTAGTTGAAAAAGGATGCGATGTTCCAATTGTCGGAGATTTTCATTACAACGGACATCTCCTGCTGACCAAATATCCAGATTGTGCTCAGTCTTTAGATAAATTCAGGATAAATCCTGGGAACGTTGGTTCTGGCGAACATCATGATCAGAACTTTGTCACCTTTATTGAACAGGCGATCAAATATGACAAGCCGATTCGCATCGGTGTTAATGCAGGAAGCAAGGATGAAAGCATTTTTGAAAGGCTTCTTCAGGAAAATGCAGCAAAGCCGAGTTCTGAGCAAAAGACAAGCCAGCAGCTTGTCGTAGATACGATGGTTGTCAGTGCCTTGGAATCCGTGAAAATGGCCGAGCGAATCGGCCTGCCTCATAACAAGATAGTGCTTTCGGTCAAAGTCAGCAAAGCTCCAGAAATGATTGCAGCAAACCGTCAATTATCCGCGCTGACAGATTTGCCGCTGCATCTGGGAGTTACCGAAGCAGGTATGGGAATAAAAGGGGCAGTTGCGTCAACAGCCGGACTGAGTGTGCTGCTTGCTGAAGGAATCGGAGATACCATCCGCACTTCCTTGACACCATCGCCCGGAAGTTCCCGCACAGAAGAAGTTATTATCTGTCAGCAGGTACTGCAATTCCTTGGGATGCGTCATTCTCTCCCTACAGTGACCAGTTGCCCCGGCTGCGGCAGAACAAATTCTTCTGTCTTTCAGGAGATTGCCAAAGAAATTACTGATTATTTGCTGCAACAAACCCCAGTCTGGAAGAAAAAAGGGTACAGGGGATTTGAGATGATGGTGGTTGCTGTCATGGGATGTATTGTCAATGGCCCTGGTGAAAGCAAAGATGCTAATATCGGTTTGTGTCTGCCGGGAACAGGGGAAAATTCTGTTTCGCCGGTATATGCAGATGGCAAGAAAATTGCGATGTTGTCCGGCAGTAGCAGGATTGCGGACTTCAAACAAATGATTGAAGAGTATGTAGAAAGTCATTATCGGGTTTAGGGAAACGATTTGTTTTGATAAGCAAAACAACAAGAGAGTTGGTTATATGCAAATGCTTTCACTTTCAATACCGTACAGTAATGATCTGTTAGTCTCTACAGGTCAGTCGAAAGAGAATCTTGAACAGGATTTGTGCGTCCTGCTGGCGGTCAAACTCTTTGAGTTGCGCCGTCTTTCACTGGGCAAGGCCGCACAGATTGGCGGGATGAGCAAGCTGCGTTTTATGGAAGAGCTGGAACGTATGGGCATTCCGGTCATCAATCTTGATGATGGGCAGATTGAGGAAGAACTGCGAGATGCGTGAAATCATCGCCGTTGCCGACAGCGGTCCGCTGATCTGTTTATCGAAAATTGACCAGCTTGAGCTACTGCCAGCCTTGTTTGCCAAAATTCTTGTACCGCCGGAAGTCTGGCGCGAAGTAACTGTACGCGGCAGACTGCATCCCGGAGCGGACAAAGTGAGCCAAGCGACATGGATCATTATTCAAGAGCCTGATCCTCAGTTAGTCAAGCCACTGAGCATTCTTGCGGATGCAGGGGAAGCGCAGGCTATAGCCTTGGCGCAGACACTCGAAGGCTGCACCGTTCTTTTGGATGATTCGCGAGCCAGAAAGATTGCCGAGCGGTTGGGTATCAAGCAGATCGGCACGGTGGGACTATTGCTGCGGGCCAAGCGGCGGGGACTGATAGAGCGCATTAGGCCGCATATTGAGGCATTGATTGAAAACGGGATTTATATCCGCAAGGAGCTGATTGAGGCGGTGCTGAAGGAAGCCGGTGAAACAGAGTGAGGCAAACCCAAACTCTGGCGCAGCAGCAAAAAGAAATGTTGAAAAAACTGCTAAGGGTTTAGGTATGGATTTGGATTCCTTGATTGATCAAATCATTGGGGATGCGGAGCCAGCTATTCTGCTGAATGACAAAGGAAGCTCAAGAGCTTCGGGAACATTTGAGCAATCAGGAATTGAAGGATCTGAATTATTTTCTCATGGCGAAGGTGGAGCACGGCACGGTTGTCTGGCCGCACGAGCAGGATATCTGCCCAGACACCCTGTATTTGGAAGGAAAATAAATCGATAAGGAATGCGCAGCGCGGTTTGAACTGACGATGTTTGCCGACTTCCAATCACAAAAAAATGTTGAATTTTGCTTTGCTTCTTCCAAAACTACGTAAGGATAATCAAAAAAGAATATGAAGACATCAAATTGCAGCACATTAACTCTCCTTGATTTGATCAAATCAAGAAAGTATAGAATACCTCAGTTTCAGAGAAACTTTAGATGGACACCAGCACAAGTAAAGTTATTAATAGATAGTATGGCGAGGAATTACCCAATGGGTTCTTTGTTAGTCATGGCTAAAAATGAGCAACTGCCGATGCATTCTAGGTATATTGATGCAACTATAGATATTTCAAGCGTTGAAGAAGACAAAGGTGCTGATAACATTTTTTATGTCCTTGATGGGCAGCAAAGGTTGACATCTATTGCGCGTGTTTTTCTTAATGGAGATAAAAATAGAACATTTTATTTTGATTTAAAAAAAATGATAGAAGGGATTATCGATAAAGATGATGATACTTCATGGATTGTAACGCGTTCTAAAAATTTAGAAAGCCTTGATAAAGGAAGGTTTCTCAGAGCAGATATTGCCGTATCAAACAGCAAAAATACGGAAATCTATGTGTATAGATACATACAAAATTCTGGGGAGTTTGTTTCTTGGGAAGGAAACATGGAGTTGCAATGTGAGGCTGCTGCAAAAATAAAAGATATCTTTGAAGGATTACGTAAATATCAGATTCCAATTGTAGAATTGGAATCTGATGCTGGATTAAAGTCTATCTGCCGAGTATTTGAAACAATCAACTCAACAGGAACAAGATTAACTACCTTTGATTTAGCTGTAGCTCGATTCTTTCCAAAACCAGACCTTAAAGCTAAATGGGAAGATGCAAGAAGTTTGCATCCAGTTCTTGGAGAATTTGATGTGGACGGCGAGAGGGTGTTGCAGATTATAGTTCTTAGATATGCTGAAGAAAAAGAAAAAAATAACAGCGCATTTGTCGAAGTAAACCGAGGTACACAATTACAACTTTCCCCAAATTATATAGAAGAAAATTGGAATGAAGCAGTAAAAGCACTTGTTCGTGCCTTTGAATGGGCAAAAAGTATGGGTGCTCGTCCAAAAACATTGACGAATCATGCTCTATTGGTAGCTATAGCTGCCCACTGGTGTGCTCGTCCGATGCTGCCGCCTGATCATCTTTTGCTGAAAAGATGGTTTTTTAGCAATTTACTCCAGCCAGGAGCTACGCAAGCATCCAATTATAGAATTAGTCGCTATTTTAAATTGCTTCGTGATCTCGCAGCAGGAAAAACTGACCGAGAGATTATTCCTACTGTATATATCACAATAGAAATTATCCTTGGATTAACTCAAGGTTCTGACAGTCGGTTCAAGGCGTTGCAATGCATACTTTCTGCTGCGGTCAGTGAAGATTTATACAGCGGGGAACCTTTGGTAAATGAAGATATAGAAGAACATCATATTTATCCAAAAGCATACTGCGAACGAGAAAAATTAAATGATAAACTGCGAGAATCAATTGTAAATCGAATTGTTCTTTCTAAGAAGAGCAATAGAAAAATTCTTGATACTTCTCCGGGAAAATATTTTAGCGAAATTATCAATCGAGCACAGGAGAGTGGAACTGTTCCCGGCACCATTGCTCGTCTGCGTGCCTGTTTTATTCCAAATAGTTATTCCAAAGAATTTAATGAGTTGAGTAAAATCACAGAGCAGTTTACTCCTGCTCAATTTGAAATCTTTATGAATAATAGAGCGAAGCTTATCTTGGAAGAAATTCAAATGGTTATAGGAGATTCTTTAGAAACTAAACAGAAATTAGAAAACGATGACGATGATGAATAATCAGCAAGCCCGTCCTCTTAACTCCAATGGGACGGCCACGCAAAGCGGTCGCCCTTTGTTTTGAATTTCCCCGCAAACAAAGAGACATCAATGGACTCACTCGGCGCGCTGCGGCGCACACATAACTGCAACACTCTCGGCCTCGACAACCTGAATCAGGAGGTCGTTCTCATGGGCTGGGTTCTTCGCCGCCGCGACCACGGCGGGGTTATCTTCATCGACCTCCGCGACCGCTGGGGCATCACCCAGATTGTGTTCAACCCAGAAGTCAACCCTGAGCCGCACGCCAAGGCGCACCAGCTACGCTCCGAGTGGGTTCTGGCGGTCAAAGGCAAGGTCGAGGCGCGGCCCGGCGACATGGAGAACCCAAAGCTGAAGACCGGGGCGATTGAAATCATGGTCAGCGAGCTGCGCATCCTCAACACGAGCAAAACTCCGCCCTTCCCGCTCGACGAAGACAGCGAGGTTTCGGACAATATCCGCTTGCAATACCGCTATCTTGACCTGCGGCGGCCCGAAATCGGAGCCAACCTCGTCATGCGGCACACGGCGACGCAGGCTGCGCGGAGCTTCCTCTGCGAGAACGGCTTCTTGGAAATTGAAACGCCGATGCTGACGCGCTCCACGCCGGAAGGGGCGCGTGATTATCTGGTGCCGAGCCGGGTTAATGCGGGCAAATTTTTTGCTCTGCCGCAGTCGCCGCAGCTTTTCAAGCAGTTGCTGATGATGGGCGGCATGGACCGCTATTTCCAGATCGTCAAATGCTTCCGCGACGAAGACCTGCGCGCCGACCGCCAGCCAGAATTCACCCAGATCGACCTTGAGCTGAGTTTTGTCGGCGAGGACGACATCATGGCCATTGCCGAGGGCTTGGTAAAACAGGTTTTCGCGGCAACTCGCGGCATTGCGCTGAACCCGCCGTTCCCGCGCATGAGCTATCAGGAGGCTATTTCGCGCTATGGCAACGACAAGCCGGACACCCGTTTCGGCTTGGAATTAGTTGATTTGACCGAGAAACTGCGCGGCTGCGGCTTCAAGGTCTTCAACGCGGTCATCGAAGGCGGCGGCATTGTCAAGGCGATCAACGCCAAGGGCTGCGGCACGTTCTCGCGCAAGGACTTGGATGATTTGACGAATTACGCGGGCACTTTCGGGGCCAAGGGCATGGCTTGGATCAAGGTCAAGGAGGACGAGTGGCAGTCGCCGATCACCAAATTTTTCAATGAAAACGAGATCGAGGCGATGCGCCAAGCCCTCAATGCCGAGCCGGGCGATTTGATCCTCTTCGGCGCGGACAGCGTGGCGGTGGTCAATCAGGTGCTTTCCGAGCTGCGCCTTGAGCTGGGCCGACGCTTGAATTTAACGGACAATTCCGTCTTCAATTTCCTCTGGGTTACAGATTTCCCGCTGGTCGAGTTCGATGCCGAGCGCAAACGCTACGCTGCGGTGCATCATCCCTTCACTGCGCCATTAGATGAAGACCTTGAGCTGCTCGAAACCGAGCCGCTCAAAGTCCGCAGCCGGGCTTACGATCTTGTTCTCAACGGCAGCGAGATCGGCGGCGGCTCCATCCGCATCCACACCACGGAAATGCAGGCTAAGATGCTCAATCTGCTCGGCATTGCCGATGAAGAGGCGGAGGAAAAGTTCGGCTTCCTCCTCCGCGCCCTCGAATTCGGCGCGCCTCCGCACGGCGGCATCGCTTTCGGCCTCGACCGCCTGATGATGATGCTCACCGGCTCCGGCTCCATCCGCGACGTGATCGCCTTCCCGAAAACCCAGAAGGCCACCTGCCCGCTCACCGACGCGCCCGGCTCTGTCGCCAGAAAGCAGCTCACCGAGCTGCACCTCCGGCCTGACTGGAAGGAAGCGTAAGCGGACGATGTTTCGCAAGGGCGGGCCGATGGATCCGCCCTTTTTTATTCCCCTGGCAGGGCAGACGCAGAAATTAACACCCATCTACTCGAAAATAAAACAAAATCAGACTGCGCCAAGATCGAATCTTTCAATTTGAAAATCTAATTTTTGGACAAAATTATCGAAAAATTAGATTTCGACATCGAAACTTTCGATAATTTTATTGACGCGCTCAATGTCGGAATTGAGCTGTTCGATGTTGTTGTTGAGCGGGTTGATTTCGGAGCAGACGGGTTCGTTGCCTGAAAGTTACGGCGGCGGGTTTGGCCGCTGAAATTTTCCTGCTATTTTTTGCTTGACAGCCCTGCTTTACCGAAATAAACTCAGTGGTTGTTCCCCATAAATCCTTGCAGAGAGGCCACCATGTCGGAAAAGACCCCAACTGAACAGATCGCTGAACTGCTGGGGGTGGAATTCCTGCCCCTGCTTGAACCCTCCGACGTGCGGGAATTGCAGAAGGCTCTGCCCGGATATCAGGCAGTTGCCGACGATGCGGCCCGCTTCGCCCAGAAGCATAAAGACACCCTCAAGCTCGACAAAGTCCGCGCCTCCATTGAGCAGGGCCTCGCCGATGTCGCCCGCCTTGAGCCGGTCGAGCATCTCCTCGAAAAGCTCTATCTTTCCGTCTATCATCAGCGGTGAATTCAAGTTCCAAGTGCAACCGTTAAGTAGTCTCGCCAAAATAGCTCTTTTGGTGTTTTAAATCCAAGAGATTTTCGAGGCCTGTTGTTGAGCTTTTCCATAATAGCTTTGACATCCTGTGTGTCCAGCGTGTCAAAGCTCGCTCCTTTTGGGAGGTATTGTCGTATAAGTCCGTTCGTATTTTCGTTGAGCCGCGCGTTGCCAAGCCTGATACGGATGCGCGAAGAAGCAGTCTGCCTGAAGAGTGCTTGCGAACTCCTGATGCAAGGCAAATTCCTTGCCGTTGTCGCAGGTTAGGGTATGAACTTGGTCTTGGCAGGGAAGAAGGGCTTGGACAAGTGCCTGTTTGACGCTATCTGCCCGTTTATCCGGGGCAAGAGCGATAACTCGCGTCTTCCGTTCAGCCAAGGTGACAAGAACAGCTCCTCCCCGACGACCGATCACCGTATCCACCTCCCAATCACCAATCCGAGAACGTTCTTCAACGATGCTGGGGCGATGATCTATCGAGACCCGTGCCCCGTCGGTCAGTGCTGCCTCTGTGTCGGCCAAGCTGCAAGGCTACGGCTGATTTCTGATGTCCTGCTTGCTTTAAGGCGTAAATTTGGTTACGTTCTGCTTTGGTGAGTTGTGTGTAGTTTTTCATCCATGCTCCTCTTGCTTGGTCGTGAGAATTGAGCCATCAGCCTACCACAACTCACTCTTTTCTCAACCCAGCAAAAGTTACACTTACAAGTTGAATTAACCAAGCAAAAAACAAGGAGCAATCATGGTGGCAACAAAGTGCAAGACATGCAATGGAGAGGGTGCAGTTAAGTGTCCAAAATGCAAAGGAAGGGGAGAATATACCCCTCACGTGTTCGCTCAGTCAAAAAAATGCGATAACTGCGGTGGTTCTGGGCTACTGAAATGTCCTGTCTGCAAGGGGAAGGGGACTGTTTAACACAGTTAGGAGTTACGCAGTCGAAATCAGAAATTTATTTATTACAAGAAGTTATTTTTTGTCGCATAAATCGCCAGTTGAACAAAATCAACTGCGTAACTCCTACAGTATTGAGAAAAAATAAAAATGGAAGTAGGTGGAATTCTTTTTGTTGCGATGTTGATCGCAATTGGACTTGATTTTCTGTCTGAAGTTCTACCGGGATTGTTTGGTTTGCTGCCCCAAGCATTTTCGGCCAGCGCACCTGCTTGGGGGACAGCAGGTGCGCTAACGGCTATCGGTTTGTGTTTACACCACATTATAAAGGAGCTTGATCTTGATTCACGATTGCGAAATATAATGACGGTAAGATATGATGGGAAAAAATTGAATTTATCGATCAATAGTGACGCACTAAAATCATACAGTGAATCTTACGCTATTGAAAAAAGGGTAATAATTACATTATGCGGAATTTTATATCTTATCATATTTGTTGTTTGTGCAAAAAATGAGGATTTTTCTCATATGGTTTTTTATGGAAGCAAAAAAGAATCCAATGTTTCGGATTGCGGCGGTATTTTGGTTAGCTTTCTTTTGTCATTTTTCTTGATAGATTCTATCTGGTGCATACTTTCTTTGTTCAAAGGAGAACCTGAGCAAAAAATAAGAGACAGAGCTGATACGCTAATAAGTCAAGCAAACACTTCATTAGAAAGGACTCATGAGCTTGATCCTTTGGAAGAATCTATAAAATCTATCAATGCCAAATTAGGAACTTGTTTTCCTGTTGATTTTAAATCAGAGATTCAACAGTTCGTTGATGCTCACAAGCAAGAGCTACTTTCAGACGTTACTCGCCTGAATAATTTAATTTCAGAGATTATCAAGAGAGCGAAAGAGGATTTTGCGCAGCTTGAAAAGGCAGATAATCTGTATGATCTTGTGAAAAAATTCTATACAGAAACAGTGCGAGAGGTCAACAGGTCAGGAAGCAGTCCAGCCCTGCTGACGCACTTGGATTACATTTATACTTATCTGCATTCTGAGAATTTGAAAGATGTTCTCCAACAAAAGAAATGGAATGATTTTCATGAAATTGTTAACGAAATCCTGAAGGAATTGACTGAAGTCAAAGAGGCGGCGGTTGAAATTCTCCCGCCTGAAGAAACCGAGGAAGAAAAAGCCTGCCGCATTTTAGGAGTTCCTCTCAATGCAAGTGTCGATCAAATCAAGAGAATGTATAAAGCGTTGGCCGCAGTCTGGCATCCTGACAGCAACACTGTCAAAGACGACACCCGGATGAAAGAAATCAACTGGGCAAACGATGTTCTGATGAAATTGCGCAACTAAATCAAGAGAAAGCACTATGAGCAACAACAAGAACAGCATCATCCGTCCAAGTGGACAGAGCATTGCTGCAAAATTCGGACAGAAAGATTGGGTCAAAAAACTTGAAGCGGCTTCAGGTAAGCCAATAATTCCAGCAAAGCCATTTTTCGGCGGCACAGTCTATCTTGTCATAGATTGCTCAATAAGCATGGGGGGCGGCAAGTTGCATCAGGCCCAAAGAGGTGCTTCCGGCTTTGCCGTTGAGTCGCAACGGAAAGGATATTCGCTCGGCTTGATCCAATTTTCCTCTTATGCCGAACAGATTTCCGAGCCGCAGAAAGAAATTGCGCGAATTAATGCTGATCTTGAAAAAATGCGGACAAGCGGCTCGACCAACATGGCTGCGGCTTTCAGTTTGGCGACAGAAAAACTTACTGACCGCAGCGGAGAAAAGATCATCTGCCTTGTGACCGATGGAATGCCGGATGACCGAAATGCCGCACTTGCTGCCGCAAACCGGGCCAAACAGGCTGGAATTGACATCATGACCATCGGCACGGATGATGCCGACAGGGAATTTCTCGAACAGCTCGCAACGAGAAAGGAGCTTTCGGCGAAAGTATCCAGAGAGTATCTTGAGCAAGGGATTATTTCAATGGCAAGACTGTTGCCTTGAATTTATCTTTGCATCCATCCGTACGGAATAATATAATTTTGCGTGATGTTAAACACATGGCAGAGACAAAAAACATCTCTCTCACCCTCAAGGTTTGGCGGCAGGCCGGGCCGCAGGCGGAAGGCTCGTTCGAGACACATCGCCTGAACAACCTCAGCACAGATATGTCCTTTTTGGAGATACTGGATATCCTCAACCAGCAGCTGACCTTGGCTGGCCAAGAGCCAATAGCCTTTGACAGCGACTGCCGCGAGGGCATCTGCGGCAGTTGCGGGGCGGTAGTGGACGGTATTGCGCACGGTCCAGAGCGCGGAGGTACCCTTTGTCAGCTACACCTACGCCATTTCAAGGATGGTCAGACGGTGTGGATTGAGCCATTTCGGGCTAAGGCTTTTTCGATCATCAAAGACCTGATCGTTAACCGCTCCGCCTTTGACCGGATCATCCAAGCGGGCGGATTTGTCTCAATCAACACCAGTTCTGCGCCAGAGGCCAACACGGTGCCGGTTTCTCGGCATGTGGCAGAGCAAGCAATGGACGCGGCAGCCTGCATCGGCTGCGGGGCTTGTGTCGCAGCTTGCCCGAATGCGGCGGCCATGCTCTTTGTTTCCGCCAAGATATCGCAACTCGCACTGCTGCCGCAGGGTCAGTCAGAGCGCAAACGCCGCGCCTTGGCGATGGTTGCGGCAATGGACAGGGAAGGCTTTGGCAGCTGCGGCAATCAGCGCGAATGCGAGCGGGTTTGTCCTAAAGGGATTTCTATTCGGAGTATTGCTCGGATGAACCGGGAGTATCTTGCGGCGGCATTGATTGGTGAAGAATAACACAGAGGAGAAAAAAAGCTTGGTGCTGCTCGGTCTGCTCTGCGCCTTAGGGCGGGCTGCCGCTGCTGTTTCAGCGTGCTGGCCAGCAGCGACCGGGACTGCGCTCCCAGCTGCGGGCCGCTGGCAGGGAAGGGAGGACGTATCTCACTGGTGAGTTGTTAGGCAACTTACACCTAATGTGCAACTCTTTATAGAGAGCAACCAAGCCATCCAAGTCAAGTGGAGGGCGAAATTAAGGAAGACGCAAACAGTATGCGCCAAAATTTTACGAATCAGACGGTGTTGAAAATGCCAACGATCGTGTACACTAATCTGGTCTGTTTTGAAAAGTCTTGTCAAATGGGAGCCTGCTGGTGTAGTGCAGGTCAATCCCAACCTATTTGTCCGGCGGCAGGACTTCTGGTAGCGTAATCACCACCCAAGCCCCTTCGCTTTCTTTTCCGTCCATCGTCACGGTGCAGTTCATCTCGGTAAGCATCTTTTTGACGATGGTCAGACCCAGCCCGGTGCCGTTGATTCGGGTGGTGAAAAAGGGCGTGAAGAGCTGTTTGCGTACCTGCGGGGAGATGCCGCAACCGTTGTCCTGAAAACGAAGTTGAATGCAATGCGGCTTACTGCGGGCTAACGAAATAATAATAACCGGGCTGATCTGTTTTTTCAGCGCATTGACCGAGTTCGTCAGCAGATTAAGCAGCACCTGATGCAGGGCGCGCTCATCAGCCAAACAATGCAGCGCACCTTCAGTCACTAACTCCAGTCGAATGCCTTTGTGCCGCAGGTCTTGCTCGTGCAGCCGTTTGAATTTTTGGACAAAGGCGGTCAGATCAAGCGGCGCGGCCTGCTGGTTTTCCATCAGATTAAAATTTTTCAAAGCAGAAAGCAGATACTCCATCCGGTTGATCTCGCCCATTGAACGGTCAAGAAATTCGCGAATTTTCTCCCGACTCAGGGTGTCCATCTGCCGTCGCAGCACACTGAGAGCCATTTTCAGCGAATTGAGCGGATTGGCTAACTCGTGCCGAACTCCCGAAAAAACAAAGCCAACATTTTCCATCAAATTAGCCGCAGCCGCGATGCACTCTAACCGTTTTTTCTCGGTTTGATCGCGACGAATGACACAAAAGCTGTTCACTTGGCCGTGATCGTCCTTTGTCGGCACTGTTACCACCGATTCATCGTACAGCGAGCCGTCCTTGTGGCGACTGCGTAGCTCGCCGTGCCACTGGCCTTTTTGGGCCGCGCTGTCGAGAATCTGCGGCCAGTCTGGTTGCTCTTCGCTGCCGATGATCAGTTCGCTCAGGCTGTGTCCGGCTAACTCATCAGGCCGCCAGCCCGTGACTGACTGACTGGCAGGGTTGGCATACTGGATCAGACCAGTGCGGTCGGTGATCAGCACACAGTCGGCAAATTCCCGAATCGCTGCGGCTAACCGTTGCCGTTCCTCCGATTCTTGGCCGCGCTGGAGAGCCGTGCCAATAACATCAGCGGAAATCATCATCGCCCGTACTAACGAGGCCTCCCAAGAGCGTTTAGCCAAACTACAATCAAAGCCAAGACAACCGCGCACAGTTTTTGCCACATAAACTGGTAGAATCAGACAAGTACGAATGTGGTGCTTCTCCATTTCTTCCAGCACCGAGGCTGGCAAACCACTGTCCACGCCAATCAACGGCTTGCCAGTTTTCAGCGCGACAGCTGGCTGTCGCCAAGCGGACAGCAAATCAACACTGGAGCAATCGGGTGGACAGTCCGGTCTTGACCACGAGTAATCCTGCTGTGCCTCCACGCCCTCGGCAAAAATGCGGAGATAGACATGCTCACAATTGACCGTGCCGCCGAGATAGCTGAGGACTTCGTTGATCACATCTTGCCAGCGTGGTGCTTGAAGAAAGGTTTTGGCTACATAATTGACCGCACAGAGGATTTGATCGCGTTGCAGCAAATTGCGCCGCACCTGCTCTTGCATGATCAGCGATTCCTTCAGTCGCTCGTTCGTCAGAGCTAAATCGCGGGCTTGCTGCGCTAATTTCTCATTGGCTGATTTGCGCTCTAAGACATTCCGCACCCGGACACAAAGTCGCTCCCGGCTGATCGGCTTGCGGAGAAAATCTGCGGCACCTGCGCCGAAGCTGCGGAATTCGCTCTCGTCCTGTTCTGCTCCGGTGAGAAAAATCACCGGAATTCCCAAGGTGTCGGCATCGGCTTTGAGCTTTTTGCACACATCAAAACCGGAGATGTCGGGCAGATTGATGTCTAAAAGGATTAAGTCAGGATGCGCTGTTCTCGCCAAACTGAGGCCAGCTCTGCCGTCTGCGGCCTTGAGTACCTGATATTTTTCCTGTTCGAGGACATAATGCAGCAGGCCCAGCACAGCAGGCTCGTCGTCAACCGCAAGGATGCGGGCAGCTTGGTTGTTCATCGCGTTTTTCCGAAAAGGGCGGAGCAGTTTTCCCGCATCATTAGAGTCGGGAGGGACAGCTGGAATTTGTTGCCGCCGCTGTCAGATTTCTGTTTATTTCAGACAGAGTTGCTGCTACATTGAACCGCAAGGCCGCTTTCCGTGCGCCGCGCGACGGCGACTTTTTCCCGCAGCAAAGGAGATAGCGCACATGCAGACCGCAGACCAAACAGAAACCAGTATAACCGCCTTGACAGGCAAAGACAATCTTCCGCCCCGGCCTGCTCGTAAACAGGTGCTGATTGTTGATGACGATCAGTCCTTGCTGGCCAGCATTCGCGCTGGGTTAGAGCAGCATCCCGGCTTCCGAGTGCTGACTGCGGCGAGTGGCAGCGAAGCCTTGGGCATCATCGACAGCAACAGTCTTGATCTGGCCGTGCTTGACCTCAGTATGCCGGACATGGACGGGCTTCAGTTGCTTGCCGCCCTGAGTGAATCTTTTCCCGAAATTCCCAGCATTGTTATGACCGGTTTCAGTTCACCGCTGATGAAGCAGCAGCTGAAACAGGCAGGCGCGCTCAAAGTGCTGGAAAAACCCCTCGATATTGAAACGTTAGAGCGGGAAATCAGCCGGGTAATCAAGGGCGACGACGGATGCTGCTGCCACTTACCGTTAGAAATCTTCCTCCAGTTAGCCGCGATGGAACATAAAACCATTCATCTCAAAGTCTTCCGTCCTGACGGATGCTGCGGCAGCTTCTTTTTCCGCGAAGGTCTGCTGATTGACGCAGAACAGGGTAACTTGTCCGGTGACAACGCGGTCTTGGCTATGCTTGAATGGCAGGACTTCACCTTAGGACTGAAAGAATACAGTCCGCCTTTTCCTGAACCCAGAGTCAACTCCGCTTTAGCTTATTTGCTGCTCAGAACCAGTTGCCGCTTGGATCAGTACAGCAACAGTGCCTGCTTAGACCAGGCGAAAGGGGAACTGCTCCGCCTCCAGCAGGAAAATAGCGTAGGCATTGATTGCCCATGAAGGTGCTAATCGTTGATGACGAGCCGGAGCTGCTCTTGAGCATTAAATCCGGCTTTGAACACAACGAACGGTTTCAAATAGTGACTGCGGAGAACGGTAGGGATGCCCTTGACCTCCTTGATCGGGGCAGGTTTGATCTGGTGGTGACAGACTTGCGGATGCCGATTATGGACGGCATTGAGCTGCTCTCGGTGATGAGCGAATCCTTTCCTGAGGTGCCGCATATTGTCATGACCGCCTTCAGTACGCCACTGATAGACAAGCAGCTAAAAAAAGCTGGCACGCTTAATATTCTCGAAAAACCTTTTGACATCGAAGCATTAGAGCAGGCTATCAATAAAGCCTTAGATGTCCACGAGGAACAAAGCCGCAGTCTTTTTGGTCTTGCCCTCAGCAGCTTTCTCCAGATGGTGGCAATGGAGGAAAAAACTGTTCACATCAAGGTGTTTCATCCCTCTGGTAAAAACGGTAGCCTGTTTTTTCGGGAAGGCGAGTTGATCGACGCGGAGGTTGATCATCTGACCGGCGATGAGGCGGCTTTGGAAATGCTGGCGTGGGAGGACACGAGGGTGAGCATGAAGGAATTTCCTGCACCCTCACCCGGCACTCGGATGCAGTCTGAGCTACTGCCGCTGTTGTTCGCAGCAGCCAAGCGTGAAGACGAAGACGGCGGCAATCACGAGGAGTTCGATAATCCTTTAGAGACGGCGAGACAAGAATTTACCCGGCTCAAGGAAGAACATGATCAACCAACGGCTCCACACAACACTTTGACAGCAAAAGGAGAAACTATGGGTATCAAGGAATTGCTCAAAAAAATGGCAGATGAGATGGACGGTGTGTTGGCGATTCAGGTGACTGGCATGGATGGTATCACCTTGGCTCTGCATAATCCCACTGGCGCAGATGTTGAGGCGTTTTCGGCCAAGTTTGCGATGGTGATGAAATTGGTGGAAAAATCAGTTGATTCGCTCAAGGGCTTGGGTGAGCTGGAGGAAAATTTGGTTCAGACCAAGAACGCTTGGGTACTGACTCGCTTTATCACCCCGCAGCATTACATCGGCATTGCGGTCAGCCGTGAAGGTACGCTCGGCAACGTGCGCTTAGTCGGTCAACGTTACATTGAGCATCTGCGCAAACAGCTGGTCAAACCAGAGTAATTTCCATTCAATCCTTTTATTACAAGGAGAGCGCATGGCAGCTGAAGAAGAAAGTGATAAAAAACTCATGCGGCTGATGAGCCTGATGATTGCGGGCATGGCCAAAGGACTGTATGAGATGTTCGGTGAAGCGGCTTTTGCAGTGATGAGCGAAACCGGTAAAAGCATTCTAGAAATCTTGGAAAAGGAGATGAACCTCAAGGTTGACGGGGAAGAGCCGAGTGAGGTGCTGAATGCTATCGGCCGCATCTTTGCTGATGAAATGGGCTTTGTCGATTCCTTTGCGGTTATCCGAGAGGGAAACCGATTGACCGTGACGGTACACGGCTGTCAGGGGTGGGACATGACTCAAGCCGTCCTCAAGACCGGCGTGGAAGTCCCCTTCACCTGCCCGATCATGAATGTTTGTCAGGCCGCCCTGATCCGCATGGGCAGTCCAGCCCGAAAAACCATTTCGCCGATCCCAGAAACCCACGGTTCGACTATTGTTTTCACGCTGATTGAATAAGGCGGTGCGGCGAAATTGCAACTGAATTTTTTGCGAATTTCGCCGCGCACTTTCTTCACATCCTGCTTTTCCCTGCCGTTTTTTTCTGCTACAGTACAATACAAGTTTGCGTATCGCAGGTGGCATCGTGTTTTTCACGCAAGGAATAACCTATGGATGTGCAGAAAAAACTGTCCCGGCTGGCCGAGATTGACGGTTTTCTCGGCACGGCTCTCTTTTCTGCCGAGGGCCGTTTGCTGGCCAAATGCGAACCCTTTGATTTTGACCTCAAATTGGTCGCCTCTCTTGCCAACGGCGTGCTGGTCAATGCGCAAAAGGCCTCTCTTGACATGGGCTTTGGTCGCTGCCAGTTCACTTATGTTCATACGGAAAAAGCACTGATTTTGATACGCTGCCTCAATGAAGGCAGAAATCCACTGCGCACTGAGCCGGGCAAGTGCCACATTCATTTAGTGCTGTTAGTTGACAACCCGGACAGCTTCGGCATTGCCAAGTTAGAAATCAACAAAGTGATCGAGTCGTTGGCTGAGGATTTCCGAATGCCGGAAACAACCCTCCAATTGCCAAAGCGAAAACCGCTCCAGCCCGCACAAGCAGCTCGGCAGCAAGAACAACAGCGGCAGCCGCCTGCGGCAGTGCAGCGGCATCATCTGCGCGATGTAGCTGAGTCGTTGGATAATGAAAAAATTGACGCGATGTTTGATGGCCTGTTGATGCAGCCCGCGAGAATGGCAGAAGAGTACACATGACCAAACAGAACTGCTGGGAGGTGAAACAGTGCGGACGGCAGCCGGGCGGCAGCAATGTGAAGCGGGACGGTGTTTGTCCAGCCTCTACGCTCACCGCAGTCAATGGCACCAACGGTGGTCGCAACGGCGGGCGGGCTTGCTGGGCCTTGACCGGTACGATGTCTGGTCCGGCGGAAAAAGTGCAGGGTATCTTTGCTCGTGACATCACCACGTGCCATTCTTGTCGCTTTTACGAGCAGGTGATGTGCGAGGAATTAGACAATTTTGAAGGCACGGTGCAAATCGTGCGCAAGCTGCGGGACCGCATTTCCCAAGCCGCGAGTTTTCCCTTCATCCAATCTGGAACAAACAATGGAGCAAAGTAAGAAATGTGTGCTGGCTGTTGACGACACGCCCAGCTATCTCATGTTGCTGAACATGATTTTGCAGAAAAATTATGCAGTCAAGGCCGCGCCCAAAGGCGAGATTGCCCTGAAAATTGTGCGCCAAAATCCAGCGGCGGTAGATTTAATTCTTTTAGACATCATGATGGAAGGTATGGACGGTTTCGCGGTCTGCCAAGAGCTGAAGGCTGATCCGGCTACTGCTCGTATTCCAGTGATTTTCATCTCTGGCAAAGAAGATGAGGCCGATCGAGAGAAAGGGTTGGCCTTGGGCGCAGTGGATTTTATCGTCAAACCCTTTGCTGCCGACACTGTGCTAGCCACCGTGGCCCGGCATCTGCCGACCTGAGGAGCTTCAGACCGCTGTTTCGCTTCCAAGACACACCGCAAAAGTCGTTCCTTCTCCTTCCTTACTTTGCACGGTGATGGTTCCGCCGTGCTTTTCAACGATATTTTTAGTGATCGACAGTCCCAAGCCGGTGCCACGATTTTTGTCCGTATAAAAGGGGATAAAAATTTGCGTCATCTTCTCTTCAGACATACCACATCCGGTGTCGGTGATTTCTAACATCGCGCCGCCCTCAGGCAGCGGACGAGTACGAATGGTCAAGGTGCCGCCTTTCTCCGACATAGCATGAACAGCATTGAAGACAATGTTCAGTAAAACCTGATATATTTGCTCGCCGTCCATCAGAATTTCCGACAAAGCGGAATCCAGTTCCAGCATTGGTTTGATCTGTTTGGCCGTGAATTCCGCCTCCATAAACACGGTCATTCGTTCAACCAAGCTGTTGAGCGAGCCTGAAGATAGGGTTAAATCCTTGGGTCGAGCAAAATCGAGGAATTCTCGGACAATACCGTCTAACCGGGTGGTTTCTTGAACGATGATCGCCGCTAAATGCTCATTACCTGGCGCAACTTTGCTGATTCGTTTGGCAATGATTTCGGCTGTTGAGCGAACGATACCGAGCGGATTTTTGATCTCGTGCGAAACTGAGGCAATCATCTTGCCAAGTGCTGCTAACCGTTTGGATTCATGCAGCTGCTTCTCTAATTCCCGCCGCTCCTGTGCCCTTGCCTCCATGATCCGATCAGCCCGAATAACGATGGCACTAAGGACGGCGAACAAAATGCTCATCACGACTAACGAGACAAGGATAATTTTGAACTGGAGCGAGATGAGAGCCTCCATGTCTGCGGACAAATCCTGCGTCACTGCCACTACGCCCATGATTTCCCCCTGCCCGCTGCCTCTGTCTTGACGAAAGGGGACGTACGTTTGCAGCAGACAAGATACTGGTGGTCTGCCGGGCAAGAGTAGGTTGAGCATAGAGCCGCTGGACATCAGCACAGTTGAACTTTCACCCAGCAGAGCTTTCTGGTACTCGATACCGCCCGCATTTTTTTTTCCCACCAGTGCGTTTTCGGTCGCATAAGAGATAATATTCTCGCGAGAATCAAAAATAGTCACTGATTTGATGCTCATGCCCCGGGTGATGTCAGTGATAATCAGGTCTAACTGTTCGAATTGCACCGGGTCAGAGAGAGCAATACGTCCGTAGCGGACAAAGGTAGGCAGAACAAAGAGATAGAAAACTTGTCGATTGAGGCTTTCAGCAAACATGCGGGAATAAATTTCGCTTCGCTCCAAGATAGTTTTGCGGGTGTTGCGGGAAAAACTCCACGTCAAAATCAGCGAGGCGAGCAAAATCACTGTCAGCGAGGTAAAGGAAAAATATTTAACTAAGGCAAAGGGCTGTTGCCCACCGATGTCTTCCTGCTCTGCGGAGCTGCTATCTTGCGAGGATTTTTTGGTGAAATAATCAGATATATGAAATTTCATTGCCAACAAAAGAGGTCAAGGGAGCGATGGCTGCGCACAAACTGTAATTTGACTCATTGTACCGTATTTTGCAGAAAGCACGCAGTCCTTTTACCGTACAAGAGCAAAAACTATACCTCTTGCATAATTGCTACCGCCTTTTGTACAGGCAGAAAACATATAACTCCGCTTGTCCAGCAGCCCCGGTTTCTCACCGTGCTGGAGCTACGCCCAAATTATTGTTGAGGAAATGTCTTCCTTCAGTCGTCGGTTGATCAAAAGGGAAAACTTCTCGTTTTTACGGCGTTTTCCCTTCCGCAGCAAGGCTTTTCTCAATGTTTTTGAGTTCACGCTGAAATTTCTGCTTTAGGGCGGCGGCGTTGGCGACTTTTTCTACGAGCAGCCGGTATTGCCGCCGTTTTTCGGCAGCCTCATGCAAGGCCAGTTGGTCATGAACCGCCTTCCTACCTTACTGGCGGCATCGCTTCAAGTCCAACAGCGAAAAGCTTGCGGTAGCTTGCATAGCATCTTCTTGCCCGTCGATATTGCTCAAGGTTTGCTATCCGAGCCTTTTCCAGATCAAGCGGTGGAATCCCTATGCCAAAACTATAAATTGGGCCTACATTACCGTTTGGTGTCTCTATATAGGTACCATCAGGTTGTTTAGTCGGTGTGCTGCGCTCCTCAACAGAACGAACAACGATTCGGACATGGCCTAAGCCAAGCCGAGGCCCGATAATGTGGCTATGCAGATTGCGGTAGTTCGAGGTTTCTTTTTTGTAAGCCTCATTGTCTATAGCTCGAAGTAATTCCATGAACTCTGTTCCTTCCGGCCAAATCGAAATCAACGTGGACAGACGGTTCTCTTTCTTTTGTCTGCTCATATGATTTGGCTTTTTTATCTCATCAGGCGTTTTAGGATCGCCTTTAAGGTAGTCCTGATACCCCTTTTCAACCATTAATCGTACCTGATGCATCGTATTGGTGACGACAAAGGTAAGTCTATCGCGACTCGAACTCGGCTGAAACAGACAGTAGAATATAAGTGTCTCAAGAAATGCTCTCCGCAATTCCCACGCTTTTGCTTCGTCTGTACTGAAGAACTGAAGAACTTTGTTCCAAGCGTACCAGTTGCGCAATGATTCATGCCATTGGTTTAAATCATTTGTTAGCTCTCTTAACTCACTTTTGACCATGTCATTAATGATACTCCGACGATTAACGTCGAGATGTATATCATCAAACTGCCAGTGGCGAGCATCAATCGCTTCCTCGAAATCATAAGGAAGATAGCCTTCTGATGGCTCCAAATCGCCTCTCTTGAGTTCTGTTAGGTAGGCATCAAAGGAGATACGAAGAAACTTTTGGTAATCTTCTGCGATTTTTATCTTTTTATCCATATTGTTATATTCACCCAGAACTTATTTCTTGCACAAGAAAATTTCAATCATCTCGTAGCTCAGTTTTCTTACCTCGCCTGAATTGCTCCCTAATCACCGTTGAAGAAACATCCTCCTTCAGCCGGTTGATGAGCAAGATGAATTCCGCCCCATCCGCCCGCAGCCAGCGCATTCCCGCCGCATCCGGTAAGAACGGGCCGGGCAGCCGCTCCATCGCCTGCCGCATGGCCGCGAGCGGAATGCCGGGCCGGGAGATGACGATGAATTTCGTCAGCTTGAGCAAATCCTGAAAACGATGCCAGAGATGGATATCGAGCAGGGAATCCGCGCCGAGGAGGAAATAAAACTGCCCGGTCAGCCGCTTGCGCAGCTCCCGCAGGGTGTCCACGGTGTAGGAAGGCGCGGGCAGCTCGGCCTCAATCAGCGAGATGCTGAAGCGGTCGCAGCCAGCCAAGGCCGCTTCCAGCATGGCGACGCGCTGGGCGTAATTGGCCCAAGTTTTCCGCTTGTGGGGCGGATCAGCCGCCGGAATGAACAGCACCTGATCCAAGCGCAGCTCTTCGGCGGCCTGCTCCGCAATCGCCAGATGCCCGGCATGAACTGGGTCAAAAGTGCCGCCGAAGAGGCCAATTCGCTCCATCGCCCTTACTGGCGAATTTCGCCCGCCCCATAAACCACGAACTTGCGCGTGGTCAGCTCTTCCAATCCCATCGGGCCGTAGGCGTGCAGCTTGGTGGTGGAAATGCCGATTTCCGCGCCAAGGCCAAACTGGCCGCCGTCGTTGAAGCGGCTGGAGGCGTTGATCATCACTGCTGAGGCATCCACCTCGCGCAGGAACCGCTGGCTATTGGCATACGAATTGGTGACGATAACTTCGGTATGCTGCGAGCCGTACTGCTCGATGTAGCGGATGGCCTCGTCCATGTCGTCCACCACTTTGACAATCATTTTCAGCTCAAGAAACTCCGTGCCCCAGTCTGAGTCTTGGGCGGGAACAATCTCCGGGACAATGGCCCGGCTTTGCTCGCAGCCGCGCAGCTCAACTCCGGCAGCCATCAGCTCCTTAGCCGCCGCAGGCAGGAAGCAGGGAGCAATACTCTTGTGAATCAGCATTCCTTCCAAGGCATTGCACACACCGGGCCGCTGCGTCTTGCCGTTCATCGCCAGACGAATGCCGGTAGCAACATCGCCGCTTTCATCCACGTACATGTGGCACACGCCCTTGTAATGCTTGAGCACCGGAATTTTTGAGTTCTCGGTGACAAAGCGAATCAGCCCTTCGCCGCCGCGAGGAATAATCACGTCAATAAACTGCTCTTGCGCCAGCATGACGTTGATGCCGTAGCGGTCGGTCACAGGAATGACCTGCGCCGCCTCCGCAGGCACGTTGTGTGCGGCCAGGACCTTTTGCAGCAGCCCGGCCAAGGCGAGGTTGGAATGAATCGCCTCGGAGCCGCCGCGCAGCAGCACGCCGTTGCCCGCCTTCAGGCAGAGGGCGGCGGCATCAATGGTCACGTTGGGCCGCGCCTCATAGATCATGCCGATCACGCCTAACGGCACCCGCATCCGGCCTACGGTGATGCCGCTTGGCCTGCGCTTCATCTCGTCCATTTTGCCGACCGGATCCGGCAGCGCGGCGATTTCGTGCAGGCCCTGAATCATCGAATTGATGACCTTGTCGCTGAGAGTAAGCCGGTCAAGCATGGCTAACGAAAGCCCTTTCTCGCGGCCCGCATCCACGTCTTTCTTGTTCTCCGCCTTGATGAAGTCCCGCTGCGCCTCAAGCTCCTTGGCAGCATCCAGCAGGATGCTGTCTTTGATGGCGGTCGGCAGAGCGGCCAACTTGCGGGCTGCCTTGCGGCCTTTTGCCGCCATGCCGGTGATGAGCTGTTCGATTTCAGTATTGGTCATGATGTTTCTCGTTGTCAGGATCAGTAATTATTGCCTAGGCGCATCCAAATAGAGATTCAACCGGTTCTTTTTTAGATAATCGAGCTTCCATCCGAGCTTGGTATCATGAGGCTTTGGATGAATTATAAAGCCGCTCAACTGAGTGCTGCGCTCGACATTTTCTGTCTTGAGATACGCTTGCTTCCATCGCTCTTTTCCTTCGCAGAGCCAGGTAGAATATTTTGTATTCGATGTGCCGATAGAAATCGTGGTGATGAAAAAAAGTGCTATACAGACCAGCAACACCCTTTCCGGCATTTTCTCCCTTGTGACGGTAAAGAGGTAGAGCGCAAAAAAGCCAGGGGTCATATAAGGGATATACCGGGAAGCTGCCGCTGCTCCCAACCCAAGACATGCCCGGCCTATCGCAAGATTGAGAGAAAAGATCAGGGTGAAGATGATCAACACGATGATGATCTGGTTTCGAGGTACTTCTTTATCATCTACGCTTGTTGCAATATCTTTCCCAGATCGGAAAATGACATACAGCATGTAGAAAATAATCGGGGCGGCGATGAAATACAAGACAATATTCGACATCCTCATCCCGATAAACGTTGCAAACGCGATGAGAATGAATTTTACATAAATAAACGAATGCGGATGTGGAAAAACAAATCCTTCTAATGCACTGTTGAATGTATAGTTGAGAAAGAATGAAGCAATTGAGGCAACCGAGATGAAGAAAAAGACGACCGCAAGCCTTTTTCTTCTCGAATCATTATTCTTCACAGCAAGAGCAAACTCAGACAGAAAGAGCAACGGCGTGACGCAGCCGATAAAAATACCGAAGCCGGTGTACAGCGTCATGAAGTTGATTGCTGCGCAGAGCGTATAGCGCAGCGGGATATTCTGTATCATCCAGCAGAGAGCAAAGAGCGTAATCAGCAACAATGGCATGGCACCATGCGAGACATTCGGTGTATTTGCAAATAGCTCGAACTGCAATGGGGAAAGATAGAGCAGCGGAATGACGAGATCAAATGCTGTGATGTTGCCAGCAAGCCGCCATTTGAGCGCGAGGGCAGTCAATGCGGCAAGACAGATGACTGTGCCGATCATGAAGCATTCAATTCTGGTGTTCCAGCCGGAAAGATCAGCGGTCAGCTTTGTCAGGAAAAAGCCGACTCCTTGACGATGCGGCCCGTGCTGCCAAGAAAAAAGCTCCCACGGCCCTTTCTGCTCAAACAGCCCGCCCATGAAATCCCATTGATCCAAGAAGAGCATATTGACGCTGTATTTGTCGATCAGGATAAACCATCTTGCAAGAATAAAGATAGAAAGCGCAACCGCTACACTATTGATCAGTAAATATTTTCTCATGACTGAACGCAATCAACTGTGTAGATTAATCTCAATCTCAACGCTTCTTTCGAAAATATTCGTCATGTATTTTCCTGACCAGCTCCTGCGGTGACGCTCCTTCTTCATTGGAGATGCCCCGGGCGGTGTATAATAGATGATAGATGGTTGAAAGTATCTTTAGGCAGGAAAAAAGAGCAACTATACCTAATGTGCAACTCTTAAAGAAGATTCCCGATCCATTGGATAGCTCCTGAATAGCGGTAGGCAAACCCTATTCACCAGGAGCACGCGATCTATTTAAAAAAACGGGATGAAGTCAGAAGGAAGGCTTTATGTATATCGAAAAATGGAAAAATTTCCATAGAAGCCAACATTGTGTTGAAAAAAGAACAGAGCTGCCGTCCTGTGGAAATATGTTTTGAGATTTATTAACCACTGCAACGATTGCATTTTATTTCATTGATCGTTTACAGTTAACCATTACCGAAATATTATCAGCAGATTTTCCCTATATCGCTTCACACTTTCTCAATCAGCACATTCCACTGCCCGCCGCTCTTCTCCTGCCGTAAAATGCGGTGGCCTTCCAGTCGCACTGAGCCGGGCACGTTTTCAATCGGCTCGCCATCATCAAGGATAATTTCCAAAGTCTCGCCGGGATTTATGCAAGAAAGTAGCACCTTAGTACGGGCAAAGTTGAGTGGGCATTTGATTCCGCTCAAATCTTTAAATTTATCTGCCTTGATCTTGTCCGCAGATGTTACTGATTGCTGTATCGTACCTGCTACTGGATTGCCGCTTTCGCCCGGAAAACGCATGGTGCTATCCATCTTCTCATACAGCTCGGTCATCTCGCGGCCTAATGCGATAATTTTGTTAGGATGACTGAGCAACTCATCCGTTTTACCACTGAAGGCGAGATCAACAATAAAACGGTGTTCTGCGCTGACCAAACCGGTGTCGAGGAAATGCCGAGCAAAAAGGCTGAAGGTGTCCGCCTCGTTTTTGGGTTCCTCACCTCGCGTCACTAATAGCATCCGGGCGGAGCGAAAGAGAATATCGTGCAGCACGTCAGCCGGCACAGCTTGGCCATTCGTCAGGGATTTTAACTGCTTTTTGATTTCCCGGTCATCCACGTCAATCATATCGTACATGCCCGCTGAACACTCGGCCCGGCCCATGTCCTTGACCGAAAAAAGTTGCTCTGCGCCGTGGTCGAAGTAGTAATTCTTGTCCTCTTCAAACGACGGAATACTGTTGTATGTGGCTGCACAGAGATCAGCTACCATCGCCTTGCCGCTGCTGTTCCACCAGCTACTGAAATTATATGCCGGATCGGCGACTTTAAAATTTGCGTACATTTTCAGCACCTCGACTACAAAACGCGGCAGGTCAAAGGAATGTACCCAGCCAACCACCTCGCCCAGTCGAAGCTGGCCTTGGCTGATACCGCCGTTGCCCAGCACGTTGTAGGTCGGTAGAGCGCGACCCTGCACGTGCCGCACTTTGCCGTGAAAAGCTATGTCGCCGATCCAATGGTTGGCGCAGGAATTGGGGCAGCCGCTGATGCGGATTTGCACGTCGTCAGGCAGGGGGAAATCCGCACGGTCGAGGGCGCGGAACACTGCCTGCGCCGCTGGCCGAGGCCGGTTGATGCCGACTTGGCAAGTTTGTGCGCCAGTGCAGGGAACTAAGCTCCCGTAGATCACCGGGTTATCACTCAGGGTCGTGCAGGCAGCAATGACGTGGAGCAGGTTGGGCAAAAAACGCTCTGGGATGTTGCGGAGATAGAGGTTCTGATCCGTGCCGCAGCGCAGGGTATTTTCGCCAAAAAGTTGAAGAAAATTTGTCAGTCGTTGGCAATCTTCTGGCGACAAATCACCCAGCAGTAACGGCAACCGGACGGCGTACAGCCCCTCTTGCTTCTGTTTGGTGACATGGCGTTCTTTCCACATCGCAAAACCGGGCGCAGGCTCCACCAGCGGCTCTAAGGCAATGGCGCAGTTGAGGTTGGCCGCGTTGTCAATCGACGTAATTTGCAAATTGGGGCTGCCTTGGGCCAGCACTTGAGCAAATTCCTCCTGATATGCGGCGCAGAAGGCGGTCTCGCCCATCTCGTCATGAATGAGAAATTTGATCCGATTACGGTGCTTGTTCTTGCGGTTGCCGTGGGCATGAAAGAGATTCTTGATCGCCCGAACAGCATGATACACCTGCGGCTCTGGTAAAAATTCTTGCAGCAGGATGCCGACCTTCGGTCTTGCACCTAATCCGCCGCCAGCATAAAGCTGATAGCCGCGTTCGCCCGCAGCATTCAGGCAAGCGATGAAGCCAATGTCCTGCACCAGCGCAAAGGCGGCATCGTCGCTGCGAGAGGTGAAGGCAGTTTTGATCTTGCGCGGCAGCTCCCAGCTGTCTGGCTCGGCAACCATGCGAGTAGTCAGAGCCACGGCGCAGGGTTGTACGTCAAAGATATCCTGCGGGCTGATACCGGAATCCGGGTTGGCAACAATGTTGCGGATGGTATTACCGCCGCCGCCCAAGCAGGACAGGCCAGCCTCGCGCAGCCGCAGCAGCACGAGAACGAGATTTTCCTCTTGAACACCGTGCAGCTGGATTTCCGCCCTTGTGGTCACATGCACTCGGCTATCGCCGTATTGCCGGGATAACTCACCCGCTGCGGCTAACTGCTGCGGGCTGAGGATGCCGCCTGCACAGCGGATGCGGAACATGTAGGTGGTATAATTTCGTTCCAGATATACCCCCATTTTTACCCGTTTGGCAGTGAAAGCCGTCTCGTGCAGTCTTCCGGCTTGGAACTCGGCCAAATCCTGCTCAAAGCGGCGGATGTCCGCCTCCAACGACACGGAAATCTCGTAATGCAGCATTTTTTCCCTCTTCAACGTAGCTTCGAGTGACAACGGATTTTTTACCTTGTTGCTATCCCTTCTGCGATTTCCTGCTGAAGGCTGCGGATCAGTGAAATCGGGTCGTTACTGTCGCGAATGGGCCTGCCGATGACCACATGATCCGCGCCGCTGATGATGGCGTTTTTGGCTGTGGCAATCCGCTTCTGATCATCGCTGCCGTCATCAATGTTTGCCCCAGGTCGGATGCCCGGCGTGACTACAAGAAAATTCTTTCCCAGTTCATCCCGCAACGGCCCGGCCTCCAGCGCGGAAGCCACTACGCCATCGCAGCCAATCTCCAAGGCTTTCCGTGAGCGCAGCAGCACTAAGTCGGCAATGCTGCCGCTCATGCCCATTGCCCGCAGGTCATCTTCGCAAAAACTGGTCAGCACAGTGACAGCGAGAATCTTGAGATCGCCTTTGTCCTGCACCGCCGCTCGCACAATGGCATCGTTGCCATGCACGGTGGCAAACGTCACGCCCCGATTTTTCAGCTGCCCGACCGCCAGCTTTACCGTTTCCGGGATGTCGAAAAATTTGAGATCAACCATGACGTTACAGCCGCGCCGGACTAACGCATCAATGGTTTGAAAGCCGCTGGCGAGAAAGAGCTGCAAGCCAACCTTGAAAAATTTAATCTCGCTGTCTAATCGCTCAATCAAGCGCATCGCCTCTTCGTGGGAAGCCACATCTAAGGCGAAAATAATCCGCTCGTTAAGCGGGATGTTTTTGTCCATGATTACCTCGAAACGGTTGGCTGGTGTTTCCGCCGCAGCCAGTACAGCACGATGCCCGCACAGAGCATGGCCGCACAGAGCAGTTGCCCCATACTCATATCGAAAAAAAGTAGGCCGATCTGCGGGTCTGGCTCGCGGAAAAATTCAATTAGGTAACGAAAAATACCGTAAAAAATCAAAAAAAGTGCCAGCAGGCTGCCGTGCGGCCACAGCCTTTTAAGCGAATTCTGCCAAGGTTTCGCCCGGAGCGGCCAGAGAATGAGAAAAAGCAGCAATCCTTCTAACAGTGCCTCGTAGAGCTGGGAAGGATGCCGAGGCAGCGAGCCACCGAGAGGGAAAATCATGCCCCAAGCAGCCTCGGTGGTCCGTCCGTACAATTCGCCGTTCATAAAATTGCCGATCCTGCCCAAGCCTAAACCGATGGGCACTGTGACCACATATACATCTGCTGCCTTCCAAAAATCCAGCTGAGTCCGGCGACAAAAAAGCAGGCCAGCAATCAACACGCCGATCACCCCGCCGTGAAAGGACATCCCGCCCTGCCACGTGGCAAAGACTTCTATCGGATGTACCAAATAATAGGTCAGATTATAGAAAAGGACATAGCCTATCCGTCCGCCGAGAATAACTCCAACGATCAAGGCTAAATTAAGATTATCAAGCTGTTCAAGCAGTTGTTGCCAACCGAACTGTTTAGCCTGTCGCCTGACTAAAAAATAAGAAGCCGTAAAGCCAAGGACATACATCAGCCCGTACCAGCGTACCGCCAAGGGGCCGACGGCAAAAATAACTGGATCGATGTCAGGATATGCAAGCATGAAAAACTCAGTTGATTCTTATTTTATGACTTCCCAGCTACTGATAATAGTGACGATGTCTTTCTTCTCTTGCTCGGAAAGATAATGAGGATCTCCAGTGCCTTCCGCCATGATACTAACGGTTTTCTCCCATTCTTCTTGATTTTTATTCGCCTGATGCAATCGCTCTGTGTCGTGGCAGCGTCCGCATTTGCTATTGATCAAGGGATGATCAGTATGAGATGATTTTGGTGGCGTATAAATCTCATGGCCCTGTTTATCCCGTTCCTCGATCGGAAGACTGAGAAATTCGATAATTTGCTGTTTCTCTTGCTCGGAAAGATATCCGGGATTGCCAGTTATTTCAATCATGTTGTTGATAGTTTCAGTCCAAACTTCCTTTGTCTTTTTTGCAATAAGTACCTGATCTAACTTATGACAGCCTGCACTACATTTGCGAGCGACTAAGCTCCGCACTCCGGTAACTATGGATGGGGGAAGTGTGCTTCCAGTTTCTATATTCCATAATTTTTCCATATCGTTAGCGAGAAATCCAGCAATAGTATTTTTTTCCTCCTCGGAAAGATACTTGGGGTCGCCGGTGAGAGTGATCATTCTCTCGACCGTCTCGCGCCAACGCTGCTCGTTCTTCTTTGCTGCGGATATCTTATTCAATTTATGGCACATTGTTGTACATTTGACCAAAATCAGCTTTTTTTTCTGCTGTATTTCATCATGCAATCGCTTTTCATTCAAGTAGGCAGCAATGACTCCGGCTTCAGCACTACTGATGTCGGAGGAATCAAAGGCGGCCATTTTGCTGACAGTTGGAGTCCATTCAGTTACGGTAGCGGCGTAGATGCGATCAAGCGTATGACATTTGCTGCATTTTTTACTCATGATGACATGACCAGATTCCATGCTCACCTCTGGTGTAGAGATGGTCTTTTCCCCGCTGTGCTGCTTGTTGTAATAGTAAGCAGCCATCGCAGTAAGACCAAAAGAGAGGCCAAAAATTGCAGTTCCCAGCAGAATCAACTTGGTGCTGATCAGGGCTTTCTGTCGGGCGACTACCACTTTAATCATGATCAGCGGCACCAACAACAAAGCAAGAATCATGACTGGTGCAGGCATATCTCCCTGAAAACTGCCAGTTCTAAACACCATGTAGGCGAGCATCCCTGCAAACAGTACCAAAAAAAGATAGCCGAGAAAACGCTGTACGACAGCTCTGTTATTTTTTTCGCTGTTTTCCTGTGGAGTGCTGTTCATTTCCAGCATGATCAGCACGGTGACACCAGCAATCACGATTAATAAAATCGCCAGCATGAACGAAAATTGATAATACAATTGATTATTATACATATTTCTCTTGCCTGATTTACGCGAGCCTTGAAGCTACCCTCAGTAAAAAAATCCACTGCCGGTCTCCTCCAGCCCGGCAGACGCAGATTTTTTTCCGGCTCCGTCCTGCATCAGAAGGAGTTTCTGTTTAAAGTTTATCCTGTTTCCTTCTGTAGTTCAACCTCCGGTCTGGTTTTCTCTCTTTGAGCGGGGAAAATTCATCGTTTCGGACAGCGTATTTTGGCTGCTTTATCGGCAAAGACAAAATGGTCATCGTGTTCCGGCGTGTGGCAACTTTTGCAGGTTTGCTCATCAGGCTTGGGCATAGGAACCGACACCTGTGCTGGAGACGCAGCATGGCCCGCTGCCGGGCCGTGGCAATTTTCACAGCCCACGTTTTTTAACTGATCGGGTAGGTGATCAAGCAATTTGTCCGCCTTCACTGTAGCCAAATCGCGCGTAGGTAAGGTGACATGGCAAACCAAGCAGTCTTGGTTGAACTGCTGATTTTTTCCTTCCAGCGTTCGCACGCTCTGGGCATGGCGGGTCTTCTGCCAGAATGCCATCTGCTCGGCATGACATTCTCCGCATTTTTGCCAGCCCACCAAAGTCTTGAGCAGGGCTGCGCTGTTCTCCGTCGCTGATCGCTCTTGATTCAGATTATTGACCTTTTGCTTGGTCTGCATCATAATTTCGCGTACTTTAGGGTCTTCCGGTAACGAAGATTCTAAGGCAATAAACTGGTTGCTGAAGCGACAAAAATTTTCGCCGTCCGGCTGTTTCTTGTCCTGTAGGGTTTTAATTTTTCTTTCAGCCTCTTTTTTCTCCGTCAATAGCTTCTGATAGCCAATGTCGTCCTTGACTAAACTTTTACCCTCAGGTTGCTGCTCCAACCGGCTTATTTGCAAAGTGATCTGATCAAGCCGATTTTGTTCCAATCGAATTTTACTCAGATCACTTTCCTCCCATTTTTCCGCTTCAGTCCAGCTGATGCGCATCATACCCAAGGTCTTGCCCCGTGCGCCTGTTTGCGCGAACAGCGTATCACCGACCATGAAGGGATAGGTTGCCGCCGCTGCTGGGCCAGAGGCAAGAAGCAAATGCACCGCCGGATATGCCTCAGCGATTTCCTTATTCACCTCATAAGGATAGCTGGAAAGCAGAATAATCATCTCCGCCTTGCCTTTGACCTGCTCAAGTGCCTTAGGCAGGGTTTCCTTCCACGGCAGCACCGTGTAGCCTGTTTTATCTGGCGCGGAATCCAGCACCATCTGTCCGCCAGTGAGACCTAATACGGCCACCTGTAGCCCAGCGGTCTCTGGCAATAGCCAAGGATTGAAAACTAATTGCTTTTTCTTGGCATCGACCAAATTCATGGAGAGCCAAGTCAGCTTCTGTTCCTTCTGCATTTTTTTGAGCAACTCCACTCCGCCTGCCAAATCATGGGCCTCAAGACCAACTGCCCGACAGTTCATAGACTGCATGGCCTCGGCGATACCTGCGGCAGTGATTCGTTCCTGTTCCTCCTGCCCGGACGGTAAGCTGCTCTGTTTAAAAAGCAGGCCACCACCGTCTAAAAACAGCCACGGTAATTTTTCTAACTCGGCAAAACGGCTTATTTGTGAGGCTGCTCTGGACAGACCGCCTAACTGCCGCGATTTGCACCCACAGGGTTCAGTTTCACCATGCACATCATTGCTATAAAAAAGAAGAAATTCAGCAGTCATACCCGGCGCGACTGTCAGCAGGAGAAACAAAGCTATCAACACAATTCGGTTTAGCATTTTTCGCATACTCTTACCATCTTGTTTCATGGGTATTTCTGGTCGTGCAACAGACCGCTTCACAGAGGCAGTGCGTGATATTTGATCTTTTTTATTATTCACTTTTTCCTGATGCAGCACAAGGAATTACTGCCACTAAAAGGAAACAGGAGCCAATCCCCGCATTTCCGGCAACCAGTTCCTTTTTTCAGCGCGTTTCTCTCTTGACAATAAGAATAAAATTGAGCATAATAATCGACCTTGCAATCAAGGCGATGTAGCTCAGTTGGTTAGAGCATACGGCTCATATCCGTAGTGTCCGGGGTTCAAGTCCCTGCATCGCCACCAAAAATATCCGGCTTGTCCGTTATGACCTCGACTCCTGAATAAGGATTCGAGGTTTTTTTGTTTGTCCAGCAAAGGAAAAACTGCTCGCTAAAGAAATGTTGCTGGGAAAGGGGGGCAAGGGCGGGATTTCGGGTCGAGATGACCTATCTCGACCCAACTGCTTACAGTCAGCTTACTGACTAACTGTTTCCTTTATTGCCGCGACAATGTCCTCTGCCGTTTTATAACCTGGCAGCACCCGACCGTCCGGCGTGATCAACGTTGGCGTGGTAGCAATGTGCAGTTCTTTGGCCAACGCGATATTTTTGTCAATCTGGTCGGTTTCGCAGTCCGCCGCAGGCACCGGTTTGCCTTTCAGGGCATCGCTGAGTAGAACAGCGGCCCGACTGTTATCACCTTTGGTTTTGGCGCAGACAATTGCCTTGGCTTTGGGCAATGAACCCGGATGCAAGGGCAGCGGAAAAAGCTTAATAAAAAAAGCCAGCTCAGGATGCTGGGCCACCACTTTTTCCATCTCTGGGTGGAGCTTGGCGCAGAATTTGCATTCAGGGTCGTCGAAGACGATGATTTTGCCTGCCGCATCCGCCTTGCCAATCACGACTGCGTCATCTAACGAAATTTTGCTCACATCGATTTTGTTCATACTGACAAACTTCCGCTCGCTCAAGTCTTCGTTGCTCTCCAGCTTGATCACGCTGCCACTGATCAGGTATTTCTTAGAAAAATCAATATACAGCGGCACCTTCTGGCCTTCATAAACCGCATCTACGTCCCAAAGGCCTGGCACCTCGCTGCGCCTGACATCCAGCACCTCGCTCACCTTCCCTTTGAGCAAATCAGAGACTTCTTTTTTGCTAACAGAGTGGCAGTCCCGACAGTCACCTGCGCCACAGCCCGCCGCTTCGTGAGGCGAAGCGGAAGCAGAAGAGGCGGCAAGCAAGACGCAGCCAAAAACAAATGCGGCGATATTCAATTTTATCATGATGAAAAGCAATGGGTTGAGGAAGCGGTGAAGCAGACCGACTTACGGCCTACAAACGAAACAAGCGATATGCAATGTACGATTTTTACCGCAGGAAATCAAGCATGTTGTTCAAAGAAGAGAAGCAGCGGGGGGCGACATGCCGCAGCGTAGATCACAGCGACTTGGCTTAGTGGCGCATCTGCCGGAGAAGGAAATTTTTTTCCTCGCTGATACAAATAGGAGTTACGCAGTTGGTTTTACAACCATTTGATTTTGTTCAACTGGCGATTCATGCGACAAAAAAATAACCTACTGCAATAATTGAACTTCTGATTTCAACTGCGTAACTCCTAGGTAAATTCAATGTATTTTTGGTAGTCCTTAAGGCGTAGTGGCTAAATTTGGAGCTATATTTTCATTGTAATGATGAATAAAATTCCAAAGTACCCCGATATGATTCTTCATATTTTTAGAAAATGAAAGCGTTTTTCTTCCAAGACGTGAAACGCGCTACCGCAAAGCAAGATTGAACCGTTCGATATGACTTGTCTTTCGGCTATCCTTTCCGACGAAAAAGTCTGCCTTGAGGAAAAATTTCTTATATGCTGACCAAAAATCAGTATAAAACACAGCATTTTTCTTGCATGATTCCGAAAGTGAATTCCAAAGGCCGAGTGCGCCTTCATTATCCCTGCTTCTTGCATATGCTCCGGCAATTTTTCTCGAATATCTATCAATCGCAAGCCATATCTCATCACATTGCAGAATCAGACCTCTTTTTTAAAAACATCTTCTGTCCGTTTCGGAACATGTTCATATTTTTTTGTTTATATAATTCTGAATTCAAACTTCAGATATCCCTGTGACTCTCGAAATTCCTGCTGATGAAATCTTTTCAAGAAGCAGCTTGTCAACGAGATTCCATGTTTCATGAGGAATTATTTTATTTGACTGGTTCTCAATAAACTGACGGCGGCATTCTTTGCAGGAAAATTTTGGTAATAGAGATCTGTGAGTGATCAATGAAATAAAATACAATCGTTGTAGTGATTAATAAATCTCCAAACAGATGCAGTTAAGTTTTCAATGCTTCTCGAAAACGACAATGTCTTCCTGACTAATGCCGACACTCTCTGCCTGAATGTTAAATTAATCCTTTCGATATGACTTGTTTTTCCGCTTCCTTTACTGACAACGCTGTGTCTTTCCGCAGGAAATACTTTTCCGTAAGAGGCCAAGCCGTCTGTGAAAAATATTCCGTTCTTTTTGCAGTCTTCAGAAAGTGACTTCCACAGGGCAGCAGCTCCGGCATCGTCTCTTTTTCCGACATGAGCACCAACAATGAGCTTTGTTCTTCTTTCAGAAGCAAGCCATATCCATATGTCATTCTCTTTGCTTCCGACAAAAGTCCACATCTCGTCGGCTTCTATAAAAATTTTTCCAGCTTTAGACATGCAGAAAGCCTTTCTTCTGACTTCATCCCGTTTTTTTTAATATACTCCTGAAGCCATCTTTTTGAGATGGAAACTGCTCTTGCGATTCCTGCTATAGAAATTTTTTCAAGCAGAAGCCTGTCAACTATCCGCCATTCAGCATCAGAAATTTGTCTGTTTTGAGGGTGTTCAACAAATTGACGCGAGCATTCTTTGCATAAGAACTTCTTCTTTCCATTTGCTATGGAGCCGTTTTTAACAACATACGAAGAGCCACATTTTGGACATTGCACCGCTATTTTCTCCATAGTTAAATTTTTTCTTTCATAAGAACGGCGTTTGGCTGGCGGGCATTCGCCCTCTGAAAACTGAGACCAAGTCGGAAGTCAACTTTTTCAATATTATATTGTTTTTAATGGTAAATTCAATGTGTTTTTTAGGGAGCCGTCCGCTTTGCCACTCATGGTTCACCATTACCCTATCCTTTTACTCCACTGTAATACCGCTGCCCGGCGCAGGCTCGGCAGATAATCTTGTTATCCTGTTCTATTTCGCGGCAATCCTGTACATAATCGCCGCATTGAGCGCACTGCACACGGCGTAGTGGGCGGCCCGGCATATCGCATTCTGGAATATTTGCCTTAACCTCTTGTATTGTAAATAATTCATCCTCCGGCATAACCCGGTAGGCTTCTAACTGCCGCTGGTATTTATCTGCCAATTCAGGACAGTATTTTGTTGATAACTCGCGGGCTTCCTCTCGCGCTGTGACTCGCACCGCTTGGCCGGTTTTTAAATTGACAAAAGTGGCAGCCATGATCCCGAAGTCCATCCAGCGGAGAGAGCGTTTGCCCAAGCTGCACCCGGTCACAGACTGAATGGCATCGGTGGCACAGCGATCTATTTCCACGATAACGTAGAGCTTTTTTCGGTCAACACCCTTGGGATCATCAACGCCGATATGCCGCAGGCCGAGCAAGGCCATTCGTACTCCAATCACTTGGCCAGCGCAGAGATGACCGTGAATCTTGGCGGAAACTTCCAGCAATTCTGCAAAAGACTGCATCGTTTGCTTTCCTCAGTGGCCCGTTGCTGTCGGCAAAGAGTGGGAAATGGAATTGAATAACTCCATACAGAAGCGGCAGGTCTCGCAGCGGTTGTTGCAAACTGAGAGCATGTTGGCGAAATCAAAGGAAAGTCCGCTGTTGTCCACATATAACTCTGAAGCTAACCAATGTGAGGAATCGAGTAACTCCAGCAGATTATCCTTCCAGCTGCGGTCAATGTAGGCGGTGATGATCCGCCGCAGCGCGGTGCTATTTAAGTTTCGCCCACTGATTTTGATGAGATCGACATCATAGAGATAAGAATCAACATCTTCTGGGCGGATGAAAGGCGACTGAAGAATGCGGTAGGGCTGCTTTTTCAGCAGCTGTTTACAGCCTAAATTGTTGTTAATTTTATTGCTACTGCTGCCGTCGGTGCAGTTGTCCAAGGCGATGTAGGCATCATGGGCGGAACGGTAAGGGCAGTAGGGCAGGCAGCCCTCATTGCCCACTAACTCCAGCTTGAGATCGGACAGTCCTTCCCGGCACCAGCGGGCTATTTCTGTTAATTTATTTAGGTTGCGATTAAGAGAACGATCTAACACGATCCGAGTTGGCTGGTGAAAGTGGGTTTCACCGATGTATGCCAAATGCGCGTCGATTTTTCCTTGCGAATCGAGCAGGGTATTAATGCCCGGTACTGCTTCTAACTGGGCAGCCAACTCAGGTGCCTCATTAGACAAACACTGAAGCAGGTAATGATCGCAATAAATAATACCGCTGATCACCTTCCGCTCAACGCAAAATTCCAGTGAACTGATTAAGGTCCGCAGCTGCTGTTTATCTGTGAGGAGTGCTGGGCCGTAAAATCGGCTATTAAGCAAGGCGTAGCGTTTGGGAATGGAGATTTGATCAAGCAAACCTGCTAAAACATCAACTGTCTCCACGGACTTTGAATGCGCACGATTATCCATGCGCTGTACGCCAGGCAGACTGAAATGGACACTGTCGATGTGACCGCTGTTGCTGTTGAGAAACTCGATATAGGCTTCTTCAGGTAGAAAGGGTACATCAAGAAAAGGTGTCATAATTCAATTATGTTGATGATTGTTGATGCTGATCAAATCGTTTGCGGAACAGATCACTGGCCCGCAGGCTCTCAGGCGCAGGCTCCAAGACAGGCGTGACAAGGCAGCCTGGATTAGCCCGCCGTATCGCTGTCCCATCGGCTGCGGTCATGGCTAATACCGTGCAAACCGTCGGCTCCAGCTTGCAGCCCAGATGCTCAATTTGGTCGCCGAGTTCCAGCACATTGCGAGTTTCCAGCAGCAGCGGTTCTGTACCGCGCACAATGCCGACTGGGGCGAAGGGCTGAATCTCCCTCATTCTATCATAAAGCATGGCAGTAGATGAAGGGCTGGCAGTAAAAAAGTTTTCTGTCTGGCCGCGCGTACCGATTTTGTCGATTTCCTCGGCAAAAACGGGCGGCAGAATGATTTTTTCCCAAGGTTGGTCTGCTTCCCGCTGTGCTTTTATGTAATCCAGCGCGGCCCGATAAACTCTGACCGCCGCACCCACGTAGCCAACGGATTTCATTCGTCCTTCGATTTTGATTGAATTCACTCCGGCAGCGGCCAGTTCAGGGAGTCGTCCCAGCAGACAGAGGTCGCGGGAATTGAAAATATAGGTACCTCGCTCATCCTCAAAAACTGGGAAATATTGGCCGGGCCGCTTTTCCTCCAACAGGCAATACGAATAGCGGCAGGCATGGGCACAGTCGCCGAGATTGGCACTGCGGCCTGTCATATAACTGGAAAGCAGGCAGCGACCTGAATAGGAAATGCAAAGTGCGCCGTGGACAAAGACCTCCAGCTGCGCCGTTGTGGTCTGTCGGATCGCGCGGATTTCCTCCAACCCCAGCTCACGGGCCAAATTCAGCCGTTTCACGCCTTGCTCGACCCAAAAACGAACGCTGGCTCTGTTCGTCACATTCGCCTGAGTGGAAAGATGAAGCGGCAGATCAGGCACCGCCTCCCGACAGAGTAGGAGAATGCCTGGATCAGCGACAATCAGGGCATCTGCGCCCGCCTCTTGCAGAAAAAGTAGGTATTCCTCTAAGCCGTTCAAGTCGCGGTTATGGGCAAAAATATTGACTGTGACATAAACTTTCACTCCATGCTGATGGGCATAGACGACCGCCTCGCGCAAGCCGGGACGATCAAAGTTGCCTGCTTGCGCTCGTAGGCTCCAACTCGCGCCACCGAGATAAACGGCATCTGCGCCGTAATGGATAGCGGCAGTGAGCTTTTCTCGGCTGCCTGCCGGAGCTAACAGTTCTGGGATATTTATTTCTGTCTTCATGCGGATGTTTGTGGGATGCGGTTGATGAATGATTCGGTGCAGCGGGTCGGTAGAAAAGCGGCAAAAACAGCAGCTCCGTCTTGACCAGCACTGATTTTACGGCTATCGTGAAGTGCGTTCTCACCATAAAATGCAAGGACTCCCCTGTCAACAAGATCGGCAGCTGCCAGACGGTTCTTTTTGTTTGTGTAGCGGGCAGTTCTTGCATTCTTTTGTGATTTTTATTATTTGATACAGCATGAATCAAGAACAACAGCAGGAAAATACAGTCCGCATTGACAAATGGCTCTGGGCGGCTCGGTTTTTCAAAACCCGCGCTTTAGCCTCGGCAGCAGTCAGCAGCGGCCATGTGCAGATTGACGGCAGTCGGATGAAGCCGTCACGCAATGTACAAATCGGCAACCGGCTGCACATCCGGCGTGGCGAAGAGGAATACGAAATCGACGTGCTGGCCTTGAGTGAGCGACGCGGCCCGGCCAAGGAAGCGGCTTGGCTCTATGCAGAAACCGAGGAGTCCATCAAGCAACGCGAGGTGGCCCGTGAACAGCGCAAATTAATCGCTGGGCCGATAGCTCGACCAGAAAGTCGGCCTGACAAACGAGACCGGCGTAAAATCCGACAGTTTTTGTTGAAAGAATGAACTATAGGGGCATCTACCCTTGAAAAATAAGGCAACCAAAGAGTGAAGAGATATGAACAAAGCAACACGGGCGTTAATCAGCCTGACTGACAAATCCGGGATTGAAGATTTTGCCAAGGCGTTGACCGAAATGGGGATTGAAATTCTCTCCACTGGCGGCACAGCCAAAAAACTGCGCGACAACGGCATTCCGGTTAAGGATGTTTCTGATTTCACCGGTTTCCCGGAAATTCTTGATGGCCGAGTGAAAACCCTGCATCCTTTAGTGCATGGTGGTATTCTCAATCAACGGGACAATGCCGAGCATCAGCAACAATGCGGTGAACACGGTATCAAACCCATCGACATTGTGGCGGTGAATCTTTACGCCTTTGGCAAAACCGTAGCTGATCCCAAGTGCAGCTTGGCTGATGCAATTGAAAATATCGACATTGGCGGGCCAACTCTGCTTCGCGCTTCAGCAAAGAATTTCCATGATGTAACCGTGATTGTTGATCCGGCAGACTACAGCCAAGTGTTGGCGGAAATTCGCGCGCAGGGCAACACAACCCTAAAAACCCGCTTCAGGCTGGCGGTTAAAGTCTTCCAGCTGACTTCATCCTACGACACCGCAATTGCCGACTGGCTGACCAAGGTTGATGCGGACAGCAATCCCTATTTCGAGGGCAGATAAATGCAGAAAATGGCGGTGCTACTCTCCGGTTCCGGCAGAACCTTGGACAATTTTCATCAGAGGATTCAAGCGGGTATTCTCAATGCCGAGATTCAGGTGGTGATCTCTAATGTTGCTGATGCGCTGGGCTTGGAAAAGGCGAAACGTTATGGCTATCCGGCCTTTCACGCGGTCGGTAGCGCGACCACCAACGCAATTCTGGCCCGTTACGACATCAATCTGATCGCGCTGGCCGGATATCTCAAACTCTACCAGCCACCAGAAGCCCTAAAACGTCGGGTGATCAATATCCATCCCTCGTTAATTCCTGCCTTTTGCGGGCCGGGTTTTTACGGCCATCACGTCCACGAGGCGGTGTTGGCTAAAGGTTGCACGGTCAGTGGTTGCACCGTCCATTTTGCTAATGAAATCTACGACGAAGGGCCGATTATCATGCAGCGTTGTGTAAGCATCGACGACTGCCAAACCGCAGATGAAATTGCTGACCGAGTTTTCGCCTTGGAATGCGAGGTTTATCCCGAAGCCATCAATTTGGTGGACGAAAAGGGTGCAGAGCATTTCTGGCACAGAGGATAAGCGGGTTCTTTAATCTCTTTGATCGTTAAGAAGGCAAGATGCACGACTGTCCTGATTTGCAGAGAATGTGCCAGCGGGTACGTGAGAAGTCTGTTAGCTATGAGCAGTATAATTTTACCTGCTATTTTGATGACTTCCTCAAGGCGTTCTTTGATCTCGCCCAAGAATATGAATCGCTGAACGATTTCTACCGAATTTGCGTGGCCGTGCCTTTGGAGATGCTCGACATTTCCAGTGCGCTTTACCTCTATGATGAGAAAGATCAGGCACTGTATTTGATCTGCGACTGTAGGCAAGGCGTACATCAAAAGAAGGAGCCTGCGCCAGATAATATCATCCTTTGCAACGAGCCGTATCGTAGCGGTGATAGTTATGTGATGCCGATTTGTAGCAAGGCGCAGATGGAGTTGAATGAACCACCGGACGAGGAAAATCATCCGCCGCAGTGTCCGAGTCCCGGGCGACTGCACGGCAAAAATCGGGTGCTGGGTATGTACAGCATCTCGCCCTTTGAGAAGCTGTCTAAAAATGATCGATTTTTCTTCACTAAATATACCAACCGAATTGGCTATAGTCTGCACAATCGACTGATGGCTTTGCAGAACATAGAGCATCTCAAGTTTATCAACACATTGGTGCTGGATATTGAACACAATGTAATTGTGCCGAATATGTATTTCCGGCACCTGTTTAATAAGCTAAAGAAAAGCATTGCGGAGATTGAAACACTACGCGAGGATATATGCAACGTAGCTGATTCAGAAAAAGCCGAAGAGCGGGATGCCTGTATAGATCGCTGCACAGCCTTCCAAAAAAGCCTGATGTTTCATCACGGCGAGTTAGTCAAGCATCACCAGAACATCAGCCTCTTTCTCGAAAGCCTGTTCCGGCGTGAGCATTTTGAACGAGGCTGCATGATTCTACATCCTAAACAGTGCTTTGTTGAAAAGGAAATTATTCTTCCGCAGTTAGAGCATTATGACAGCCGCTTTCGCTCCGCCAACATCTCAGTGGAGCGGCCCGGTAACATGCTCTATGAGGAATTTCAGCTTTATGTCGATATTGGTCTGCTTTCGCAGGTTTATGCTAATCTTTTCTCCAACGCGACCAAATATACCCGCGAAATTATCACTCACGAAGGCAAGCCGCGCAAGGCTGTGGCGTATGGCCGTGAGGTAGTCGATAATTTCCCTGAATGCGGAGAAAAAGGAATTAAATTCAATGTGTTCAGCACTGGACCGCATTTGGACAAAGAGGATGCGCGGCATATTTTTCAAGAAGGAGTGCGCGGTAAGGACAGTCAAGGTATTCACGGGACAGGCCACGGTCTTTCCTTTGTCCAGCACGTGGTTGAGCTACACGGCGGCATTGTCGGCTACGAGGCCACTGCCGAGGGCAACAACTTTTACTTCATCCTGCCCATCGTTTCCGCAGCCTAAGAGGCGGAAAAGCGAGGAAACTTGAATCAACCTCCGCTGATAGTTCACACCGATTGGTCGCGCTCTTGGGGTGGACAGGAAATTCGGACGCTTACCGAGCTACGCGAGATGCGAAAACTCGGCTTTCGCACTGCCTTGATTGTGCGCGAGGGTGCAGAGCTGGCGCACCGCTGCGAGCAGGAAGGCTTTCCGGTTTATTGCATCGATTTTTCTTCCAAATTCAATCTGCCTGCTTGGCTGCAACTTCTAAAATTGCTTTGGCGGCTGCGGCCAGCGGTAGTCAACACCCATTCCTCTGAAGATTCTTGGATGGCGGGCTGCGCTGCTCGTATCTGCGGGGTACCGCTGATTGCTCGCACCCGACACGTGCTGGAACCCATTTCCTCCTCTTTCAGTTACCGAGCTTTTCCCCATGTCATCTTTGCTTGCAGCGAGGCCATTGCCAAACAGTTAGCTGAACAAGGGGTGCCGCGCCGAAAGATTGTGGTGCAATCCACTGGCATTGACGAGGAACGTTTTTGTTTTTCCGCGCAAGACCGAGAGGAAGTACGGCAGCAGTACAATATAGGCGATCAGGATATCCTTGTCGGCAACGTAGCTTTTCTTCGCCATTACAAGGGACACGAGTTTATTGCTCGGACAGCAGCAGCACTGCCTGATCGGTTCAAATTCATGATCGTCGGTGGCGGTAATGGTCGTGCAATCTTAGAGAAGGACATTGCCAAGGCAGGAGTGCAGAATCGTTTTATTCTCATCGGGCATCGCGAAGACCCAGAGCGTTTTTTCTCTGCCTTTGACCTCATCTTTTTCTCTTCCTATGAAACCGAAGGTATTTCTCAATCCTTCATTCAGGGTTTGCTTTACGGCATTCCGCTCTTGACCTGCCGCACTCCTTCTCTTCTGGAACCACTGGAGTTTGTGCAAAAATACAAGCTGGTGGATTACGGAGATGTGGAGGCAGCGAAAGCAGCTCTGCTGGAGTTAGCCACGCATACTGTCCATGATGAAGAGCACGTGCGACAACAACGCGAGGATATTGCCGGGAAATACGGCCTACGAAAGATGGTGGAGAATATCGTCAGGGTATATGGCGAGCAAGGGGTGATGCTGAATCACCCCTGACCCTACTACCTGATCATCCTCATATAAGACCGCAAACTGACCCGGCGTGATTGCCCGCTGCGGCTCCTTGAAGAAAACCCGCCAGCAACCGTTTTCCGTAGGTACAGCCTTTGCTTCAGCAGCTTGATGGCGCGAACGAAGTTGCACTCTACCTTGCCATTGCTCCGATGGCTCGATCTGCCACTGCATATCGGCTAGCAACAGCTCACGCTGGAACAGCTCTTGGTTTTTGCCAACGATCACTACGTTCCGCTCCGCATCCAAGCCGGTCACATACCAAGGGGTTGCATCCGGCAAGCCCAGCCCACGCCGCTGCCCAACGGTGTAATTCCAGATGCCCTGATGCGAACCAAGCACCTTGCCCTGTTCGGTGATAATCTCACCGCTGCGGGCCTCTATCCCCTGTTGATCGAGAAAACCAGCTAAATCCTGACCGGCAAGAAAGCAAACATCTTGGCTTTCGCCGCCTTCTTCAAAATTGGAGAAGCCCATTGCCCGCGCACGCGCAAATACGTCTTGCTTCCGCCAAGTTCCTAGCGGTAGGATAAGCCGAGAAAGCTGCTTCGCAGTCAAGCGGCAGAGAAAATAAGACTGATCCTTAGCCGAATCAAGACCGCGCCGCAAGCTACCGCTCTCAACCCGCGCATAATGGCCGGTGGCCATTGCGTCCATGCTCTTAGCGGCCATTGCTTCCAGTAGCAGGCCGAACTTGATCAGCCGATTGCAGATGATGCAGGGATTGGGCGTGAGTCCCTGCCTGTAGGTGGCGGTAAATGAGGCAATAATCTGCTGCTGAAATTGCTCGCGCCGGTCAACAAGATGAAGCGGAATGCCGAGGCGATCTGCAATATTCTGCACCTTGCCGACCTGCTGCTCGCTGTCCGGCAGTAGGAGCATGAAAAAGCCTTGCACGGCAAAACCCTGCTCCAGCAGCAGCGCGACGGCGATCGTGGAATCAACGCCGCCGCTGAGGGCGATGCCGATATTTCGGGGAAAAAGTAGCATGGGATTATTTTCAATTAACCTAGCCCTGCATAGTATTCTTGATACTTCCTGTTGCCTTCAGGCGTGTTGTCATGATCCGGGCCGCGCCACCACTTGTCAGCAAGAAAATCTTCACGAGGCAGATAGCGGATATTGTAGGATTGCGGAACCGTGAGGGCGTTGACTTCGGGCCGCTATTGGATCGTTGCCATGATCGTTCTCCAAGGCAAAGGGAATGATGCGCCAGCATGGAAGGAAATTGCTTTCAGGCAGCGTAAGGCGATCCCCAGGCTTTGTCAAGGAATCTATTAAGGGTTGAATATGCAGCGATGCAGCTAGCTTCCCATCCCCCCATTTAATAGAGATGGGAATCATGCAGCGGTAGAATCAAGGAGCACATTTAGCAGTCATCGTGTTCACTTCCGATACCCAATAGCTCGGCAAAGTATCCCAAGGATTATCGAGCACATCATTGGTGATATAGATCATGCCAGCGTTTCTACTTCTTGACAGATTGATAGCATTGGTCAATTGTGTGGCATCTGAGGCTTTATACACGAGATGGGTCAATTTCCCTGCTGGGTATTTGTACATCCAAGAAGGAGGTACCCATTTCTGGTAATCCGCATAGCTGTCCTCAAAGACAATGGTGGTATCAGCCAGCTTGACATATCCTTCTGCTGGCACCATACCAGGGTTGAACATCACAAACCCACCCTTACTCCCTCTGGTGTAATTGGCAAGCATTTTGTAGTAGGGAAGATAGGCGGCATCGTAATGCACTTCGTCAAGGAAAATGCCATCCACGCCATACCATGATTTATAGGCGTTGATCTCGTTTTTAACATCCACTACCGGGCGATTGCCATAATTAGTAGCGACATAGCCCAAAACTTTACCCCCTGCTGCTTGTGCCTTGGCTACCGCGCTGGCGTAATTCGCATCCTTGATCGTGCTTGGCCCTGAGTTAGGATTCATAATCATGAGCGTTGTTCGTGGTGCTGAACCAATGGCAGCAGTCCATAAGGAGCCAGGATAGAAATACGCAGGAACGGCAATTCCTTGGCACAGCCCAGCAGCTTGTGCTGATGGCGTGATAGAGAACCAAGAAAGAACAGCAACAATACTCGCTACTATAGATAGATGCAGATTCATAATCGTGTCTCCAAAGTATAATTTTTCCAGCGCATACTGCTTACCTCTCCCTTTATTAAAGCACCACAGAGTGGTTTGTGTCAACTGGTGATTAGAAGCGAGGATAAACGATGGAGGGCGGAGGGGATTGCTATCCCCGTTGTAGGGTAAGCTCCTCCACCGTCCTGTCCACAAGCGCAACCGCGCTGCCGACATAACATTCCGGGCTGTCCAAGGGAGCAAGGTCCTCCGCCGTGAACAATGCGCCAAGCTCCGTGTCGGCAAGCACCGCTGCTTTCAGGCTGACGCGCTCTTCAGCGGCAGAGGTGGCGAGCGTGTGCAGCTTCTCCATTGCTTTGTTCTTGCCCATCAACTTGCCTAATCGGAAGAGCAGCCATTCAGTGGCAATCAGGTCTTTCTGACGATGCAAGTTGGCCAGCATCTGTGCAGGTCGGACAATCAGACCATTGAGAATCTGGAGCAGAGAGGATGCAGATGCGCCGGTATAGATACATATTTGCGGCATGGCCAGCCATTCTGCCCAGAGACAGCGGGGGTCGCGTTCATGCTCATGGGCCATGCTCTCAATGACGGTGCCGCTCAATGCCCGCACGTGCCTGCTCAAGGCGACAATGCGCTGGCAGAGCACCGGGTTCTGCTTATGCGGCATGGTGCTGCTGGCCACTGCGCCGGACGGCGGCGGCTCGCGCAGCTCGTCCAGCTCAGTCTTTTGCAACTGATAGATTTCGTTGGCGATCTTGGCCAAGGTCATAGTCAGCAGGGCGAAGTCCGAAGCCAGCTCCGCGATGCGGTCACGGGCCGTGTGCCAGGACAGCGGATCGTGCGCCAGACCAAGCAGCTCCATCGTCTCCTTGGCGACTTCGATGCCCTGCTCGCCCAACGCTGCGTATGTGCCGACCGCGCCGCTCAATTGCCCGCAGCAGACAGTGTCTTGCAGATGCCGCAGCCGCTGCATATGCCGGTCAATCTCGGCCGCCCACACCGCAACCTTCAGGCCGAACGTTGTCGGCAGAGCCTGCTGACCATGCGTGCGGGCGGCCATCGGCGTGGCCCGGTGCTTGACGGCAAGATCAAGGCAGACCTCTTCCAAGCGCAGCAAATCGCGGAGAATAATCGCCAGCGTCTCTTTCAACGCCAGAACTTGGCCGGTGTCGAGCACGTCCTGCGTGGTCGCGCCGTAATGGACATACTCGCCCGCGCCATCCGCGCAGGCCCGGCGCAGGCCGCCAAGCAGCGGCACCACCGAATTGCGGCTCTTGCTGTAGCCCTGACGCACGCTGTCGAGATCAAGGCACTCGAGCTTGGCCTTGCTTTTGATCTCCGCCGCCGCCGCTGCCGGAATCAGGCCGCGCCGGCCCTGCGCTTCAGCTAAAGCCGCCTCAAAATCGAGCCAGCGTTGCAGCACGGCGCGCTCGTCAAACAGGGCCTCCAGCTCCGGCGTGCTGAAGACATGCGGGTTGATCTGATAATCAAAAGGATGAACAGGCATGGAAGGCGATGGCGATGGTTCAGGTTAAGGGAGCGACAGAATCTTTTCTTCTACCCAGTTTGGTTAAGAAAGGCAAGGGATACTCGTTGACGGATAGGCTTTATTGGTGTTATTTTACAGGGAAACTCGCCAAACTGTCCATTCCTATTACAGGTACAAATTATGCTTAGAAAAGAAATTCTGCGGGCAACATCTAACGTGCTTGCAGCACTTGAAGAGACTGGGTTCGTATTGCTGTTTGAATCTCTACTTCCTGGCAAAGAAAAGGACAAAAAAGACAAACTGCTTCCTGCCTTTAGTCACTATATTAAACTGTATGAGCAGTTTGGTGATACAGAAAAAATGTTGTTATCTATTCTTGATCTTGATCGACTCCATAACACCGACTTCTGGACGAACTTAATGACCGTAGAAGGTAATAAGATGCTCAATGAGATCATCGATACTTTTCAGGCAATCCAATTCGCTCAAGAACATTTACCAAAGATATTAAAGCTGATTGAGAGGGAAAGCGACACAAAGGCTGCCGACAATAAGAAATCTGAAGCGAATGCTTCGGCAGATGAGCTGGGGCAATTGTGTGTCACGGTGATTGAAGACCGCGATAAGTCCACTCCAGAGCGGCTTGTGCTCGTGTTGCAGAGTATTGACGGACTCTATCGAGCCTGCGCTTTTCTTGCAGGAGAGCAAGAGACTGGGCTAAGTGTTGAGTCCTGCGATTCAGGAAGCGACAAGGCTTTTGATTTCCTTGGAGCAGCCAAAATCGTCGAATCTGTTAAAGAGATCATTCTGAGCTTTTGGGATCGTGTTGTCTATTTCCGCGAGGACAAGACAGGCCGCCGCCTTGAGCTTGTTGCCCAATCTCTTCCAATCCTTGACCAAATTGGTGCAATGAAGGAAGCTGGAAAACTGGAGCCAGAACGAGCGGAACTCCTTAAACGGCAGATCGTTGATTCTGTCACCAAGTTTGGCAAAGCGGGTGCGACTATTCCTGAGATTGATCGCGCCACGTTCCATAATCCACGCCAATTAATGAAGCCGGAACCCAAGCTGCTTGTTGAGCCAAAATATCCACAATCAGAACATCTAAGGGAGAAAAAAACTGAGGACGATACTCCTTCGCAGATCGCAGACCCTGAATTTGAGAAATACATGGAGACGATGGCGAAAAAATTCCTGAAAAGCAGGGGGCAATCCTGCAACGACAACAATAACCCGGATGGAATGCCATAGCATCCGGGCTGCCTCATCTTACAGCCCGCTCCTCCCCCGAACGCTCGTTGTAGTAAATCTCGAACGCTCGTTTAAGTTTCCCTCCAACGCACATAGGTCTCCCGGACTTATACACGTAAGTCCGAAAGACTTATATATGTAAGTCCCGCAGACCTATATACGTAAGTCCGGCGGACTTATATACGTTGGAGATTTCCTCGAACGTGCGTTGCAGGATTGCTGCCGCGTTCTTTCAGGCTGTTTGGGGATTCAGCTCGCCGTACGGCTTGGTGTCAGGATAGAGCGGGGTCTCGGCGCAGATGCGCAGGGCGGCCTCGCGCGGAGAGATGCCCCCTTCGCGGCTGCGCTGGAGCATGTTTTTGACGATGCGGCGGGTCTTGCGGTCAACGTGATTGAGCACGTCCGGCACTGAGGGCAGCTCCTCCGGCCCAAACAGGCCCTGCATGGAGAGCGAGCCGCCGCAGCCTGCGACCATATCGGGAATGAGAAGAATGCCGCGCCGGTGCAGGACGTACTCGGCCTCGTCGGTCACAGCGAGATTCGCGCCGCAAGCAATGGCCTTGACCTGCATGGTTTCCGCCTCATGCACATCAACAGCGCGCTCTATCGCCGCAGGAACAAAGACATCGCAAGATATATTGTAGATGTCTTTCTTGTCACCATAATGAAATTTGCTTGCATCCTGCGCTGATGGAATCAGCCCTTTGCAGGCGGCGCCAGCCAGCAGCGCGGGCATGTCGAGCGGCGTGCCGTTGATGCTGCACAGGCTTCGTTCCCGGTCGGCCAAAGCGATGATGCGGACTCCCGCCTGATGGAGAAAATAGGATGCGCCTGCGGCCAGACCGCCAAAGCCCTGAATCACCACCCGCGCTTCCGGCAGGGGAATATTGAGGAATTCCAAAGCGGCCAAACAGGATGCGGCCAAGCCCGCGCCCGAACGCAGTCGGCTCAGAGTCGCATGACCAACCGGCTGCTTGAGGAGCTGCACCCGCTCGCTGAAGGCTTCAGGCGTGAAGCCCTGACACTTGGCAATCACCGCCTTGATCGAGGGAATGCCGATGCGGGCGCAGACCGCGTCTAACTCCGGCATGGTCGTGTTCAGGTCCGGCCCCATTGAATAGCGTTCGAGCAAATAGGGCTTGATCGCCCGGATGAAGCGGAACATTGCTTCGGACTTGCCCGGACTTGCAGGATCGTAGTCAATGCCGCACTTGGCCCCGTCCGCCCGGATGCCTGCGATGCGCATCTTCAGGGTCATGGTCGCGGCCAGTTCCTGCACCACCTCGCGGGTCAGGCCGCGCTGCACTCTCATGCCGCCTGCGGCCATGCGGTGGGTCAACGAATCAATGACTAACCAGCCCTTGAATCCTTCCAGCGGGTCAGTGTATTCAACAATGAGTTCAGACTGTTTCATTCCGCTGACGGACAGGGGGAGGTTTATTGGTTATTCTTCGATGCGAATGGGGGTCTCGGCGTGCAGCTCGCCTTCATAAAAGGCGCGGATGATCGGCTTTTCCGGGTCAACCATAGAAATGATGAAGGAATACATCTTGCTGCCTTTGACCAAGACGGCATCGAGGCCGGTCGGGGTGTCGCGCAACGGGTCGCCGGGCCACGGCACCACGTGAATGTGGTACGCGCCAAACATGGTCAGGCCCTCGCGCTTGCACAAGTCCATGCACTGCTTGAACTCAAACGGGTCAGTCACCCAGCCGCGCTGATCCATCGGCGTGGTTGAAGGCACGGCGTGCTGCTCCATGAGCTTGTCCATGAAGCTCTTTAATGGCTCGACGTTGCGGGCGTTCTTCTTGACCGGCAAGACCTGACGCACGTGCAGCTCATCGCCCTCACGCAGTCCGGCCAGAATGCCAAAGGCCCTCTTGACCTCGCTCTCGCCAGGGAGAAACGCACCGGCCAGCTTTCTTCGGCAATGGGCGATGATGCTGTCCCAGACGGAACGGGGAAGCCGTATCAGGCGTATTTCGTGCTGCCAGCTCATGAATGATGTACTTTTAAAAGGAAACTTACCGCATCGCCTGCCAGACGTGGACGGCCTCCAGCGACAGCGTGACTCCCCAAACCAGAATGCTGATGCCCGCTGCCGCCGCTGCAATGTCTTTGATGACCCCGATCTTGGCGTTCTCCTGCGGCTCAAGGAAATCGCAAAGGGCCTCTATGGTCGTATTGAACAGTTCAGCAACCATCATCATTCCGGTTGCCAGAAAGACGATGCTGAAATCCAGCCATTGCCGGTACCAGAAGCACCAGAACAGAATCACGGCGGACAGCACAACCTTGTAGGCGACTGCGAAATCATGCAGCACTGCATAACGCGCCCCGGACAGGGCAATCCGCATCTTGCGGAGCGGATGAAAGCCTTGATGACCGGTGCCGAGAAATTTGTTCTGCATGGTTCAGTTGCTTGTCTTGACATGAAAAAGCTCTTCAGCCGAGACTTCTATGTCCTTGGCAATCTGCCGCAGGAGAATCGGAGATATATCCCTTCCCTGATGGAAGGGAACAGTCGTTGCCCGTCCGTCAGCGTGCCGTAACTGCTTGTGCGAACCCCGCTGCCGCACTTCTTGGAAGCCGAGCAGCGCAAGCAGACGAATCACTTCCTGCGGTTTCAGCGGAGGAATCTTTGCCATCAAGCTATTGCAACAATCTGCTGGGTGCCGACAAACTCAGAAGCGAACGAAGGCTCACCATCTTCAAGCAGCATTTCGATGACTTCCTTCAAGTTCTTGTTCAACTCATCCAGCGTTTCCCCTTGCGAGTGCGCTCCGGGGAAATGTGGCACATAGCCTACATAAAGACTGGTGTCTTTGCAATATTCAACCACGGCGGTGAATTGCATCCGCTTCATAGCCCCAGCTCCTTATGCACTTTCTCCAGAGCCTTGGGCAGGCAGCGGAGGATTTCCTCCACCTGCGTGGCTGGCGTGGGATTGGCTAATTCACCAGCGGCGCGGTTCACGCGGCCAGCAATGCGGCAGGCGAGCAGCGGGCTACGGCCTGCGTGCATTAAGCCGCTGATCATGCCGGTAATCAGGTCGCCCGTACCACCAATCGGCTCCATTGTCTCAATGCTCGGCAGCCTGATGGTGTCAACAATCTCGCCGTCCTGACAGATGTAATCCACCGCCCCTTTGACAAACATGGTCTTGGTGGCGTTGCCGCCCGCGTAAGCCCGGCGGATCAGCTCCGGCACGTCGTCTTCCATGTTGAAAATGAAGCCGCGTGTGTAGGCCGGATGATCGGCTTTCTCATCAGCCAGAAAGGTGGCTTCGCCAATGTCCGGGGTGAAGACATCGTAATACTTGGCATCGCCGCCCGCCTTGGCCACATACATGCTGCCTGCGTCGGCGATCATCAGCGGCTTTTCACTCATGGTGGCAACGGTCGCCAGCACCTTTTTGTTCAGCTTGAGATCAGGCATGACGTAGTGCATGGTCATCACCTTGACCCCCATCGTCGGCAGGTTTGCGGCAAGATGATTGTAAATTGCCGTGCTGCCCTCGCGTTTACCAATGTCGCCCGCCACCATGCCGATCGGCATCTCCACGCCGTATTCTTGGCAGATCAGGCTGGCGGCCTTCATCATCGCCTCGTTGCCACGGTTAATGGGCAGCTCGTGACCGTCAATCTTGATGCCGCGCTCGCTCAATGAGACTGGGCCGATCAGCAGGGGAAGGCGGTCAGCAGGAACCGCACCGACTAAGAGCAGCATGATTTACGCTCCAAGTTCCCGGATCATCTCTTCCCGGGCAGTGTTGAGGGAATAGGCGCAGAGGGAAAAGCCGACTTCGTCCGGCGCGGGTGCTTCGTCCAGCCGCTTGCCGATCATGGTCGTGGCGAGATAAGGCACGTCCGGGCAGCCGCCGCCGGAAATATTGACGATGATCTTGGTCTCTGCGTCAACGGTGATTTTCATGTTCGCCGCCCTGACCATCAGATACTTGCTGCCATACCACTTCTTGCGGACAAAGTGCAGTGGCTCCATGCCTTCAGTGGTGATCGGCACCACGTCAATCGGATGCAGCTTGGTCGCATTGAGCAGCTCGGTGATGGCCGCCTCAGCTTCCAGCGGGAATTCCACGCTCAGGTCGCAGCCGGTGCGGTAGGCAGGCGGCGGACTAACCACGCGGATTTTATAGCCCTCGTCACGCAGCAGCTCCTCCACCGCGATGACGGTGGTCGGATGGGCGAAGATCAGCAGACCGCGAGTGACGTTCTCGTGCTGCGGCTCTTGAGACGTTTCCTTTTTTTTAAACCAGTTCATGGGATAATTCAGGCAAAATGAAAAAAATTATTTCAGCAAACGAAGAAAGCCTGCCTGTTCAAAATGATGATCCGTTGTCAATGCCTTGGTAATGCTGCGTTGTTTCATTAGAACAAAACTGGCGCAATCAACCAGACTCCAATCCTTGTCGGTCCGTTGCTGATACAGCCGCCATGCCTGCTCATCAAGGGCTTGATCAACATGAATCACTTCAACATAGGGTGAAGTTTTGATGCCTTCAAGAAACTCGATGATTGATGGACGCGGCAGATGCAGCGGACTGCTCATCAACGCGGCAAGCTCGGTGATGATATAATTTGTCGTGATCAGCCTTGCCTGCTGCTGCCGGACGTTGCGGTATATTGCCGCAGCAAGAACATGGTGTTTCTGTGTCGCATCAATTAAACAGCCCCCAGCCGGAAGTGTCTGCGAAAAGACTATTCATCGTCCTGCTGCGACTGCCCTATGTATTTGTCGTGATTATCCGTCCAGTCAGGACAGCCGCTCCTAAATGCGCCAATGAATTTTTCCAGCGGATCGATGTCAACGCTGCGTGTGAACAACGAAAGCCATTGCGCAGCCAGCACTTCCGGCAACTGGCCTGCCTGCTCCGCTGCCCGCCGAAGCTGGAGATAAACCTCCTCGGAGACATTCAATGTCAAACTTTGGCTCATAACGTTCTCTCTTTTGCCACACCGTCAGTAGGTCGCAAGTGACGGTGGGTGTTACTGTTTTTCCTGTTTCTCAAACTATTTCATGAGTATTCTAACTCCTTGAGGAGCAAAAAGTTATTTTTCAGGCCAACCAAGATACACAATATATGCAGTTGGATATTTTTCAGAATCAATTCTTTCGTTATTGAAATTAGCATTTAAGAACATATTCATGTTCTCCCAACCTGACTTTGAATATGATTTGCTAAAAAAATAGTCAGCGAACACCAAAGCCAGTGTTGTTGATGAAGTTCCATTTGGCTTTATGTTGATCTGTAGTCCTCTCTCGTTTGCATATTTTTTAATATCTTCAATTTTTGGCAGAGTGCATTCTAAATGTTCCTTTGCCCATTCAGCTCCGGTGATTTCCATCACGAGCTTTTCACTCTCCTCTGTAAAACTTTTGTCTACATGGAACGGATTTAAAAGAATAATGCCATTTTTACTCTTGGATAATAGTTGATCTATAAATTTTATTCTGTTTGTAACAGGTATATGTTCAAGAACATGACAAGAGACAACATAGTCAAATGAATGGTCAGGAAATGGTAAATCTATCCCTGAAATACCGTTCATATTAGGTTCTGCTAAACAATAGTAAGCTTCAGGGATAAACGAAGCTAACCTTCCGTCACCTCCACCTACATCCAGTACACTATATTTACCTCCACTGTTCCTGCTCCTTAGCTCCAATGCAAGAGATTTAAGCCTGAAATACTGATTATGATTCATAATATCTATCCGAGGCATCTTGGATAAAATTATTTTTTTGTATCGCTGCACTTCTGCATCCGTTGCATCTAAAAATTCAGCTGTTTTGATCTCAGCTATTGATAAATAGTAATGCTTCTTTCCGAAAGCATAAACAGCATATTGGAAATGTATTTTTGAGTTTAAAGGATCGCTTGAAATTTTATTCACGAATTCCCTGTAGCCTTTTTTATATCCAAATTGCCTCGCTATATTCAAAAGAGTTATTTTGAGCATAATCTTATCCTTAATAAGGAATAATTATTACCTGTCGATAATTTTCCTGCGATACGCCAGCACCACAGTCAAACAAAATATCAGCCCGGCCAGCGTGGCAATCTTGCCGTTGAATTCCGGGCCAGCTGAAGTGCTGCGGAGCTGCCAGCTCACGACAAAGGCCGCGCCGGTCAGCATTCCGAAGCAGGTCAGACCTGCGTCCACATCGCCTTGTCCTGCCTTGACGAGCTGGCGGAACGGGCAGCCGTCCACGATTACCGCAGCCAAGCCGACCAGCACCATCGCCAGAAAGCTCCAGAGGTTGTCGGAATGCGCGCCCGGCTGGTCATAAAAGCCGAGATTGAACTGGCCGCTGACCAAGGAGACCAGCAGGGCCGAGCCAAAGGCGGCGATGATGCCCATGAGCAGGGTTTTTTCCCGGAAAAGGAAGAAGTTGCGCAGGCCGCCGGTGATGCAGAGGCCAGACCGCTGCGATAGTGCGCCGATGAGCAGGCCGACTGCTAACGAAACCAAAAGCGGCGCGTGCTGGGCTGCCGGGCCTGTGGCTCCCTGCTGAATGAAGCCGGGCTGAAGCAGGGCGAAGAGCAACAGAAGCAGGCCGATGCCGGGCAGAATGTAGCCGTTGATCTGCGGCAGCTCGCGGTCTCTGTCCAAGACCGAACCGGCGCGGATGTAACGACTGCCGAGCCAGATGCCGAACATCAGGCCAAGCACGGCGGCAATCGCGGTCAGATCGCCAGCGGCGAGGCGCAGAATCATCTTGATCGGGCAGCCGATGAAGACCCCGCAGCCGACGATCATGAAAAAGCCGAGCAGAAAGCGGATCACTGGCGAGGAGCCGCCAGTCACCCGGAAGCGGCGCATCTTCTTGGCCATCAGGAAGGAGCCGAGGAGAAAGCCGATCAGCTCCGGCCTGATGTAGCTCATGCGGGTGACGTTGTGCATCTGGAGCGAGCCTGCCAAGTTCTCCAAAAAGCAGGAGATGCAGATGCCGGAGTTGGTCGGATTGCCGAGCAGGGTCAGGATGACCGCGCCCGCGCCGAGGACAATGCCGGTGGTCACGGCAAGATCAGGGAATTTCAGACGTGCCATTTATTCACATCCGCCAGCCAGCCGCCGCTGGACGTAAAGCAATTCATTCAATGCCCTTTTGATGTCGGGATCATTGGGCTTCAGCGTGACTTCGCGCTGCAATTTGTCTTTTGCTTCCAGCATGTTCTTCTTGATGTCCTTGCCGACAAAAAGGGGCGATTTCCGGTCGATATAGCCCGGCTCGCGGTCAATGGCCTGTCGATAGCTGGCCAACGCATCGGCAAGGTCGCCGTTGTCGTATTGGAGCTGGGCCTGCCAGAGGAACGAGCGGGGATTGTCCGGTTGCGCGGCCTGAATCAACTTCAGCTTGTCCATTGCCGCGCTGTGCTGCCGTTGCTCGGCCAAGGCGGCTACTTCCTGATACAGCACCTTGTCCTGAGCCAGCCGCTCCTCAATCCGGCGCAGCTCCGCCGCCACGCCGCTCATATTGGCGGCGTTCGGAGAAGCGGTTAACTGATGCTGCACCAGCATAACCAGCATAATCACTGCCAGCAGGCCCAGCGCGGCTTTGGTGAGCAAATCCAGCGGATCGCTGGTCAATGTCTGCGCGAAATTCATGAGGATCAGACTATATCAGAGAATTCCGGCTCCGGCAACAGCGGCTGTATAAAAATTACTCAAATCCGCCTTACCGAGGACGCTATCGCCGATTTTATCCAAAACTTTCTCACGAATTTTCGACTCATCCGCAGTGCCCCACCAATTCTTGGGGAAGGCGAGGTCATTAGCCTGCCCTTCCAGCATGGACAGATTATAATCCTTGCTGTCGGTGATGTTGTTGTCGCTCAACAGCATGGCTTTGACCGCATACAGAATCACGCCTTTGCCGTTGCCGCTGATATTATTGAACTGCACCTTGCCGTCGGCAAGGTTCTTGCCATAAATTCCGAAGAACTCGTTCTTGCTGATCTCGTTGTGAGAAACAACCATGCCGTCGCCGACAACCACGCCGCCGCCGTTTTCAGTGATCAGGTTGTTCTCCACGAAAATTTCACACTTGATCGGATTGTCCTTCAGGTTCTTGTTGCCGATGGCGGTGCCGTTGTGCTTGAACTCGTTGCTGGCAACTTTCACTTTGGAGGAATGCGCATGAACACCGGTGTCCGCATACAGGATCACGCAGTGTTCTAGCACATTGTCCACGCTGCTGTTGAAGTTGATGCCGCCCCAGTCGCCGGGCTTCGGCTCTTTTTCCGCGCTGGTGAAGGTTATTTTTTTTTCTCTACTGCCTTGAGCAAGTAATTTGCCTTGAATAAAAAGCTCTGCCCGAGGGAAATGGTTCTCCTTTTCTTTTTCCGGGAACAGCTTGTCCGGGCCAAAAGGCTCAACTTTGGCAAAACGGACTATGGTGCCGGGCATGATGGTCAAAGTGACATTTTTTGCAATCTGCACATCACCTTTGATTAGAATTTCCCCAGACCAAGCAGTGTCTTTGTCGATTACCCCTTTATTGACTACTGTTTCCGCGCTGAAAGCGGGCTGGAAACTCAGAAACATCGCCGCTGTAGCGGCAAAAAAAGACAGTATTTTCATTATATCCTCTTAGAATGAGAATGTTGCGCTTAGTGCTTGTCGTAGGGGGGCATATTGCAGCGTTTCAGCTTTTCCCGGATGATATCGTACTCGCTGTCCACTGCTGGGGCAAAGCCATCTAAGCCCATCCGCTTCAGCACCTTCAGCACCTCGCCATCGATCAACACGGTCTCATCTTTCTTCAGATTAAGAGCCAGATTTTTGACCTTCTCCTTCAAAGCCGGATCAACATGCGGGAGTGCGCCAATGGTGCAGTACGGCATCGGCTCGCTCTCAGCGATGATGTTGTAGTCATCCAGATTGATGATCTCACTTTTTGCCATCCGGTCAAGGTCAATGCGCGGCGCGGCACCGACATCATATTTGCCGTATTCTACGCCGTACATGATCTTGTCATGCTTGAGCGAGCCAGGCGGAATGTCATAACGGGCAAGGTCGGTCTCCGGGTCTATGCCGTTTTCCAGCAGCATCGCATACTGGGCCATGTAGCCGAACGGAGCCAAGGCCGGGCCGAAGAGCACTGTTTTTCCCTTGATATCAGCGATGGTCTTGATACCGCTTTCCTTGCGGGCGATCAGGGTGCCTGTGGCTTTGTGGCCGTTGCGTCCCTGCATATCTACTCCCAAGAAATCGGCCTTGAGCCGCTCCTTCAGTACCACCGCAACGGCTGAGTTGACGTGAAAGAAATCGAACTCCTTGTTCTTCGCTGCCGCTTCTACATCAAAGGTATTCTTCAGTACCATTTCCACCTTCCGGCCCAGCTTTTCGCTGAGATAGGCGGTGAAGGGGGCAAAGCGCTCAGAGGACAGCTCGCGGCTATCACAAATCATATAGCAGAAGCGGAGCGGCGGTTCCGTGCTTTCCGCAGCGGTCTTTTTGTCCTGTTCACCGTTACAGGCCTGGAGCGAGAACAGAGCTGCGGCGAGTAAACAATATTGCGTAATTTTTTTCATTGTTTGCATTCAGATGGGAAAGGAGGGAGTTCAGGACTGGCTGATCAGTTTGATCTCGTTCTGGACAGCGGCAGCACCTTCTGGGCCGGGAGCTAACTCGCCTGCCTTCTTCAGGGCGGCTGTGGCTTGTTCAGCCTGCTTGAGCTGCTCATGAACGAGAGAAAAATGCACATGCAGCATGGCATCTTTGTCGTTGATCGCCAAGGCGCGTTCCAGATATTTCAATGCCTCATCAGCCTTCTTTTGCTTGAGCAGGATGATGCCCATACCGTCCAGCGCATCGAAATTTGATGTATCCTTTTTTAGCACACCTTCTAATTCCTGCACAGCCAAATCGAGCTGCTTGGTGCGAACATAGGCCATAGCCAAATTGTTTTTAGTTTCCGCATCATTGGCATCCATGTACAGCAGCATCTTGTACTGCATGATCTGGACTGAATCCGGTAGTTTGGAAATATCGCCGTGTGCTGCCGCTGAACCTGCTGACATGGCCAGCAGGAAAAGGGCGAAAAGCAGTTTTTGCATTGTCTTTGCCTCTCAGATCAGTTTTTGAGCTTTCAAGATATCTTTAGCCGCAGCTGCTGGGTCACTGCCTTGGCTTTTCTGGATCATTTCTTGCACCGTGGCATCATTGACCATGCCGCTCAGTTTGTTGATTACTCGATCTAAAACCGGAAATTTACCCAGCGCATCGCGGGGAGAAACCGGCACAGCTATGGAGGCTTCAGCCTGCTGCGCTGCTGGCCCCTTAAAAGCGAACGGCTTCAGCCAGACGATATTTTTGTTTTCCATATAGAATTCTTTAGCCTTGGTATAGGCTTCCTGCTCATCTTGGGGCTGCTCACCACCCATGCTTGCCAAGGCGGGCTTGAGGTACTGAATGCAGACATCAGTGGTGCAAGAACCGTCTTTGCTCTCTGGATTCTCAACCAAATTAACCGTAGTACCAGTGCGCTCGTTGATATAGGTGGCCATGAGCTGGCCGATTGCCTTTTGCTCCGCCGAGCCATCAATCGACAAATTGAGAATCCGACCCACACAACTGTAGCTGGGGGTGGCGGTCAATGCCGTCAGCAGAACAGTGCCTGAGAGCAGAGCCGCAAGTTTTTGTGCCATTTTTTTCCTCACTTTTTTATTGAACTTCATCAGGTGAAATGAGTATATGCTCATAACAAGGTATCCTGTTTTTGCTGAAAATAAAAGAAAAAGAGTCAGTCATCCCAGCTCATGCTGGTCTGCCGCTGAAGCAGAGACGAAGCAACAACCATGTTCAGAAATAGCATATCAGTTACAGCCAGTCCAGCACTTTCCACCAAAAAAAATTGATTGGCAGAAGGACGAAGACTGTAACCAAGGCTAAAGGAACGCATATCTTGGCGGCACTGGACAATTTTTCACCGGCAAGCTGAAGGCCGACGACAATCGGTGGCCCCTGATAGGGCAGCAGCACGGTGGCAAAACCTGTCACCTGCATCATAAGCAAGGATTCTGTTTTCAGACCTGTGGCTTGTGCCAAGCTATCAGTAAGCGGAGTAAACACCGCAGGCACGGCAGGCAGGGTAGTGACAATGCCGGTGAGCGCAGAAGCTATGCTGATCGACATGTAGTTGATAAAATCCTGCTGCGGAGCCAAGGGCAGTAACTTGAGCAAAGCATCAGCAAAAATGCGATCCAAGCCTGTTTTGCCGATCATTCCGCCCAGACCGAGGATCCCGGCGGTGAAAAAAATTGAAGCCCAGTTGAGTTTCTGATTGAACTGCGCGGTGCTAACGATGTCGATGCCAGGCATCATCAAGAAAAATGCTCCGCCAAGAGCAATCCACGCTGGGGAAATATGATGAAAAAAATCAGTGAGCCACAGCATAAGCATAAGCGGCAACACAGCCGAGAGAATCATCTCATTACGGGTCAATGGCCCAGCAACGTTTTGGTTCTGCTCAAGTCGTTCGACAGCTTTATCTGGATAAAAGAAAACAATCAGGGCGGCGATAATCACCGCTTTGGCTAAGGTCAGGAGCGGAAAATGCAGGAGCAGATAGGAACCGTAGAGCAGAGAAATTTTGTATTTGGTCTCAGCCATACCTGCCAGCACCACGTTGGGTACATTGGCAGGCAGGATGCCAAAGGCCGGAATGTAGGTACCGAGAATAACTGCTAGCATGATGCCAGTGCGGCCTTTTGAGCCTTCTCTAAAACCGAAATGATCGGCGATAGAAAGTGCTATAGGGATCAGCAAAACAACCCTACCCATCGAAGAGGGCATCAAAAAGCTGAACAGCACCACTGCCGCTACTAAGCCGCCGATGATTTTCACATAACTGCCGTGCAGCTGAGTTGCGGCATATCGTCCGATTCTGCCGCCCAAGCCGGTGGAGCTAATCGCCGCGCCGATCACAAGGCCGCCAAAGACTAACCAGACCGCTGCCGAAAAAAAACCGGAAAAAACTATCTCTTTCGGCGCAACTGAAAAAAGCATTGCCAGCAGGAAAAAAAGCAGCGCAGTGAGATGTTCAGGAATCAGGGCAGTTGCCCAAAAAGCAAGAGTCAGGAGAGCAATGGACGAGGCCTTTGCTGCTGCTGAAATCGGAGCAAATTGGAGAAAGACAACTCCCGCAATGGACAGAAGCAGGGTAAGGATCTGGAAGGCGTTTTTGCTGCTAGGCTGGCTCATGCGCTGAGAAAAGGTTTCAATTTAACGAAAAGCATCAAGTGGTTGAATGCACCCTGCGCTGAGTATGAAAACGCGCTTGCAGAATACTACTACTTGCCGCAGGTGACGAGGTCAAGCAAAAATTGCAGCGCGGACAGACAGAAACAGGTTGCATGAACCGGGCATTATGATTTAGTAGTAATACAATCCTTGGCGGCAGCATCACTGCCTGCCTCTGAGAACAACCAAGAAGCAATGAGAATCATGCCCAATTTTTCCAGCCGAATTAAAACGCATATCATCGGGATGTTTGCTATTTTTTTTCTGATCACCCTGCCCGTAACGGTCATCAGCTTTTTGCAAACCCCTGAGTATGAAGTAAGCTCCAGCATTTTGCTCCGACAGGGCAAACGCGGCAGCGCAGACCTAAAAACTGAGTTAGCTGTCCTGCAAGGCAATGTATTGGCCGAGCAGGTGTTAGCCGCAGTGGGTGCGGAGCAGCTTTTTCCTGAGCCGGGCGAGGTGGGAAGAGTGCGGCAATTTCAGCAGCGATTAGAGGCGCATCTGGTCCGTCGCTCTCGTATCGTGGAAATACGCTTCCGACATCCCGACCCTGAACTGGCTGTTAAAACAGTCACTACGGCAGTGAGGCTGTTCGGACTGGAGTTAGAAAAGCTCGATGATCCTCAGTCTGTGCTGCTGGAAGAAGAGCTGCTGCTGCGCAGGAAGCAACTTCAGCAGGCACAGAACGTCCTTTCGATGTTCCGGCAGAATAGCAGACTGCACACACCTGATGGACAAATGCGGCATCTATCGATTGAACGCGGGCGGCTTGAAGCAGTGGTGGCCGAAGAGAGCAAAAGGGAATTAGAGTTAGCCGGTGAACTGGATGAACTGCGGCGGCAGTTCGCTGCAGTGCCGGTTAAGACAGAAGCAAGCAGAAATGAATTTTTGGAGATGAAACTGTACCGACACGAACTACTGCGCAAGTATGACGAGAAAAATCTATTAATTGCCTCAGTTGAAGAGCAGTTAGCAAAGATACGGCAACAGTTGCAAGGCGGCGATGCGTTGGAAGCACTTGCGGATTGGATTGTACTGGCTAATGCCGCGCACAGCAGGCAAAAGGAGGGCAAGGAAGTAGCGCAGCTCCAACTTAGTCAGCTGACTGACCAGCAGCGGCAGCAAGTGGAGCAGGATGATCTCTTCAGCAGCTTAGAAGTTGAGGTGGATAAAAGCAGGGAGCTGTACGCCCAGCAGCTCAATAAAATTGAAGCAAATCGGAAAGCTGGAGCGAAGGAAGGACAGGTAACGGTCATTGAACAGCCCCTGCTGCCCTTAGAGACAGTCAGGCCAAAAAAACTGCGCAATATCTTAACTGCAGTTTTTTTCGGCCTGCTGTGCAGCCTGCTGTACGTTTTTTGCCGACAGCAGCGTAAACGGTGAGGAGGGTGAAAAAGCCGCTACTTTTTCACCTCTCCACTTGCCCCAGGTGCAATGCCATTGAACAAGAAATTTTGCTGCATCTCCTGCCTCATCTTTGGATCAGCAAATGTTTCCTGCATGGTCTGCTGCATGATTTTCAGCATTTTTTCATGAATAGCCGCTTGGACAGCCGGGTCAATTTTCAGCGACGCAATAGCGGCATCGATCTGGATTCCTCCAGTTTTTCCCTTCTGATCGTCTTGCGACTGGGCGGCGGTCAGGCCAAGCGTATTCTGTAGTTGAAAGCGTAAATTCTGCTGCATCGCTGCTGCATCGCCGGGTAATGCTTGCTGCGTTTCATTTACGGTTGCTGTTTCGCCCTGAACAGAAGTCTGCAACTGATCATTCGCCGGAGGACTGTTTGCAGTGGAATCCTGTAGCGTTTCCTGCTCTCCGGCACCCAGCCCATCGTCTTGCTGCTGCGCTGCTGCTGAACCGGCCAGCAGTAAACAGCAAACAGCACTGAGAGCGAATTGGGCTACCGATAATTTTTTCCTCATGCTTTTTCTCCCTTTCAGAAGCGCGGGTTTTGCTGCGCAGGCGCGGTAGGCAAAGGAACTGCCGAGGGTTGTATTTGATTCTGCATTTGTCCGGTCATTTGCTGCATCATCTGTGCCTGCATTTTCTGCTGAACAGCAGTCATGTCAGGCATTCCCTGTGGCATCTGCCCACCCGTCTGCTGGGCTGCACCCTGCATTTGGTTAGCTGGGGAAGCGGCTTGCATTTGTCCGGTCATCTGCTGCATCATCTGCGCCTGCATTTTCTGCTGAATGGCAGTCATGTCAGGCATTCCTTGTGGCATTTGCCCGCCTGCTTGCTGGGCTGCACCCTGCATTTGATTAGCTGGAGAAGCCGCTTGCATTTGTCCGGTCATCTGCTGCATCATCTGCGCCTGCATTTTTTGCTGAATGGCAGTCACGTCAGGCATTCCCTGTGGCATTTGCCCGCCTGCCTGCTGGGCAGCACCCTGCATTTGATTAGCTGGAGAAGCTGCTTGCATTTGTCCGGTCATCTGCTGCATCATTTGCGCCTGCATTTTTTGCTGAATGGCAGTCATGTCAGGCATTCCTTGGCTCGACTGCTGGGCATCTGCGGAGCCAACCAGCAAAAGGCAGCACGCTGTTGCTACCCCTATCGTCAATTTGCCTGCGGACTGTTTTCTGTTCATGCTTAATTCTCCCTTTTTTTCATCAATGAGCTGCCGCGCCGCCCCCCGGCCCAGCAATGCGTTCATTTTGTTATATCGTAAAGGTTACCTGCCCGCAATTCTCTTTGTCAATTGGTTTTTCCCGGTCGTGAAGTTGTGGAAAAAGTAATTGGCATTTTCAGGTGCGCCAAGCAGAATTCAAACCAAAATTCTACGGCACAGAAAACCGTCTTTTTCTCTCTTGCCTCTCTTTTTTGTTGTTACAAAATAGGCTAATGTTACAGTGCAGTTACTCCTCTTGACTTTTTTGAATATGCTTGTATAGTTCCACAAAAAATGTGGGGAAGATTATGGGGAATAAAAAATACTGCGGAGAACGAACTATGGCAAGTATGAAACGGTTTAAGACCAAATATGCCGGAGTGTTTTATATCGAAGGGACGGCAGCTAACGGAAAAAAGCCTGAAAGAATCTATTACATCCGCTACAGAAAGGATGGAAAACTTGTGGAGGAAAAAGCAGGCCGTCAGCATCAGGACGACATGACCGCTGCCAAAGCTTCCGGTCTTCGCTCCGACAAAATAGAAGGCAGGCAACAAAGCAATCGAGAACGACGTAGAGCGGCGGAAGAGGTTAGCTCGCGATGGACAATAGGCCAGTTATGGGAAATATATCGCGCCAAATTATTTAACAGCGGGGCAACCAGAACCGATTCGGGTAGATATGAAAATCATCTCAAGCAGCTTTTCGGTGACAAAGAGCCGCATGAGCTTGCCAAGTTAGACATCGACCGGATACGGATCAGCCTGCTGAAAACCCATTCGCCACAGACCGTTAAGCATGTGCTGACCCTGCTGAAAAGAATTATCAACTACGGATGCGGCTTAGGGGTGATTGCCCCACTTTCATTCAAGATAGAAATGCCACCCGTTGATAACATCAAGACCGAAGACCTTAGCCATGAGCAGCTACAACGCCTTTTCGAGGTGCTGGAGGCAAGTCGCCATGTTATGGCGGCAAATATGATGAAATTAGCCTTATACACGGGGATGCGGCGCGGTGAGCTGTTCAAGCTGGCATGGAATGACATAGATTTTGAGCGCGGCTTCATTCATATCCGGGAGCCGAAGGGGGGGAAGAGCCAGAAAATTCCGCTGAATAGCAGTGCGAGGAAGTTACTGCAATCCATCCCTAAGCAGGGCAGCGAATATATTTTTTCGGCCAGAAATGGCGGGCCGTGCAAGGATATTGCCAAGGAGGTGCGGGCCATCAAAGAGGCTGCCGGGCTACCTGAAGATTTCCGCCCGCTGCACGGGCTGAGGCATGTCTATGCCACCATGCTTGCCAACAGCGGTAAAGTTGATATGTTTACCCTGCAAAAGTTGATGACTCATAAAAGCCCTCAGATGACGCAGCGTTACGCCCATTACCGCGATGAGGCGATGCAGCGGGCTGCAAACGAGGTTAGCGGGATATTGGAGGATGCGCTTTCAGTGCGGAGTGACGATAAGGGCGCTAACTAGCATATAGGCAACAACAAAGCTTGCACTCTTCCTCAAATAATGAGCTTTTAACGGAGCGCATTGATTCTATGTTGCCAGTTGCAGATGCTGCGCTGCGGGCCGCGCCAGATGCGGCGGTCACGGAAAGCCGGGTTGAGGTCGCGGAGGATGATCCGCTGGCAGCGGCGCAGAGCCGCATCTTGCAGCAGCTCTTTTTCCGCATCGGTGAGCGTCAGACGCGGGCCGTCCGAGTCGCGGCAGAGCTGCCAGAGGGCGGCATGATAGGCCACCTCCGGCAGCTCGCCGGAATCCGCCAGCAGAAAAACTTCGTCTTCAATCAGGCGGGCGCGTTCATCAGCCATGATGCATTAACAAACTATGTTATCTGAATCCCCTTAACCGTGTGAAAGATAACATCACCTCAATATCGTTAATCAATTGGTTGTCAGGGCTATTTTCAGCATCAGCTGTGTTTCGCAGTTGAACTTCCACTGCGTGTTTAAATGATGTTCCAAAGTTAATGCTCAATGCGTGTTCACAGTAACTCTCTACAGCTTTTTTGAATTTGACCCTATGGTTATTTGCAAGTACAGCCGCAAATTTTTCTGCCGCTGTTTTCACCGTATTGATAGAATTCTTTATCTTGACATACTGGCCACCAACATCACTCCAAGCTGTATCCTTTGGATACACTCCCTGTAACTCATGAAGAATAGTTTCCCTAAAGGCATCAGCGGATTCTACCCTTCTTTTCCATCTATGGACGGCAAAACCAAAAAGGATGACGAGCAGACAGCAAATCAACGTGACAGCGTAACTTATTTCCATTTTTTTAAAAACTTCCGAGATAATCAATGCAGATCAAGGCGATTCTTCCGGGACAAGAAGACGTGGCCTGTCCCGAAAGAAAAAAATCAATCCGCTTCTGAGCAGCAGGATGGAGAAGATTGTTCCGCAGGCTCTTTCAACGCCGCCGCAACAGTCGCCAGCTCAATCAGCACGCCTAGCCCTTCCTGAACTTCCTTGCGTTTCAGGGCAGACATCATGCCGAAAATGCCGGTGACGGGTTTCGCATTGTTCAGGTCAATCGCCTTCATCTTCACGCTGACCCGCTCGCCAATTGCCAGCATCCGTTCAAAGTCATCAAACAGGCCGCGATGCTTGAGGCTGTCTAAACGTTCAATGATGTCGTTGAAAACCGGGCCGCTCAGGTGCGCGGCATCTCGTCGCATATCCATCATGGAACTGAGCATCTTCATCAGCTCGGCCATATTGCCCATGTTGACGATGAACTGCCCGATCAGCTCGCGGAGGTTCTCGCCCTCAAAGCCGTGCAGGGCGGTCTGGAGCTGGAGCGTCAGCTCATGGAACATGTCCTTGGCGTAGGGTGCGGCATCGCGCTTGAACTCCATGATGCTGTCCAGTGTCTTGACAGCGTCAGCGATGTTTCTGCTCGATGCCAGCGACTGGCCGATCATGTCGCCGACCTCCTCCAAATCCACGCGCTTGTCCAAGCCGCTCAAGCGCGCCGTGGCCTCCCGGACGATGGAGTGAATCAGCGGCTCCAGCTCCTGCTTCAGCTCCGCATAGGGCCTGACCGCCCGTTTGGCTTCCCGCACTTCCTCGGTGAGTTCATCGAGGCGGGCGAGAATCTTTTCCTCATTGGTCATGACACGCCCCCTTAGTCCTGAACCTTGCCCGCCAGAGACATCTGCGCCTCAAGCGGCAGCTCCTCGCCCGTCAGCAGTTTGTTCCAATACACCCATTTGAACATCATCTTGCCCCAGTGGTTGGTCTTGGATTCGCCGAGCAGAGAGAACGGCCCAAGACCAGGCAGCGGGAACTTGCCCGGTAGCGGCTCGTACTTGTAGTTGAAGTCAATCAGGGATGCCTTGCCGAAGCCGGTCTCGATGAAGCAGTTGGAATGGCCGTCGTAATCAGGACGGATCGGCTCGCCGTTGATCTCGCGCAGGAAGTTCTCCACCATGATTTCGGCGGAGAAATGGGCGACCGAACCGGCCTTGGAGGTGGGGATGGTCGTGTTGTCGCCGAGTACGTACATGTTCTCGTGATGCTCTGCCTTCAGGGTGTGGTTGTTCGTCTTGACATACCCGACTTCATCCATCGAAACCTTGGAGTTGACCAAGTAGCGCGCGCCGACGTTGGGCGGAATGGACACCAGCAGATCCCACTCGATTTCATCCCCGGCTGCGGAAATCAGCTTGTTGTTGGCGCAGTCAACTTCGGCGAGAATGAACTCGGCGGTGACCCGGATGTTCTTCTCCTTCATCACCTTGGTGAAGTAGGCGGAGGCCTTGGGCTTGGTGAAGGCACCAGTCATCGGGGTGACAAAGTGAATATCTATCTTGTCACGCACGCCGCGCTCGGTGAAGTACCAGTCGGCAAGGTAAACGAATTCCAGCGGCGCAACCGGGCATTTGTAGGGAAATTCGGCAATATTGAGCACCATCTTGCCGCTGTTGAAGGTGCGCAGCCGCTTCTCCAGATTCACTGCCCCTGCCAAGGTGTAGAAATCAAATATCTTGGTCTGCCAGCCGTCCATCATGCCGGGAATTTCCTGCGGCGCGAGGCTCACGCCGGTGCAGACAATGATCTTGTCATATTCATATTTGCCCGCTGTGGTTTCCACGGTCTGCGTCGCAGTGTCAACGCCGACAATCTCATCCACAACAAAGTTGATTCCTTTGCCGATGAACTCGCTGCGCGGGCGGACAAGCTCCTCCGCCTTGTACATGCCAAAGGGGACAAAAATCAGGCCGGGTTGATACACATGCCGGTCGTCTTTGTCAATGATTGTGATCGACCACTCGTTGCGGTCCAGCCGCTTGCGCAGTTTGTTGGCAACCATCGTCCCTGCGCAACCTGCGCCAAGAATCACTAACTTTTTCATCTTGCCTTTCTCCGTTGAACATTCTGTAGAGCTGACCAATATAATTGCGCCTTTCACGCACGACATCTCACCTAAAGCTATCGTATATCACAAAGCAGCTTGCCCCGTCAAGGCTGATTTGCCACGGCGTGGCATTGTTCGCTGCGAAGCATCCTGAAGCCTGGAGATTACAACTTGTTTATTTTACTTATTGTCTCAAGCTGAAGGCGTTTCAGTCTGCTGAAAAAACAAAAAGGCAGACCAACGCCTGCCTTTTTTCGAGAGAGATACAAACAGTCAGCCTTGCTTTCTGAAACCCAACCTCCCTTCCGGCAATTCCAAGGCCAGCGGGTCTTCGATCTGCTTGTCAATCCATCACGCAAAAGCTAAACGGCGGCCTTTGGGAACGGGAATCGGCTCATTGCATTCTTCGGCAGTTTTGAGCCACAAGTTCATTGCCTCTTTAACATTTGCCAAAGCTGAGTCGTATGTGTCGCCGTGCGCCATGCAGCCAGGAAGCTCTGGGATATCGGCAATAAATGCCATGTCCTCATCGCTCCAGTAAATAATAACTTCATATTTAGCGATCATTTTGTTCTCCAAGCCGGTATTTCAGGATGAGATTACGAATTTGCCTGACCTGATACGGTTTCGCCTTGCTGCCGTCTTTCTGTAAATTCGGCTTTTCCTCGATGCCATCTTTCCGAAAAATGTGGTGGCTGCCAAAGATGCGCAATTCAAAACCTAAGTAAAGCAGCAGGTTGACTAACTCTGAGAATGAAATGTTGGCATCGCTACTGGTTAAAGACCCTCAGAACAATTCTCATGGTACGCTGCTCCCGTCAGCCTGTCAAAACAAAATGGGGCAGACGCAAGGTCTGCCCATTTGGGCGTGGCGAGAAAAAATCGACACCAGTCAAGTCTGTTTCAGCATCGCCGCGCAGGAGTTAAAGACTGCGTGAGCAAACAGCGATTTCAAGGAGATATTTCACCACAGGGCGTAACTGTTCCATCCCTGCCGATGATAACAGAATTCCCCGTTGCTGTTTCAGCAAGCACCAGCTTGTCGCCCGGCTCTGCAAAGCCTTGGAAGCTGCCGTCTCGGTCATAGACTGCGGCGCAGGAGGTGTTGCTTGTTGCGGTGTTTTCTGCTGCGTCGATGGTGAATGCCACTGGATATTGATTGCAGGTGCCGATAAACATTAGATTGCTGTCCTGATTAAAGCTCATGGCCCGGCCAAGATCATCGGATACGCCGCCGCCTTGGCGCAGCCATTCTGGTGTGCCGTCGGCGTGGTATTTGATCATGAACAAATCACTCTCCCCGAAGCTGGTCAGGCTTTTAAAGACGGTATCTGCGTCATAAAAATCACAGGACTGGCGGAAGTCTCCGGCAACATAAACCTGTCCTGCATCATCCGCCGCAACAGCTCGGCCTGTGCAGTTGCTGGTGCCGTTTGCCTTCTGCGCCCAGCGGACATCACCGCTGTCCGCCCTGAATTCGGCAACGAAGAAGTTTGTTGCATCGCCGGTCGTCAGGGTGATGGGAGATGTGCCGCTGAAGGTGATTGAGTCCTCGTAATAACCGGTTGCCAGCACAGAATCCGCGCCTTTTGCTGCGACAGACAAGACACTGCCTGACCCGCCGTCAACCTGTTTGGCCCAGACCAAAGTTCCGTCCAACGTGTATTGAGCAATAAATGGATCCGTATTGCCATCTATAGAATTCAAGGTGGTGGCCGATGCGCCGCTGCCCAAATTCAGGGTGCCGGTAAACATGCCGCCGATATGCAAACGGCCCGCCGCGCTGTCCACAGCCAGACTTTCTCCGTAGTCATCCCACTGTCCACCTGCCCGTTCCGCCCATGCCAGCGCACCGGCAGGAGTGTATTTGGCTACAAAAATGTCATGAGCGCAACCGGGTTCTCCGCTTAAAGTTTTAGCGACAGCAGTTCCATTGAAGAAATTCATTTCAGAATAATACGAGCCGCTGAGATAGAGATTGCCTGTCGTGTCTACTGCGGCCTTGGACTCGATAATACCATACTCGCTTGAGATGGCCTTTCGTGCCCAGAGTAACTCACCAGAAGCGGTGTACTTTGCAATGTAGAGCGCATGTTTTTCGGTAGGTGCAGTCAGGGTGACAGGTGCATCCGTTCCCAGCGTGATGCTGCTTTGGAAGGTACCCACCGCAAAAATATTTCCTGCGTCATCACGGGCTAACGCTTGGACACCTGGAGGCAGCGCCCATGAATCGCAGTTGACCTTCTCTTGCACCGTGACATACACGCTTGCAGAGGAGGTGCCACGGCTTGGACTTTTCACCGTGTACGTCAAGGAGTCTGAGCCGGTGAAGCCGAAGTCCGGCGTATAGGTCAGCGTGTTGTCTCCGTTGATTAAAGCCGTGCCGTGGGCTGGGTCGCTGACGGCAATGACCTCCAACGTTTCGCCTGCTGGCGGATTGTCATTTGTCAGCACCGCAATGAGCACTGCAACGTTTTCTTTTGTGACCGCCGCATCATCCACGGCCAGAGGCGTTTCCGCATTTGCATCAGCAATGGTGAAATATCCGTCGCTCAGGTCAGTGGTTGCCGGATCTGCGGAATGCGTCACTCTGATTTGATAATCTCCGCCTTCGGAAAGATCGGCTGGGACATGCCAAGAATAGCTGTTGTCGGATGCGCTGACTGTTTGAACGGCTTGCTCAATGCTTCGATAAAAGTTGCCCGCCTTGAGCAGGTCAATATTCACCGTGCCGTTGAAACTGCTTTTCCAGATGATGTTTCGATTTGTGCCAAAACCGAAGACATCGCCATTGACCGGAGAGAGCACAGTCAAAGTTTCTGGCCATGTGATGCTGAAGCGGTCGCTGTCATCAAAGATTGAACTGTCTGCATTGCTGGTGATCTTGATCCAGTAATGATCTTCCGGCTGAAGTTCCGGTACAGTCCAAGTATAAGAACCAGTGTTCGCCGCCGCCGTCGCAATGGTTTGATTGAAGCTGACGCTCTTATACAGATCAATCTTGACTGTGCCGCCAATATTGCTGGTCCATTGAATGGTCTGCTGTCTGTCGGACAGCCAAGACGTTGCGGCATTGGGTGTGAGCACGGTCATGCTTTGATCAGCAGCAACCTGAATGCTGACCGAAGCCTGGTTGTTGCTTTCGTTGGCTTCCAGCACATTGTCGGCATAATCGGCATAGAAGATGATATACTGCTGACCAACGGGCAGGTTTTTGGGAAGGGTCAGAGTTTGTGAAAAAGACTGGCTCTGGCCGGGCAGCAGGGAACCGAAATAATCTGTACTCAGCAGGATGTCTGCGCTGTCCCAAGCGGCATCAGCGGAGAGATAATAACCGATACGTGAGGCAGCCAAAGTGCCGGTGCCGCCGATGTTGGTCAGAGTTGCATTGACGGTGACGCTTTGACCGGGAGCGACATTTCCCGGAGAAACCCTCGGATTGCTGACAGCCAGATCAGCGCCCGTTCTCACCTCAATGCGGACAGCCGCCGCATTGTTGCCTTCATTGGCCTCAGCAACAGTGTTTTGGTCATCTGCCCGGAAGATCAAGTGATAATCCCCGGAAGCCAAGTGTGCCGGAATGGTGATTTCCTGTTCAACAAAGGCGTTGCGTCCGTCAATGATGCTGCTGAACTGTTGCCTATACAGCAGAGTGTCTGCCGCATCCCACGTGCTGCCGTTAGTGGAAAGATAACAGGCTAATGCGGATGCGTCTGCCGGGCCGCTGCCGATATTGGAAACTCTGGCCCGTGTCAATGTTGTTGCGCCCGGCCCAAGCTGGAAGGGTTTGGCTTCAGCAGTGTCAACGATCAGGTCAGCGGCACCTTTGTTATGGTTGCCGGGGCCGGGGCAAGTGGCTTTCAGGAGCCAATCCACCAGCCATTTGCCATAGAGATCTTCGCGCTGTTCAATGCTGATGTTCTGATTTGTGCTGAAACCAGCGTTGAAGTAAATATCAATATTGCCGTATCCGGCATGATAAATTTCACTTTTTCCGATCAATCGGGTCAGGGCGGCATCTTTATAGATATTCACTGCCGTGCCGTTGACAAGGAGTCTGACTGTGCCGCTTGATTTCCAGAGCAGATTGCCGGTTGTTGGCTGGATGCTGACATGGCCGACTGGCACAGCGTCAGCAGTTGTTTCTATTGTCAGGCGATAGGTGGCGTGGTATTTATTCTGCCAATCTTGGGGGCTGACTCTGTATGTGCAATTTTGGAGAACTGGGGGATTTCCTTTGCCGTTTGTTGCGCCGAGTACGGTGAGGGTGAATTTGTCGGTTCCCACGTAGCCGAGGGTATCGCCGACTTGGGCGGTGATGGTGACATCGCCCGGTGTGTTTGGGGCAGTGTAGGTGACGGTGCTGTAGTCGGGGTAGCTTGGGTGCAGGGTGAAGGTGCCTTGAGCAGCGTACCAATAGAAAAACGGCTCGCCGTTGTGTTTAGTATCTACTGTGGCGTAAGCGGTCAGGTCAACGGTTTCGCCGGGTTTGATTTTGTTGAGGCTTTCAATGCGTACTGACGGGACCTTTACGCCGGGAACGGGCATTTGCTGTTCGTAATTATTGCCTATCCTATCAGCCAGACTCTCATTTCCAAGAAGTAGTGCAATCAATACGGTAATGAGAGATATTGAAATTAACAAAAATTGTGTAGGATTTTTTCTATAATTCATATCTGTATCCCTAATAGAAAGAAATAATCTGATAAAATTCCGAATAGATCTCAATGGGTTATCGACCGATAGAGTGTATAGGCATCATAAACGGCTTTCACTGTTTCTTGTCGTGAAGCAGGAATTTCTTTATTCATCTCATCTACTATATCGGAGACATTAGAGATAGATATGAACTTTAAACCATTATAAAATGGTTTAATTGTAAGCTGGTTGGCTTTGTCTATGTACCGATAAAACCAGTAGTATTCGATTGATCTATGTGCGACTGTTCCTGGGCCTGTCATAGCAATTCCAAGAGCAGGACCTGTAGAAACTGGTTCTAATGGAAAAAAGGTTAATACAACCATCTTGAGCATTTCAGCTCTACTTACAATTTTTCCCGGAAGAAATGGACCTGGTGAGTATCCCTCTGTTCCATCAGGATAGCCACTGACCGCGCCGTAACCGAATAGTTTCCCAATGTATTTTTCATACCACTCTTCTGTACCAATTATATCACCGAACTGTTCGGATAATTGCTGGTGTGTTGTAGGCTTCAGTACCAGCTTTATTCCGGCTGCTTCTGCTGCCTCTACTATTATCTTGGAAGCTTCAGCTCTGTTGAGATGATCATGAGGTTTGAACGTCCCATCTGGATGACCTTGAATAATGCCTTTTTCGTATAAACTGGCTATTGCGTTGATGTACGGATTACGCTGATTAACATCAGGGAATATCTCTTTGTTAAGGCTGGATAGTAAGAAATTAGATGGAGCGATTTGAGAAGCTATTGATAGAAATAGAGGTTCCAACCTGAGTTCGTTCCCCTCTAACTCCTGATCATCTGGCCAAAAACTTATTCCACCAGTTGTTAATGCTGAGTTTATATAAGACTTGCGATCAGAATTATTCTCGAAGCCAGTTTCATGAGGCGAGTTGTATTCAAGTAAACTGTCGCTGCCTTCCTCAGAGTAAGCTCCACTCTTCATGCGGTCATGATGATAGTCCATAAAAAGCACATGAGTTGCATACCCATCGCCCTCGTATTCGTTGTCACTATATCGAAATATTTTTATGGTTGAGTTGCCATTATCAAGCCCTTCCTCTTTCCATGGGGCATACATAGTTACTTGGTTTGATTGTGACTGTTGTACCAATTCGTCAAATGAATATCTTAAATCTAACAATTGTCCACTAATTGGTACCGGCCCATCGTTTAGGTATCCGTAATGTCCACGAAAGAGTGGGTTGAAATCAAAAAGCTCACCAAGGTGCTGAACACCATCTTCTGCCACTCCCATTATAATATTACTCCAACCATCTGTTACATGGTTGTTTTCATTCCCGCCATTTGCATTAATAGCTCCAAAGAGTATCAGCTTACGTTTGTAATCATTTGGCATATCCTGATATTTTAAACTGATAATGGTAAGCCAAGGGTTTGGTGTTAAAGGTAAAACAGCATCTATTGACCAATTTCTGTTTAATGGGCTTAGAGTTCCTATTAAATATTCATATTCAGCGTTTTCTCTTATTTTAAAAACTGGTAATGTTATATTTTTCCCCTTTTCTTTGAATCCCATTTTTAACTCACTTATTTCTTTTCTGAAAAACATATCAAAATTATATGTTTCATTTATACGAAAAGATGTTTCGTTAAAAAATGGAGATGGCATTCCTTTAACCTTTATATTTCCATAAAAAAAATCTACAGAATCATCATTACTATTATATATATCCATCTGTTTAATACCCAATTCTCCTACAAGATCGACATTTGCTACTCCAAAATTATTTGTAATATCTTCAAATACATTCCTACTTATTGCAGAATTGAATATAGCATCATAATTATCCCATTGAATATCGTTGGCACCTAATGTGTATAAATCTCTTCCAGCTATTGGATTTGTATTACCTGAAACCCATCCTGGAACAGCAGCAGGACTTCCATGATGAACTCCGTCCAAGAGAATTATCTTTTCTGCATAATCAGGGGAAAGCTTGTGTTCTTCAAAGGCAGACCTGACGAGAATGGTACCCATGCTATGCGCAACAAATATCGCACCATTTTTCTTTTTAAAGTGTTCTCTCAGCTCAGGGATTGCATTCTCAGAACGTAACATATTTTTCAATATTGCAGCATTGAACGTAACGTGCTTATAGCTTGGGTATTTATATACATATATTTTGAAGCGGCTTTTAAGGTTATGGTACTGTGTGAAAAATTCAATGAAGTTTTTCCAATATTCTTCAGGGCTCAACTCAACATCAGTTTGTGCGTACGGGTTAGCGGTGTCGTTGGCCCCTTGCCACCCATGTACCAATATTATCGGAGTACGATCTCCCAATTTCTTGCCCGTCTCTGTCGGAAGAAGCTCCCCTTTTATTTTATCTGCTAACGTAGGGTGTTGATCTTTTAAGGAAAAATAATAGTAATCTTCAGGTGAATACAGATAGTGAGTCTTGGTGTTGGATATATATTTGTATTCTCCAGTTTTTTCAATTCTTTCATATTCTTCTGGTGGCCAGTTGTTAAAAATTCTGTAGTCATCTACCTCGTTATATGTATCCTCCATAATCCATTTTGTCCCATAAATATTTGTACCATCGGGATCAATACTCCTAGTTGCTTCAAGGGTCATGTATGAGTAATAGCAGTTATTGTCTATGGTGGAGCGTTTGACACCGTCGCCAGCGTATAGAGCTTGGGGCATTAAACTGATGATGAAAGAAACAACGAAGAATCGAGCGACTGATTTGACTGAAAACATGATATAACCTTTCGATATAGTAACGTCTTGATTTAAAAACGAGATATTACGCACATCCTCGCCTGATGCTCCTGCGCAACAAAGCTCTTCGCAAAGGAATCCGGCTTCCCCTTCCCTCTGAGAAAATCCTGCTCAAACAGCGTCAGATCAACTGCCGCCCATGCACTGCTGAGAGACAAACAACCCAAAAGAAGAGATGCTGCCATTACGATGCGTTTCATGCTTTTCCTCCGTTATTTTAAATCTGCACAATGATGATAAACTGCCAGCGACTTAGGAAAGGTGAAACAAGCCGCAGAGACGGGAAGGTGCCCCGTTTGATGCCGTGAAAAGAGAATGCTGATTTGCTCTGTTAATCCTTTTGGTTAAGCAAAAACGCCGCTTCGCCCCTGCACAGCAGGACGCAAACATCTTGCCGAGAAATTGACGCAGACATCACCTGCCGCAATCAATCGTCCGGCGAGTAAAGACAGAAATTCAGCACCAAAGCAATCGGCCTGAAGATATTTTTGAACGGGAAATGCAAAGAATCGGCAGCCGAAAATCGGCCTGCCGGTAAGGTAGGAAATTGTACCCTGAGCGGGCACTTTTCTTGTGGAACTCATAACATATTTTCCGGTATTCAGAAGTGAAAGCAGGCAACCCGGCTGTCTCTCAAGAGAGACCCTTGGCTTTCCGACACCGCCTCGCGACGGCTGTGGCTTTATCAACTTTCCCATTCTGACCGGAAAGTTAAGGCACCTACTCAGGATAAGTATTGCCATTTGTTATGATAGACCATCATAAAACTTCTGATTCACGCTTGTCAAGCATTTTTACAGAAAAAATTCTTCAGAAAAATTGATGCGCATCGCCTTGCTGAGAAGGAAGAGAAACTGCGAGGCATAACGTGCAAGGGCGACCATGATGATCGCCCTTGACGAGTTACTTTTTTGCTTCTCACTTCCTAAACACCAGCCCCACCTCCCCCTTATCAATCACAACTCTGTCCCCCTCTCTGAACCTGCCTTCCAATATCTCCAAAGCCAGCGGGTCTTCAATCTGCCTTTGAATAGCCCGCTTGAGCGGCCGGGCACCGTAGGCGGGATCATAGCCAGCATCCACCAAGAAGAGCTTGGCCGCCTCGGTCAATTCAACAGAGAACTTGCGGTTGGCAAGACGTTTCGCCATTCTCGCAATCTGAATATCGACGATCTGCATCAAGTCCGCACGGGTCAGGCCGCTGAAGGTGATAATTTCATCAACCCGGTTGAGGAATTCAGGCCGGAACTGCCGGTGCAGCAATTCATCCACCTGCCGCCGCATCAGTTCCTGGTTATTCTGGCCTAGCTCCATAATGATCTGACTGCCAAGATTGGAAGTCATGATGATGATCGTGTTCTTGAAGGAAACAGTGCGGCCTTTGCCGTCAGTCATGCGGCCATCATCGAGAGCTTGCAGCAGGACGTTGAAGACATCCGGGTGGGCCTTTTCAATTTCATCCAAGAGCACGACAGAATAAGGCCGCCTGCGCACAGCTTCGGTCAGCATTCCGCCTTCATCGTAGCCGACATAGCCAGGAGGTGCGCCGATCAGCCGGGCCACGGAGTGCTTCTCCATGTATTCGCTCATGTCAATGCGGATCATGGCTTGCTCGGAATCAAAGAGGAAATCAGCCAGACTGCGGGCCAGCTCGGTTTTGCCGACACCGGTCGGGCCAAGGAAAATGAAGGAGCCGAGCGGCCTGTCCGGGTCTTGCAATCCGGCACGGGCGCGGCGCACCGCATTGGCAACCGAGACGATGGCCTCTTTCTGGCCGATCACGCGCCGGGCGAGCTGCTTTTCGGCCTGAACCAGCTTTTCCTTTTCGCCTTCCAGCAGCTTGTCCACCGGCACGCCCGTCCACTTAGCAACAACCGCCGCCACGTCCTCGGCACTGACCTCCTCCTTGAGCATGTGGTGATCCTGCTGCACCTCAGCCAGCCTGCGGTTTTCGGCCTCCATCTCCTTTTCCAAGGCGACAATCCGGCCATAGCGGATCTCCGCCACTTTGCTCAGATCACCGGCCCGCTCCGCCCGCTGTTCCTCGCTGCGGGCCTCGTCAATCTTGGTTTTAATCGCCCGGATGCGCTGGATGACATCCTTTTCCAGCTGCCACTGGCCTTTCATGCCATTGAGCTTGTCGTTCAGTTCGGCCAAGTCTTTTTTGAGCCGAGCAAGCTGCTCCTGCGAGGCCTTGTCCTTCTCCTTTTTCAACGCCTCCTGCTCGATCTCCATCTTGATCCGCTTGCGTTCCAGCTCGTCAATCTCGGTGGGCATGGAGTCAATCTCGATGCGCAGGCGCGACGCGGCTTCATCAATCAGATCAATGGCTTTGTCCGGCAAAAAACGGTCGCTGATGTAGCGGCTGGAGAGGACAACCGCCGCCACGGTGGCCGCATCCTGAATGCGCACGCCGTGATGGACCTCGTATTTTTCCTTGATGCCGCGCAGGATGGCGATGGTGTCCTCCTCGCTCGGCTCCTGCACCAAAACCGGCTGGAAGCGGCGTTCGAGGGCCGCGTCTTTCTCAATGTATTTGCGGTATTCGTCGAGAGTGGTCGCGCCGACGCAGTGCAACTCGCCGCGAGCCAAGGCGGGCTTGAGCATGTTGGAGGCATCCATCGAGCCTTCCGCCGCGCCCGCGCCGACAAGGGTGTGAATCTCATCAATAAAGAGGATGATCTCCCCGGCTTTTTTCTCCACCTCTTTCAAAACCGCCTTGAGCCGGTCTTCAAATTCGCCCCGGTATTTCGCGCCCGCGATGAGCAGGCCGAGATCAAGGGCCAGCACCTGCTTGCCGCGCAGCGAGGCCGGGATGTCGCCGTTGACGATGCGCTGCGCCAAACCCTCGACAATCGCGGTCTTGCCCACGCCCGGCTCGCCGATCAGCACCGGGTTGTTCTTGGTGCGGCGACTGAGAACCTGAATAATCCGGCGCACTTCTTCGTCGCGGCCAATGACCGGATCGAGCTTGCCGCGCCGCGCAACATCGGTGAGGTTGCGGGCGTATTTTTCGAGGGCTTGGTATTTGTCTTCCGGGTATTGGTCGGTCACGCGCTGGTTGCCGCGAATGCTGCTTAATGCTTGAAGAAAACCGGCGGCAGTGATGCCAAGCCGCTCCAGCATTTTCGCAGCGGCAAGGTGGCCGCTTTTGAGGATGGCGAGGAACAGGTGCTCCTGGCTGACGTATTCGTCCTGCATGGCCGAGGCTTCTTTGAACGCCTGATCAAGCAGCTTGCTGAAATTCTGAGACGGATACACTTGGCCCGCGCCGGAGCCGCTGACCTTGGGCAGCTTGTCAATGAGCTGCTGGGTTTCGCTGAGGACGGCGGCAGGGTTCGCGCCCATTTTTTGCAAAACCGGAACCGCAACGCCTTCCGGCTGCTCCAGCACCGCCTTAATCAGGTGCTCCGGCTGAATTTCCTGATTGCCGAACTGCTCGGCCAAGCTGACGGTGGCCTGCACCGCTTCCTGCGATTTGACAGTGAATTTGTCGAGTTTCATAGCTTCCTCCGTGGGGTGGCTGTGCAGGAGAAAATAAGAATTTTTTGCAGGCTGTCAATACGGGGAGGAATTGAGGATAAACTCATTGCATTTCCATCAATATTCATTGTATGATCGTTGCTGCGGCATTGTTCAGCACGTTTTACTATCCTTATTCGCCGGAAAAATACCATGATCATCGAATTTTACGACACCACCTTGCGGGACGGAACCCAAGCCGAGAACTTCAACCTCTCTGTTGATGATAAGATCAGAATCACCCAGCAGTTAGACACGCTCGGCATTGATTTTATTGAGGGCGGCTGGCCTGGTTCTAACCCGCTGGCGGTAGAGTATTTCGAGAAGATGAAGGCTGTGGCATTAAAGCACGCACGGCTCGCTGCTTTTGGGGCGACCCGACACTTCCAGAATCCGCCCGACAAAGACCCAAACTTGCAGGCATTGATTGCCGCACAAACTCCAGCCATCACCATTTTCGGCAAAAGCTGGGATATTCATGTCCATGAGGCTCTGCGCATCGAGCTGGAGGATAATCTTCAAATTATTGAGGATTCGCTGGCCTTCTTGCGCCCGCAGGTCAAACACCTGATCTACGATGCCGAGCATTTCTTTGATGGCTTTAAGAATAACCGGGAATATTGCCTGGCAACCTTAGGCAAAGCGATCAGCGGCGGTGCTGAAACCTTGGCTCTTTGTGACACCAATGGCGGCACACTCCCGCACGAAATTCCGGCCATCATCGAACGGGTGAAACTGTTTCTCCAAGAACAGGGAAGTACGGTAAAAATTGGTATTCATCCGCACAACGACTCCGAAACAGGGGTGGCCAACGCCCTAATTGGTGTCTCGCTGGGTGTGCGCCAGGTGCAAGGCACCATAAATGGTTATGGCGAGCGCTGTGGCAATGCCAATCTGACCTCGATTATTCCGGCCGTGGTCTTTAAGATGGGCTTAGAAGCTGAGGTAGGTAAGAATATTGATAAGCTCTATACGACATCGCGTTTTGTCAATGAGCTGGCTAATCTGCCTCACAACCGCTATCAACCTTATGTGGGCGAGTCTGCATTCGCGCATAAAGGCGGCATTCATGTGAGTGCGGTGCAGCGTAATCCGCGCACCTACGAGCATATTGAACCGGAAAAGGTGGGCAATGTTCGCCGGATATTGATCTCTGATCAGGCAGGCAAGTCGAATGTTCTGCATAAGGCGGTCAAGTATGGTTTGAATCTGAAGGCAGATGATCCGGCAATGAACACAATCATCCGCGAGCTGAAGGAATTGGAAGCACAAGGTTTTCAGTATGAAGGCGCAGAGGCCAGCTTTGAGCTGCTGATGCGGAAAGCAATGGGCATTGAGCATCAATTCTTCACGCTGGAGAGCTTCCGTGTCATGAACAGCAAGCGGATTATGGATACAGCCTCGCTCACCGAAGCCACGATCCGGTTGACTGTGGATGGGCAGGAGGAGCATACCGCCTCGCTCGGTGACGGCCCGGTTAATGCTTTAGATAAGGCCATGCGCAAGGCATTACTCCGCTTTTATCCACGCCTTGAAGAAATGGAGCTGATTGACTACAAAGTGCGAGTGCTCTCTGGAGAACATGGCACTGGAGCAAAAGTGCGCGTGCTGGTGGAAAGTAAAGATGCGGAAAACCATTGGGGTACCGTGGGTGTGTCCTTCAATATCATTGAAGCAAGCTGGCAAGCATTGGAAGATGCAGTCAACTATAAGCTGATGAAGGATGCGAGAGGATAGGGGGTTCCTGTTATGCAGCAGTGCCTGAGATTCCTAACGGTATGATGCGCGCTCTCCAATGAGAAGACTGCAGCTGAACGACCACCGCCCTTTCGTCCTCATTCTCTTGGCCGCTCTTATTCTCGCATCAGACTGGTACACGCCCAAGCTGGATGCGCAGGTCAGCGCATACTTTTGGGCAGAGGGGAAGCTGATCCGCACTCAAGACAGCAGGGCAGGGCAGGGCGTTCCGCTCACCGCAGGGATGTCCTGCGCAGACATCCCGCCTGAAATCGCCCGGTTCTTCAACTTACCGCTGCCAATAAACCGGGCTGATCAATACGCCCTGATTGCGCTGCCAGGCATTGGTCCTAAGCTGGCGGAAAAGATCATCACGTACCGGGAAGGGAAGGGCGGTATCACCGGGCCGGATGACCTAATCGAGGTCAATGGTATCGGCCCGAAACGCTCCGCCAGCCTGCTTCCGCTCCTCTGTTTCGACAAGGCGCAGTGAAATCTGTCGATTGCCCCGTCATCGTCTTGGTCGGCCCCACTGCTGTGGGCAAAACCGAGCTGTCTTTCCGGCTGGCCGAGCAGTTCAACTGCGAGATCATCAGTATGGATTCCATGCAGGTCTATCGTGGCATGGACATCGGCACGGCCAAGCCCAGCCTTGAGGAACGAGCGCAGCTTCCCCATCACCTCATTGATATTGCCGAGCCAGACGAGCAGTACGACGCGGCCCGCTTTGTCCGCGATGCTCTGACTGTCTTTGAAGGGATTGCCGCCCGCCGCAAAACCGCATTACTCACCGGCGGCACTGGTCTTTACTTGAAGGCATTGTTTGAGGGGCTGTTTAATGCTTTGCCAACAAACCCAGAAATTCGAGAGCAGCTACGGCGGCGGCTGGAGCTGGAGGGCAGGACGGTTCTTCATGCTGAGTTGAGCCGGATTGACCCCGCAGCTGGGGCGCGGATTCATCCCAACGACACCCAGCGACTTCTGCGCGGGCTGGAGATATTTCAGGCTTCCGGTCGGACGTGGACAGAGCTGATTGAGGAGCAAAAGCAGGCAGGGCAGGGCAGGGCGGCGTTCAGCCGGGTGTATCTGGCAGGCTTACGCTGCGATAAGACAGAACTTCACGAGCGGATTGCCCGCCGGTCGCTGGCGATGATCGAAAGCGGCCTGATTGAGGAGGTGGAGCGGCTGCGGCAACTGGGTTACGGGCCGGAGCTGCCTTCGATGCAGGCCATCGGCTACCGCCATGTCAACCGGCTGCTCGCCGACGAATGGACGCAGGCCGAGATGCTGGATCAGCTCATCCTTGACACCCGCAGATATGCCAAGCGGCAGATGACGTGGTTTACTGCCAACAAGGAATTGCGCTGGTTCCGGCGTGAGGAGTATGAATTGATGGCGGATGAAATTACAAGCAACCTCTCTATATGACTATGAGAATTTCTAACAAAGGGCCAAAAGAAGGGTATTGCGTGATATGCGGAACACATGGAACGTTAACCAGAGATCACGTTCCTCCCAAAAAATGCAATAACCTTAACAATACAGAGTTAAAGGTGCTGCAATCACGATTTGCCAAAACAGCACGAGGAACGATATCTCAAGGCGGAACTCAATTTAAAACGTTGTGTGGAAAATGCAACAATGAACGACTTGGCATTCAATATGATCCATCACTCGTTGACTTGTCGAATGCAATAACATCGTTGGTTTTAGGGGCCAGACGGAAACGTATTCAGCTCCCGCAAAAGATTTATCCCATTATAAAGCCTCAGAGAATAGCCAGAGCGGTCGTAGGGCATATGTTGGCAGCGGTTGCAGTTGAGGAAACTAAATCTGGGTTGATAAAAAGCCCGATGTCAGATGCGCTGCGTAAATATTTTCTTGATCAGACGCTGCCATTGCCAGAAGAAATGGAAATATATTATTGGCCTTATCCATACAAAGAGCAAGTCTTAATAAAAGGTTTTGGTAAATTCGACATCAGAACTAATCATGGTATAATTGGCGATATCTTTAAGTTTCTTCCATTAGGTTTTTTACTAACATGGGAGAAGCCGGACAGTGTAAAAGTGAACATTCCTGTCTTGTTGAGAAACAAGGAAATGAATATAGACGAACAAGAACAAATAGAGATTAATCTATATAAATATCCACCTGTTGATTTTCCAGAAGCACCTAAAGACTGGGAGCTATCTCTGCTGAATGATCAACACGCGTTTATTGGTAGCCCGCAACATAAGACGGAGCAAGCATAAGCATGGCTGGGGAGTGGACACTGCCGCTACCGCTTTCTCAAGCCGAGGCGGCGAGCTGCAAACAGCTGGCCGCTGATCTGCAACTGCCGCCCGTCATTGCGGAAATCCTTTTCCGACGCGGCTTCACATCGGCTGAGACGGCCCAACGGTTCCTCCAGCCGCAGCTCGCTGACCTGCCTGCGCCCAGCGCGATGAAGGGGCTGGACAAAGCGGCAGAGCTGCTCGCCGAGGCGGTTGTTCAGCGGCGGCAGATCGTCATTCATGGCGACTACGATGTGGATGGCATCACCGCCACTGTGCTGCTCGCTGATTTCCTGCGCAAAACCGGCCTTGAGCCGATCTGCCACCTTCCCAACCGCCTGACCGACGAGTACGGCCTGACTATGAAATCCGTGGCAGTGCTGGCGGCGCAGGTAGCCATGCCCGCGCTGCTGATCACGGTAGACTGCGGCATATCCACGCCGCAGGAAGTGCGCCGCGCCAAGGACTTGGGGTTCACGGTCATCATCACCGATCACCATCAGCCGCCCGCTGACCCAGCAGATTTGCCTCAAGCTGATGCAGTGGTGAATCCCCGGCAGGCGGGCTGCGCCTTTGCTGGCGGCGAGCTGGCTGGCGTGGGCGTGGCCTTCTTCCTGCTCATGGCTCTGCGGAGAAACTTGGTCAACAGGGGCTGGTGGACGCAGGACAAGATGCCGAATCTGCGTGATTCGCTCGACCTTGCCGCCTTGGGCACCATTGCCGATGTCATGCCGCTGACCGGGGTGAACCGGGTGCTTGTCCGTGCCGGGCTGGAGGTCATCAGCGGACGTGGCAGGCCGGGCATCGCCGCTCTCTGCGAGCGGACTGGACTGCGGGAAGACAGTGTTTCTGCCGAACACGTGGCCTATCAGCTTGGGCCGCGCATCAACGCCGCCGGACGGCTGGGCAATCCGCAGCTGGCCGCTGATCTGCTGCTGACGCAGGACATGGGCGCGGCGGCGGTGCTGGCTGAGGAGCTGGAGGCGGCGAACATCCTTCGCCGCGAGCTGGAAGCCGAGGTGCTGGAAGCTGCGCTTCAGCAGGCAGAACAACAGGTTGCGGCAGGGCAGGGGAGTCTTGTCCTGCAAGGCCCGGACTGGCATCCCGGCGTGATCGGTATCATCGCCGCTAGGATGATAGACCGCTTTCATCTGCCTGCGCTGGTCTTCACCGGCGACAGCGGTCAAGAAGGAATGCTCAAAGGGTCAGGCAGATCGTTGCCGGGCCTGAACCTGCATCAGGCACTGGAGCAGTGCAAGGCGTGGATTGTCCATTTCGGCGGCCACGCGATGGCGGCTGGCCTGACTGTGCGGAACGAGGATTTGGCTCAGTTCCGCACCGCCTTTGCCGAGGCCGTCCGCACTTTGGGCGGCGGGCTGCCCAAGGCAGACCTCAGGATTGACGCAGTGCTGGACGAGCAGATGAATTTCCGCGAACTGGCGAGCAGTCTACAGCTGCTGGAGCCGTTCGGCCAAGGCAACCCGGAGCCGGTTTTCCTCCTGCGCAACATCCGCTTGCGCGAGGTCAATACGCTGCGCGAGCATCTGCGTTTCGCCGTGCCGCTCAACGGCGGCTTGGTCAAGGGCATCGGCTTCTTTATGGCCGCTCAGTTCGAGGCGGCGGCGGAAGGGGGGGCGGTGGACTTGGCCTTCCGGCTCAAGGAGAGCAGCTACCGGGGCGTGAGCCGAGTGGAAGTCCATGCGGTGGCCATTTTCAGTGACAAGAATTCAGCATAACTATTCATAAAGGAGATGCGCAATGAACGCAATGTGTCCAGTATCTTTTGAAAAGATTGATGAGAACGTCGCCAGGCTCAATGCCGTGCAGACTGTCATTCTGCTTCTGTTCTTTCTCTTCAGCCCGCCGCTGCAATGGCTCATCCTGATCGTGGCGGCAGACTTCTGCGTTCGCGCCTTCTGGCAGCCGAAATACAGCCTTTTCGCCATGATCAGCAGGAAGATCATCGCCTTGCTCAAGATCAAGCCAGTTATGGTTGATGTCGCACCCAAAATTTTTGCCGCCCGGATCGGCTTTCTCTTTTCCTGCCTTCTCATTGCCTGCTGGCTTCTTCATTTGAATGCCGCTGCCCTGATCGTCGGCCTGATGTTTGCCGTCTGCGCTTTACTGGAAGCTGCCTTCCGCTTCTGCGTGGCTTGCAAGATGTACCCGTTGGTTTGCAAAATAACAGATAGTCATTGAAACTCGACCGCCCTGCCCTGCTTCTCCCCCTCCCCTTCCCTGTGGACTTTTTTGGCGAATTGCGTTTAAATACCGCTGAAGTTTTCTCGCTCCGTATATCAACCTTCATCCGCAACATGCCGCTATGAATCACGATATTTATCAGGAACCTTTGGTCAGCCGCTACACCAGCCGGGAAATGCAGGCACTTTTCTCTGAACGCTTCAAGTTCACCACCTGGCGCAGATGCTGGGTGGCCTTGGCCGAAGCGCAGCACGAGCTGGGCTTGGAGCTGGTCAGCCGGGAAATGGTGGACGAGCTGAAAAGCCATGTCGAGGACGTTGATTTCGCGGCGGCGGCAAAAAAAGAAAAGGAAATCCGCCACGATGTCATGGCACATGTCCATGTCTACGGCCAGCAGTGCCCGAAAGCGGAGGCCATCATTCATCTGGGCGCGACCTCGCAGTTTGTCGTCTGCAACACGGATTTGATCATTCAGAAGAAGGCCCTGCGCCTGATCAAAAAGGCACTGGTCAACGTCATCGCCAATCTGGCCGACTTCTGCCGCAGCTACAAGGACATGGCCACACTGGGCTTCACGCATTATCAGCCTGCCCAACCGACCACGGTCGGCAAGCGCAACACGCTGTACATCCAAGATTTGCTGATGGACTTGGACTACATCGAGGCTTTGGAGCGGCAGCTCAAGGCGCGTGGCGCGAAAGGCACGGTTGGCACGCAGGCCACCTTTATCGAGCTGTTCCACGGCGATCACGCCAAGGTGCGCGAATTAGACCGGCGGGTGGCGGAGAAGCTCGGCTTTGATCAGGTTTTCCCTGTTACTGGGCAGACCTATCCGCGCAAATTAGACATGAAGACCGCTGAGACGCTGGCTGGCATTGGCGCGTCGGCGCACAAGTTCGCGGTTGATCTGCGCCTGCTCTCCAACCTCAAGGTGCAGGAGGAGCCGTTTGAGCAGAAGCAGGTCGGCAGCTCGGCAATGGCCTACAAGCGCAACCCGATGCGCTCCGAGCGGATGACCGGCCTTGCCCGCAAGCTGATGGGCCTGCCTGCCGATTTCGCCGCCACTGCCGCCAATCAGTGGTTTGAGCGAACGCTGGACGACTCAGCGATCCGGCGCATGGACATGGCTCAAGCCTTTCTGCTGACCGACGCAATCCTGCGGCTATATGTCAACATCACCAGCGGGATGGTGGTCTATCCGAAGCAGATTGAAAAGCATCTGCGGGCCGAGCTGCCGTTTATGGCAACCGAAAAAATCCTCATGGCCTGCGTTGAACAAGGCAAGAGTCGGCAGGAGATGCACGAGGTCATCCGCGAGCATTCCGTAGCTGCTGGACTGGCAGTGAAGGAAGAAGGGTTGGACAACGACCTGCTCGTCCGTTTGGCCAAGGATGAGCGTATTCCCTTTTCTTTAGGAACGCTGGAAAAGCTGATCGGCAATTATCAGGAGTTTACAGGCCGTGCTCCGCAGCAGACTGAGGAATTCTTGGACGAGGTGGTTGCGCCGGTGCTGGAAAAGCACAAAGACCTGCTCGGCGGGCTGGATTCCTCGCTGAAGGTTTGAACCATCGTGCGCACCTTTTATCTCCGCATCCGGCCTGACCGGATCAGCTTATTTCGTTTTCTGCTGGAGGGCTACGACGGCCTGGCCGTGCTTTCCACGCTGGATGCGCGGCAGGGACTTGTTAGGCTGATTGTGCCAAAATCCAGATATGCGGAGCTGTGGGCACTGCTGGCGGCGATCTGCGAGGAGCTGGTACACGAAGGAAAGGGATTGGCAAAAAATGAAAATTTATTGCAGGAGTTACCATGAAAAAACTGATCGAATTTGAACTGGACGGTCAGCCGGTTTATTTTGAAACTGAAATCAGCGAGGCGGAAGGAATGCGCCGAGTGAGCCGGGGCGGTGGAGAGGACGAGCCGGAAAAGGCCGTTTCCCGCTTCACCGAGGCAGTGGCCCGGATCAAGCCTGCCGCCGAGGTGGTGCTGAACGCCTTCCGGGAGATGAACACGCCGGACGAGATTGCGCTGGAGTTTGGCCTAAATTTTTCCGCCAAGGCAGGCGTGGTCTTTGCCTCCACTGACAGCACCGCCACCTTCAAGGTCTCTTTGCGCTGGAAAAACGAGAAGCCGAAATGATAGAATGAGGTAGCTTTTCCCTTTCTGCCGCAGGAGGCCCGCATGTCTTCCCCGTCCTTGGAGTTTGCCCTTGTCCGCATCCTGATTAACGATCAAAGCCCGCGCAAGCCAGTTGGCGCGGGCTTTCTTGTCACACCGCGCCATCTGCTGACCTGCGCCCATGTCATCAATGACGCACTTGGGAGGAAGCAGAATGCGGCTGAACAGCCTGATCTCCCCGTTTTTCTCGACTTCCCCTTGCTGCCCGGTCAGCCGCTGCTTCAGGCGAAGATTCTGCATTGGTTTCCTCTCCGGGATGATTCCACCGTCGGCGAGCTGGAGGACATCGCGGTGCTGGAGCTTCCCGCTGATGCAGTCCTGCCCGCCGGAGTTCAGCCTGCGCCCTTTGAGGTGCTGGACAACAAAGCCTCGTTTCTTGACGATGCGGTCAGAATGTGCGGCTTTCCCGCAGGCGTTGATGACGGCACCTACGCCAACGGCAGGCTGCAAGGCCGGAACGCCAAGGGCTGGGTGGAAATTCACCATCAGGACAGCAACATTGTTGAGCAGGGCTTCAGCGGCACGGCAGTATGGGCGGTGAAGGAGAACGCGGTTTGCGGCATGACCGTGAGCATGTTGAGCAAACGGGATGCCACAATTGCTTATATGATTCCCGCCCTCACTTTGCTCAAGGCGTTGCCCGCCATTGATGCGTTCAACCGCTCCTTCAATCCCTACAGGGGCTTGGAAGCGTTCCGGGAAAAGGATGCTCGATTTTATTTCGGCAGGCAGGAGGCGGTTGAGCTGATCCGGCAGGCTGCGCTCAGGCAGTCGTTTACCGCTGTCATCGGCGCGAGCGGCAGCGGCAAGTCTTCTGCCGTGTTCGCCGGGCTGGTGCCGCTGTTGAAAGCAAGCAAAACCGACAGATGGCTGTGCGCCGCCTGCCGTCCGAAGAGTCAGCCCTTTGATGAGCTGGCCGCCTGTCTGATTCCTTTTCTGTATGATGACGCGCTGGAGCAGATCAAAAAGGCCAAGGACTGCGCCGCCGATCTTGCGGCAGGGAAACTGAGCCTGCCTGATCTGCTCCGGCCTGTGCTCGGCAGAAACAGCGGGGCAAAGCTCCTGCTGATTGTTGACCAATTTGAGGAGCTGTTCACCTTGAACCCGGACAAAGCCCTTGTCCGGCGGTACATCGAGGAGTTGCTTGCAGCCCGGCAGGCGGAAGGCTGCGCCGCGCTGATCACCATGCGGGCGGATTTCCTCGGCACCGCGATTGCCTATGACCTTTTTGCCGAAGCCCTGAATAACTGTCCGCCGATCATGCTGCCGCCGATGGGCGGGCAGGGCTTGCGGGAGGCGGTGGAGCAGCCTGCCGCCCTGCTGCATGTCTCTTTTGAGCCGGGTCTGGCTGATCTGATTGCTGAGGATGTGGGCAGCGAGCCGGGCAGTCTGCCGCTGCTGGAGTTCTGCCTCACCCAGCTTTGGGAGAAGCAGGAGCGCAGGCAGATCAGCCACGCCGCCTACAAGGCCAGCGGCGGGGTGCAGGGTGCGCTGGCCGGTCATGCGGACAAGGTGCTCAAGGAGTTTGACGAGCAGCAGGTCAGGCAGATTTTCCTCAAGTTGGTGCGGCCTGGACAGGGCACGGAAGACACCCGGCAGGTGGCGGCTCTTGAGCAGTTTTCGCCGGAGCAGTGCGGTCTGATACAAAAACTTGCTGATAAAGACCGGCGGCTTCTAGTGACATCGGGTGATGCGGACGGCAAGGAAAAGAATGTCGAGGTGGTGCATGAGGCTCTGATCCGCTGCTGGCGGACGCTGCGGCAGTGGGTGGACAAAGAGCGGGAGTTCCTCGTCTGGCGGGAGAAGCTGAAGATGCTGCTGAAGCAGTGGCAGGAGAGCGGCCATGATGAGGGTGCGTTGCTGCGGGGTCTGCCGCTGGCTGAGGCGGCGCAGTGGCGGGAAAGCCATGCGGGATATTTGGCAGGCGCGAAGGACGAGCTGGAGTTTATTGCTGCCAGTGAGCAGCTTCGGGAGAGCGAGTGGCTGGCACGGGAGGCGGCAAAGGAGGAAAAGGAAAGGCAGCGGAAAAGGAGCATGATTGCCTTGGCGGCTGGTTTGATGATAGCAATTGCTCTGTCAGTGTTTGCGGTTGCACAGTGGCAGAAGACGGCGCAGCAGACCATTGCAGCGAACTACAACCTTGCCAAGGCATTTGAGAAAGAAGGATTGCGCTCCTTAGAAAGAGCTGATAAGGAAGGCACTGATGCATATAAAAAGGCATTGCTATTTGGCTATGCTGCTTTTGAGCAGAAGATTGATCCAAGGAAATCTGCCTTGGATCAATCTTCTGTAGATCTTCTTTTTGCGCCTGAAATATTCAATGCTGCACTGGCGGAGCTGACTATTTTTGGAGGGCATGAGAATTTTATCAACAGTGCTGTCTTCAGCCCTGACGACACACGGATCGCTTCTGCTTCTTACGACAAGACGGCTCGGATATGGGACATCGAGACAGGCAGAGAGCTGAAAGTCCTCAAAGGGCATAATGAGACTATAAACAGCGTGGCTTTCAGTCCTGACGGCAGGCGGATTGCTTCCGCTTCTCACGACAAGACAGTGCGGATATGGGATGTTGCAACCGGAAAAGAATTGACCGTCCTCAAAGGGCATGAGGAGGCTGTAAACAGCGTTGCCTTCAGTCCTGACGGCAGGCAGATTGCTTCTGCATCTGAAGACAAGACTGTGCGGATATGGGACGCTATAACCGGAAAAGAACTGACTGTTTTTAAGGGGCATGAAAAATTGCTCTTCAGCGTAGCTTTCAGTCCTGACGGCAAGCGGATTGCCTCCGCATCTGAAGACAAAACAGTGCGGATATGGGATGCTATAACCGGCAAAGAATTGGCCGTCCTCAAAGGACATGAGGAGGCTGTAAACAGCGTTGCCTTTAGTCCTGACGGCAGGCAGATTGCTTCTGCCTCTTGGGATAAGACAGTACGGATATGGGATGCTATAACCGGCAAAGAATCGGCCGTCCTCAAAGGGCATGAGGATTTAGTCATCAGCGCGGCTTTTAATCCTGACGGCAGGCGAATCGCTTCCGCTTCTCACGATAAGACAGTGCGGATATGGGATGCAGAAACTGGCAAAGAGATAGCTGTGTTCCATCATGATGAGGCTGTTCGCAGCGCGGCCTTCAGTCGTGATGGCAAACGGATTGCTTCCGCTTCTTACGACAAAACGGTACGTATATGGGATGCCGAGACTGGCAGCGATAGATACCTCCTTAAAGGACATGAATATGCTGTCTACAGTGCTTCCTTTAGTTCTAACGGCAGATGGATCGTTTCGGCATCTTACGACAAGACAGTGCGGATATGGAATGCAGAAACCGGCAGAAATTTAGCCGTGTTGAGAGGACATGAATCTGTTGTCCGTAGCGCAACCTTCAGTCCTGATGGCAAATGGATTGCTTCCGCTTCCGAGGATAAGACAGTACGGATATGGGGGCTGCCAACTGGTAAAGTGCTTGCCGTCCTTAAAGGGCATGAGGATCATGTTACAAGCGTGGCCTTCAGCCCTGATAGCAAACGGATCGCTTCGGCTTCTGACGACAAGACTGTGCGGATATGGAACGCTGCAACTGGCAAAGTGCTGACCGTCCTTAAAGGGCATGAAAAAACTATCTATAGCGCAACCTTCAGTCCTGACGGCAGACGGATCGCTTCAGCTTCCGAGGATAAGACTGTGCGGATATGGGACGCTGCAACTGGCAAAGTTATGGCCGTCTTTAAAGGGCATGAAGGTCGAGTCAACAGCGCAGCCTTCAGTCCTGACGGCAGACGGATCGCTTCAGCTTCCGAGGATAAGACTGTGCGGATATGGGATGCTGCAACTGGCAAAGTGATGGCTGTCTTCAAAGGGCATGAAAGTTATGTCAATAGCGCGGCCTTCAGTCCTGACGGTAAACGGATTGCTTCGGCTTCTTACGATAAAACGGTGCGGATATGGGATATCAAGAGCGGCAAACTGTTAGCCGTCCTCAATGGGCACGAAAAGCCTGTTAGCAGCACATCTTTCAATCCTGACGGTACAAGGGTCGCTTCTGCTTCTAGGGACAATACGGTGCGAATATGGGATTTGAAGCTCTGTACGCTTTTTCTGCAAAATTTTGATAAGCCCACGCCTTTCTACTTTACCTTCATGGAAGCGGTGAAATTCCTCTGGCAGGTTAAACTGGACGGCCTTGAGTTTGTGTCAACAGACCGCCGCACCGCAGCGGACATGGAAAAATTCGGCAGCCTGCTTGCGCCCCCGCCGCCCGGTCAAAGCAAATTCGACCAAGTGCTTGAGTGGGCGGAGAAGCAGCAGCCAAAGTGAACATCTTGAAAAAGGAAAATTAATATGACGACATCAACTGTCACAACAAGAGGCCAAGTGACTATCCCAAAGCATATTAGAAAACTGCTGAAGATTGACAGAGGCGATAAAGTCGAATTCATGGTTGATAAAAATGGGGCCGTCATGCTTCAGTCAGTCACATCTGATGTCGCTCTGCTGAAAGGAATGGTGCCTAAACCTGAAAAATACGTCTCCATTGAAGATATGAACAATGCTGTGCTGGTGACACAATCACCTTTGCCCAGCAGGCAAAGCGAAAGGCTTTGAATTGTTAAAATGACTACCAAACACCTCCACATCAAGACCTTCGGCTGCCAGATGAACGAGCGGGACTCGGAAATCATGGAGCAGCTCCTTGCCCAGCATGGCTATCTTCCCGGCGCGGCGGCGGAACAGGCCGATCTGATCATCCTCAACACCTGCTCGATTCGGGCCAAAGCGGAGCAGAAGTTCTTCAGCCTGCTTGGCTCGCTCCGGCAGGAGAAACGGCGGCGACCCGGCCTGCGCATCGTGGCCGCAGGCTGCGTGGCCCAGCAGGAGGGCGAGCGCATCTTCGAGCGGATGCCGCATGTGGATATTGTCATCGGCACGCAGCAGTTCTGGCGGCTGCCGGAGATGCTTCAGCGTCTGGAGCGGGGCGAGAGCAAGCGCGAGATCGCCTGTGGCTTGGACAAGCAGTTCGTCATCCCCCCCTTCCAGAAGCTGCTGCGCAACGCCCCCCCTGCCCTGCCCGAATTCCGCAAGTTCGTCACCATCATGCAGGGCTGCGACAACTACTGCGCCTATTGCGTCGTGCCGACCACGCGGGGCCGCGAGATCAGCCGCCCGGTTGCCGACATTCTGGAGGAAGTGGAGCTGTTAGTCAGCCATGGGGTGAAGGAAATCACCCTGCTTGGCCAGAACGTCAACTCCTACGGCACGACCAATCCGGTCGCTGATCGGCCTGTCAGCTTCGCCGAGCTGCTGAAGATGACAGCAGCGGTGCCGGGCCTGCGGCGGCTGCGCTTCACCACCTCCAACCCGCAGGACTTGTCCACTGAGCTGATGCGCTGCTTTGCTGCGCTGCCCAACCTCTGCTCGCATTTCCACCTGCCGGTGCAGGCTGGCTCCAACGCTGTGCTGCAGCGGATGCACCGCAAGTACACCCGCGAGCTGTATTTAGAGAAAGTGGCGGAGCTGCGCTCATTCTGTCCAGACATCGCCCTCAGCACGGATGTGATCGTCGGCTTTCCCGGCGAAACCGAGGAAGACTTTGCGCAGACCATGAGCCTGCTGGAGACCGTGCGCTTCCACGGCTCCTTTTCTTTCAAATACTCTGACCGGCCCGGCACCCGCTCGGCATCTTTCCCGGACAAGGTGGAGGAGCAGGTCAAGGACGCGCGACTAGAACGCTTTCAGGCACGACAGGATGAGATCAGCTTGGAGCGGAACCAAGAATTTCTTGGCAAAACTGTTGGGGTGATGGTGGAAAGACGCGGCGAATCAGAACTGCAAGGCCGTAGCGGCAGCAATCACATCATCCATTTCGCCGGGCCGGATGATCTCCAGCCCGGTGATCTGGTCATGGTGACAATCAATCATGCAGGCCAGCGCTCGCTGAAGGGAGAGCTGGCGGCGAGTGAAAACTAATTACGTTCTCATTGACTACGAAAACGTGCAGGTGCAGTCTCTCTCGCTGCTTAAAGGCGCGGAGAATTTCAGGTGCGGGTCTTTCTTGGCCCGAACAACACCAAGCTGCCGGTGGAGCTGGTCACGGCCATGCAGGGATTAGGAAGCCGGGCTGAATACATCGTGCTTGAAACCCCCGGTAGCAACGCGCTGGATTTTCATATCGCCTATTACCTCGGCGCACTGGCAGCGGCTGATCCGGCTGGATATTTTCACATCATCTCCAAAGACACCGGTTTTGATCCCCTGATCCGACATTTGCGGGGGCGGAAAACTTTCGCCGCCCGGCTCTGTATCAATAGAAGAAATGCCATGCTTTAAGGTGGCTCCCCAGCAACAGGAAAGCAAGGCTGCACCGGCAGCATCTGCTTCACCTGAAGAGCTGCTCAAATTAGCAGTGGATGATCTCATTAAACGGAAGGATAAAAAGCCGCGTACTCCCAAGGCACTCCGAAGCACTATTCATGCAAGATGCGGCATAACGCTGCCTGCTACTAAAATTGATGCGGTTTTGGATGCCTTAGTGAAGCGCGGCTATGTCAAAATCAACGGGGAAGAAGTGACTTACGCCCTACCTGCGCCCAGTTCATAATCACTTGCCGCAGCAGGAAGGCTTTTTTCCCGTCTTGCCAAAGCGGTGTTGCAGACTGTGCAGCATCGCCCCGTGCTTTCCGACCACTGCCGCCGCCGCTTATTCTCCGCTGATCGAACCCATTGATCCACACGCTTGCATCAACGGTGTAACATGAATCACCTTCTGATGTCAACTGTTGTGCCTGGGCAAGCCATGTGCTTTTCTCCGGTTGCTCCAAGTTATATGCTCATGAAGCTAGACTACTTTACTTCCACGACAAATATCAAAAATAGATAGGCTAGTATAGCAAAAATATAGGCAGGCAGAAAAAACAAGCTACCGCCAAATTTGGGGTCTATCAACCAATGACTTGATACATCTTTTATTATACTTTTCGATTCTTCCTAATCAGAAACCTGAAACAAAAATCAAATAAAAATATTAAGATTGCAATTATTTCCAAGGAATAGTTGCCTTCACTGTCGATTATAATGCCCGCACTTTGCAGGGCAATATTGATTCCAACTGCAAGTAATAGCCATAATAAACCGAGATTATTGTAAATAATAATCATATTTCCCTTTTTATTGATAACTTTATTGCCTATATTGCAGTATAGCAACCCCCATTAGTGCTTT
>NQJD01000002.1 GCA_004284765.1 Candidatus Electronema aureum
GTAAAATGTTGTAATCTTGAGTTCCATGCTCTCCTCCGTGTGCGGTTATATTCGTGCCAGACAGCAGAAGTATACCATACGCGGGGAAGCATGGATTTTTCAAGAGTTATAGGTCACAACTTGGGTTGGTTATATAATAAACCTCTTGCATAAGTTAGAATCCACGTACATACTTTGCACATGAGATACGAAACAGTGCAGTGCCTCAGCGATGCAGATCTTAAGCGTTCAACCGGAGTTTACCGTTCAACTTCTGATAAAATGCGGTACGTTATCGAGCGCAATTTTGGCAGGCCACCAAAGTTGAGCCGTGCTGACCAACTGTTGCTATCAGCGAACTGGCTGTATGTCGGACGATTCAAAAGATTGAAAATACGCTTATGGAAATCGGAACATTTCACCTGCCCAACAAAAAGGCACTTCAAACCAGCAGCATAGAATTTGAAATTGTCCTTGTCGATGCGACCGTTCAACCGGTTGAACGCCCTCAAAAAAACAGCGGCAGCAAACACGATTTTCAGGTTTTCAAAGAAAGCGGCTTCGGACTGTCATCGCATGTTCTGCTGTTCGCTGATGCCGGTTATCAGGGCGTGGCTCAAATACTACAACATCCCAACAGCCAGACATCGACCAAAAAAACAAACTAGATCCGTTAGGTAACGATTAGAAAAAGAACAACAAAACGTTATCTCGGAAACGCATCCTGATTGAACATATCTTGCGCAGGCTTAAAATTTTCCGCATCTTGCGCGAGCGGTCAGGAGAAAGCGTTTCGGTCTCCGCTTCAGCTTGATCGCCGCCCTCTATAACATGGAGCTAAAAAATGCGGGCGAATGACTTATGCAAGAGGTCTAATGGGAAAAGGATTGCAGGATATGCGCTGTCCGGTATTTTCTTGATTCCATCCGGGCTACCTGCTATGCTGCTTCAATTAGTCGCGGTCAACTATCACAATCATTCTCCTGCGGCAAACACTGATGCGCCTGCTGAATCTGATCAGAACCTACTGGATAATTTGCACAACCTTCACGCTGGCAGCCATTACTGTCCTCTCGCTTCTGCCGCTGCCCACCTTGCCCCCTGTGCCGGGCAAAGACAAGACCCTGCACCTGATCGCCTACGCCGCACTCATGTTCCCGGTTGGTCTGCGCCGCTCGATGCGCATCTTGGCGATATTCCTATTGTTCGTCCTCTACAGCGGCATGATCGAGCTGATCCAGCCTTATGTGAACCGCTATGGCGAATGGTTGGACTTAGCCGCCAACACCCTCGGCCTTGCCTGCGGCCTGCTGCTTGCTGAGATGCTCCGCCGTCTAAACGACCGCAGAGTATAAATCCTTTTCCCTCCATCTCCACATCCAAAGCTACTGTGGTGAATCGCACCATGCTACGGTAAAAACACAGACCGTTTGATAATGAAACAGTATTTTCAGCGTATGAAAGCGACCGGAGTGTGTCCGCCGCGAAAGCCTGTCAGCAAGATAATCTGGTCATGGTTTGGTGCCTTTCTCGGCATTATGCTGGTGCAGGCAGCTTCCGGGCATGCGAACGGGTTGTTTTTGATTGGCTCATTTGGAGCCTCAGCCGTTCTGATTTACGGCACCCCGATGGCAGAATTCGCCCAACCTCGAAATCTCGTCGGCGGACACGTTGTGTCGGCTCTCGTCGGCGTGACGGCCTTCTTCATCTTTGGCAGCAGCAGCTTGGCTGCTCCGGCAGCAGTTTCTCTGTCTGTTGCGGCGATGCACCTCACGCGCACCCTGCATCCGCCGGGTGGCGCAACCGCCTTAATTGCAGTGATTGGCGGCGACAGCATTCACGCCTTGGGCTACCGCTATGTTGTTTCGCCAGTGCTACTCGGCTCGCTTCTCATGCTGCTGGTTGCCCTTTTGGTCAACAACATGTCTGCCAATCCGAAACGGCATTATCCGGTCTATTGGCTGTGAATGTAGTTCGAGAAGGTTGATCTGCTCTGTCTACCTGCCCCAAAGACTGAGACCGGGACGTTTCTCGCTCAAAGATCGATTAAAACGATAAATATCAAATTACTACAGATTACTATTGTTAAGCAACAGCTTTGCTCCGAACGTGAATAGTTCTGATTTCTCTAACACATTTGAATCGCTGCATTAGATTATAGTCAAACCGATGAGGTTTTCCGTCACTTAATTTAAGCAAGGTAATTAACTCACTGAGGTCAATCACGTGATAAAAATCGAGACTCTTGACAACAGGCACGACGGTATCTACGTTAGGAGATAAACAACAGCAAGCATGTATCTTATGCAGAACCAGAGAAGTGCCATCATGAAATGCAGCCACTGCGGCCATGAAGTATCCATGTACCGGAATCCGTTGCCAACAGTCGATATCATCATTGAGCTAGAACAGGGCATTGTGCTGATTGAGCGGAAGAACCCACCTGCGGGCTGGGCCTTACCCGGTGGCTTTGTTGATTACGGTGAAAGCTACGAACAGGCAGCGATGCGCGAGGCTAAGGAGGAAACCGGGCTGGATGTCACGCTGACGCGCCAGTTTCACACCTATTCTAATCCTAACCGAGACCAGCGCCAGCATACTGCCTCGACCGTGTTCATCGCCAAAGCTGACGGACAGCCGCAAGGTTTAGACGATGCTTTGCAGGCCCAAGTGTTTCGCCGTGACACGCTGCCGCCTTTAGCCTTTGATCACGCTCAGATATTGGACGACTATTTCAGCGATAGGTATTGATGAAAGCAGCCTTTGTGTTAGCCATCCTTCTTTTGGTGATAACGCTGTCAGGCTGTGGTGGGTCGTCAAGCGCAGAGCTTCCCCTCGTGATCTTGGATACCGATATTTCGTCCGATGCAGATGACGTAGGCGCGGTGGCTATCTTGCACAATTTGGCCAATCAGGGTAAGGTCAACGTGCTCGCTATGATGGTCTCGTCCGGTGATCGGTGGAGCGTCCCTTGCTTGCAGGCCCTTAATGTTTGGTTCGGGCGGCGGCCAGAGATTCCTATCGGCAAGGCGCAGGACGGGATTGTTGGCGATGAATCAAGCTATACCCGTGCAGTGGCCGAAGAATTCGCACCCAGCACGAGTACGGCGACAGTACCGGACGCAGTGCAGCTTTACCGACGAGTCTTGGCTGCGCAAGCGGACAGCAGCGTGACTCTTGTCAGCATCGGTTATTTGACCAATCTGCATCATCTTCTTCAATCAAAGCCGGATGCGGTTTCTCCCTTAAACGGTGCCGCTCTGGTTCGCCAAAAAGTGAAACGTTTAGTCTGCATGGGCGGTCAGTATCCTTCAGGCCGAGAATGGAATTTCTATCAGGATGCGAAAGCAGCGATGGATGTGATCAGCCATTGGCCTGTGCCGATTGTCTTTGTCGGCTTTGAGATCGGTAAGGATATCATGACGGGGGCAACGCTACGGAATCTGCCAGCACCAAATCCTCTTCGCCGTAGCTATGAATTGCATAACAAACTGGCAGGTCGTCCAAGCTGGGATCAGCTTGCGGTTTATTATGCAGTTATGACCGCAAACGGAGAACAAAGTGATTGGTGGGCAAAGGTGTATGGCCGTAATTCTGTCCGCGACGACGGCAGCAACTCTTGGCTCAATCAGCAGCAGAGCAAAATTGATCATGCGTATCTTGTTCAGCGCGGTGAATCTGCAACGATTACTGCGAAGATAGAACAGCTTATGCTGACTTCAGCCCAATAAGGTTCTTCTTATGCTTCCCTTGTCCTCCCTTCATTCCGGCAGAATGATGAACATCCTGCTGCCTGTCTGCCTCTTTTTCCTCTTTCTGCTTTATTTTGTCTTTGGCGCAGGTTGGTATGAGCCAACCAAGTTGGTTCTACGCGGGCAGGCATCGTCAGGTAGTTCGTTGATTAAGGTACGTTGGGATAGCGGAGCAGGCTTTAACGACTATGAGCAGCGACTGTTCCAACCAAACATCCAGCCGATAGATGGACAAGTCAACATTAGCATTGGTTCTACGGGTCGTTCTCTGAACAAAGAGGTGGTTTGTGAGGCAGTGCTGGTTGACGGAAAAGAAATTGATCTTAACACCATCGCTGCCGAGCCTCTGCGTACCCAAAGCGGGCTACGGTTCAAGGACGCAGAAAACATCTCTTTCCGCATACACGCTACCTCGCATATCGCCTTTAGATTCCGCACCGATACCAGCTCTGGCATCGCTTTTGTCTCTGTCAACGACACAAGGACGGAGCATGACCTGCACATGGACAATGTTGAGGCGAAATTCAAGCAGCTTGATTATTGGCTACTTCAACCGGACGGCTCATTCACAGTGGAAACCAACTTGCCGCGCTATTTAGTTCATGTGTTGGAGATAATAAACGGTAATGTTGCCAGTCCTGTGCGGCTTACCTCCGCTGAACTGCACGGCAAAGGGAAGGTTGTTGATCTGCTGCACGGTCAGCCAATTGAACTCAGCAGCATTCGCTTCAGCAATGTTCTTGACGGGATGTACTCGTATTTTCATCCACTGCAATTCGTGCAGCAAATCCTCTTTGCCCTTTTCTCGGTCTGGCTGCTTACCGCCTTGCTCCGTCTTTATTCAAGACTCGGTGGGCTACGTGGCTGTGTTTTTGCCGAAGGGCGGTGGTGGTTCTGGTTAATGCTACTCGTCAGCCTGACAGTGTTTGGCATTTGGTTAGCAGCGTTCTGGCCCGGTGTAATGTCGGTTGATTCAATGAAGATATGGCGGGCAGCCAGTTTGCCAGATATGTATATCAACGACCATCCGCTCTTGAACGTCATTCTCTATAAATACCTGCGCCATCTCTGGAATAACGTTGCTCTTGTGCCGATTACACAGGTTTTCCTGACCAGCCTGCTGATTGCTTGGTTCGGCTTCTGGCTTTATCGACAGGGCGTGTCTAAGTCAATCCTGCTGCTCTGGCTACTCTTCATACTTTGCTCGATTCCAGTTGGTTTGTACAATATCGTCTTGTGGAAGGATATTCCTTTTGCCCTGCTGGTAGTGTTTTGGGCCTGTTCTTTAGTGAAGCTGTGGCACGAGAAACAGCAAAATCAGTTGAGCTGGACAGTTGAGCCGAGCTGTGCCTTGATCTTACTCGGCTTATCCTTGGGCCTTATTCGGCATAACGGGCTGATTTATTTTGTCGTCTTGCCCGTGCTGCTTCTGGTGCTTGGTCTTGTGCCGCTGAAGAAAGCATTGACAGGGTTAGCTGTGCTGGTGTTGACTGCTGGAATCAGTTTTGCATTATTGCAAAGCAGAATTGTGGATTCTGGCTTCTTTACGCGGTCTATACAAGGCTATAGCGGAATGCTGAAGTTAGAGAATGTTGCAAAGGATGTAAAACGGACAATACATGACTCTGCAACGGTGTTAGACATCAATACGCCTGAGTATCAATCGAGTAAATTTCATTATTACTTTCAAGACCGTTACGCTTGGTGGTTTCTACTTCATTCTGGTTGGTGGGATGTGTATCCGTATCATAAGGAAGTGGTTCCTTTTCCAAGGCTGCGGCAGAAGGTCATGCAACTCTATGAACAGAGTTATCAAAAACCTTGGATATGGCTGACGTGGAATCCGGTCTGGCTGCTTGCGCTGCTGCCGCTACTGACCTTACTTTTCCGCTGGTTCCCAGCTACGGCAGTGCTGGGTACTATGCTGATGGCTGGTACGCTGCCTTTGGTCTATTTGCATATTCTCAATTGGCGCTACTATTATTTTCTCTATTTTGGTCTGCTCTTCCTGCCCGCCTTTATCAGTCTTGATTTCGCCTGTCGCAGCAGTAAACAATGCGCTTCTCCATCATAACTCCAAACTACAACGGCGGTAGCTTTCTTGAGCAAGCCATTACCAACATTATTAGTCAGGTTGGTGATGGCATTAAGCTGGAATATATCATTATTGATGGTGGCAGTACCGATTGCTCACACGAGATTATGGCAAGATATTCATCAAAGATCGCCATAAGTATCATTGAAAAAGACAACGGCCCAGCCAATGCTATCAACAAGGGATTAGCCTTAGCGACTGGCGACGTGTTGGCGTGGCTAAATGCTGATGATCTCTATTATCCGGGAACGCTACAGCGGGTGCGACTGGCAATGGAGTGCAGACCGGAGGCAGCAATCTGCTTCGGTAGCTGTCCGATCATTGACCAGCAGGGGAAGGAAATTCGGCAGAACATCAGCCGCTTCAAAGAATTCTTCTATCCCTTTTCCTCACGATTCACCTATCAGTGCATCAACTATCTGTCCCAGCCTGCATTGTTTTTCCGGCGATCAGCCTTTGCGCAAGCCGGGCCGCTGCGTGAAGATATGGTTGCAGCGTGGGATTATGAGTTCATCCTTCGGCTCTGGCGTTGTGGTAATGCTGTACACGTACCGGACACGCCGCTGGCGGCCTTCCGCTGGCATGAGCAGTCGATCAGTGGGCAAAATTTCAGGATTCAGTTCCAAGAAGAATACGAAGCAGCGCGTGCTGACGCAGGCCGCTTTTCCCCGCAAACGTTTATTCATTTCTTTGTCCGTTGGGGGATCGTTGGTATTTACTCGCTGATGGCGTGGTTGAAGAAGAGGCTATAACGGCAGGCGAATCGAGAAAACACTCCCCCTACCCAGCGTACTTTCCACAACAATTGTCCCATGATGCGCCTGCACAATGTGCTTGGCGATAGCTAACCCTAAGCCAGTGCCGCCCAGCTTGCAACTGCGGGCTTTATCAACCCGGTAGAAACGTTCAAAGAGCCGGGCGTGATGCTCTTTACCAATACCGCAGCCGAAATCTTGGACCGAAATGACTACTCCATCACTCGTCACTTTCACGACTTGGAGAATGACTGTGCTGCCTGCGCTGCTGTATTTAATTGCATTGTTTAAGAGATTGACCACAGCCTGCTCCAGTAGCGCGCTGTTGATCTGCGCTTTGAGCGCATCTTGGCAGGTCAGTTCTACGCTGATGCCTTTCTCCTCTGCCGCCTGAGTGCAAACCGCCGCTGCGTTTTCCAACACCGGTTTGATTGCCTTCCAGCTCAGACTGATCTGACCTTGTTCCTCGTCCTGTTCCAGTCGCGCTAAAGCGAGCAAGTCTTCAATGATCGCGTGCAACCGTCGGACGTTGCGGGCGATGATCTCCAGAAAACGTGCTGCATCCTCTGGTTCATGCATCGCACCGTCACGTAGAGTTTCAACAAAGCCACTGATCGCCGTGATTGGGGTCTTCAGCTCGTGCGAAACATTGGCAGCAAAATCGCGGCGCATAGTCTCTAACTGCTTGAGGCGAGTGATGTCGTGAAAGACCAAGAGAGCACCTCCGTCTTGGCCAATCTCGCCACGCAGCAGACATCCGTGGGCGTTGAGGATTTTCTCTGGGCCTATACTGACTGCAATGATTTCCTCGGTTGGCCCGCCGTTTTTTAGCGTTCTTTCGAGGAACTGCTGCACATCGGCATGACGGATGATCTCTTGGATATCGCGTTGTGCAACCGCAGCGGGATCGAAACCGAACAGCCTACCTGCGGCCTGATTGCAGCGGAGCAACCGACCGTCTTTATCAATAACAATCACCGCTTCGGCCATGCTGCGAAAAGTAGATTCAAGCAGGCCAAGCTGCTTTTTAAGCACAGCGGTCTGCTCATCTAATTGCGCGGCCATTCGGTTGCAGGATTCGGATAGACTGGTGATTTCTAACGGCCCGGCCACATGAATTCGGTGATGCAGGCTGCCTTGCGTGAAGCGCAGCACGCCTTGTTCAATTTCTTCTAACGGCCTACTGATGCGTAGCGCGAGCAAAAAGCTGGCAACCGCAGCGAGCAGCAAGGCCGGAAGCGCAGCCAGCAGTAACCTACTGTGGAAGACAAGCTGCTCATCAAGCAGTTTTGCCGGAAGTGCGGCTCGTACAACACCCCAAACGATGCCGTTCTTACGCACCGGTACGGCCACATAAAGCAGCTCTTTATCCAAACTGTGGCTACGTCGGAGAGAAACACCGATCTCTCCGGCCAGCGCGGCTATAATTTCTGGGCGGTCAGCGTGATTGTTCATCTCAGCCGAGTTTTTTTCTGAATCAGCTAAGACCTGTCCTGTTGCGACAATAACGGTGATCCGAGAACCAAGCTCCGCACTGAACTCAGCGCAGAGCAGATTGATTTCCGCCGCACTCAATGCAAAATTTTTCTCCACACTGCTGCGGAAAAGGCGAGCTTGAGCTTCGAGCTGATGGCAGGCTTGATCAAGATGAAATTGCTTGAGAAGAAACGAGGCGATAATCAGACTGATACCGAGGGTCAGCACGGCTAAAAGCAGATACGAAAAACAGAGCTTCCAGAGCAGCTTTTTCACGCTTCGTTTTGAGAAATCTATACAGGAACCCGATAGAAAAATTTTGGGCTTCCATGAAGGCGAAAATTAAAAAATAGCTGACGGCATCAAGAGGTTAAGCGTTTGCGTCGAGACGGTTTTCCAGACGATCTAAAAACTGAAGTACTATACGCCATAATCCCCATGTCAAGGCTGTCTATGAGCGACTGCTTGCTCGCGGCAAATCCAAAATGTCCGCTCTCGGTGCCGCCATGCGCAAGCTCGTTCATCTCTGCTTCGGTGTACTATAGTGTTTCAGTTTTTAGATCGTCTGGAAAACCGTCTCGACGCAAACGCTTAAACTCTTGATGCCGTCAGCTATTTTTTTAATTTTCGCCTTCATGGAAGCCCAAAATTTTTCTATCGGGTTTAAATCAGGGGAATAAGGCGGCAAAAAAAGCAGCCTGCAAGAAAACTTTTTCACAAGCTCCTTCGTTTTTTCTGATTTATGAAAACTTGCGTTGTCCATCACAACAAGAGAATTTTTGGGAATTTCAGGAAGAAGCGAATGTTCGAGCCAGAAGTTAAATATTTCAGCATCAGTGCTGCATTCATAAATCATCGGCGCAACAATATTGCCCCCTGACAATCCGGCAATAAAAAAATAACCTCTCAGGTCGTAAATTATAACACAACTGATTTAAAACTTAAACACTATAAAAACACGCCTTCCTTATCAGCCAAATTATGCGCCGTCTTGCATGGCAGGAGGTCTTTCCTCTTGACAGACAAGACGGTATCTACTTTTCTGAGCGAACGGGTTATGCAGGAGGTCTAATCAATCGCCGTTGACGTGTTTCTCTTTGCCAAACAGACGGTTGCTGCTCTGTACGCCGATGTGGCAGAGCGTACATCTGGTCTTAGCCGCAAAGGCGGAAGAACCGTCGTGGCAGCGGGCGCAGCTGCCTTGATCAGTGGCAGCAAAGGCGGTGCTGCCGTCGTGGCAGGTGCCGCAGTATTTGCCCTGATCAAAGGCGGACATGGTGAAATCGCCCGCCGCTTTGGCCGAGCCGCCAGCCTGCTGAAACAGGCTGTTGTGGCAGTCAACGCAGTTGAACCCCACCTTGTTGACATGAAAGTCATGGCTGAAGCGGGAAACGTCAGAGGTTGGCATGGCTGCGGAAGCGGTTGTCACCGGCACTTGCGGCTGCGCCGCCAAGGCAGATCCGCAGGCCGCAAGTCCAAGGGACAGCACCACCCCCAATCTCTTCGCTTTCATGTCGAGCTTTTTATTCGTGCTTGCTGCTGGTTTCACTGCTGCTCATGCCGCGTGGCAGGGCCGGTGGCGGTTCAGGTTTGACCGGATTAAAGCGGTGCTCCTGAATAGTGTGGGGATTGTGGCATTCTGTGCAAGTCCACCACCGCTTTTTCCCGCCCACTTTCCACTCGCCCGTGCGCTTGCCGTGGAGGCCAATCCGCCATTTGCTATAGGTGTCACCGTGACAGCTGCCGCAGAGCTTATAGGATTCATCAAAGCTGACCTCGTTCTTTCGGCGGTCAACAAGGGTGTCACGATTGGCAGCGTTATGGCAGTCCAAACACCAAATGGCTCCCCGGCCATGCTGCAATTTACTGGCATCGCTGATGATATCTTGATGCATCTGGAGCTGGCGAGGCTCATTTGGCGGAGCGGCGGCCTGAGCTGTGCCGGGATGACAGCCGCTGCACTGCATGGTTGTTTTGAAGTGCTTCGTCCGGGAACGGATGACTGCCTGGGCAAAGTCGCCATCCGTCTCATCGCCGAACTTCGGCATTTCACCCATGGGCACAGTATCCGTGTAGGGATCACCGTACCAAAGAACTGCTCCAGTGGTTGGTGAACACTTCACATTGGGATAGCCGAACTTGGGGTTTGCATTCTCCACCTTTGTGAGATTGGTGGAGTCTTTGATGCTTTCGTAGCACTCAACTGATGCCGCTCCAGCCTTGTCTTGCGCTGGTGCCGCATCGGATTTGCCCTCTTCCGCCGTCGCCTCATTTTGGAGCATCACGCCGCCTGCCAGCAAGACAAAAAGGCCGTAGAAAACTCCTGCTCTCATGTAGTTGCTCATTTCGCACCTCCACCTGCTTCCACTGTTTTGCTATCCCGCACCTCGCCGGTCAACACGCCAATCGCGCCCTTGGTGAGCAGGGTCAGCATGATAAAGCCGACCGCCCAGATAAACAGGACGTTGCAGATTTCAATCAGGGTTGGATGATACACGGCGTACTCGCCCAAGGGAGTCGGGCTGAAGGCCGGGAAAACCAGCACTGCCGGTTTCTCGATCAGAATGGTCAGGAAGACCACCGAGCAGATCACCGGCAACAGGCTGTTGTAGCTCTTCCGTATGGTGGTGTTGAGCAGCAGGATGAACGGAAGGACAATCAGGGTCATGGTCATCTTGAACCACGGAACATAGGCATCCAGACCGTGGTGACCATCGATCATGAACTCCAAGGAAGCAGCATGATGAGTGCCTGAATACAGTTCAGTGAAAAACTCGGAGATAAACACCAAGATGATGAGTCCCAAGCTCCAGACAATGACCTGCGAGAAGAAGTCAATCACCGAGTCAGCAATCTGTAGTTTGCTGAATTTGCGGATCAGGAGGAACATCAGGATCACCAAGGAGGAACCTGACGCGCCCGCCATGGATAAAAAGGCGAAGGGGAGGACAGCAGTTTTCCACGAGTAAATCGCCGCGTTGCTGCTGAGGATGAAGGCGGTGACGATATGAATCAGCGGCCCCCAAGCCACAGCCACGTAAATCAGCGGGGTGTAAAATTTGGTGTTCATCGGCTGACCGAGATAGCGCATGTACAGCAGATAGGACACCGCCACCAAGTTGATAGCGAGGTATGTGTTCAGGACAATGATGTCATAGGTGAGCATCGAACTGGGAAAGTTGAAGATGCCCAAACCAGGAATTGCGTGCCACGCCCGGTCTATCCGGCCCATGTGGTAGAAGATGAAGTTCAGGCCGATAATCACGAAGGTCAGGGCGATGATCTCGCCAAGCACGGCCAGCTCCTTCATGTCTTTGCGCTTGTAGATATACGCGGGGATCACCACCAGCACTGCCGCCGCCGCAATATGGGCGGTGAAGATGAAGTTGGAGATGAACAGCTCCCATGTGATTTGGTCCGTGGCCCCGGTGACGATGAGGCCCGTGGTCATCTGCACGTAGGTGGTGAAAAGACCTGCGATCACAAAAAAGGAAAGAAAGAGCAGCCAGCCATAGTAAAGGTTCCCTCCTTTAATGGCATAACTGAAAAAATCACGGGCGAACGCTATGGGCTTTTGGGAAGCTGAAGCTATTTGCTGTTTCATGGTCATTGTCAATCCCTCTCTAATCCATGTAATAGAAGAATTTTGGATCGGTGTTGAACTCTTCCTTGAACCGGAACACCTGTTTGGTAGCCAAAACCTTCCTCACCTCGCTTTCAGGATCGAGCAGGTTGCCAAATTTTCTTGCGCCCACCGGACAGGCTTCCACACAGGCTGGATAGCGTCCATCTCTCACCCTTTGCAAACAGAACGTGCATTTTTCCATGACCCCGCGCGGGCGGGGACGGTTTCCCAAATAATGGGTCTTGGGATTCATCTCCTCACTCGGCAGCACCGGTTCGCCCCAGTTGAAGCGGCGCGCCCAATACGGACAGGCCAATTGACACATCCGGCAGCCAATGCACCAGTTGTAGTCAATCACCACGATGCCATTGGGATCACGATACGTTGCCCGAACCGGACATGCCTTGACGCAGGCCGGTTTTTCGCATTGCTGACACTGCACCGGAAAATAAAAGGCATTGTCTTCTGGAACCTGCTCCGGCTCATAGTAATGATCGGTGTAACCAGAAATGCCAACAGGTTTACCAGCATGGCCGCCGGACTGAATGCCGTGGTCTCCCAAGGAGCTGCTGCTGGGCTTGCCCGCATTCAAATCTTTCGCGTCGAACGTGACATTGCCTTTCTCCATCCGCAAGACGCGAATCCACTGAATTGCTGGATCGCGGGATTGATTGTTTTCCCTGACGCAGGCTTCAACGCAGCGGCGGCAGCCAATACATTTAGAAATATTGAGCGCATAGCCAAACAGCACTCCATCCGGGGCAGGCGTGTTGGCCACTGTGGTCTGCTTGCTGAACTGCTCGCTGTAGCGCTCTTCCAAGCGGGCAATGGCCTTCTGCTTTTGCTCGTCACTCATCAGCTCAAAGTGACCCTGCAATGCTTCGGCTATGCTCACGGCCTTGGCGGTGGCTGCTGGAGCGGCTGCTGTCGCAGCGGCGGCAACACCCATCTTCTTCAGGAAATCACGGCGGGATTCTTTCACCTGCCCGTCATCCTGTTCGTCAACCATTTCTCTTTTGTCCTCAGACATTGCGCATCGCCTCCGTTATATGGTGGAACAGGAATATCCTCAAGATACTGTCCGGTAATGGTTGCGCAGGATACGGTCAAGCATCTGCCGCTTCTCTTCCTGGGTCATGAGCGTCAGCGTTTTTCCCGCCATGATCTGCTGCTGCCGCAAATCTTCCTCGGCGCAGCGGGCGCGGGCGTTCGTATCGCCGACTTTTCCCGCAGATTTCATGACCGCCGCTCCGGTCAAACCGGCAGCCGCCACGACACCCAGCGCAGCCGCAGCCCGCTTGAGAAAGACCCGCTTGTCGGCAATCACCTCATCCTGCCCTTTGCGCGCGCTCACCTTCACCATCTCTTGTTCAGCCATAACGGCCTCCTTGTTGTATAACATGCTTATGCCTTATAAAAGGCAATCTTTTCAGATTGATCCGCCAAATACATAGGTCGGTCAGTGTTCACAGACACAGAGGCACCCGAATACATGCGGGGGAACATAATTTATTCTTACTGTTACCAAGACCCTTCCGCCTCAAAAAACGGCAGCTACTGATTAACTACAAACCACGCTGGCAGTCAAGGAAAAAAGCTCCTGTTTCAGACTGAAGAGGAGGGGTAGAAAACTTCATGTCCGCGACCGGGAAGGATTGAAAGGATGTCAAGCAATATATTTATATTACTACTTAAAACGGAAATTCACCGTGATATCTCTGAGCGCAGTTAAACTGTTTATTTTTTGTTGACATATATCACGTAAGGTGTTTTATATAAAGTATGTTTTTCCTGACTGTAGCTCGTCAGGTTGATTATCACCTGATAAAAACTTATAACATGGAAGGAGAAGGCTATGGGAGACAAGGGCGGCAAGAAAGATAAGGACAAGAACAAGAAGCAAACAGCTCAAAAGCATGAGCAAAAGGACAAAGAAACAAAGGAGAAGCAGCCGAAGAAAGTAGAAAAGTAAGAAGTACATCCGGGCTTTCTTTTTGCGAAAGCCCGGATTAATGAAGAGTTCCCGACCTCACACCCTGTCCGCTCGCCTAATCACATCGCACAGCTCTAAGGCGAGGTCTGAAATCTCCTTCTCATCTTCCCCCTCAGCCATCACCCGGATCACCGGCTCAGTGCCAGAGGCGCGTACCAGTATCCTCCCTCGGCTACCCAATCTTTCTTCTGCCGCTTTTAATGCCTCACTGAAACCCCTGATCTGCTCCGGCGCAATCCGGCTGGACAGGCGGACATTCTCCAACACTTGCGGATAGGCAGTCATGATTTTGGCCAGCTCTGAGAGCGGTTTTTTCCGTTTAATCATGATCGCCAGAAGCTGAAGCGCAGCCAAGGTGCCGTCGCCGGTGGTGTTGTGGTCAAGGAAGATGAGGTGGCCAGACTGCTCGCCACCGAAGTTGCAGCCTTTGGCTCGCATCGCCTCGACCACGTAGCGGTCGCCGACACTGGTGCGGAGCAGCTTTGCGCCTAAGTCACTCAAGGCTTTTTCCAAGCCTATATTGCTCATCACCGTGGCGACTGCGGTCTTTTTTTTCAGCTTGCCTCGACTGATCAAATCAGCGGCGCAGATGGCCATGATGTGGTCACCGTCAACGATTGCGCCTTTTTCATCGCAAACGATCAGCCGGTCCGCATCGCCGTCCAAAGCAAGGCCGATGTTCGCGCCGAGCTGCCGCACCTTTTCCGCCATCAGCTCTGGGTGGAGCGCGCCGCAGTCTCGGTTGATATTTTTGCCGTCCGGGTCCACACCGAGACAAGTGACTTTTGCGCCCAGCTCGGCAAAAACAAAGGGTGCAACCTTATAAGCCGCACCGTGGGCACAGTCTAAGACGATGTGGAAATCGTCGAGCGTGTACTTGTTCGGGAAGGTGTTCTTGAGGAAGACGATGTAGCGGCCGCAGGCATCATCAATCCGGGCTGCCTTGCCCACCTCGTCGGCCACCGGACGCAGTGCCGCCATTTTTTGCGAAAAAATCAGGTCTTCAATGTCTAATTCGACCTCATCCGGCAGCTTGAAGCCGTCGCGCGAGAATATCTTGATCCCGTTGTCTTGAAAAGGGTTGTGTGAGGCAGAAATGACCACACCCGCATCCGCCCGCATCGAGGTGGTGATGAAGGCGATACCCGGCGTGGGCAACGGGCCGAGCAACTGCACATCCACGCCCATTGAGCAAACTCCAGCGGCCAACGCATTCTCGAGCATATAGCCAGAAAGCCGAGTGTCCTTGCCGATGACAATGTGATGCCCTTTGGTCTTTTTCTTGACGATGAACGCGATAGCCCTGCCAATCTGCATGGCAATTTCGGTGGTCATCGGATAGATATTGGCAGTGCCACGCACGCCGTCAGTGCCGAAAAGCTGGCGCATAATTTTTTAGAGGCTGAGTTATTTTTTCTTCCGGTTTTCTTTCTTCGTTTCCTGTTTCAGTTTGGCCGGTTCCGGTTTGTTATCTGGCAGCAGGATTTCCACCTCCTGCGGGGTGTAAGACTTGATTACCGTTGGCTCATGGCCAGGCATGGTTGCCGCAAAAACTTCCACTGGCGCAGTGCGTGGTAGTTCGCCGCTGCCTACATAAACTGAGGCCCGGAAAAGCATAGGCTGTGCCAAGGTGTCTGAAAGCAGGCTTTCTGGGATGCTGGCAAAAACTGAGATAACATCGGGCTTCAGCACGACTGGTCCCATAGCATCGCGAGCACTGACCGGGATGCTATGGATAATTTTTTCGACAAATTTTTCTTTGACCGTGATTTTGACTGCTACTGTGGTTTCGCCGATCAAACTCATCAGTTCAGGCGAGAGAGCAAGATGCACGGGAACCGTAGCAGAACGGGTCATTCCTTCCAAGGGAATGACGTACGTCTTCAGGGCTTGCTGCCGCTCTAACAAAGTTTTCGGCCCCGATACCAAAATGTTATCGGGGTTGAGACTGATTTCTTGTAGCGTATAGCCGGGTGCAACTTTCCCTTCGGTTGCTGCCGTAATCGGTATCTGTTTTTGCACCAGCTCGTCAATCGACAGACTGATACTGGCAGGCTGCATCCGTACCACAGAAACGCCGCCAGGCAGCGGAAGCTGGAGCGTATCTGTGTTCAGCACCACCGTATCCGGTACCGCTCCAACTAAATCGATGGGCAGCGAGAGTGTTCGGCTGCGCATTTCTTGCATAATGCTGCGCGGGCCGCTCAGGGTCACATTTACCTCTTTCTGGTACTGGTTGTAAATGACCAAATTTTTAGGCAAATTGAGAAACTCAATCGGCACGGTGAGTGTCATAGCCATTTGGTCTGCACCAACCACTAAAAACCAAATCAGAATACCGAGGGAAAGCGAAACAAAAAGCAGCAAAAATTCTTTGCAGCGTTTTTTGCTGTTTTGCAGAAAGTGGATTGCCGACGGGTTCACTAAGGACGTTTTTTTTTGATCCATCGTTGCCACAGGGGAGCTTTTTTTTCCCGCACTAAAAAAATATCTTTGAGAACAGTCTCTAATTTTTCTTCATCCCGCATTGGCGTGATGACTCCGCCTCGGACCACTGAGATTTCTTGGGTTTCTTCGGACACCGCCAAAATCACCGCGTCAGTCATTTCAGAAAGCCCCAGTGCTGCTCGATGCCGCATCCCGTAGCGCTTGTCGATGCTGAGATTTTTCGATAAAGGCAGTACACAGGCGGCAGAATGAATTTTTCCTTTCTTGATTACTACCGCGCCGTCGTGTAACGGCGATTTAGTCAGGAATATTGCCACTAACAGCTCTTGAAGCAGCTTGCTGTCGATAATGAAGCCAGTTTCTACATATTCCTGCAAGCCAGTTTCACGCTCAATGATAATCAACGCACCGATACGCCGCCGTGACAAACTTACTACAGCGGAGATGATCTGGGTGAGGTCATCAGCAGCGATATTGCTACTTTTTAAAAAGGGCGTTTTGCCCATTTCGGTTAAAGCGCGACGGATGTCATCTTGAAAAATGATCACCGTGATCAGCAAAATTGAACTAAGCAAAGAACGCAGCAACAACTGGAGTGCCAGCAAGTCCAGAGCAGTCGAAAGAAAATAAAGCAGCGCGATGACCAAAGCACCGGCCAGCATTTGCACCGCCCTCGTTCCCCGAATCAGAATGATAATACGGTAAACGATGAACGAGACGATCAGAATATCAGCGATATCCTGCCATCTAAAGGAGCTGGGGAAGCTGAACGTGCTGAACAAATCGGGCATGAATATAAAGGCAGCAGAAGCAAAGCAAGCTGGAACATTTTTTGCAGGGTGAAAAATTGGCATTTTTTTTATAACATGTTACCCTGATTCTGAACAGAACAAAGCGGAGTAACCTACAATTTTTTTCAGCGCAGGATACACAATAGGGCTGCTCAGAGTTCTGCAAAAATTACGTCTGCTCATTTTAATATGCACACCATCACCTCATTCCGTGCCGGGCTTCTTCCTTGGTTTACCGAACATCAGCGGCCTTTGCCTTGGCGCAAGGATTATCAGCCCTATCAGATCTGGATTGCTGAGATTATGGGCCAGCAGACCCAGATGGAACGGGTTGTGGTCTATTTCCAGAGCTGGATTCAACAGTTCCCAGACATCCGCGCCTTGGCCGCTGCTTCAGAGCAAGAAATTTTCAAGGCTTGGGAAGGGTTGGGGTATTACAGCCGGGCGAGGAATCTCCGCAAGACTGCCGAGCTGCTTGTCCGCGACCATCACGGCGAGTTGCCCAACGAAGAGGCAGCACTACTGGCTCTGCCCGGTATCGGGCCGTACACGGCAGCAGCGATTCTCTCTATCGCCTTCAACCAACCAGTGCCGTTGCTGGATGCCAATGTGGAGCGAGTGCTGTGTCGAGTGGAAGATATTGATTCACCGCCTAAACAAAGCGTAACGCGAAAGCAGCTGCTCCAGCTTTGCGCGGAACTGCTGCCGCCAAATGAGCCGCGCAATTTCAATCAGGCTCTGATGGAGTTAGGTGCGCTCATCTGCACGCCGAAAAATCCGACCTGCGCCGCCTGTCCAGTGCGGGAATGCTGCCGCGCCTTCGCTGCTGGGACAGTTAATCAGCGGCCTGTTTTAGTCAAAAAGCCGGATAAAATCAATATTATCATGGCATGTGGAATTATCGAACAGGACGGACGATTCTACATTCAGCAGCGGAGAGAGGAGGATGTCTGGGGCGGACTGTGGGAATTTCCCGGAGGAAGGCTCAAAGAGGGCGAAACACCAGAGCAAGCGGCAGCACGGGAAATTGCCGAAGAAACGGAATTTCGGGTGATTCATCTGCGTCCTTTCACCACGGTAGTGCATCATTACACCAAACACCGAGTGACGCTGCATTCATTTTTTTGTAACTTACAGAACGAACAGTCAACGGAGCCGGTCTTACATGCAGCCAGTCAGTTTCGCTGGGTTAATCAAAAAGAATTAGACAGCTTTGCTTTTCCATCTGGTCATCGTCAGTTGATCAAAAATATGGCAACATATATATTTGACGCATGAAAATTACTCTATCCATTTTTTGGATTTGTTGGTGTGCTTTGCACAGTCTGCTGATTTCCGCTCCGGTTAATGACTGGCTCCAACGAAAAGGCGGCGTTGTACGCGGCACCCACCGGATAGCCTATTCGTTGTTTTCCGTCCTAACGCTGATTCCGCTGCTTTGGTATCAATACAGTCTGCCACAAGAGGTGGTTTTTTCTTGGTCAGACTGGCTACGCATTCCGCAGGCAATGCTACTACTCTATGCGCTGATCATGTTGCACGGTGGATATCTGGTTTATAACATGGGGCATTTGCTCGGCTTCAGCCAGTGGCGGAGCTGGCGGCAAGGAAGAGAAAATCCGGCTTTACCGTTCTCGTGCGAGGGGGTGCTGCGCTACGTTCGCCACCCTTGGTACAGCAGCGGTCTGCCGATTTTATGGACAGTCGGCCCGATTACCGATGCCAACCTTTTTACCCGGATTATCCTCAGTCTTTACCTTGTCATCGGCACGTTATTGGAAGAACGAAAGCTGCTGCATGAGATAGGCGAATCGTACCGCAGTTACTGCCGACAAGTACCAATGCTCATTCCTTGGAAGGGGAGAGTGAAGGTGCGCCTTTCCTCGGAATAAATCTGCCAAAGTCCGCATGATTCTTGCAGCATCGGCCTTGATGTGGTAAGTCTCTGTGTTGGCACAATTTTAATCTTTCAAAAAGGAGATGTTGCGATGAAACGTTGCTTTACCGCGCTCTGTGCGCTGGCGTTCTGTTTTCCCTTGGCTTCCTGTCGATCCGACAGAAAAACCGTGATCAAGGTAGGCATTAACGCCCCGATTACTGGCGATATTCCCAAGGTCGGCGAAGGGACTAAATATGCAGCAGAGTTGTGGCTTGAGGACATAAATAAAGCAGGTGGCATTGAGGTCGGCGGGGTGAAATACCCGGTTGAGTTAGTGATTGAAGACAGCGAATCCAAAGCCGAATCAGCGGTTAAGGCCAGCACGAAGATGATCACCCAAGATGAAGTGTTGGTCATCATCGGGCCGCAGGCTTCCAAAGAGGCTATTCCAGCGGGTTCGGTGGCTAACGACAAGCAGACCCCGATGATCAGCCCGTGGTCAACCAACCCAGACACCACCGCAAATCGGCCTTATGTTTTCCGCGCCTGTTTCCTTGACCCCTTTCAAGGGCCGGTGCTGGCCAATTTCATCAGTGACGAGTTTAAATTCACCAAAGCGGCAGTGCTGTACGACGTGGCCAGCGATTATCCTAAAGGCTTGGCGGAATTCTTCAAGAAAGCCTGGGAAGAAAAGCACGGTGCTGGTTCCGTGGTCGCTTATGAGAGCTTCACCACCAAGGACACCGATTTCAGCTCTCAGTTGACTAAGATTATCCGCTCTGGCGCAGAAGTGCTGTTCACGCCGCAATATTACAACGAAGTGGCTTTGATCGTGCAGCAGGCCAAGGCACTCGGTTGGAAAAGTCCGGTGATCGGCAGCGACAGCTGGGGTTCTGCTGAGACCGTGCAGCTCTGCGGCGAAGCCTGTTATGGTCAATTCTTCAGCACCCACTATGCTGCGGCTGGAGCGCAAGGGGCAACCAAGGCGTTTATCGACCGCTACAAGACCAAAAACGGCTATGTGCCAGATGACGTGGCCGCACTGACGTGGGATGCGCTGCGACTGGCGCAGACCGCCATTGAATCTTCAGGTAGCCTCAGCGGTGATATCAAGAAAGATCGGACAGCGGTGCGCGATGCGTTAGCCAAAGTGAAAGATTTTGACGGCATTACCGGCAAGATGACCTTTTCTGGCACTGGCGACCCGACCAAATGCGCTGTGATTGTTAAGATCAGCGAGAAGGGAGAGTACGAATTCTACAAGTCAGTTTGTCCTAAGTAAACCTATAAAGCAATGCGGATAACAAGAGCTGCATTGCTTTATTCTTCAAAAGAAGAAAATTTATTGAGCGATATGATTCAGCAACGTATTGACAAATTGCAAGCAGCTCTTCGGGGCCGCAATCTTGATGCTTTTTTGGTTACTGAACCAGCCAATCGGCGTTATCTGAGTGCTTATACCAGCACTGACCACGGTATTCAGGAAAGCTCTGGGGTGCTGCTGATTCCAAAAAAAGGCAGACCGTGGTTGCTAACCGATTCTCGCTTTGAGCTACAGGCCAAAGAGGAGACGCAGGGCTTCACCGTTGAGCTGTACAAAAAGGGGCTGTTCGTTCTGCTGAAAACGCTGCTGGCTGGGCTGGGTGCGCGGCGGTTAGCCTTTGAGAGTCATTATTTTCTTCATGCCGCTGTTGGCAGAATGGAAAAAGTCTTGGGCAACGATGTTGAGCTGGTGCCTGTTACTAACTTGGTTGAGCGAATGCGGCTGATCAAGAGCGAGGAAGAAATCGGTCGATTAAAGAAAGCTGTCCTGTTGAATGAGCGGGTTTTTCAGCAGGTTCACAGCACGGTGGTTCCGGGTATGACTGAGATTGAAATTGCCCTGACCATAGAACGCATTATGCGGGAAATGGGTGCAGAACGACCGAGTTTTGAAACCATTGTTGCCTTTGGTTCCAACGCAGCCAAGCCGCACGCTGTACCCTCAGACCGTGTACTGAAAGAGGGTGAAATTGTCTTGATCGACATGGGCTTAGTGCTGGAAGGCTATTGCTCTGACATGACCCGTACTTTTACGGTTGGGAAGCCGGACAACCTTTTTATTGATCGGCTGCGGGTAGTGCGCCAAGCGCAGTTAGCCGCGACCAAGGCTCTTCGTGCTGGTGCAGTGTGCCGCGAGGTAGATTTGGCGGCTCGGCAGATTATCGTTGATGCGGGCTATGGCAGCTGCTTTGGCCACGGCTTAGGCCACGGAGTTGGCCTTGCTGTCCATGAGGCCCCGCGCCTCAGTTCCCGAAACAGGAAACAGCTGCGAGCTGGAATGATTGTCACTATTGAGCCAGGCATTTATTTTCCCGGCTGGGGTGGTATTCGCTTGGAAAACATGGCTGTGGTACGCGAAGACGGCTGCGAGCTGTTCAATGAAGACCTAACTGGGCTAGATTTATGATGCGTTTCGCTGCTGACTCTATCGGTGATGCGTGCTACGAGCGACGAAATATAAAGGTTGATAGGTTAGGCTGACCCCGCTGGCTGTGCTGAACCGTTGGCGGTATTCTGCGGAGAAATGCTGGAGCCGAGTACGACTCCACGGGCTGCGGTTGATGGCGTTGACTCCGGTTTGACGCAGATGGTGGAGGACTTCCTGTGGGCTGGTGAAATAGAGGATTTCCTGCTGGCTGCTGCTGTGGAGCAACTTGAAATGCCTACGGACAATAGTTTCAATTTCCGGCAGACTAAGATACTCCAAGCCGATGCCGGTTAGTTCGTCTATTTCTCGCAGATTGTCTGGCCCGTAGAGTGAAAAAGCCAAGGTGCCACTAGGCTCTAAGGCAACGGCCAATTGCGCCAGCAGGTGGTCGAGATCGTGAAGCCAATGAAACGTCGATGAGGAAATAATCAGGTTGAACGTGCCCGGCAGCGGTAGGTTTTCGATGTCGCCGGGCAGCAATCGTATCGACGGAGCAAGAGCGGCGATATTCATGCGAGCGGCAAAGTCCGGCACGATATCATTAAGAACTAATTCCTTCATTCCTTTGACCCGCTCGATGAGTCGGCGGGTGAGCAAACCAGTGCAGCAGCCTATTTCCAGCACTCGCTGCGGCGGTGTTGTTCCACCGTGCTGTGCCAGCAGATCAAGCAGATGCTCTGCTGTCCGTTGCTGAATCAAAGCTTGCTGCTCGTAGCTGTTCGCTGCTCGTTGAAACTGGCGACAAAGGAGCTGTTTGTCAATGCACTGGGGCATGAGGACAGTTTTTCACCTAAGACTTTCAGATTGAACAATTTTATTCATTTTGGTACAATCAGCTCTATTGAAGATACTTCCACCGAAGGAGGATGTTATGATTGTTACTATTTCCAAGGCAAAAATCGATCTTTCAAAGTTAGTGAAGAGGGCCTGTCATGGTGAAAGAATCATTATTACCAAAAACAATCTACCGCTTGCCGAGATAGTGCCGCACAATGTCCAAGGAAAGAGAATGCTTGGGACTTTTGCAGGGAAAGTTGCGTTGCCGGATAATATAATGGATGAGGATGAAGAGGTAAACGAAATGTTTTATGGCAAAGCTGAGAAATAAGCGAGGTGTTCGCGTTGAATGAAGATACTTATTGATACGCATATTTTTTTGTGGGCGATAGCCGATCCAGCCAGAATCAGTGCTGATAAGAGGAAAAGACTGGAACAACTTACAAATACTGTCTATGTGAGTTCAATCACTATTGCTGAGATTATGATCAAGTCATCCATTCAGAAATTGAAGATTGAATATGATCCTCTTGATGCAGCCAAGCAGAGCGGTTTTCAATTCCTCAATTTCCGTGCTGAAGATGCCCTGTTGCTTCTCAATTTACCCTTTCATCATAAAGACCCATTTGACAGGATGCTGATAGTTCAAGCCATTGCTAACGACTGTTATTTGATGACAGACGATAGCAAGTTTCGTGCGTATGAATGCCGTCTTCTATAGCTTAACCCGCCCGTTGCGCTTCATCACCCGCTTAAACCCATCCCCAGCCTTCCTGATTCGCTCCTCGTCCACGCAGAAAGCCAATCGGATATGTCCCGGTCTACCAAACCCCTGTCCAGGCACAGCCAATATCTTTTCCTCCAGCAGCAGTTGGCAGAATTCCACCTCATCAATCGGGGTTTTAGGGAAGAGATAAAAGGCTCCCTTGGGCCGGACGTACTCAAAGCCCGCCTCGTCGAGAATTTTGCAGAAGATATCCCTCCGCCGTGCATAGATAGATACATCTGCGCTCACATCCTGAAGCTGCGCTACCGCCCGCTGCATCAACGCTGGAGCATTGACAAAACCAAGGATGCGGTTGGCTAACGTCATAGCATTAAGCAAGGCAGTCTTATCCGGCATATCAGGATGCACGGCTAAATAACCGATGCGCTCGCCGGGCAAAGATAAGTCCTTAGAATACGATGAAACCACGATGGTATTGACGCTGGCAGCCATAACCGAAGGCACTTCCAATCCGTCATAAACAATCTTGCGGTACGGCTCATCAGCGATGATATACAGCGTGCGGCCAAACCGTTCCCCCGCGTGGTCTAACAGCTTGCCCAGCGCGACTAACGATTCTGCGCTATACACTTGGCCAGTGGGATTGTTGGGACTATTCATCAACACCACCTTGGTCTTCTCGCTCAAAGCTGCCTCGATAGCCGCCACATCGAGCTTGAATTCCTCGTCCGCTGGCACAATCTTGCTCACTCCGCCGTGGTTATCAACGTAAAAGGTATATTCGACAAAGAACGGACTGATCAGGATAACCTCATCGCCGGGATCAAGCAGGGCTTTCATCGCTACATTGAGCGCACCAGCAGCTCCGCAGGTCATGAGAACATCGCTTGCGCCGATGCCCGCGCCTTGTTCTCGTGCCAAACGAGCCGCTACCGCCTCTCGCACGTGAGGATAACCGCTGTTCGGCATGTAGGCGTGCATTCCCGGTGCAGTTGATTGCGCCAGTTCAGTCAGCACGTGCAGAAATTGAGGCGGAGGCGGTACATCCGGGTTGCCAAGGCTGAAATCAAAGACATTCTCTGCACCGAACTGAGCCTTCATTCGGGTACCTTCCTCAAACATCTTACGAATCCAAGAGGATTTCTCGGCAAAGGCCAACATTTTCTGAGAAGCTGTCATGGTGTGCTTGTCGTTTATAATGGTTTTTCATTGAACGGAGAGTGCCGACTATGCTGCTGGGCTGGTGCATAAAGATTCTCCTCCTCTCAAGCTGGGCTTTGCCGCATCAAGCAGACAATCTGACCGCCAACAGCTCTGTTCTTCGCAGCCTGAAACTATAGCTGAAGCAGCATAAAGTGAACTTGAATGTCATTCCGAGCAAAGCGAGGAATCTCCTCTTCGTCCTTGGCGTGAGATTTCTCGCTCCGCTCGAAATGACAGATACGACGGTTCAAAGTATGTTGCTCTGGCTATACTCTCTATCAGAGACAGTATAGTGTCTCTTGCGGAGTCACTACGGTGTCTCGGCTGGAGACACTATGGTCACTCCACTGGAGACACTACGGTATCTCCCAAGGAGACACTATGGTGTCTCGGTTGGAGTCACTATGGTGTCTCCGCTTTGACACGGCGTACCCTATCCATCAGCCTTCTTCCTGCGGCCCGGCTTCTTCCCTTTTGCCGCAAGAGGCAGCAGGCTGGCGGTGTATTTCTGGTACAGATCAAAGAGGAAGGCCACCCGCTCGGCCTCGGATTTGAAGTCACGCCGACCGTAGGTAGCATCCACCGCCTTGTCTAACGCGCGATGTGCCTTGAGCAGCACGGGCGGCATGGTCAGCGGGTCGTAGAGATCAGCGAGCGAGGAGTCCGGGAACTGAGCGCGGGCATTGAGCACGGTCTGCGCCGCAACTTCCACCGCCTGCTGCTGCTTATCGCTTAGGCTTGGCGGCCACGGGAACGTATTGTAGGTGAATTTTACGGAATATCGTATATCGTTTTTAAGCCGTCCAGAGGTGATATTCACCCAAGCCTTGTGCATGATGCTGGCGAGTACACCTAAACTGTAAAGACTAGCAGATGGAACGAGCTGCAAATCATTGGCAGCCACAACCTCGCCTGACAAATAGCCAATTGGCAGGTACTGTCGGTTCTCGGAAGAGGTACGGGGAATAGCGAGATAGTCACCATCCGGCTGGCGGTTTTCCGTAAATAATGTTGGAATGTTCGCTTTCTCTTTGGTGGCTTCCTTTGGACTCTGTTGCCGCATACAGCGAACTGCCTTAACTCTCTCAAGAACCAGCGGCATTCTCTGTAATTCGTCGGGCGGACAATCAACTAGCCAGAGGCAATAGCGAAGATCGTTATGAATGAATCCTTCAGCTCCGAGATAGGGTCTTATCCACTTTGCAGCAAGTGGTTCAGCTGAAAGAAACTCGTCTTTCTCTTCTGGTGTGAAGATTAGGTTGCCACCATCTGCCGGAATGCTGCCGTTGACAATCTCCTGAACTAGACAGATTGGCTTCATCCTCCCATAAACAATAATATCAGGCCCGTCAATCAGATAAGGACTGATGTTCTTTGCTTGAATGGAATGCGCCTCGCCGCGAATGTCCTCATACTCGAACAGCAGCTTCGGCTGCACCTCCTCGCAGGCAAAGCCGACAATCACGCAATGCACGGCGGCCTTGCCCCGCGCCTCGTTATTCCATTGAAAGGTGCGGTGGGCGAAGAATATACGGCAGCCCTGTGAGAGCAGCCAATTCCACAGCACACTGACCTGCTCGCCTTGACAGATGGAGTTCGTGGAGACAAAGGCGCAGCGGATGGCGGTGTTCCGCAGCATCTGCGCCGCCTTCACATACCAGGCCGCAACAAAGTCGAGCAGCCCTGCATTCTTGATGCCAGCGAAGACGGCATTCACGTCGGCCCGCTGCGCTTCGCTCATGAACTTTGCGCCCACAAACGGCGGATTGCCCATGATGTAACTCAGTCGCTCCACCGGAACTACCTCGTTCCAGTCAAGGCGGAGAGCATTGCCGCAGATGATGTTCGGACTGGTTTTCAGCGGAATGCGGGCGAAGTAGAGACCGAACTCCTCGGAAACCTGCTGGTTCATCTGGTGATCGGTCAGCCACAGAGCCACCTGCGCAATCTGCGCGGGGAACTCCTCCAGCTCAATGCCGAAGAACTGATCAACATTCAGGCGGATGAGACCGCGCACATCCAAGCTCTGCTGCACCTTCTCAACCTCGTTCCGCACGCTGGTGTGGAGGACGCGGAGAATGTCCAATTCGAGCAGACGCAGCTCACGATAGGCAATAACGAGAAAGTTGCCGCAGCCGCAGGCCGGATCAAGGAAGCTCAGGCTGCGCAGCTGCTGATGGAACTCCTCCAGCTTCTTGCGATTGCCCTTCACCTTGCCGAACTCCTCGCGCAGGCGGTCAAGAAAGAGCGGCCTGATCAGCTTGAGGATGTTCTGCTCGCTGGTGTAGTGCGCGCCGAGGTTGCGGCGGGCCTGCTTGTCCATGATTGACTGGAACAGCGAGCCGAAGATAGCAGGCGAGATGCGCGACCAATCTAAACCGCAGCAGTCGAGCAGACTCTGGCGCATGACCGTGTCAAAGGAAGCGGGTGAAAGAACTTCCTCGAACAGCCTACCGTTGACAAAGGGAAAGGCGGCAAGCTGCTCGTCAAGGTTCTTTAGGCGGTGGTCTTCCGGGCTGTTGAGGATGTGGAAGAAGACCGAGAGCTGCGGGCCAAGATCGCTGCCGTCCTCGCCTGTGCGCTGCTCGATGAAGTCCTGAAACTGCTGCTGTTGAAAGATGCCGGTGTCCTCGGCAAAGAGACAGAAGAGCAGGCGGACAAGATAGACCTCCAGCGCATGGCCGACGTAGCCGGTCTCCTTCATCAGGTCGTGCAGACGGCCCATGCGCTCCGCCGCCTTGATGTTCACCGGGTCCTGCTCGCGCACGGCGTGGGTCTGGTAGCCCGCGATAAAGCCGAAGAGTCGCAGGTTCTTGTGCAAGTCCTTCAGCGCAAAGTCGTGGCGGCTGTCTTCCTCCAGATCATAGAGCCGGAAGCGGGCGAAGTCGGAAACAAGGATGCAGCGCGGCAGCTCGCGCTCCTTCAGGCCGGGGAAATAGCCAAGTGCCTGCTGATGGGCGCGGTCAAGGTCTTTGCCGCGTGACTTGTGTTCAATCAGCAGCATCCCTTTCCAGAGCAGATCAATGTAGCCGTCGCGGCCATCCAGCTTATTCACCCGCTGCTCAAAGCTGGCCACCCTGCGTCGTTCAATGCCGAAGACGTGAAAGAACGCATTCCAGAAGGTCTTGGCTTCTGCATCTTCAGAAGCCTCGTCCGCCCATTCGCGGGAGAAGGCGAGAGCGCGGGATTTGATTTCGTTCCAGCTTAAAGGGGGCATGGGGCTTTTATTATTTGTTTATGCCTGCTGCGCATCTTCTTCCGACAAATACGCTCTCAGCCAAGGCCAAAGCTGGTTTTCCTGCACTTTGCAACCCACCAGATTTTCCTGAAGTTTAAAGTGGTTCTTCTCATTTTTACGGGTTGCCTTCATTATAGAGTCCCGGCAGGCTCGGTAATGCTCAAACCGTTCATAAGGTACCTCCGGCGAGTAAATCATTTCTTCTCCCCAGAGCCAGAACCTTCGGTCAACGCATCGTAAGAACAGGCGAAATGCCGCCCATGCCTGAAGCGTTTCTTCGTGGGTGATAAAACGTTCAAACCAGTGATGCGCCCATTGATTGCGTTCATGGATTATCTTTGCTTTTCTGGCGCAATCGTGCAGCCAAGACGGTTTCTTTTCCGCTATCCAAGCGTCCAGCCGTTCACCCGCTGAATGATCATCCATGAAGCCAAGCAGGAAAAGGCCCTTGGCGTTATCCAAAGCAAAATCAGATTGGAGATATTCGGTGATGGTTCCTTCAAGCCATTCATTCCTGTCATGCTTTTGCGCAAGGAAGGCTATTTCAAAGAGTTCATCGTCGTAAAGGGCATTATCCAGCAGAGATTTTCTGAGATTGCAAACGGTCTCTGAATTTCCTGCCCGAAAAAGGCCGAATAACAGGTTAAGTATTTCAGTTGTATAATCAATCAATCGGAGCCTGTTTTCACGATGAAGCCGCCGAAAAAGCCGTTCTCCCTGTTTCGGTTGATGCTCCAATAGGATTTCGCATAAGGCTTCATAAAATCCCCGGCAACGAACAAGCATTTCGGTATCTTGTTTCAAGGCGGTTATCAGCCATTGGTTGACATATTCAGGACAGGCAGCAACAACTTCAGCAAGTGCATCTATACGGAATTTTTCTATGAACAGATTGTTTCCTGTTTTTCTGAGAGAAACGGCGAAGTTATTCACCTTGTCTTTTACTTGTTGATTTTTGCTGGTTTGCAACTCAAAGTTCATCGAATCCTGAAAGCTGGTTTCTTTTTCGTCATCTTTCCCAGAACTTCGGTAAGAGCTTCCGCCCCAAATGGATGTCGGTGAAACAATTTTGAACCCAAGGTTGTCATTTGTATGCAAAGAGTAATCGCATTCATGCTCCGGTTCAGGAAGATTGATTTTGACTGCAACCTGATCTGCCTCTATTGGGATTTCAAACGGTTGCATTGCAACGCTGTGCCAAAGTTGATGAAGAGTCTTCCCGTATGCAGCGATTTCATCGTTCTTGCAGTCTCGTTTTTTGACAGCATACCCCAGCAGTTGAAGAGAAACACGCTCCAATATTTCGGAAAAAGGCAAGTCCAGACCATGCTCGGCCAATAATCTGCTGCCCCAATACCGTTCAAAATCGCTGCCAGCCTTAGCTGAACCCCAATTGCTCTTCAAGATTGACTGAATTCCTTGCTTATTTTTGGTACAAGTAAAAAGTTCCAGTGCATGGTGGATACGGGCAAATCTGTTATCAATTTCCGAAAATTCAGGAAGCAACTCCATTATCTGCTGGTCAATCTCAAGGAGAGAAGGAAGGAGATTGATAAGAAATTTAAGCCGTTCTGATGGCATTTGTATGTTCGCAAGTTTTTCAGTTACACAAGCTAATTTTGAAGAATCATCAATGTTTTTGACAAAAGGAAACCTTCCTCTGCACCATGTGTAATCATCTGAACAGCGTTCTTTTATGAGATCAAGTTGCTGATTCAAGGCTTTTCCTCTTGACACACACGCAAAAAGGATTGTTTCCGTAAAGAACGCATCATTGTGCCCGGAAATCTCGGATAGACTGCTTCGCCATGCCTCTTCCACGGCTGAACGCGCCTTTTCACTCAGAATCATAATATGCTCATAGATGAACATCGACAGCAACCAGCGCGACGATTGCTCTCTTTCCGGGAAAAGACAGGCAAGCTCATTAATGATTTCAGAAAATCGTTCCGGGCAATAAGAGCATAATGCAGGTTCAATATTGCGAATGTCTATATCTTCTCCAGTTTGCCCGTTCTCATTTGATTTAAAATATTTCAAGTCAATCTCTTTTCCTGTCCGCATAAACAGCAGCTTGAATTTTTTCGGTACTGTACATGATGGATCTACAGCAACATCCCTTAGTTTAGAAACAATGGCATCGATATTAGCAGGAGAGCTTTCGAGAAAGCCTAAACATTCCAAATAATATTCACGAGTCCAGTTGTATAATAAATTTATACAAGGATACTCTTTGTAAAGCTGGTACATCAAATTTTCCTCTTTGTATTCAGAAGGGATTTTTTTGTCCATCTGCCAAGATGTTTCCGTTCCTAAGGCTCGCAGGAGAAAGACAGCAGTTCTCTGCGCAACACATTGAGAATTTTTTAAAAGCTCTTCTATTTCTATCAAGATGTTCTTTTCAATATCATCCTTCGCTGTACGCAATACCCAAGAAAGCTGCTCGTAAAAATCAGGGTAGCCCATGACCATCCCAGCGACAACACCCGTTATCATAGCCCGAATATATGGAGCGCGGGGCTGCTGCGAAATAATAGCGAGAGCAAAACGGGATAGCCTCAGAAGCCCTTCGTCTTCTGTCCGGGTCAGGCGAAAACCGAACAGCTCGCACTGATCTGCTGAAAAATCATGCCCCAGTGCCCGCCGTACATCCCGCCTGCCTTTTTCGAGTTTGCTTTGATCGTCACGGGCATGTCTGCCTTTATGCCCGTCATGATGGACAAATCCCATCCAGCGTTCAAACGTAGGTATCAGGATTTGCTGGACAGTTCCCTGTCCGCCGAATTTCAAAAAACCTGACATGAAGGCATTTTGCAACCCCATGTTATTTGCATTTTCCGACCATTCCTGCTCCATCATCCGCAGATAGATTTCAGGTCGAACCGGGAGATAGGATGTAATGCGCCACCAATCATCTTCTTTTATATTCCTCCCGGAAACCCACGCATTGAACAACGCCAGATGAATTCCTTCCGGCCATTCCTTTTTACCAAGCGCATGATAAAGAGCCATAGCGCAGATAGAAACTTTAATGTCCATATCCGGCTGCGGCTCTTGGAAATGCGCTATTACTTCAGCAAGATTATTTTGCGCTTCCAGCGCATCTGCCACCTCATAAGCAAGCAGCAATCCCAGACCAAGAATCAGATAATCTCGGTTGATTGTCCATCCGCTACCATGTTTTTGAAGAACACGGCCCGTACTTAACTCGGTCAGCAGAGAGTTGCTGTCACCATATCCAGATAGCTCAGTCTGCAATTCTCCCCGGAAAATTCTTTTGCTTTGCTGTATCCGATTGCTTAGATTGCAGATCAATTCCTGAAATGCTTCGTGGCTCAAGGAATTACCCAGCTTGCGCTCTTGCTTATCCCGCCAGTCTTCGTAAATCAGACGCTCTCTGGTGATTTCGCCTTCGCTGTCCATGCGCTCCCACAGGCGTACAGTCAGATCAAAGTAGCGGGGAATACGAAGCAGATCGATGAGGTTTTTATCAAAATGATCAGGAGTCAGATTCTTGACAGCAAGTGCCGACTTTAATTCCGCATCGTTGTATGGGCCTAATGTGAAGACAGCGGCTCCTACAGAAGACAGATGTTCATCCCAGAATTTTTTGCGGCAAGTCATCAGCACTGCTGTACGATTGCACCACGGTTCCACAGCAAATTTTGCCAAAAGCTGCCGCCATTCCATATCAGGACGCTCATTCAAGCCGTCCATGACAAGGAGAAAAAGCGGCGTGTCGCCAGCCGGACGTTCCAGCCAACGCTGCAACCGTTTCTGCCAGTATCCTTCGTATGGTTCTTTTAACTGCTTCGCAAGAATTTCAGGCAAGAGAATGTCAAATTCTTTTAAATCAGCCATTCCGGAGGGAAGGAAGATGACAGGAAAACCATCTGACAGCTTGCCGTAGAGCCAATCTACAACCGCCCAGGTTTTGCCGTCGCCTTCTTCGCCAAGAACAACAAAAAACTTGTGCTGCTCATGCCAATTGGCAAACCAGTTGTCCAGAGCTTCCTGCGCTGCTTTGCGGGGAATGAAAAACTCTCCTTCAGCCCGCACCGCCAAGTTCTGTGAAAAGGCCGCTTTTGACTCATCCTTATTCCGCAACCGTCCGCACAGCCAAGCATTTTGCTCTTCCAGCCAGTGATCATAACCGATATTCTGCGCGGCCAGCTCCTGCTTGAGTTTTTCAGACTTGTCCGAAACCTCTTTATTTTCTTTTAGTGATTGTAGATAGCTGGAAAATTCATCAGCTTCTTGTTTGTCAGCGAAATATTTTTGCAGATGCCTGACGGTGATCTCCGGTGCATAAGCACATAATGCGGCAAGAAAGCTCTTCTCTTCCCCTTGAGCATCTATAGAAAAATAAGCAATCCCAGAGTCCTGACTGAATTGCCGAAGTGGATTATGATGCTGGTCACTCAACCGCTTGGTGGTGACAACCATCCAAAGATCAGGCTTTAAACTGTTCTGGGCGGCAGCGGTGAATTTAGCTAACAGCTCATCACTTTTGAGCTTTGTTGCATCATCGTATCTTTTGCATTCCGCCATCAAGAAATTGCTGGCCATGTCCCGGCCTCCCTGATCGCCTGAACGCGAAAGATGAAAACGCTGCCCGGTCAGCCGCTCAAGCAGCTTGGCGACAAGTCCTTCAAAGCCATCCTGTCCGGCGGCGGGCTGTTTCCAGATGATTTGCAGAAATTGTTCAAAATTCATAGCTGGTGAGCGAATAGATGATTCCTGACAGCAAGAGAGACTGACGGCAAGCCATCCTATCATGTGGCGGCAGGCAGGGCAACGTGTCTTTTTCGTTGCCGCGCAAGAGGACGCGCAGTATCATGAAGAATGCAACATTCTGGAAGAAATGCGAAATTCTTATTCACTGGCCCACGAGAAAACTATGCGCACAGCAGAACTCCTAGAAATCATCCGCAACGGCGAGAACTCCGGCGTGGAATTCAAACGGGACGACATCCGCCCGGAACAGCTGGCAAAGGAGATTGTGGCCTTGGCCAACCTTCAGGGCGGGCGGGTGCTGCTCGGCGTGGAAGACAACGGTGCTGTGACCGGCATCAGGCGGCCTGACCTACAGGAATGGGTGCTGAATGTGTTCCGCGACAAGGTGCATCCGCAAATTATCCCGTTCTACGAGGAAATGGAGCTTGAGGAAGGCTGCCGGGTCGCTGTGGTCTCGCTGTCGCCTGGCATTGCCAAACCCTATGTGCTCCGGCATAACGGTCGGGAGGATGTGTACATCCGCATGGGCGACCGCTCTGAATTGGCGACAAGAGAACAGCAACTTCGTCTCTTCCAAAGCGGAGGAATGCTCCATGTGGAGACCCTGCCTGTTGCCGGAACCTCGATAGACTTTCTGGATTTAGACCGGCTCAACTTTTATCTCGCCTCCATCATCGAAGACCCAGAGCTGCCGGTCAGCAGGGAGCAGTGGATTGAACGCCTGCTCGGGCTGGGCCTGATGGCTGAGGACGGATTGGGGAACAAAGTCTGCTCCATTGCCGGGCTGGTCTGCTTCGGCATCCGGCCACGCCGCTATCTGCCCCAGGCCGGTCTGCGGCTCATGGTCTTCGACGGGAAGGACAAGGAATATCAGGCCCGTCTCGACACTGTGCTGGACGGCCCGCTCGCTGGCCGCTGGCGCATGATCGCCGGGCAGCGGGAGCTGGTTGACCGGGGCGTGATTGAGCAGTTCGCCGCCGCGATTCAGCCGTTCATCTCCTGCGAGGAGGCGGACGTGGACGAGACCATGCGGCGCGGCAAAGAATTCTTCTATCCGTGGCAGGCGGTGCGGGAGACGGTGATCAACGCCTTGGCGCACCGCGACTGGTCGCGGTCAGTGGATGTTGAAGTTAGCAGCTATGCGGACCGGCTGGAGGTCATCAGTCCGGGCGCGCTGCAAAACTCCATGACCGTAGCCAAAATGATCGCCGGACAGCGTTCGCCCCGTAATCCCTTGATCATGGAGATTCTACGCGATTACGGCTATGTTGACGCGAGAGGAATGGGCGTGCGCACCAAAGTCATTCCCCTGATGCGGCAGCACAACGGCGCGGAGCCGGTCTTTGAGGCCAGCGAGGACTGTTTGAAAATTGTCCTGCCAAAGAGAAAGCATAATCGAAACTGACTTGCTAAACAGATACTCCCACAGCAAGGCAACTTGCTCTCCTTGAGTGATTGAGTTGGTTGCAACGAAAGCGGCGGCAATGGGCTTGCCTACAATCAATGTATTGCGCCGCCTTAACGAACCAGTTGGCAACAAAATCTAAATCAGAGCCACTTCTGATCTCGTGCATGACAAGAAGCTGATCAGAACGCTGCTCCTCGTTTTGATAATGCTTCCCGCCAAACGGCGGATTGCCCATGATGTAACCGGAAACAAGGAGGTAACGCGGCAGCTCGCGCTCCTTCAGGCCGGGGAAGTAGCCAAGGGCTTGCTCGTGGGCGCGGTCAAGGTCTTTGCCCCGCGATTTATGCTCGATCAGCAGCTTGCCCTTCCAGAGCAGGTCAATGTAGCCCTCGCGGCCATCAATCTTCCGCACCCGCTGCTCAAAGCTGGCAACTCTGCGGCGGTCAATCCCGAAGATGTGGAAGAACGCATTCCAGAAGGTCTTCGCCTCCGCGTCTTCAGACACCTCGTCTGCCCAGTCGCGGGAGAAGGAAAGGGCGCGGGATTTTATCTCATTCCAGCTGAGTGGGGGCATGGCAAGGATGTGTCTTGAAAAACGACTTCAGCGACAAAACTCCCGTACTCCTCGGAAGCTCTGACGGTGAATGGGCGAAGGGCCGTGTTCGGCAATAGCAGCGCGGTGCGCTTGGGTGGGATAACCTTTGTGCTGAAGCAGATTGTACTGCGGATATTGGACGTGATACTCTGCCATGAGGTGATCACGGACGACCTTTGCCACGATAGAGGCTGCAGCGATGGACGCGCTTTTCGATTCGCCCTTGACTAAGGTCAGCTGCCGAAGACCAATAGGCACTTTGAACAGGCCGTCAACTAAGAGAAAATCAGGAAGCTGCTCTATGCAGTTAGCGCAGGTTTCCACGGCTCGCCGCATAGCTAATAAAGAGGCTTGAAGGATATTCAGCAGGTCAATTTCCTCAACTGAGGCGATACCAACTCCGATGAAGGCTTCGGATGCACGTAACTCGGCATACAGTCGTTCACGGCGTGCTGGTGCTAATTTCTTGGAATCTTTCCAGCGGGAAAAGTCACTGTCAGGAGGGAGAATCACGCAAGCAGCGGTCACTGGCCCGGCAAGAGGGCCGCGTCCGGCTTCGTCAACTCCAGCGATACGGAGCAGGCCTTGTTGTCGCAACCTGCGTTCATGAAAAAACGTATCCCCGCCCAACTGCGACGGGGATAGGAGAGAAGCTCCGGCGGGCATTAAGCCTGGGGGGGCTGTTGCAGCCTCTGTCGCTCGGTGATGCGGGCAGCTTTGCCCCGCAGGTCGCGCAGATAGAACAGGCGAGAACGACGTACTTTGCCGTGAGAAACTACCTCAATTTTGTCAATCCGAGGAGAATGAAGGGCAAAAGTCTTTTCAACGCCTATACTGTGGGAAATCTTACGCACAGTGAACGTAGCGTTCATCATGCCGCGCTTCCGCTTCAGCACCACGCCCTGAAAAATCTGCACTCGCTCTTTGTTGCCCTCAATAATGCGGATATGCACCTTAACGGTGTCGCCCGGACGAAATTCCGGGTGATCAAAACGCATCTGCTCTTGGTCAATTCTGTCAATAATATTCATGGTCATCGTATTTTACGGGCTGCTTGCCCGAAGGATGCCTCCGCTGCCACCCCTGCTTGATTGTTCGTCAATGCTGCTGCAAGTTTTATATCTGATCAGCTTCTTCCCGGCGGCCTAACAGTCTATCTAAAATAATCGAGGCAGCTGACCGCACCGAAAGATGGTTAAACGGCCCTATCCCCTGAATCGACGGTAGCACTGCGTCTGCCAGCTCCATCACTGCCGGGGCTAATCCCCAAGCGGTACCGAAAAGAAGCAACACCGGTGTCTGTTGCCGCAGCTCTTGGCGCAGCTCGGCATAGCTGAGGCAGTGTTGCTGTCCGCCAGCACTGGTAGCAACCACTTTGGGCTTGCACCCGTGCTGCTCGGTCATCTCAGCAATGATTTCCTCTAAGCTGCCGATGATCCTGATGATGGAGAGAGCAGCAGCACGGTCTGAATTAGCCACTCGACCGTAGCCTTCAGTCCAATGACTGACTATCCCGTTTGCCAGCTCTTGTTGCTGTGCGTAAGGAGTCACGACCCAGTAGGTGCTGACCCCGAAGGTCTTGCCTGCTCTGGCGATATCGTGCAAATCCAAATTGGTCACTGCCGAGCCGATGATTTCACCGTTTCGGTTGACCACTGGATGATGGATCAGCGCCACATCAAGATGAAATTCAGCATCCATGCCCGGCTCTTGCCTGCTGCACTCGCGCATAAAGTCCGGCCTTTTTCAGCTGTTTGTCTTCGGCAGGCGAAAATTGAGCCTTGATCAGCAGCTCAGGCCGCCGCTCCAAGGTCAATCGCACCGATTCCAGAAAACGGTATTCTTCAATTTTGGCATGATCGCCATGTAACAACACTTCTGGCACTGCTAATCCGGCGAATTCACGGGGTCGGGTGTATTGGCCGTGCTTGAGTAAATTGCGACTGAAGCTGTCTTTATTCGCAGAATCTGCACAACCCAACACACCGGGAAGGAGCCGAGTCACGGAATCGACCACCACTAAGGCGGCTAACTCACCGCCGGTGAGGATGTAATCACCAAGAGAAACCTCTTCATCGACGTACAGACTGCAAAATCGTTCGTCAACTCCCTCGTAACGACCGCAGACCAGTACTAATTTATCCAACCCGGATAGCCGCTCTGCTGTTTGCTGGGTATATACTGGGCCTCGCGGAGACAGCAAAATCACCCGCCCCGGTTTATCAGTCTGTGCATCGTGCAAACAAGCGGCCAACGGTTCTGGTTTCATCACCATGCCCTCACCGCCGCCGAAAGGCCGGTCGTCAGTCATGGCATGTTTGTCTTCAGCCCAGTCGCGGATATTGTGCAGATTGACTTTAATCTGCTCGGCTTCCAAGGCCCGCCTGATAATGCCCTCCTGAAGAGGCGAGACGAACAGCTCAGGAAAAATGGTCAGAATGTCAAAGCGCACGGCTTAGGCGTTGATCTCCAGCAGCCCAAGCGGCAGGGACATGATCACCGCATCTTCTTCAATTTCGACTATGAATTCAGGCACTAACGGAATCAAGTATTCCTTGCCGTTGTTGTCGATCTGAAGGATATCCTGCGCTCCGCCTGACAGTAAACCGATAATTTTGCCGATTACTTGGCCTTCTTCGGTCTTGACGAACCTGCCTTCCAGCTCACGGAGATAGAACTCTCCCTCATCTAACTCCGGCAGATCGTCCTCATAGACATAAATCGAAGCAAACAGGAGCTTTTCGGCCTCGGTGCGGCTGTTACAGTCTTCCAGCTTAACCACAGCCCAGCTTTTATGCGCCCGTGATCGCTCGATCTTGTGCAGAATCGGGGTACTTTCCGGTTCTCCGAGAGCTAAAAGCAAACGAGAATAGGACAGCAAGCTCTCTGGCTCACCCGAATAAGGACGCATTTTCAGCTCACCCTTGAGACCGTGCGCCCCGCTTACCCTGCCGATCAGCACCAATTCTTCCGCGCTGTTCGTCATAACTTATTCAATGATCTCAAGACGGCAACGTTTTTCTTTTTTTTCGGCCATCGCTGCCAAAACTGTACGGAGGGAACGGGCAGTACGGCCTTGCTTGCCGATGATTTTGCCCAAATCTTCCTTAGCAACCTTCAGTTCCACCGTCACGGTGCCGTCTTCCTCACGCTCCGAGGTTTCTACCGCGTCCGGCGTATCAACCAACCGGGAGGCGATAAAAGAGACCAATTCCTTCATGATATTAGGCAGTAGCCTGAACTGCCGCAGCTTTGCACTTGTCGATCAAGGTTTTCACCGTCTCGGAAGGCAAAGCTCCCTTGCCCATCCAATCAGCCAGCTTTGCCTCGTCGATACGGACAGCAGCAGGCTCCTGCATAGGATCATAGGTGCCGACGATGTCCAAAAACTTACCATCACGGCAGGAATGAGAATCTGCAACAATGATGCGGTAAAATGCGTGCTTCTTGCGGCCTTTTCTGGTCAGGCGGATTCGTACTGCCATTTTTCTCTGTTCTCCTGTGGATTATGTGCATCCGGTTGCCCGGTTCTGATTTTCCTGCAAAAAATTGTGCGGTCAACGGCGCAAGCCCTTGGGCAATTTACGCCGCTGGCCGTCTTTCACCACCGCTGACTTGCCGCTGATCTTTTTCATCATTTTGAGCATCAGGGCGTAGCTTTTCAATACCCGGTTGACCTCTTGCACTGAAGTGCCGGAACCCTTGGCGATGCGGATTCTTCGGCTGGCATTGATGATCTTATAATTGGCCCGCTCCGTTCTGGTCATAGAAAGGATGATGGCCTCGGTCTTGAGCAGTTCCTTTTGGCTGGGCTGAGGAGCGTCTTTGAGCTGGCGGAGCTTGTTGATGCCCGGCACCATGCTCATGAGCTGTTCCATGCTGCCCATCTTTTTGATATGCTGGAGCTGTTCTAAAAAATCTTCCAGTGTAAAGGTGTTCTTGCGGAGCTTGCTGGCTAACTGTTGGGCCTTTTTCTCGTCAACGACTTTTTCCGCCCGTTCAATCAGCGACAGCACGTCACCCATGCCGAGAATCCGCGAGGCAGCGCGCTCAGGATGAAAGACCTCAAGCGCATCGAGTCCTTCGCCCACACCAACAAACTTGATCGGCCTGCCGGTAATTTGCTTGACCGAGAGAGCCGCGCCGCCGCGAGCATCGCCCTCCATCTTGGTCAAGATCACGCCGGTGATCTCAAGATCAGCACTAAATTTGGCCGCCACTGTCACCGCATCCTGACCGGTCATGGCATCCGCCACAAACAGCACCTCAGAAAGCGACACCGCGCGGGAAATCTCTTGCAGCTCGGCCATCAGCTCTTCATCAACATGCAGGCGGCCTGCGGTGTCGAGAATCACTGTGTCGTAGCCCGCTGCCACAGCCTGCGCCTCAGCCTGACGAGCGATGTCAGCCGGTTTCTGCGCAGTGCTGGAGGCGAAAACCGGCACTCCGACTTGTTCACCCAGCACATGCAGTTGCTCAATAGCTGCCGGACGATACACGTCAGCAGGCACGAGGAAGGGTTTGCGACCTTTTTCCTTGAGCAGTCGGGCTAATTTGGCCGAGGTGGTGGTTTTACCCGAACCTTGCAGACCAGCCATCATGATCACAACCGGCTGCCGTCCGTCCAAACGCAAGGATTCAGAGTGGGTGCCGAGCAGCGAAACCAGCTCCTCATAGACCACCTTTATGACCTGTTGCCCCGGAGCTAAACTGGTCAGAACTTCTTTGCCCACTGCTTTGGCCGTGACCGAGGCAACGAATTCCTTCACCACCTGAAGATTGACATCAGCTTCAAGCAGGGCCGTGCGCACTTCCCGCATGGCCTCAGCAATATTTTCTTCGGTCAGCGTACCGTGACCGCGTAGCTTTCGGAAGACTCCGTCAAGGCGTTCGGTTAAATTCTCAAACATGATCAGCCGGATAAAGTGGTAAACTTCGGACAGCGCAATGCGGCCACGACATTATCTGCCGCAGCTCCGTGAGCAGCATTTGCATAAGAAAACGAAAATATTTACCCCATGCAGGCGGTTCTGTCAAGTAGGAAGAAAAAACAGCCGGATTTCATTACAGTTCCGACTGTTCCTTCTGCCGTGATTCTACTTGGTCAATTAGACTGGATGATCTGCACTGCTTTTACCAATAATTCCGGTGAATCAGCCTGTACGCAGACCACCGGACTGCCAGCAGGTAGGATTTTTTTCATCATGCCAGTAAGAACAGAACTAGGGCCAAGTTCAACAAAAACTTCTACCCCATCGGCAATCATCCGGCAGATGGATTCATGCCAACGCACCCGCGAAGCGATTTGACTGGCCATGATTGCCCGGATCGCTGCTGGGTTACTTTCCGGCGCGGCAGTGACATTGAAAAGCAAGGGAATTTTGGGCGAATGAAAGGTAGTCTGTTCCATACAAGCGGCGAAATCTGATACTGCGCCAGCCACCAGCGGACTGTGATTCGCTCCCGCCACCTTGAGCGGCACGATTTTCTTGGCTCCGGCATTTTTGCAGATTTCGCTAAAATTTTCCAACCCTTCCTGATCGCCAGAAATAATGATCTGCTGCGACGAGTTATGATTAGCCACTACCACTGTACCTAGCCCGAAATAGGATGTCAGCAAGTCTTCGATTTCCTCAATGGTCAGACCGAGTACGGCCCGCATCCCGCCCGGATGCGCTGCGCTTTCCCGCTCCATAAATTCGCCACGCTTAGTAACGAGGGCGATAGTGTCTTCGGCGAACAGCACCTCAGCGGCGTGTAAGGCCGAGTATTCGCCTAATGAATGTCCGCCAAGCCAAGCCGGTGTGAAATCTGGCAGAGCCTTTTGCAGCTGTTGCCAGCAGATGAGATTGACGGCGGTCAACGCTGGCTGAAGATGCAGGACGCGAGTCAAGTCCTCTAACGGGCCGTCAAAACAGAGCTTGCGCAACGGAAAACCAGAGATAGCTTCGGCCATCTCCATCAACGCAGCGGCAGCAGGATCAGCTTCAATAAAGGCTTTGCCCATGCCAAGATACTGTGAACCTTGGCCGGGGAAAAGGATGGCTGTTTTTTTCATTCTTGGGCAGAGGGATGATTCTAAAATTTTTGCATTTTGCGATAGCGAAAAAAGACAGGGGCAAAAATCGCCCCTGCCTGATGATCACGTTTGATCACTCAGCCTTATGCTCCGGCTTTTTGAAGCTGCCCAAGGTCAGCTCGATCACCTCATCCATGTGACTGACCGGGTAAAAAATGAGCTTTCTCCGCATTTCATCTGGAATTTCCACCAAATCCTTCTCGTTGTCCTTGGGAATGATGACCTTGGTGATTCCAGCCCGCAGTGCGGCTAAGGCTTTTTCCTTCAGTCCACCGATAGGCAGAACCCGTCCACGCAGCGTCACTTCACCGGTCATGGCAATACCTTTCCGCACCTTTTGCTCAGTAATGGCCGAGCAGAGAGCTACAGTCATGGTGATGCCTGCTGACGGCCCGTCTTTGGGAATGGCTCCGGCTGGCACGTGGATGTGGATGTCTCGCGATTCAAAATAACCTTTTTCCACACCCAGCTCACTGCTGCGGCTGCGGCAGTACGTCAGGGCCGCCTGAGCCGATTCCTTCATCACCTCACCCAGCTTACCCGTGAGGAGCAAGCTCCCCTTACCCGGCACGATGGAAGTTTCAATGTGCAGCAACACACCACCCACCGAAGTCCAAGCTAATCCGACTGCCAAGCCAGGCTGCGCTAAGGTGTCTAACTCCGCGTCCGGCAGATATTTCGGCGGGCCAAGGTACTTCTCAACCGTGTTCTTGGATATGGAGTACGGCCCTTTGCCGCCCTCGGCAATCTTTCGGGCCAGTTTGCGGCAGATGCGACCCAGCTCCCGCTCCAGATTACGCACCCCGGCTTCCTCTGTGTAACTGGCAATGATCATCTCGATGATACTGTCGTCCATCTTGATATGATTCAGCTTAATGCCGTTTTCCTTAGCCTGTCGAGGCAAGAGGTAGGTGCGAGCGATAGCCTTCTTCTCTTCTTGGGTGTAGCCCGCAATTTCAATGACTTCCATCCGATCCATCAGCGGGCCGGGGATAGTATCGGTGCGGTTAGCCGTGGTGATGAACATGACCTTAGATAAATCAAAAGGAATGTTCATATAATGATCAGAAAAGGTGTTGTTTTGCTCTGGGTCCAGCACTTCGAGCAAGGCTGAAGAGGGATCGCCCCGGTAGTCGGAGCCGATCTTGTCGATCTCGTCCATCATGAAAACCGGATTGCAGGTGCCTGCGCTCTTCAATCCTTGCAGGATGCGGCCTGGCATCGCCCCGATGTACGTTCTGCGGTGGCCGCGAATCTCGGCCTCGTCGCGCATTCCGCCCAGCGAGAGCCGGTAGAACTTGCGGCCCATTGCCCGCGCTACTGCCTTACCCAGCGAGGTCTTACCAACGCCTGGCGGGCCGACAAAGCAGAGGATTGGCCCCTTAGTCTCGGTGTTCAGCTTGCGCACCGCGAGGAATTCGAGAATGCGCTCCTTGACCTTCTCCAAGCCGAAGTGATCTTCGTCCAGCACTTTAGCAGCCTTGACCAGATCAAGCAGGTCAGTCGAAGACTTCTTCCACGGCAGATCAATGATCCACTCGATGTAGGTACGGATGATGTTGGCTTCGGATGCGTCGGGGTGCATCATCTCCAGCCGCTTCAGTTCCTTGAGAGCTTCCTTGCGGGCGTGCTTAGGCAGCTTCTTCTTGGTGATCTTCTTGGTCAGCTCCTCGATGTCCTCGGTGTAGGCATCGTCGTCGCCCAGCTCCTTCTTCAGAGCCTGCATCTGCTCACGCAGGTAGTATTCCCGCTGGGACTTCGACATTTCCTCCCGTGCGTCCGACTGAATCTTAGCCTGCACCGCTGCTACTTCCAGCTCTTTGTTGAGTAGATTAGCCACTAAGCGGAGCCGCTCAAGCGGGTCAACGGTCTCCAGAATCTTCTGCGACTCACCTACCTTGAGGCGGAGATTAGAGCCGACCAAATCAGCTAACCTGCCTGGCTCTTCAATGCTGTTGACGATGCCCATCAAATCAGCAGAAAGGATGCCGCGCAGGGACATGATCTTTTCGGTCTGCTCCCGCACCAAGCGCATCAGGGCCTCAATCTCAACCGTGACTGGCCCAGCCTCATCTTCCTCGACCAAAGCGATGCCGACCCGGAAATGCGGCTCCTTCTGCTTATAGTCGGTGATCGTAGCCTTCGACAGAGCCTGCACCAGCACCTTGAGCCTGCCGTCCGGCAACTTGAGGCTGCGCATGATCATCACCACCATGCCCACCTCATACAGCTCTTCTGGCTCCGGCTTGTCGCTGGCTTGATCCTTCTGGGTGACCAGCATCAGCATCTTGTTGCCGCTCATGGCCTCGTTCACAGCAGCCACGGAGCTGGGGCGACCCACAAACAGCGGCAGGATCATGTAATTAAAGACCACCACGTCCCGCACTGCCATCATCGGCAGCTCTTCCGGGATGTCCGCGTCCTGAACGTTGTCCGCAAAATCGTCCATACTGCTGGACAATGAATCGTCACTCTGCAATTTTTCCTCCTGAGATCAGGAAATTACCAGCAAAAGCCCGCCTGTAGCCAACAGACCCGCAGCGGTTTGCTGCATCAATGGTTGAAAGAACTTAAACATAACCTTATAGTAAGTCAAGCAGGGGAAGACGCGAGGCGCAAAAAAACATCGGCTGGCCCTCTGTCCGGCCCTTTTTGACAGACTCAGTGAGGTAATTAATGCTTTCCGCCCCTTCTTTTTTCGACCTAAGCGATTTTGACCACCGAGCAATTTTTCAGGACACTGTCCCGGCTTGGGACGCACTGAAGATGCTGAAAAGCTACATGAACGGGCTGGACTACGGTCTCTTCTGCCATGAGCATCTACAAAACGGTGTACCGTTGGCTTGTCCGCTCATTGTTCATAACGGAAAATTGCAGACAGCAGAAGGCTGCGCTATTACCTTTGGCGACGCAACCAAAGGCAAGCTGCGGGTTGTCCGTGAGGATCAAGAACTCAGCGGCGCGTCCGTGATTATGGCCGGAGCAGTGATTATGGGCAGCAGAATCTTGCTTGGCAAAGGGGTTTTGATCGAATCCGGTGCCTTGATCAAAGAACCTGCGGTGATCGGCGACTGCACTGAAATACGGCAAGGGGCGTATCTGCGCGGCTACTGTTTGGCAGGTAAACGCTGCGTGCTTGGTCATGCCACTGAGGTTAAGCACTCCATTTTTCTCAATGATGCCAAGGCCGGGCATTTTGCCTATCTCGGCGATTCTATCCTCGGCAACGAAGCCAATCTTGGCGCAGGCACTAAGTTCGCCAATCTTCGCTTTTTACCCGGTAATGTTTCGATCAAAACACCAAGCGGCGTACTTGACAGCGGCTTGCGCAAATTCGGCGCAATCCTCGGCGACCGGGTGCAAACCGGCTGCAACTCCGTCACAAACCCTGGCACCTTACTCGGCAAAGACAGCCTGCTTATGCCGAATACCACTGCGCCGTCTGGCTATCATTCACCCAAGTCAATGCTGCGGTGAATGATGAAAATTCAAAAATAGGATTCAAGATGAATCATCTTTCACAGCTTATTGCAGCTTATCTGAGTTATTACTTATCAATATGCTGTTTGATTCTTATTCCAATTCAGGGTGATTGCGCAAGTTCATCATTGCGACCCGGTAAGTACATCTATGAAGGTGGATATGGCGAATTGACTATCAAACGAGAACTAAATGGAAAACTTACATTCTCAATAGGTACTATTTTTCGATTCATGGTTTTTATGCCAGTATGCGGTCTTGATGGGCAACTTGAAGGAAACAAGAGTATTATTACAATTTCTGAGGAGATGGAAGGCATCAAGGATGGTCTTTGCATTGTGAATTTTTCTTATACTTCTGACGGAATCAATGTTGACAGCAGTAATTGTGACTATTTTTGTGGAACTAATGGTAGCTTTGATGGACTTTACCTGAAACCAGCTATCGGTTGCAAAGCTAATGAAATTAGTCGCTCCCGTAAAAAATTCAAGCAGCTTTATGACCATAAGGATTTTGACAAGGCATATGCAGTTCTATCACCCGTACTGAAGAACTGTGAGCGAGTCTTAGCAATGGAGGATGCCGGATGGATTCGAAATGATATAGCTATAACAGAATATCAGATGGGTCATTATAGTGATTGCATAGAGACGTTAATCCCTCTTGTTAAGGAACAAGAATTTTTGACAGAAAGTTACGAGCCTATCATTAACGCGACTCGATTCAATATGGGATTGTGCCGTGAAGGTGATAGTCATGATGAATGATTAATAAATTCGTAATTCATTAAAGGTTAGATTCTTTGTCAAAAAGATGCTAAACCACCGCACTTTCGGGCTATCATCCGCCGAAGTCAATGCTGCGGTAACGGCTGATCCCAGCCCCCTACAGTAAGTAATCGCACTTAACGCACTTAATTTATCTACATGAATCAATCAGAGAACTATCATTCTGGCGTGGTCGCCGTAGTCGGCCCACCCAATGCGGGTAAATCCACCCTGCTGAACCGCTATCTTCAGCAGAAAATTGCTATCGTCACCCCGCTACCGCAAACCACCCGCAACCGGATTCAGGGTATCGTCACCGGCAAGGACTGGCAGATGATCCTGCTCGACACCCCCGGCTTGCACAAGGCCAAAGAAACGCTGAATAAGGAGATGATGCGGATTGCGATGGATGCGTTAGCTGAGGCGGACGTGGCCTTGTTTCTTGCTGATGCCTCAGATGATTCTCAGCGTCGAGAACGGCGACGGAGCGAATACTGTGGCTGGTTAGAGCAGGTGCGTTGCCCCTCGGTGCTGGCCCTCAATAAGATTGACATGATGAGTCGCGATCAGCTGTTGCCAGTCATTGACTGGTATCGCTCGTTGCATCCCTTTAACGCCATTATTCCGATTTCCGCCTTGAACGGTGAGGGAGCAGAGCTACTGCTTCAGGAGTTAGTCAGCCGTCTGCCCGAAGGGCCACAGTATTATCCTGCTGATATTCCCACCGATGCAACCGAGCGTTTCATTGCCGCAGAGCTGATCCGGGAGAAGATTTTTCTGCGCACCCATCAGGAGGTTCCTTACTCCACCGCTGTGCTGATTGAGTCTTTTCAGGAAGATGAGCAGGCCGGACAGGTGGTGATTCACGCGGTCATTCTGGTGGCACGTGATTCGCAGAAGGGTATTATTATCGGCAAAAACGGTGCAATGCTGGGCGATATCCGCAAAGCCGCTGTCAGAGAAATCGAAAAAATGCTCGGCTGCAAAGTGCAGCTCAGGCTCTGGGTCAAGGTCAAAAAGAACTGGACAGAAAACGAGCAAATTCTCCGTGAGTTGGGGATGCAGGGGTAGATTGTAGCCCCGCAGAGTGGGCTTCCACTTGGGAAGCCCAGCCTGTTTTTCCTCTACTCCCTAATCAGCCTCAGCAATTCCTCAGCCTTCTCTTGCAGCAAATGCTCATTGCTACGGGTCTCCACATTGAGGCGCAAGGCCGGCTCAGTGTTGGATTTGCGCAAATTGAAACGCCACGTTGGATAAGCCACTGACAGTCCGTCGGTGTAATTTTTCTCCCCATCTTGATGCCGCTCTTCCACTCTGCTAATCACTGCATCAGGATCAGTCACGGTGGAGTTGATCTCGCCACTGACCGGAAAAGCCTGCATCCGCTCATCAACCAAGGCCGTAAGAGTGCTGTTTTGCTGACTCATCAGTTGACAGATCAGCAGCCAAGGCAGCATCCCGGAATCGCAATACCCAAAGGCTTGAAAGTAATGATGCGCTGACATTTCACCGCCGTACACCGCATTTTCACGACGCATCGCCTCTTTGATGAAGGCATGGCCAGTTTTGGTCATCACCGTCTTGCCACCTGCTTTGGCCACCATTTCTTGGGTGTTCCAAATCAGCCTTGGATCATGCAGAATAGTTGCGCCGGGCTGCGTTTTCAGTATCGCCGCTGCTAATAATCCAACGATATAATATCCCTCAATGAAACGGCCATCGGCATCAAAGAAGAAGCAGCGATCACAATCACCATCCCAAGCAATGCCAAGATCAGCCTGATGCTCCCGCACCGCGCGAGTAGTGTCCTCCCGATTCTCCGGGAGAAGCGGGTTTGGCACTCCGTTCGGAAAGGTGCCGTCAGGCTGATGATTGAGCTTGATAAAGCTGAAGGGTAATCGTTGCGCAAGCAGATCAATCACTGGCCCAGCGCAGCCGTTCCCCGCGTTAACCACAATCTTCAAAGGTTTGAGCAGCGGCGCATCAACATAGGACAGCAGATGTGAGATATACTGGTGTTTGTTCGGCATCTTCTGGTTGCGGCCCACATGGGCGGGCTTTTTCAGTAAAGCGGTGCAGCACCAGTCCGCATCCGCTGCTCGCGCGGCAACCTCCAGCAGGCCAGAGTCACACGACATGGGCTGCGCACCTTGGCGGACAAACTTCATTCCGTTCCATTCCGCCGGATTGTGACTGGCTGTGACCATGATGCCGCCATCAATGCCCTCAGCTTCGCCGTTGAACACGGCAAAATAGACTTCCTCGGTGCCGCAGAGGCCGATATCGATCACATCAATGCCAGCTTTAGTTAGCACATCACAGAGCATTTCAGCAATCTCTGGGCTGGACAGGCGAACATCCCGGCCAATCACCACTTTACGTGCCTTAATCTGAGCGCAAAAGGCCAGTCCAATGCGGGCGGCAATTGCAGGGTTCAAGTCGTTGGGCACTCGCCCACGCACATCATAGGCAGTGAAACAGTTCAGTGGCTCAGGCATGACAGACTCCGTTTGGAAAAATAAAAGACAGACCAGCACAACTGCGGCTCGATACTGCCTGCGGAATATTCTCGACAGTGCTTGTGAGATTATCCCGATAACGCTTTCGAGTCAATCCCGATACTACTATCGAGGGAGGCTTACAAGCGTTATCGAAATTATCTCGATAGTGGCTGTGGGTTATCTGATGGGGAACGTTCCTGCCGCACGACCTCAAACATAATCAAGGCCGCTGCCACTGAGGCGTTAAGCGAGTTGAACTCGCCCGGCATAGGGATGGTGACAAGGTGGTCACAGTGCTTTTGCACCAGCGGGCGGATGCCCTTGTCCTCGCTGCCGATGACGATGCCGATTTTACCGCTGAAATCGGTCGAATAAATAGGCTGTGCCGCCTTCTCAGCCACTGCCCCGTAAATCCAAAAACCATGCTCTTTGAGCTGGCGCAGCGCATCAGAGAGATTAACCACACGGGCAATTTGGAGATGCGCGACCGCCCCAGCTGAGGTGCGGGCCACAGTGCCGGTTAGGGGTGCGCTGCGTTCACTGGTGAGAACCACTGAGCTAAAGCCAGCGGCCAGCGCGGATCGGAGGATAGAGCCGAGATTGCGGGGGTCTTGAATCGAATCCAAAAGCAAGATGCGCTGCGGCTCCGCTGCCAAAAGCTGGGACAGCGGTAGCAGCTGGGCCTCGGTCTGGCGAGCAATAACACCCTGATGGCGACAGTCGCGAGGCAGACCCATTCGCTCCAGCTCAACAAAACGAATCCGCACCTCGACCTCACGGGCCGCATCAATGATTTCCTGAATCCGCCCTCCGGCCCTACCCTTTTCGATCAAGATTTCGCACAAACTGCGGGGATTGCTGCTCAGGGCTTCGCCCACCGCATTGATACCCCAGAGCAGACTGTCATCTGTTTCTTCCACGGGTGGTTTGGGTTCCACCGGTTTAGGCGTGGGCCTTTTTCTGTCAGGAATGGAAACTTTCTTTTGTTGTGAGGTCATAAGTTGTTGTGAAAATAAATGTAAGATTGAACAGCGTATCCCCTCTTAACCTACTTTGCAAAGAAATGCTCCATAAATTTGATACGTTCTGGTGCAAAAGATAGCTCATGATGACTTATGCCAAATCATCACTCCCCTCTAAATGATACTTCTTCAGTTTCCGCCAAAGTGAAACCCGATTGATGCCGAGGACTTCCGCTGCCTTGGATTTATTGTTGCCGGTCTGTGCCAGCACCCATTCGATGTAGCTCCGCTCTTGATCATCCAAGGAAGGCATAGTGCCGCTCGGTTCCGTAGTCGGGGCGCGAAAGGTCTTCACGTCCACGTCTGTCGGTAAATGGGCGGTCTCGATGCGTTCACCAGAAGCCAGCACTACGGCTCGTTCAATAATATTCTCCAATTCGCGCACATTGCCGGGAAAATCATAATCCAGCAACCGCTCTAACGCCTCTGAGGTCAACTCGCGCACCGGCTTGTTCATGAGAGCACTGAAGCGGTCGAGAAAAAACTGAGCCAGTAAGCGGATGTCCCGCCTGCGCTCGGCCAACGGCGGTAAGTGCAGGTGCATGACATTGATCCGAAAATACAAATCTTGACGAAAACCACCTTCTTTGACCATCTGAGCAAGGTCGCGATTCGTTGCCGCCAAAAAGCGAACATTGACTTTGAGCGATTCGGTCGCGCCGAGCGGAAGCACCTCTTTTTCTTGTAACACCCGCAGGAGCTTGACCTGCATCGCCAAGGTCATTTCTGTGACTTCGTCGAGGAAAAGGGTGCCGCCACCCGCAGACTCAATCAGGCCGATCTTGTGCCGATCCGCGCTGGTAAAGGCTCCTTTCTCGTGGCCAAACAGCTCATTGGCCAGCAAATCTTCTGTAAACACGCCGCAGTTCACCGCCTTGAGCGGTCCGGCAGCGCGAGGGCTGTGTTCGTGGATATAACGGGCGAGCAGTTCCTTGCCCGTACCAGAATCACCGCTGATCAGTACAGAACAGTCGCTCAGGGCCACTTCGCGGGCGGTCTGGAGGAGCTTCTGCATGGCCGGGTCTTCAGTGAGAATACTCACGCCCTGCGCCTTGGCTAACCGCTCCTTCAGTTCCATGTTTTCCCGCCGCAGCCGCCGTTTCTCCAAGGCTTCGCGCACGACCTTACGCACCTCATCCAATTTATAAGGTTTGATTACATAGTGATAGGCTCCCATTTTCATCGCAGAAACCGCTGAACTCACCGTGGCATAGCCAGTGATCATAATCACCTCGCTGTCCGGTGAAACCTCTTTCACCCGCCGCAGGATTTCCATGCCATCAACATTGGGCATCCGTAGGTCAGTGAGTACCAAATCAAGGGCATGTTGCTCAATCAATTTGAGAGCATTCTGGCCGCTCTGGGTAGAAATAACCTCGTACCCTTCTTTGCTCAGAATATGCTGGAGATTACGGGTGGCTGCTTGTTCATCATCCACTACCAAAATTTTTGCCTGCTCCATCTTTCCGCTCCGTTTACTCTGTTTTTTTTAGGGGCAGGCGGATGAAAAAGGTCGCGCCGTGTCCTTCCTCGCTCTCCGCCGTGATTTTTCCACCGTGTTTGGCAATAATTTCACGGGTAACAGCCAACCCAAGACCGCTTCCCTTGCCCACATCTTTGGTGGTGTAGAAGGGATCAAAAATGCGCTCCAAATCCACTGCTCTGATGCCAGGGCCGTTGTCGATCACCTCAATCAGTACTTGTTCATTTCTTGGCTCAACTCCGGCCTTGAGACAAATTTTACCCTTGCCTTCTAAGGCCTGAGCCGCGTTACGAAGGATATTAATCAGAGCCTGCTGAAGTTGCTGCTTGTCAGCATAAAATACCCCATTCGGGCTGATATCGGCGGTAAACTCTATTCCTGCTGAAAAATCGCTGCTGACTAATTTGACGGTTTGACCAATAAATTGCTCTAAGTCCAGCTCAATAGGCCGCATCTCTCGGTCATGGGCGAATTCCAGCAGCGAGCGGATAATGTTCCGTGCTCGATCGGTTTCCTCATCAATCTGCGCCGCCATTTCCACCAAAAAATCGCTGTCGGGCAGATGTGCCTCTTGCAATTCTTCCAAAAGAATCTGAGCCGAGGTGCTGGCATTGGAGAGGGGATTATTCAACTCATGGGCAACGCCAGCCACTAAGGTGCCAACGGCAGCTAACTTTTCGCTCTGAATGAGTTGTTTTTCCCGCTTATCTAAAACCTCCAGCATAGAGCGGATAGCTTGGGTCACGGCTCGAATTTCCGTCAAATCAGCTACATTTTCTTGGTCAATGAAACGGCCCTGAGCAATACTTTGAGTGTAGGCCACAATGCGTTGGAGCGGTTTTACCACCAAAGTGGACATCTGTCTGCCGAGAAACAAAGCTAATCCAGCCACGACAATAACAAAAAACGCTCCAGCAAACTTGAGATGGGCTAATTTCTCATCAATAGAACGGCGGATGCTCTGGTTCATCACTTCGGCTAATTTCACTAACACTTTTCCCACGCTGCGAATTTTCTCCACGTCCGCATGGTGTTGCACTGTCTGAAAAAAAATAAATTCCGTATCCATCAGTTGCCGATAATGCAATAGCCCTTGTTTCAATTCTTCCTCTGTCTGAGGTAGTGCTGCAATCGTTCCTTCCTCTTTTTCGAGAAGTAGAGCTAATGCTTTTTCTAACTGCATTCGGTTTTCATAAAAATCCTGTTCTTGCCGATAAAGGAGCCAATTTTTCTCATAACGGCGGATTTCTAATACCGTATCGTTGAGGGCTGATACTGTTTCTAAGGCGGAGACGCGCCGCCTGATGTCAGCCAAGCCTAAGGCAACCAGCAGCATGATCAAAGCGACCAGCGTCACCATGAGGCAGTAGCCCAGCTGGATACGCCGAGCGAGGCTGTTGAGGAAAGGCCAATTTTTCATGGATTGCATAATGCAACGCCGCTGCTTGAAATGCAACGTCTTTTGCAGGCTCGGCAGACCGCTTTTTTTGCAGTCAAACTGATAATACGTTGCTATTTGCAGCAATCATCGGAAAACTAAGAGATATAACGTGCTTCTTTGTTCAGGTAATATTAGAGAATTGTGAGAATCTTTCCTGTTGGCATGAAATTTGCATAAAGAATGTACCGAGAAAAATGTCAATCAATATTTTCACCTTACCTATACGGAGAAAAATATGAAACTCATCTGCACTCTGCAAGCCATCGAAGAGACCTTCAGTGCTGCCGCTTTTGCCGAAGAGAACGACCATCAATCCGCGCTGGAACTGCTTCGGCGGCAAGAACCGGAGCGAAAAACCGTCTCCGCAACTCCGATCAACAGAGAAAAGCTAAGAAGTCTGACACCTGCTGCCTGAAGATGATTATGAAACTGCCCCGGACACTGCAACCGGGGCAGAATTTCGCGTTCTTTGTGATTTTTGTAATGAACATTTCAGTGAAAAAATCACAAAGCGCACGAAACAGAAGTTGTTAGTATTTTTCCAAGCAAAGACTGACCATAAGGTCATTCGCATTTATTTTTTATTTAACACAGAGGAGAGCTGTCAATGAATCTGCAAGCGTTGTTCCCTTTTCTTTCTTGGTTTAAGTTGATTACCAAGGAAAGCGTCAAGGCGGACTTCTTCGCCGGATTGACTGGTGCGGTCATTGTACTACCGCAAGGTGTTGCTTTTGCGACGATTGCCGGAATGCCACCTGAATACGGTCTGTACACTGCAATGATCACGCCGGTTATCGCTGCCTTGTTCGGCTCTTCCTTTCATCTGATTTCTGGCCCGACCACTGCCATTTCCATTGTGGTCTTTTCTGCTATCAGCCAATATGCCAGCCCCGGTTCGCCAGAATTTATTTCACTGGCCTTAACTCTCACCTTTTTAGCCGGGGTTTATCAGCTTGCTTTCGGTTTAGCTCGCTTGGGAGTGCTGGTCAATTTTGTCTCGCACACGGTGGTTATCGGTTTTACTGCCGGGGCGGCGGTGTTGATCGCCACCAGTCAGCTGAAACACATCACTGGTATCCCGATCAAAAGCGGTTCAGAATTTTTGCACACGTGGGTTGCTCTGTTTTCAGGAATAGGTCAATTAAACATCTATCTTTTGATTATTGCCCTAACAACATTAGGTATCTCGATACTATCAAAAAAATACATGCGGAAAGCACCTAATCTGCTGATCGGCATGGTTGTAGGCAGCATTCTTGCAGTATTCTTCAGCAGCTTTGCCGAAGGCATCAAGTTTGTCGGTAAAATTCCTGCCCAACTGCCGCCGCTCTCTGCACCTGACCTTTCCCTTGCTACCATTAAGACCTTGACTGCTCAGGCTTTTGCTGTTGCCCTGCTGGGTTTGATTGAAGCAGTGTCAATCAGCCGGGCGGTTGCCACCAAATCTGGTCAGCGGATTAATGCCAACCAAGAATTCATTGGTCAAGGCATGTCTAATTTGGTTGGCAGCTTTTTCTCCAGCTATGCAGGCTCCGGCTCTTTTACCCGATCTGGCATCAACTATGCGGCTGGTGCCAAGACACCGCTTTCAGCAATTTTTGCGGCAGTTGCGCTCATGGGAATTATTCTGCTGGTGGCTCCGTTAGCACAATATCTGCCGATTGCGGCGATGGGCGGAGTCATTTTATTGGTGGCCTACAACTTGATTGATTTTCATCACATCGAGCACGTGTTGAAATTCAGTAAATCAGAGTCTGCAATTTTGATGACCACGTTCTTTGCAACCTTGTTCCTTGAATTAGAATTCGCTATCTACTTAGGTGTGCTGCTTTCGCTTGTGTTGTTTTTGGCAAAAACATCTATACCAGAAATACCTGCTATCTCCATTGACGTATCAGACGACGGCAATAGAAGGAAGTTTATTGATCTTGATCAAAAGCCTTTACGGGAATGTCCGCAGTTAAAAATGATCAGGATTGACCGATCCATCTATTTCGGTTCAATAAGCCGCATTCAGAGTCGTCTTGCTGAGATATCCGACAAGGAAGGAATTCGTCATATTTTGATCATCGCTACTGGCATCAATATGATTGATCTGGCAGGTGCAGAGGCGTTGGCAGCAGAAGATAACCGTCTGAAAAATATGAATGGCGGTTTGTATTTTGTTGATATGAAACCATCTGTATATGAGATTGCTGCGAAATCAGGACTAATCAAAAAGATAGGTAGCAATAATTTCTTTGATGAAAAAAGCAAGGCCATTGCAGCTATCTATAAAAATATAGATAAGCAGAAATGTGTCAATTGTAAAGCATTGATCTTCAAAGAATGCTCTGCTGTGATTATACCAGAAGGTCTGAGCAAATCACGTCAAAAGCCTAAGCAGCAAGACGAAGACCGAGAGCTTCATGAAGATGCTGGTTTGACCGTACTCCATCATCCGTTGGCAGGACAGGTGTAAAGAAAGAGTCGATACCTCTCTCTTCTTGTTTCCTATCCGGGTTTGCCTTAGCAGCCCGGATTTTTCATTTGATCACATACGACACAGCTCTATCGTTTAATTAAGAAAGGCAAGGCCGTAAAAATAACACCGATGATAACCAAAAGAGCTACATTGGAAACGAAATAGGGAAAGATCATCAGCACTATTCCGCTGATCAACGGAATAGCTGCTTGCTGTTTTTTTCCGTACATAAAGAATCCAACTCCTATAGAGCCAAACAGCACTCCCCACAGCAAGGTTGCCGCATCCATGTTTATTTAAAATTGACGTTGAATAAAGAGAATCATCAGCTTGACGAGGTAAACTTATTCACACTGAACCGCTGCAATACTCGGTCTTTGTCCTTGGTGCCATCATAGGCGATGATGAGTTGATATGCCGACTTCTGCTCTTCTATCACAGCCATTCCTTCAATCTTTTCTTTGCGCGGTGGTTCAATTTCTCCCAAGAGATGGAGCGTGCCAACCTCTTTCTTGCTCCGATCTTTGCCGGAAACCGTATCTTTGCCGTCCCAATGCAGAACCTGATAGGAATCAGATCCGCCTCCGATGGGTCCGGCTAAAATCAAAAAGCCGTCAGATACTATAGCAAGATCACGGATACCGCGCCCGCCTAATTGTACATAAAGCAGCGCATAGGTTGTTTCTGGATCGTCAAAGCGCAGCTTCATCACCGGGACATAATTATCCCGGAATACCGGCCCTCTAAAACCAACATACAGCCAGCCGTCCTTAGCCGCAATGCCTTCAATGTTAATCCCGTTCTCCTTAGCGGGAATCTCGCAGAAGGCTTTCAATGCCGGGTCATTCATGAGAATTTTTCGCAGACTAATCATGTTCTTGTCGATTTCATTCCCCTTGGCATCTAATCTAATACGGTACAACCAGTCGCGACTGCTCTTCTTTTCAATCTTGTCGATATAGAACGTTGTTTGATTTTCCTTGTACGTGTTGTTTAAACTAAGCCTTTCCCTTCGTGCAGAATGGGAACCGATGACATAGACACAATCGCCTTCCGTGCAGATGCCTTCAATATCCATCTCGTTGCCTTCATCGTTGCTCCCTTGGAACACGAGAATATTATGCTGCACTTTGCAGCTGCCGTCTTTCTTTATTTTCAGCAATTGAATGCAGTTTGTCTTGTTGTCAGTTCCCGTGCCTTCATCGGAGCCAATAATCAGGAAGTCATTCAATGTGGTGACTGCGCTGACATTCTTCACTGCCACAATATCACCTGATATTTTTATAAAAGAACCGGGAGTTGCGGTATCCATGTCTCTGTTTCCTCCACCAAAAGTTAATCCGTCGTCCGGCAGTACAATCTGCCGCTGAATATGCTATTTCCCATGGAAACACAAGACGTTCTGTCCGTCAATAGGAAAGAGGACAAGGACTCTGATTTTCTCTTTCCTCAGCAAATAGCCGCTACGAAACAGACAACTTCCCCTCCACCGCCACCCTGACCTTTCGCTTGCTAAGAGCGGGGATTTCTGTTACCTTAGCGGGTTTTGCTTGCGCTCTTCACAATGAACAACACCGGAACCCGGCTCGCTGCATGTTGACCGGCTGCAAGAATAATTACAACTATCAGGAAGGCGGAACCATTGAAGACTAAAATACTCGTTGCCAACCGGGGTGAGATAGCCATCCGCATCATCCGGGCCATTCAAGAGCTGAACTACGAAGCTGTCGCCATCTACGAGACACCTGACCGGGACTCCATGCACATCCGCAGTGCTGACGAGGCGGTCTGGATTGGTCATGGCCCGCGCTGCGACTACCTGAACATTGATAAGGTGATTGCCGCTGCCCAGAAGAGCGGGGCTACAGCCATTCATCCCGGCTACGGCTTCTTGGCTGAGAACGCCGACTTCGCCCGCGCCTGCGAGAAGGCGGGCATCATCTTCATCGGCCCGCCCTCGGACGTGATTGACAACCTTGGCAACAAGGTCACGGCCCGCAGGATCATGGCTGAGGCAGGCATTCCGATGGTGCCGGGCACGCAGAACCTGAAGGCTGGGGACGAGGGCGTACAGGAGGCTGTCGAGTTCGGCAAGCAGTACGGCTACCCGATCATGCTCAAGGCCACCGCAGGCGGCGGCGGGCGCGGCATCCGCAAGATCGAGCAGGAGAAAGACCTGAAGGATCACTATGCGATGGCCCGCGCCGAGGCCAAGGCCGCCTTTGGCGATGACTCGGTCTATTTAGAAAAGGCCGTGGTCAAGCCCAAGCACATCGAGGTGCAGATCATCGCCGACAAGAGCGGCACGACCATCCACCTCGGCACCCGCGACTGCTCCATTCAGCGGCGCAACCAGAAGTTAGTTGAGATCGCCCCGGCCTTCCAGCTCACGCCGGAGCAGCAGGAGGCAATCAGCCAGACCGCAGTGAAGGCGGCCAAGGCCGCAGGCTACTTCAACGCAGGCACGGTTGAGTTCCTCTTCGATAACGGCAAGTTCTACTTCATGGAGATCAACACCCGCCTGCAAGTCGAGCACACAGTCTCTGAGATGATCACCGGCATTGATGTCGTGCGCACCCAGATCAAGCTGGCGATGGGCAAAGACCTGTCCATCAAGCAGGAGGACATCCACCTGCGCGGCCATGCCGTGGAGATGCGCATCAATGCTGAGGACCCGAAGAACAACTTTATGCCCGAAGGTGGCAAGACCGTGCGCGTGTATCGCTCGCCAGGCGGTTACGGCGTGCGCTTGGACGGCTTCTGCTATCAGGGCTTCACCATCCCGCAGGTTTATGACTCGCTCTTAGTCAAGCTGACCGTGTTCGGCTGGTCGTGGAATGAGACGGTTGACCGCCTGCGCCGCAGCCTGAACAACTTCGTCATCATCGGCCCCAAGACCACCATTCCTTTCTACCTGAACCTGATCAACGACCCGGACTTCAAGGCGGGCAAGTTCGACACCTCCTTCTTAGAAACCCACGAGCACCTGTTCAACTACGAGGAGGACAGCAGCGAGGTCAACAAGCTGGCCAAGCTGATCGCCGAGATTCACTGCAAGGGCGGCAATGCCTATGCGGCGTAGGGGCTGAGTTTTGACTCGCCCGCCTTGCCGCTGGACTGGCAGCAGGCTGTCTCTCAGGGTGACACTACGCTGTCACAGTACGTGACACCATGCTGTCACTCTGACTGACGCTATGCTGTCACATCAAGTGACACTACGCTGTCACCCTGACTGACACTATGCTGACTCCCAAAGCGGCAGGCACCTGTCTGCCGGAAAGGAAAGAATTGATACCACCACGGACACAGGTCATGACACGAATCACGCAAGACATGGACATTGCCTCGATGCTGGCCGCGCTGCGCCAGGCCGACGGCTATTACATCACCAACACGGCGCGGGATATGTCCCAGTCGGACTACAAGAACCGCATCCTGCTCCACACCGATCTGATGGCGGCTCCGACCCGCGAGGCGGCAGGCTACTTCTCGCTGGAGATCACCGGCGGGGCCTCGGTGCATGTGGATATTCTCCGCAAGCAGGTTGATCCCTTCCTCAAGCTGGACCTGCTGCGCCAGGCCATGCCCAAGACCATGTTCCAGACCCTCTGCCGGGGCCTGAACCTCTTTGGCTATCGGCCCTATCCGGCCAACGTCATCCGCTTCACGGTACGCGAGTTCGCCAAGTACGTGGATGTCTGGCGCACCTTTGACTTCCTCAACCATGTGCCGAACATGCAGGCCGTGCTGGAGGAAGTGGGCAAGGCAGGCAAGATCAACGAGCCGTGCATCTGCTTCTCCACCGGGCCGGAGCACACGGATGCCTATTATGTGGCCAAGGTGGGCGAGATTCTTGCCGTCACGGGCGAGGACATCACGCTGTGCATCAAGAACCACGGCGGCCTTGGCACGCCGCGCCGCATCGGCGAGCTGGTCAACGCGATCAAGCAGGCGTATCCTGACCTGATCATCCACTACCACGGCCACAACACTGACGGCAACGACGTGGGCCGCATCACGGAGGCGGTGCTCAACGGCGCGAAGATCGTGGACGCATCTGACCACGCCTTCACCGGCTATTACGGCCCGCCTGCGGTGCTGACCGTGATTCAGACTCTGAAAGATCACGGCAAGACAGCGGTCGGCATTGACGAGGCGGCGGTGATTGCTGCCTCCGATGCCATCCGCGACCAGCGTCCGCACTATGCTCAGTTCGAGTCGCAGATCAAGGGCTTCCAACCCACGGTGCAGATTCATAAGCTGCCTGGCGGGGCAATGGGTTCGAGCTTGGAGCAGGCGGCGAAAGGCGGCTTCTTAGACAAGATGCCGGACATTCTCCACAAGGAGCTGCCCAAGGTGCAGGAGGAGCTGGGCAACTTCTGGAGCGTCACGCCCGGCTCGCAGATACTGTGGACAACGGCGGTCTCCAACGTCCAGCATGGCCGCTACGAGTCGCCTTCCGGCGATCTGAAGAACCTGCTGCTGGGCAAGTACGGCCCCTTCCCCTTCTATCAGCCTGCGGACTGGATCTACGAGAAGGTCTTTGGCGAGGACTGGCGCAAGGTGCTGGCCGAGCAGGGCGGGGCTGAGGCCATCAGCGACATGGACATCGAGCAGGAGCGGAAGACCTTGGCCGAGCGGCTGGGCTATGAGCCGACTGAGCAGCAGCTCGTCATCTATCTCCAGCACCCGAATGATGCGGTCAACTTCTACAAGTTCGAGGCAGAGTTCGGCAGGGCCTACGTGCTGCCGCCGTCCATCTTCCTGCGTCAGGGCGGCTTTGCCCTCGGCGAGACCATGACCTTCCGCGACCACTTCGGCAAGGAGCATCTGCTGGAGGTTGGCCCGGTGCAGAAGACCGAGGACGGCCACACCAACGTCTATCTCAACGTCGATCACCACGAGCGGGTCTATGTCTTCGAGCCGGTCAAGCCTGCGGGCGCGGCCCCGGCTGCGGCCAAGCTGTCCAAAGAGGAGATTGCCGAATTAGCCAAGGCAGGTGACTTCCGCGCTCCCTTTGCCGCCAACGTCAGCGCAGTGAGCGTCAAGGCAGGGCAGGAGGTTGCTGCCGGAGATCAGTTGCTGGTGCTGGAGGCGATGAAGATGCAGACTCCGGTAGTGGCAGAGGCGACGGGCGTGGTGGCCGTGGTGAGCGTCAAGGTCGGGCAGAGCTTGCAGCCGGGGGACAAGCTGGTGAAGGTGGATGTGAAGGAGTAAACGGCGGTAAAGCATAATCCTCTGCGCCAGTTTGCTGTTCAACATGGTGCAGAGGAAAGGACTGGAAGCGGCGTGAATGGTTATAGCTGAATAGTTTTCGCTATATAGTATTTAAGTTTTAAATTAGTTGTGTTATAATTGGTGAATTCAAGTTCCAAGTGCAACCGTTAAGTAGTCTCGCCAAAATAGCTCTTTTGGTGTTTTAAATCCAAAAAATTTTCGAGACCTGTTGTTGAGCTTTTCCATAATAGCTTTAACATCCTGCGTGTCCAGCGTGTCAAAGCTCGCTCCTTTTGGGAGGTATTGCCGTATAAGTCCGTTCGTATTTTCGTTGAGCCGCGCGTTGCCAAGCCTGATACGGATGCGCGAAGAAGCAGTCTGCCTGAAGAGTGCTTGCGAACTCCTGATGCAAGGCAAATTCCTTGCCGTTATCGCAGGTTAGGGTATGAACTTGGTCTTGGTAGGGAAGAAGGGCTTGGACAAGTGCCTGCTTGACGCTATCTGCCCGTTTATCCGGGGCAAGAGCGATGATGGTGAGGCGTGTCTTCCGTTTTGCCAAGGTGACAAGAACAGCTCCTCCCCGACGACCGATCACCGTATCCACCTCCCAATCACCAATCCGAGAACGTTCTTCAACGATGCTGGGGTGATGATCTATCGAGACCCGGTTTTTAATCGTGCCCCGTCGGTCAGTGCTGCCATAACGTTTTTTTCTTTTCTTTCGGCAACGTAGATGGAGATACAGGGTTTCTCTGTGCTGCTTATCATGGGCAATATGTTGATAGATTCGTTCATGACTGATCTGAAGATTTTTGGTTGCGGAGAGCTAGCCGCTGATTTGTTCAGGACTCCAATCTTAGCAGAGAAGATCATTGACAATATGCCATATTTCTTTGGAAAGTCTCGATTTGGCCTTTTCTTGGCGGCGTTGACCAGACAGTTGTTGTGCCTGCTTGGGCCGATAGCCGCGTTCACCGCTATTACGCTGCAATTCTCGATCGATAGTTGATCTGTGTCGGCCAAGCTGCAAGGCTATCGCTGATTTCTGATGCCCTGCTTGCTTTAACGCGTAAATTTGATTACGTTCTGCTTCGGTGAGTTGTGTGTAGTTTTTCATCCGTGCTCCTCTTGCTTGCCGGTAAAAAATGAGCCATTATACTACCACAACTCACTTTTCTTACAACCAGACAAAAGTTGCACTTACAAGTTGAATTCACACCTCATTACAATGAAAATATAGCTCCAAATTTAGCCACTACGCCTTAAGCGCGTATCAAAATCTCTTCTGCGAATCAAGAAGAATAGTCACTGGCCCAGAATTGATCAAGCTGACTTCCATCATCGCCTGAAACTCGCCGCTGGCAGTCGTGATGCCGTAGTCCTTGATGGCTGCGATGAAATCAAGATAGAGCTGTTTGGCCCGCTCTGGCGGTGCAGCTTCCGACCAAGACGGGCGGCGACCTTTGCGGCAATCGCCAAGCAGGGTGAACTGGGAGACGATCAGCATTCCGCCGCCAGTTTCAAGCAAAGAGCGATTCATCAGGCCAGCCTCATCGTCAAAGATGCGTAGGTTGATAACTTTGTCCGCCAGCCACGTAATGTCCTTTTGCTCATCAACACCATGCACACCTAGGAGCACCAGTAAGCCCGCGTCAATAGCACCGGTTTGACGGCCTGCCACTGTCACGCTGGCAGAACTGACCCGCTGTACCACAGCTCGCATATCTTACCCTCCTCAGGTTGGATTTCAATTGTACGTTGAACAGCATAGCCTGATTTTTCCCGGTTGGCAAGCAAGGCAGGGTGTAGTATGGTTAGCAGGAGTTTAATTCATCGAGAACCTACCAGCACAAAAGGAAATAACCATGAATCAGCACCGGTTTGAAACCCTCGCCCTGCACGCTGGACACACGGTGGATCAAGAGACCCTTTCGAGGGCAGTGCCAGTCTATCGGACAAGCTCTTATCTGTTCAAAAACAGCCAGCACGCTGCTGATCTCTTCGGACTCAAGGAGATGGGGAACATCTACACCCGGATCATGAATCCAACCCAAGATGTGCTGGAGAAACGAGTAGCTGCCATTGAAGGTGGGGCAGCAGCCTTGGCATTAGCTTCCGGTACATCAGCAATCTTCTATTCCATCATCAATATCTGTGAAGCAGGTGATGAGGTGGTGGCTGCCAATAATCTGTACGGTGGTACGTTCACCCAATTTGTTGCCATTCTACCTCAATTGGGCATCAAGGTACGCTTGGTTGATCCTAAAGACCCAGCAAACTTTAGCCAAGCAATCACGGAGAACACCAAGGCCATCTTCTGCGAGACCATTGGCAACCCGCGCTTAGAAATGACCGACATCGAGGCGGTGGCAGCAGTTGCTCATCATCACCATCTGCCCTTGATTGTTGATTCTACCTTTACTCCGCCTTGTCTGCTGCGTCCCTTTAACTACGGTGCAGATGTAGTAATTCATTCACTGACAAAATGGATGGGTGGTCATGGCCTTGCTATCGGTGGTATCGTGGTTGATGGCGGAACCTTTGATTGGACTGATCCTAAATTCAGCCTTTATAATCAGCCTGACCCCAGCTATCATGGCTTACGGTTTGCCCATGACCTCGATGCAATGAATAAGATCGCCTTTGCCCTGCGAATGCGATTAGTTCCTTTACGCAATCTTGGTGCCTGCATTAGCCCAGACAATTGCGCTTTCTTCCTCCAAGGGATTGAAACGCTTTCTTTGCGCATGGAGCGACATTGCAGCAATGCGCTGGCAACGGCAACGTTTCTGCAAACGCATCCTCAGGTAGAATGGGTACGCTATCCGGGATTATTGGGCGAGGAGAACAGCGTAGCCCGCACGTATTTGAAGAACGGTTTTGGGGGGATGGTTGCCTTTGGCATCCGAGGCGGGCGAGAGGCAGGGAGGCGATTCATCGACAGTCTGCGGCTTATCTCTCACCTCGCTAATGTAGGCGATGCGAAATCATTAGCCATTCATCCAGCCAGCACCACCCATTCCCAGCTTTCCACCGAGCAGTTAGCTGCTACTGGCCTGAGTGAATCTATGATCCGTTTGTCTGTTGGTATTGAGAATATTAATGATATCCTTGATGATATCGAGCAAGCATTAACAACCGAGGATAAGTAGGGTCACGGTACGTTGTAACCCTACTTTGTGCAAGCTACCGGTTCACCTCATGCTGTCTTCACCTCCAGCAGCCTGCCGCCTTAGCGGCATTGAGACCGCTCTACAGTGAACAAGGCGGCCTGCGGACATGCCGCTTCTGGAAGTCAGAACGGGATGTTGTTATTAAGCACAATTCAAGCGCATCTACAGAGGCATTCTTTGACGTAATAATCATAGCGCCCGCCGCCGTCTTTAAAGTTAGTATAACTTTCCGCAATCAAGCAGCCATTCTCCAAATGGCCTGTTAGCAGGCGTTCTGAAAAACCGGCATCAAAAACAGCGGTGAACGCCACAGCATCCAGAGAAGAAACACTGCTTGAGTAGCTGTGTCCAGACACGGCCCCCCAGTCACACGGATCTGGATGGCACGCACCGTAGGCATGGACGACAAGCCCTTTTCCGTCCACAGCGATCTCGATTTTGACGATCCCTCCAGTTTGCTTGTCGCAGTTAATCCATGTGCCTACAAGCGGTTTGGAAGAGGGTGCCAGTGCTGCTCCGACAGAAACTGTAGCTTGATCATGGGCACTTTTGAAATTGTCAGACATGTTTCAGCCTCCTTTTTGGTTGAAGAAATAAAATAACGCTTCAGCATATTTACAAAAGGCTAACAAAGAATCCTTCAAAAGTCAATCATTATATCTTGTATGGTTACCCCTCCTTCACCTCCAGCACATCCACCAGCCTGCCGCCGTAGTCATTTCGCACCATCTCCCACAGCCCGGCATAGTTGTTCACCCGGATTGCCAAAGAACTCAGGGCCGAGCCGCTGAAGCCGGGCAAGCTGTGTTCGCCGTTCTGCGTCACGCTCACCTCTGCGCCTGCCGCGCCGCCCTCCTTCATGTCCAGCAGCGAGAACAGCAGCCGTTCCCCTTGGATATCCGCAACAACTTGGATGCGCAGCCTCGTGTCCTCAGTTGCCGAGCCGCCGGTCGCGTTGACATAGGCACTGGCTGCGCTGCCGGTGAGAATGCCGGTCTCCGGCGGATGCGGATGGCCGAAATTGCTCAGAGTCAGCGGCGTGCGCAGCATCCGCTCATAGATGCCGGTGCGCGGCGTGCCGTGCTTGGTGTAGCGGGTGGTGACAGCAATAGTGTACTCGTTGTTCCACGGATGCGCCTGCGCCGGAATCTCCGGCATGAGCATGATGGCACTGTTGGAGACGAGGTTCAGGCGGGTCTGCACGGCGCGACCGCCCGCCGTGCCTTCGATCACGCATTCGCCGCCGCCCAGCTCCGGGTCAAAGGCAAGGTCTTCGCCGGTGAGCTGAAGCACGCCGTCCGGGTTGAGCACATCAGGCAGCTTGAGCAGCGTGTCCTCAGCCGTGTTGATCAGCGGCAGTTTCTTGTCCCGCGACAAGCGTTCGAGCTGGGCCGCATGACGCACTTCGGCGACAAAGGGCGGCGAGGCATGGACGCGCACTTGCAGGCATTGGTCAACAGGCGGCGGCGCGTCGTCCGCGCTGTTCAGCCGGGCGGTGAAGGAGAGGGAGTAGGTGAAATTGTTCTCCTCAGTCACCTGCTCGCCGTTGATCAGGCTCTGGCGGACAACCTTGTTGCGCGTGGCGAGGATGGTGCGCAGCTCCTCCGCGCTGTAGTTAGGCAGCTCGGTGGCCATGCGGGCGGCCAGCTCTTGGGTGTCCACCACATTTCTCGGTAGGAAGACCATCTTGTACGAGCTGGGAGTGGTGAGCGCGTTGACTGCGGGCTGCCATTGAATCGTTGTCATAGCCTGTCTCCTGATCTTCAAATGATTGAGATGACTGCATGAACCTTATTTCTGCGCAAGATACGGCGAGTTTGTTTCCCTGTCAACAGTTTTCTCCTGCCGCCGCATAATGAATGGCCGGGAAAAAGCACGCTCGTGCTCAGAAAAAACATAGTGTGTGCTCATTGGAAAACCATGCACTATGTCGTACCGAAACCATGCTCGTGCTCGGAAAAAACATAGTGCTATGTCGTCCTACGGCATAGTGAATGGTTTTTCAGAAAGCACGAGGGTGGTTTTTTGGGGAGCAGCGGGGAGGGCAGAAAACGACGGGCCGCTTTGCTATAATTTTTCTATTGACAGGGGAAGATATGTTCCAATAAACTGGTGAGTAGAGAATGTTGCAGTTTTTCTATATACCATCATACTTACGCCGCAAGATTTCTTGTTAGGCACACGAGGATCAAAATGGACACCGAGATTATTCGACGATTAAGAGCAGCTCTCCCGATGGTGCGTGAATGGATCGACCTCTTTGTGCAGGATCATGCGTCGCAGGCTCGCGCAATCAGCTCGTTGGATTTCAAGCGGCTGCCAGCCTTCTTCCATCAAGAGCTGCTTGAACAGACGAAAGTTGTGACAGTGGAACGTGTGCCCTTCCCGCCTCTCAGCAGATTTGGTCTCCCTGAGTTCGCTGCATTTGAGCACTCCGTACTTGAGCAAACATGGGTTGGGGGCGTTACGTTTCAAGACACGATTTTCCTCAAAGTTGGCCAGCCATCCGAATCCGAGAGCCTGCACTTTCATGAATTGGTCCATGTTGTGCAATGGAATCAACTCGATGCTGACAACTTCCTCCTAGCATACGCGATCGGACTGGTTCAGTTCGGATACAGAGAGAGTCCGTTGGAGCAGATGGCCTACTCACTGCAAGCACAGTTCGAGGAGGGATCACTTCAACCAACCCTTGCAACCGCAACCGAGATCGAGAAGCGCACTGAAGCTATCTGGGGACAAGTTGCACCAATCCTCGCTGCGGCAGCAGCGAGTGACACCTAACACATTGAGCAGGTTGGGCAAACGGTTTTATCGTTTGCCCACACTGAAGCATGACCTGCACATCTCCTGAGCAGAGAGGAGCCTGATGCGTTCGCGTTCACTCCTGATTGAATACACAAGACCGTGGAAACTGCTCACGCTGCTGGCTGGCGTGTCGTTGATGATTGCTGGCGCGCTGGCTGACCTCGCCCCTGACTGGGATGTTCCCATCAGCCTCATCATGCCGTTCCTCACCTACTTGACCGCCCCGTGGAGCATGAGAGTCGTTCTCCAGCGCAAGTGGAGGAAATTCCCTTTGATGCTGTTCTACACTTGGTTTACAGTGGACGGTGTCTATTGGCTGTATTGGCGTTTCAAGGCTCCTGAGGTTCTGGAGCTGATGCGGTATGACAACTTTATCACCTCGCTGCCCCTGTACGGCATCTGCGGCCTGATCTGGCTGTATCAGGGCAGTGTCAGCCAGTTCATCGCTGAAGTCAAAGCATTCACATTCAAAATGTCCAACTGAGCGGCAAGGCAACCATCGCGCCTGGCAAGGCAACCATCGCGCCTGGCAAGGAGCAGGCGTAATGAGCAGCGCAGCAATGCTACAAGCCAGCCTGCGGCTCTGTCAAATAAAAGACTGACGCTTATTCATCATCTATTCATCTTTCTTCTGTTATTGTATAAAGGTAATCAGCACGCATCGTGCATGAACACATCAACTAAAACAGGAGGAACATCATGAAGAAAGTTATTATGGCGTTGACCTGGGGCGCAGTGTTTGCGGCAGCATTGACCGGAACTGGCTGTGTTCGGCACTGGGATGATGATCACGGTGAACGACATGAACGTTATGAACATCATGATGATGACAGACGCGGCGGGCATGAACGCTCCGAGCATCGTAGTTAGATATGATGTGATCGCTGCTGCGGGGATGGTCGCGATGCAGATGCGGCGGATTGAGAGCTGGCAGGGTGCATCCCATTTGTTGCAACTTAGCCAGCATAAGCACCGTGCCTGCCTCTGTCAACAAAGAATAAAGCAAACCCCGGCATCTGTTTGCAGAAACATGCAAGAAGATGTCAGGGTTCTTTCCTGTTTGCGCAGTTCAGCCCTTAATCCGCACGTTGCTCTGCTTGCGCAGCCGAATGACCTTGGGTGTGATCTCGACTAGCTCGTCGTCGTTAATATAGGCGATGCAGTCTTCCAAGCTCATCTGGCGCGGCGGGGTAAGGATCACTGCCTCATCCGTACCAGATGCCCGCATGTTGGTCAACTTCTTGCCTTTAGCTGGGTTGACTACCATGTCTTCGCCTCGGCTGTTCTCGCCGATGATTTGACCAACGTACAACGGCTCGCCCGCACCAATGAAAAAGGTGCCGCGCTCCTGGAGATTGAACAGAGCATAGGCCACGCTGACGCAGTTCTCCTTGACGAGCAGTACGCCGTTCTGGCGGTTCTGAATCTCGCCAGCGTGCGGTCCCCATTCAGCAAAGACGTAGTTCATCACGCCCATACCACGGGTGTCAGTCATAAACTGGGAACGGTAGCCGAGCAAGCCACGAGTGGGTACTTTAAAGATCATCCGTGACATACCGTTATGCACTTTCATGTCGCTCATTACACCTTTCAGCCGCCCAAGCTTCTCAATCACCGCGCCTTGGTATTTCTCATCCACATCTACGGTCAGGGCTTCGTAAGGTTCTAAGGTCTTACCACCCTCCTGACGCATGATGACATGGGGACGGGTGACTTGAAACTCGTAGCCTTCACGCCGCATCTTTTCTATTAAGATCGACAGATGCAGCTCGCCACGGCCTGAAACCCGGAAGCCAACCCCTTCGGTAAGCGGTTCAGTATGCAAGGCCACGTCCGCCAAGGTTTCCCGGTTCAGACGTTCCTCAATATGCCGTGAAGTGACAAACTTGCCGTCCTGCCCAGCAAACGGTGAGTCGTTAGGAATGAAGTGCATCGAGATGGTCGGTGGATCAATCTCAATCAGCGGCAGCGGCTTGGGGTTATCAGGATCAGTGAAGGTCACGCCGACGGTAACATCATCCATGCCTGCTATGGCAACGATATCGCCAGTGCCTGCGCTTTCGACTGGTACTTTCTCGCTGCCTGCAAAGGCAAATATCTTACTGATGCGCACCGGCTTGATCGAACCATCACGACGGGCTACGGCAATATTGTCATTCAGGCGAAGGGTGCCGTTCATCAACCGCCCGATACCCAACCTGCCAAGATAGAGCGAGTAGTCAATGGTGTTAATTTGGAGCTGAAGCGGAGCCTTGGGATCACCAGAAGGCGGCGGCACATGCTTGATGATCATCTCAGAGATCAGGTCCATGCCTTGACCCGGCACGAGCGGCTCTTTGTAATCAGCGACCATGCAGGCTTGCTTGGCAGAACCATAGACCACCGGGAAATCAAGAGTGCTGTCCGGTGCTTCTAAGCGAACCAAGAGGTCGAACACCTCATCCACGGCCCACTCGCAGCGAGCGGCCTCTTTATCGATCTTATTGATCAGCACAAGAATGGGTAGATTGGCAGCAAGTGCCTTCTTAACAACAAAGAAAGTCTGCGGCATCGGGCCTTCTTGGGCATCAACGAGCAGCACTACGCCGTCTGCCATGCGCAGGACGCGCTCTACTTGGCCACCGAAATCCGCATGGCCGGGCGTATCAATGATATTTATTTTGTAATCTTTATAAATGTAAGAGCCGTTCTTCGCGGCGATAGTAATACCGCGCTCCCGCTCCAGGTCCATCGAATCCATCATCCGCTCGGCGACCTGCTGATTGTCGCGGAACATGCCGCTCTGGTGAAATAGCTTGTCAACAAGGGTGGTTTTGCCATGGTCAACGTGGGCAATGATGGCCACGTTTCTGATTTTGCTCTGATCCATTACTGCTCTGCAGCTCCTGTGAGAAAATGAAAAGGGGCGCAGCGTTGCGCCCAGCATTGGTGCAAAAAAGGCAGACTGTACAGCAGAAAGAACAAAAAGACAAGGGGATTGGTGGGAAGCGGCGTTTTGGGGGAATAGCCCCGCAGGTGGGATAGAACCCCGCTTCAGGGATAAAACGTGTTGTCGAGGATTTGTTCTAACGTGTAAGGACAACTGTCTGGCAATATTGATTCATCCACACCGATTTGCCTGACGATGCTGTCAACTGCATAGCTGTAGGCCCGTTCAGCGCAGGCAGCCAGATGCGCTTGCAGACTGGGGCTGTCACTTAAACACTCTGCAATTCTTCTGCGTTGTTCTCGCACAGTGAGTTTCCAGCCGCGTTCATTCTGTGCCAGTAATACATTGAGATAATTCAGCTTGAGCAGATGCGCTATCAATACCTCCAACCTGCTTTGCAATTCTCTTTTTTCCCGTGCGCCCATGCTCTCAATTTCATCCGCCAAATGTTCAAAATCAAGCTCATCAGCGCATCGTTCACGGAGAAGTCGGGCATTGCGCATGGCCCAAGCGTAACTGTCTATTTCGTAGAGGCTTGTGCTGCTCATGGGATTCTCTTTGATCACTTTCCGGCGAAGTGGCAGTTTAGCTGGGCTATCTTGTATTTCTCGCCGTAACCAATAGAAACCTTGCCAGTGCTTCAGTTCTAACAATTAAAGCTTTAAGCTGCGAATTTGTAATTTTTATATCAATGGAATGGGTGCCAGACTGAAAGAAACCAATAAATTTGACATGCGAATTTACGTCTTCGTTTAAAAATTCTGCGAATTTGCCGTGATTTATATTTCTGCAAACATATAACATGCGAGCCTTACGAGTTGGACGGCCTTTATCATAATGTGAAGGTTCTTTTGTCCATTCGTGAACTTTATCATCTGGAGCTATGCCATGTAAGATATGTGTAATCATTTCCCTGAGAGAAACGACAACATGCCTATTTTTATCAGGGTTGCCTGATGTCAACGCTTTTTTGGCACCATGCAAAAGCTGCCGAATTTGTGGATGAAACCAGTCAAGCAATTCTTCAAGAGAGCATTCAATATCTTCTGTTATTTCAGATTCAATAGGTTCTGTTTGGTCGTCAGCATCTTCATTGCCATCCCTTGAAATTGTTTCCAGCAAACGTGAACTTGTCAGCAACTCAATAGATGGTAATCTTGAAACAAATGGCGGAAAATTTGTAATTCTAATCTCGTTTGAATCGAATGACCTGACAAATGAATTATAATTTTCAGTTAAAACGCCAAGAGATTTAACAGCCTTCATCATCTCATTGGTGTTGTAAATGGAATTTTCTCTTAAAAAGAATTGAGCTGAATCTATACGTTCCTGAGCAAAAAGGGATATTTTTGAGATACTATCAACGTGTGAGTATAAAGCAGAATTTACAGCATCTATTTTTAAACTGATACATTTTGCTGCCTTAGCGTCTGCTAACCAGCTACGATCTATAGATGCTGCTTCTATTTCAGCAAGGGATGCACTTCTTCCAGTAAGTTTATCTATATCCATTGCTGAACCTGAACAAAGATGTTTTACTGCCTTAGCGTCTGCTAACCAGCTACGATCTATAGATGCTGCTTCTATTTCAGCAAGGGATGCACTTCTTCCAGTAAGTTTCTCCGTATCTATTGCTGAACCAAGATGTTTTGTCGTCTCAATTTCTGCCAGCAAGCGATGACTTATGGATGCTGCGGTTTCAGTAATATCAAATTCTTTGAATTTCTCTATACCAAAATGTTTTTTATACAAGTCTTCCATTGTTCGTCTGTCTCTCAATTGGTTTGTTTTTCAATATTGCCCTTAGCTATCATTCAACTATCTATAACAATATCCAGCAACTGACACTGCCATACAGATACCGCTTCTCTGATCAAAAAATTATGTCCTCGCTCCGTCAAGGAAAATTCTTCCAGCCTTTAGTGCTAAACGCCCCTGCCAAGGCACCCGCATAGGTTTTACCAAGGTATGAGCTTAGGAGTTCCTATTAGATTAAGAAAAACCTAATAGGTCTTCATTTCCTCTGAAGGTACATGTAACCACAGGCCGATGCTTTACCCTGTTCTTACCAGAATAGAGCCTGATCTTGTTGTTTTCTATAAAAAGTCACGCTGATGGGATTGTACTTAGTCAGTCGAGTACAATCAGCAGCCAGACAACAGCAGCGTTGATCATGGCGATAAACACCGCCGCTGAAGCTAAGTCCTTGGCTTTGCCTGAGAGGGAGTGATGCTCCAAGCTAATGCGGTCAATGGCCGCTTCTACTGCCGTGTTGAGTACTTCCACGATGAGAATCAGTAGCAGGCTGCCTATTAGCATGGCTCGCTCTACCCCACTCTGACCGAGGACAAAGGCAAGGGGGATGAGGACGCAAAACGAATAGATTTCCTGTCGGAAGGCAATCTCTTGCCAAGCAGCGACAAGACCGGCCAAAGACCAACCCAAGGCTTTACGGAGATGGCTTTTAGATGTTTTTTGAGAGTCGGGCATGATCAAGGAGTGAGCTGAGGATATGACCCATATTAAAGAGGCTACGGGGAAATGTACAGCAATTTCTTTCAGAACTGAGGAAGCAGTTCTGAGCAATCAGCATATCTGATCCGCTGCACAATGTACATTCTCCCTCCATTCTTTCAGCAAACCTAAGGCTACTTCCGCGCGGTATTCGCCTCGATTCCGCTTCCGCATCTTCTTGGGTAAAGGCGGGAAGAGGCCGAAATTGACATTCGAGGGTTGGAAATGGGCTGGGTCGGTTTCGGTCAGATGACGAATCAACGCACCAAGAGCAGTTCCGGGCGGTGGCACAGCCATTGCCTGCCCCATAGCCAATCGTGCCGCATTGATGCCTGCAAGCAGCCCCATTGCCGCTGATTCCACATAACCTTCCACTCCAGAAAGCTGTCCAGCAAGAAACAGGCCGGGCCGCTTCTTCATTTGTAGGGAATTGTCTAACAACGCCGGGGCACAGATGAAGGTATTACGATGGATAGAACCAAGGCGAACAAACTCTGCTTGCTCTAAACCAGGAATGCTACGAAAGACCCGTTTCTGCTCGGCATAGGTTAGCTTGGTTTGAAAGCCGACTAAATTATACGCGGTCTCATCGCGATTCTCAGCCCGGAGCTGCACCACCGCATGAGCTTCTTTGCCGGTTTCTGGATGAGCAAGGCCAACCGGCTTCATCGGCCCAAAACGCAGGGTATCTTTGCCTCGACTACACATCACCTCAATCGGTAAGCAACCTTCAAAATATTTCGGTTCTTCAAAAGCCTTCAGCGGCACGGTTTCTGCCGTCGATAGCAAATCGATGAAATGAGTGTATTGCTCTTCGTTCATCGGACAATTGAGATAATCTCCCGGTGTGTCATCATCCCAGCGCGATTTACGGTAGATTATTTCCCTATTGAGCGAATCCGCCGCTACAATCGGGGCGATGGCATCATAAAAGGCGAGATGCTTTTCCCCGGTGAGTTCGATCAAACTGGCGGTCATCGCCTCAGAAGTAAGTGGCCCAGTGGCGAGAATCACTGGCGTGTCTGTCTGCGGCAGTGTAGTAATTTCTTGTCGGATGACTGCGATACGGGGATGCTCTGCCATCACGTGGGAAATGTAAGCGGCAAACTGCTGGCGATCAACGGCCAAAGCCGAACCTGCCGGTACAGCCGTTGCTTCAGCTGCTCGTATGATCAACGAGTCTAACTGCCGCATTTCTTCCTTGAGCAGCCCCACGGCTGAGTCAGGCGCGTTTGAACGCAAGGAGTTAGAGCAAACCAGCTCTCCCAGCAGCTCTAACTCGTGCGCTGGGCTGAATTTGTTCGGCTTCATCTCGTATAATTCAACCGAGCAGCCGCGCTGTGCTGCTTGCCAAGCTGCTTCACAGCCTGCCAGTCCGCCGCCAATGATCTGAATCTTTGCTGACATATTCATTATCTCAAGGTATTGCTTAATTTTTAGACAGCTCAAGGGAAAACGGAACAGAGATGAAACGTGTTGACTTCAGGTGTGCTTTCTTGTTAGGATTGCAGATTTTTCCGAACACATTCTTTTTTCCCTCTGCTCGTTGGAACATCATGGCAAATCCTGAACATACCCCAGAAATGGCATCATTAGACCGCCTGACGGTAGTCCTTTACCGCAGCGGATTATCCCTTTTTGCTCTCAGTTCGGCCTTAGAAGCTGCGGAATTGCTTTCCGGCGTAAGCATTCTGGGTCGATGGCACCTACCGCTCACAGCTGCTGGGGCAGCCATTGCCAGTGCCAATATTCATTTGTATGATCCCAGATTTCGTTGGTTTTTCCCGCTGATGAGCTGGCTCGGCCTAATCGTGCTGGCCTTTACTCTGCCGGTGCAGTCGCCAGAAATAGCCAAGCAGCTCTCGGTTTTCAGCTTGGCCTTCTTTTATGCAGGCGCGGGAATGTTTGCGGTGAAGGAATATTTCTGCTTCCGCATTCCCGGCCTACAGCTGATGCCGCTGCTGCTGGCCGGGGCGGTGTTGCTGCGCTGGTCGGGACTTGCTGCGGCGGAGGGAACATTTCTTGCTGTTGCAGCCCTGCTCTACCTGTGGCTTGCGTGGGCTAAATGGAGAATGCCGCTCCATTTTGACATCGGTGATAAGAGCATGTACACGATGTGATCAACCACCACCGAGCTTTGTTCACTCCTCCCACTCTCGTTCATCTCGCGCCAGCAGAGCCACTGAAGCCACCGGCCCCCAACTACCCGCCGGATAGGGCTTAGGTGGCTCATTCGCCTTGGCCCAAGCGTCCTGAATCGAGTCAATCCACAGCCAAGAGCTTTCCACCTCGTCACGGTGAATGAAGAGAGCCTGATTGCCCTGCATGACCTCCAGAATCAGCCGCTCGTAAGCCCCGGCAATCCGCTCCTTGCTGAAGGCTTCGGAAAAGCTCAAGTCCAGCATGGTGCGCTGGAGACGCAGGCAGTCGCTGATGCCCGGCACTTTGTTGAGCATTTCGATTTCCACACCCTCATCAGGCTGAAGGCGGATGATCAGCTTGTTGGCAGGCAGGCTGCGGTAAGAGTCGTAAAAGATGTTGTGCGGTAGGGGCTTGTAGTTGATCACCACTTCCGAACGCTTGCACGCCATCGCCTTGCCAGTGCGGAGATAGAACGGTACTCCAGCCCAACGCCAGTTGTCGATATCAACTCGGATGGCGACAAAGGTTTCCGTGGTTGAGGTGATATTCCCGCCCTTTTCATCCAGATAGCTGGGTACTGGTTTGCCCTTGATGAAGCCCGGCCCGTATTGGCCACGCACCACCCGCTTGTCGATATTTTTCGCGGTGATGGGCCGCAGTGCCTTCAGCACCTTGAGCTTCTCGTTGCGCAGGCTGTCGTCATGCAGATTGACTGGTGGCTCCATCGCCACGAGAGTCAAGATTTGCATAAGGTGATTCTGCACCATGTCACGCAGCTGGCCCGCCTGATCAAAATAACCCCAACGGCTGCCAATCCCCACCTCTTCCGCCACCGTGATCTGGACATGATCAATGGTGTTATGATCCCAATTAGTGGTGAAGATCGAGTTGGCAAAGCGCAGGGCAAGCAGATTCATGACCGTTTCTTTGCCTAAGTAATGGTCGATGCGGTAAACTTGCTTCTCGTTGAATACCTTGGCAACAAGGTCGTTTATCTCAATGGACGAAGCCAAGTTACGACCGATGGGCTTCTCCAGCACCACCCTTGTGTTCGGCGTGACTAACCCGGCATGTTCTAACCCAGTGCAGATCGGGCCGAAGAGCGACGGAGCCACAGAGAAATAGCTGACAAAGACCCGCTGCTGCGGATTCACCGCGCCTGCCAAGCGTTTGTACTCCTCCGGTGCATCGAGATTGATCAGCACGTAGCGCATCCGGGCCAGCAGCCGTTCCGTGATTACCGCCTCTACTTCCTCATGAACAAAGGTCTGGAGCTTAGTCCGCACTTCCGTCAGAAAAGCCTCTTGGCTCAGTTCGTGGCGGGCCACGCCGATGACGCGGGTCTCTGGGTGAAGCAGAGTTGCCTTTTCAAGCTGATAGAGTGAGGGCAGCAAATTGCGCTGCGATAAATCACCCAACACCCCAAAGATGGTGAAGTCGCAGGGTGTTCTTTCCACGTTGACATTGCAGGACGTGTTGTCGGAGATCATGCTTGTTCTCCGCTGTCTTTCGAGTGAAAAAGAATTCCATCTTCTGGCAGTTCCTGCCATTTCAACTCGACCGGGCAGGGCTGCACGTCCCAAACCTTGCGGCTGTACTCCAAAATAGAGCGGTCGGAGGAGAACTTGCCCATCCGGGCGGTATTGAGAATCGACATTCTGGTCCAGCTTTTTTTGTCCTCAAACAGCCTGCTCACTCGGTCTTGGCAGTCAATGTAATCCTGATAATCGGCCAAAAGCATGTAACGATCATCATAAAGCAGCGAATCAACGATCGACTTGAACAGTTCGCGGTCGCCGGAGCTGAAATGGCCACAGCGAATCAACTCAATCGCCGCCCGCAGGCTTTCGTTGTTTTGATAATAGTCCATCGGTCGATAGCCTTTCTGCCGTAGTTCCATAATTTGTTCCACGGTCAAGCCGAAAAGGAAGAAGTTTTCTTGGCCAACCTCCTGCCGGATTTCCACATTTGCTCCGTCCAAGGTGCCGATGGTCAAAGCACCGTTCATGGAAAATTTCATGTTGCCAGTACCAGAGGCTTCCATACCTGCCTGAGAAATCTGCTCGGAGAGATTCGCCATTGGATAGACTATATGGCCAATTTTAACGCTGTAGTTAGGAATGAAGAAAATCTTGATCTGGTCGCGTACCGCTGGGTCGTTGTTGATCACTTGAGCGACCGAGTTGATCAGTTTAATGATTCGCTTGGCCATGAAATAGCCGGGTGCAGCCTTACCACCAAAAACAAAGAGCCGAGGCGTGATGCGCAGGCTTGGATTGGCTTTAATCCGACTGTAGAGGGTGATAATGTGGAGAATGTTTAGATGCTGCCGCTTGTATTCGTGAATGCGTTTAACCTGCACGTCAAACATAACTGAGGGATCAACGCAAATGTTATCACGGCACTCCATCAGCTCGGCAAAATCGCGCTTATTCTCTTCCTTGACTTTGCGCCATGCCTCTTGAAACGCCGCATCATCGGCTAATGGTTCTAATCGCCGCAGTTCCTCCAAATTGGTCAGCCATTTTTCGCCAATAGCCTCAGTAATCAGCTGGGTCAGGCGCGGATTGCTGACGGCAATCCAGCGGCGGGGAGTCACGCCGTTGGTGACATTGCGAATTTTTCCTGGATACATCGCGTCCCAGTCGGCCAAGGTGTGCTTGCGCAGCAAATTAGTGTGCAAGGCCGCCACTCCGTTGATGACTTTCGCGCCCATGCAGGCCAGATTAACCATCCGCACATAGCGCGGCCCGGTCTCGTCAATCACCGACATGCGCTGCAACCTTCCGTCATCACCGGGATATTTGATCCGTACTTCGTCGAGGAAACAGCGATTCAGCTCGTAGATAATCTCCAAATGCCGAGGCAAGAGGCTGCCGAACAAATCTAACGGCCATTTCTCCATCGCCTCTGGCAGCAGAGTGTGGTTGGTGTAGCAGAGGGTCTTGCGGGTGATTTTCCACGCCTCATCCCAATCATAGAGATGGATATCAACCAGCAGGCGCATCAGCTCCGGCACTGCCACTGCCGGGTGGGTGTCGTTGAGCTGGCCCTGAAAATGCTCATAAAAATTGTGCAAGCTGCTATGCCGGGACAGATGCAGGCGAATCATGTCTTGGAGCGAGCAGGAAACTAAGAAAAACTGCTGCTGGAGCCGTAGCTGTTTACCCTCGATTTGCTCATCGCTGGGATACAGTATCTTGGTGATCGCCTCGGCCTTGAGCTTGTCCGCCACTGCGCTGTAATAATCGCCGGTATTGAATTCGCTGAAATCAAAGGAGGTATGTGACTCTGTGCTCCAAAGACGCAGATAGTTGACCGTATTGACTTTATAGCCGGGAATGGGGGTGTCATAGGGTACGCCCATGATCACTCGCGTCGGCCGCCAGCGAATCCGCCGGATGCCCTTCTCAGTGTGATAGATTTCCGTGCGTCCACCAAAGCTGACTTCGCAAGCCATGACCGGTTTCTTGATTTCCCAAGGATTGCCCTGATGCAGCCAGCGGTCGCTGAACTCCTTCTGCCAACCGTTAACGATCTTTTGGTTGAACATACCGTATTCGTAACGAATGCCGTAACCAATAGCTGGAATCTGGAGCGAGGAGAGCGAATCAAGATAGCAGACCGCTAACCTACCCAAACCGCCACTGCCTAAGCCTGGCTCTTCCTCGTGATTGATGATTTCTTTCAGATTCAGCCCGGTTTCGGCTGCTGCTTGGGCAAAATCCTCATACAGGCCGAGGTTAACTAAATTGTTGTGCAGATGCGGGCCAGTGAGAAATTCCGCTGACAGGTAGCAGACAATCTTAGGGTCTTTCTCCAGCAGCTTTTCAACCGAATTAACAAAGAAATGCTGCATCCGGTCGCGCAGGGTGTAGGAGACGGCTAAATAATAATCGTTCAAGCTGGCACTGCGCGAGGTCACGCCTTGCCGACAAAACAGGTTGTAGGCAAAGGCCCGCTTGAGCTTATTGATGCGCCGGTTCCGCTCGTCAGGGGACATGTCAGTCATGGGTAGGCTCCGTTCAAAGATTCATCTGCTGCTGTCAGGTTTACCGCATCAGGAGCAGAACTGCAATCTGTTCTGGGGTAAATACGTTCAAGCACGGATGTTAAGGGCGTAGGGTCGCGGCGGCGTGCCGTGACCCCAGCGAACGGATGATGCAGGAGATCTAATGCTTAAATGCGCGGCAGCCAGTGAACATCATCGCTGCCTGTGGATTGGCTTCGTTACAGGCTTCAATAGAAGCATAATCTCGCATCGAACCACCTGCCTGCAAGATAGCGGTGATGCCCTCGCGGATACCTACATCTGCTGCATCACGGAAGGGAAAAAAAGCATCTGAGATCATCACTGAACCGGGCAGCCCGGCTCGGTCGTTCTTCACTTTCGCATCAATCTCTGCCTTATCTGCAGCCGCCCGTTTACCTTGCTCCACTTCAAGAGCCATATCAGCATAGGGAATGCCGAAGCGATCAAAGCAGGTAATATCAGCGTATTTGATATAGGCCTTCTGCACAGCAATTTCTGCCACGCCGACTCGATCTTGTTCACCAGTGCCAATGCCAACCGTGCAGCCGTCTTTCACATAAATGACTGAATTAGACGTAACTCCATGTTCTACAGCCCAGCCGAAGATCATGTCGTCTAACTCCTGCTGCGTTGGTTGACGTTCACAGAGATATTCTTTACCCTTCCACGTCGCCACCGCTGGTTTTAAATCAGCAGCAGAGCGAATGGCGTTCACCGCAGACTGCTGGACAATGATGCCGCCGTCTATGAGTGATTTGAAATCAACAAATCGATATCGCTCAAAGTCTGCCAATCGTTTAATACCATCCATACGAATAACGCGCAAGTTCTTTGCCTTAGCAAGAATCGCCAAGGTGCCTTCTTCAAACTCCGGCGCACAAACTACTTCCAGATAATTCTGACTCATCAATTCGGCGGTGGCTTTGTCTAATGGTCTATTGACAACTACAGCACCCCCGAAAGCGGCAATGCGATCAGCGCGGTTGGCTCGATTGTAGGCATCAGCTAAGGTTGCACCGATGGCTGCACCACAGGGGTTGTTATGCTTGAGGATCACCGCTGCTGGTTTATCCATCAAATATTTAATGATGTTCAGGCCATTGTCCACATCTGTCAGGTTGATCTTGCCTGGATGCTTGCCCACTTGCAGCATGTCCTCTACCTTGATGCCGCTGACTAAGGCATTACCTGGCTCAATAAATTTGCAATCACCGAGCAGCAAATTGCCATTGACCAGCTCATACAAGGCTGCTTCCTGATCCGGGTTTTCGCCGTAACGCAGGCCTCGTTCGTCAACAGTGCCGTCTTCCATAGGAATTGCCCACGTCCGTTTGCGATAGATCAAGGTCTGGTCGCCAAAGGAAAGAGTCATCTCCATCGGGAAAGAATCACCGAGGATGGTGGTGTACATTTTTTTCAAATCGCTCATGAAATACTCCGATTTTTTGTGAAATTATCGTTCTGAAGGGTTGTCGGCAGCTGTCAGTAAAAGTTCAAAATATACTCTGCGCTGCCCATCTTGCCAACCCGGAAAAAATCAGGTTCAGCGTTGTTGTTTCTTGCTTTTGGTAATCACCCCCCAGCAGTGATTTTCTCTGTCTCAGTCACCTGTAAAAAAAAATAGCCCAAATTTTAGGTAGTGGGTTACCATCCGTTGATGTTTATTTTTTTGGATATATTTAGGACTTACGCAGTTGAAACGAGAAATTCAACTATTACAGCAAGTTGTCTTTTTGCCGCATAAATCGCCAGTTGAATAAAATCAACAAGTTGGCAATGGAACTGCGTAACTCCTATCCTAAATAAAATAAAAGATGGCCTGACCAAGAATGATCACTTCCGCTCCATGCTACAAACAGCCCGCCAGCGCGGATTTCAGCCTGAGTTTGTCCTTTTTGACAGTTGATACGCCAGCTTGAAGAATCTCAAGCTTATCCGTTCGTTGGGCTGGCAGTGGCTGACTCGCTTGGAACATAATCGCCATGTTGATCCAAACAGAACGGGAAATATCTTGCTTAATCAGGTCGATATCTCTCAGTCGGGCCGTTCTGTTCATCTCAAAGGCTACGGCATGATCAAGGTATTCAAGATCGTCAGAACGGATACTGACATTGAATACTGGGCCAGCAGTGACCTCAATATGAGCGATCTCATGCGGCTCAAATATGCTGAATTATCTTGGATGATTGAAACGTACCATCGCGGAGTTAAACAATTTTGCGGGATTGAACGCTGTCAGGCCCGGTCAGAAAACGCGCAACGCAATTACATCGAACTGGCAATACGGGCTTTTCTCCGCATTGAATATCATTGTTTTGTCAAAGGAATTTCTTAGTTCGAGGCAAAGACTGCCATCATCCGTGACGCTGTTCGGGCGTATTTGACGAAACCGATTTATACGCTTGAGCCTATCAATCTTCATGCAACTGCTTAACTTCTATAGGAATTACGCAGTTGGTAAAAATCAGTTAACCTAGGAGGATGAATAAATCCAAAGTAAGTGATTACGATTATGCCGATTTTTCAATCGGCACTCAGCGAGTTTACAGCAGCGCAGAAGCGGAGCGGGTCAGTCCTGAGCAAGAGAACGGGCCTGCGCATGATGCCTATACCCGCCATCTCCACCGGCTTTTCCCGACGACTGAACGTTAGATAAATTTTACAGCCGCAAGATTTAGCTGGTGACTCGGCATTGGTCAGGAAAGCATAAACGGGTTGTGTCAGGCATTAATCTTGTCACGATGTTGTGGACTGACGGTGAACGACATATTCCTGTAGACTGCCGTATCTATAATAGACCTCTTGCGTAAGCCACAACTTGAGTAAGGGCGAAAAATCTTTCGCCCTTACATCGCACACATGCTTGGTGCAGCCGCTGTGCGCAGGGGCTGTTATGCAAGAGGTCTAATAATAGGAGTTATGCAGTTCGAGAGTTATGCAGTTCGATTGCCAACCCTTTGATTTTATTTAACTGGCGATTTATGCGGCAAAAAGACAACTTGCTGTAATAGTTGAACTTCTCGTTTCAACTGCGTAAGTCCTATTCCGAAAAATCCGCACCGAAAATCTCCTTGACCTCAACCTTTTCCCTCGTTGAGGTTTCAAACAGCAGATGATGCCACTGCTGCCGTCTGCTCTTCATGCCAGTATTGATTTTTGACCGGCACGCCGAGATCGGCTTCAATCAGCCGTCGTCGCACCTCAAAGAGCCTTTCCATAAGCTTTGCTTCAAATTTTGCATAAGCCGCTGCGTCAGCGACACGGTTCGCCACCACGCCCAGCAGCTCCGTGATCGCATTGCCGACAGAATTCTGGCTGATGGTGACAATCAGCTTGCCTGCATCGTTGCGGTAAATGAGCTGCTTGAACGCTGGCTGCCAGCGGATAGCATTTGCGTATTCCGCATTTTTGCTACAGCATTCACGAACTTTTTTTGCAGTCTTGAGAAAATCATTATTGAACAGCAGTACCTGCTCAACTTGTTCTGGGAAATAAACATTATCAGGAATGGATGAATTTCTGACAGACACCTGACCAAAGAAGGTTCGGTAAAAATCAAGGAACCCTTTCAGGATCATGTCGTATTCCCCCCAGAAGCGAATGTCATGCAATGCAGCTTCTCCGTCGATAATTTCCCAGCTTGGCAGCCCGCAAGGATACCCGGTCAAAGCAATTTTTGCTGATTCTGCGTCAGTCGCCTTCAGGATTTTTAAATCGAGTGCTTTGTCAAAAAATTCCCGATACACATGCGGAATATGCGATTCAAAGAGGCTGTGCTAACCGCCGTCGGTCAAATTCGGATTGCTCAGATCAGCCAGTTTGGCCTGCCGCAGCTCCTCTTTGCTGAAGACGATGAAGTGATTGTGCATCATGCGGATGCTTGGCACGCCTGGAGATGTCAGCGGCCATGTCGCATCCAAGCTAGCTTCACCGGCTAAGATCAATGCCTCTTCTGGGACCAGGATACTGCTCAAGCATGTAGGAGATGATGATCTGATTCATCCTGTTCCAAACATTTTTGACATTGTCAGGTAGCTGCGTGCGGCGAACCGGTCGTCCAAGAGGATCAAAAATGCATTCTGAGGTATTGTAAATGATGGATGCGTCAAATTCTCTGCTGTGCCCCAACGCCTTGCGATACAGCAGAAGATTCTCCGGGCTGATCAGCAGGCCGTTGTTCTGCACCAGATCATTGAGATTCTCTTTGCTGTTGAAAAACTCGTTTGGTTTCAGCCCCTCCGGGACTTTCAGCGGAATTGGTCTGTACGGGGTGATGATCTCACGCGGGATTATTTTCATGTTCTTTCCTTGTTGCGCTTTGAATTATAAAAGAAAAATCTAAAATAAATATAGCAGAATGAATGTCATCCTGATGCATCGCTGCTATACATACAAAACTTTTGACAAGGCGGATATGTTTGACACTTGTTCAACCCGTAACCGCTATAAAATAAACCGTAAAAATCAGTATTATTGCAGCTGCACATCAAACGAACATCAAGCCGAATCTTTTTTTAACGCAATATTAATGTTAATCACAAGATTTCTTAACGTACCCTCTGTTTTACACGAATGTAAAATAAATAATATTAATTGTAAGATTCAGTATTATTAGAACTTACGCGGTTTGATTGCCAACTAGTTGATTTTATTCAACTGGCAATTTGTGCGGTAAAAAGAAAACTTGCTGTAATAGTTGAACCTTTCGTTTCAACTGCGTAAGTCCTAATATAATACAATGGAAGAAATACCACCCGAAACAAGGGCGAAGAGGGAGAGGCCGCTGCGGTCGAGCGGTGCTATTTTTGGGGCATGATGAGGCGTTGCCATGATCTTACGGCAAGCGGATAAAGGGATGGTTGCAGGAAAAACCCGCAATCCTAACAAGAAAGTCTGCTGGAATTCAACGGCTCATTTGAGCTGCTTGAGCTGCCGGAAAAAATCATTGCCTTTGTTGTCCACGAGCACAAAGGCGGGGAAATCCTCCACCTCAATCCGCCAGACCGCCTCCATGCCCAGCTCGGCGTAATCGATGCATTCCACCCGCCGGATGCACTCCTGCGCCAGCAGCGCGGCAGGCCCGCCGATGGAGCCAAGGTAGAAGCCGCCGTTCTCCCGGCACGCCTGCGTTACCTGCGGCGAACGATTGCCCTTGGCGATCATCACCAGCGAGCCGCCTTGCTTTTGCAGCAGGTCAACGTAGTCGTCCATGCGGCCTGCCGTAGTCGGGCCGAAAGAGCCGGAAGCCATGCCCGGCGGAGTTTTGGCCGGGCCAGCGCAATAGACCGGATGCCGCTTCAGGTAGTCCGGCAAAGGCCGCCCTTGGTCAAGCAGCTCCTTCCATTTGGCATGGGCGATGTCCCGCCCGACTATCACTGGGCCATTGAGCAGCACTCTGGCCGCAACCGGCAGCTTGTCCAACTGGGCAAGGACTGCCACCATGCCTTGGCTGAGGTCAATCCGCACCGCGCCTTCATCCTTCTTTCCTCGCAGATAAGCCGGAATCAGTCTGCCCGGCTCATGGTCAAGCTGCTCGATCCAAATGCCGCTGCGGTCGATCTTCGCCTTCAGGTTGCGGTCGGCGGCGCAGGACACGCCCAAGCCAATTGGACAGGAAGCCCCGTGGCGCGGCAGGCGGATCACCCGCACGTCATGGGCGAAATGCCTGCCCCCGAACTGCGCGCCAATGCCGCAGCGTCGCGCTTCCTCCAACAATTCTCGCTCAAGCTCAAGATCGCGGAAGGCTTGGCCGTGCTGATTGCCCGCTGTCGGCAGCGTGTCGAGATATTTTGCGCTGGCTAACTTGACTACCTTCAAGGTCGCTTCCGCACTCGTTCCGCCAATGACGAATGCGAGATGATACGGCGGGCAGGCAGCGGTGCCGAGCGTCTTCATCTTCTCTGTCAGAAAGCGTTTCAATGCCGACGAGTTGAGCACGGCCTTGGTCTCTTGGTAAAGGAAGGTCTTGTTCGCGCTGCCGCCGCCCTTGGCCATGAAGAGAAAGCGGTACTCGCTGCCCGGTACGGCCTCGATTTCGATCCGGGCAGGCAGGTTGTTGCCGGTGTTCGTCTCCTCGAACATGCTCAGGGCGGCGGTCTGCGAATAGCGCAGATTCTCCTCGGCGTAAGCGGCTGCGATACCTGCGGAGAGCCAAGCCGTGTCATCGCCACCAGTCCATATCTGCTGGCCTTTTTTGGCCACAACAATGGCCGTGCCCGTGTCCTGACAAAGCGGCAGCACGCCTTGCGCGCTGATCTCAGCGTTGCGGAGCAAAGCCAGAGCCACGGCCCGGTCGTTGTCCGAGGCCGAAGGGTCGTCGAGGATAGCAGCGCACTGCCGGTTGTGTTCAGGCCGAAGGAAGAAGGAAACCTCACGGAAAGCGGCACGGGCCAGCACGCGCAGGGCTTCTGGGGCGATTTTCAGGATTTCCGTGTCAGCAAACGGCTCTGCGCTGATGTGGCGGGCCGGGCCGCTCAGGAGACGGTATTTGGTCAGGTCGTCGCCAAGGGGGAAGAGGGGGGAATATGCAGGAGCAGGCATGGTGTGATGGCAATCTGTTCGGAGATTGTTGGAAAAAAAATTCGCAGGAGGATGCGGCGGAAGTTCATAGCCTCCTATGAAGTGGACACATAGGTTCCTCGGAGGCGGCTAGGCAGCCATCACCTGCCACCGCTTCCAGAAGTCTGGGAAAGACTTGGCCACGCATTCTTCACCGTGAATCCGCACATCGGGAACCCGCAGTCCAGCCACAGCAAAGCACATCGCGATACGGTGATCCTCATATGTGGCGATATCCGCGCCGTGCAGGTCTTCACCGCCCTGCCCGTGAATGATCATCCGATCATGTTCTTCTTCGGCCTTAACCCCCAGCTTACGTAGCTCATTGACCATCACGGACAGCCGGTCGCATTCTTTAATCCGCAGATGAGCGATGTTGCTGATCACCGTGGTACCGTGGGCAAAGGCGGCAACCACAGCCAAGGTCGGGGCGACATCTGGCATGTTGCCCATGTCTGCCTCGATCGCCCGTAGTTGCTGCGGCCCCTGTATCGTAATGCCGCCTTGCGCCCTGCTGATCTCGCAACCCATGCGGGCGAGCAGTTGCACCAAGCCGGTATCACCCTGCAACGAAGGGGTTGGCACATTGGCTACTGTCACCTTGCCGCCTGTGACCGCTGCTGCTGCCCAGAAATAGGAGGCACCGGAAGCATCACCTTCTACAGAGTAGCGCGTACCTTTGTAACATCCCTGCGGAATACGGAAGTCGGCCAGCGAGGGCGCAGTTTCGACCAAGATGCCGAAGTCCGCCATAACTGCCAAGGTCATCTCGACATAAGGCTTTGACAGCACTTCGCCCTGCACGGTCAGCTCGGCAAACTGCTTGGCATACGGCGCAACTAAAAGCAGCGAAGACAGATACTGACTGGATTTGCCTTCTGGTAGCACGGTCTTACCTCCAGCAAGGCCATCCGCGTCAATGCGCAAAGGCGGGCAGCCGGTTCCAGCCTCGCTGCTGATCTGCACCTGCCAGCCTTGAAGGGCTTGCATCAGCGGGGCAATAGGCCGTTGCGCCATGCGCTCGCCGCCGGTGATGCGGAAACGCCCGTGGCCAAGGGCCGCCACCGAGGTGAGGAAGCGGGTGGCAGTGCCGTTGTTACCAAGAAAAATATCCTGCGCCGGAGTCTGTACCTTGCCAGCGCAGCCGCGCACTGTCCACGCTGCTGGATTCGTGTCGTCAATGGCAATACCCATCTGACGCAGGGCGGTCATGGTGTAGTGGGTGTCCTCACTGGCTAACGGGCCAAGAAGGACGGATTCACCTTTCGCCAAAGCTGCTGCGATCAAGGCGCGTTGCGTAAGGCTTTTGGAGCCGGGGACGTGAACGACAGCATCAAGGGATGGTACGGGATTGATTTCGATCATTATGTTTCATTCAACTTGTTGTTTATTGCATCCAGTTAATAGTAGGCTAACCCAAGTTGTGAGTTATAGCATGATTTTTCCGATGCCGTCAGCCAATATGAACATCAATACTTTCAGCTCAAAGCATTGATGAGTAACGGCATGTATATGTGCTGAATGCAGATTCGATGCGCTTTCGGAAAAACTGAGTTCCCGCTGCAACAAATTGCAGGCTGCAAGGGAAAAAGGGACTTTATGCCAAGCTCCTGAGTGCGGCACGGATCAGCTCGCTCACCGTCATGGTAGCGGCCTTGTCTGGATCAGTCTGCTGCACGGTGCGCAGGGCCTGCCAAGCAGTTTCCTGCGGATAGCCGAGGTTCATCAGGGCTGAGGCCGCATCGTGCAGGGCAAAGCCCTCGACGCGGGGCGGCGCGTTGGCTTTGGTCGGCAGCGGGCCAATCTCCCCGGCAAAGGCGGGCATCTTCTCAGCCAGCTCCATGCAAAGGCGCTCGGCTGTTTTCTTGCCCACGCCGGGCAGGGTGGTCAGGCGTTTGCTATCCTTTAGGCTAATTGCGCTGCATAGCGCAGCAGGCTCCAAGCCCGACAGGATGGCGAGAGCCAGCTTTGGCCCTACGCCAGAGACCGTGTTCAGGAGGAGGAAGAGCCGCTTCTCGCTGCTGTCCGGGAAGCCGTAGAGGGTGATGGCATCCTCGCGCACGCTGGTGTGAATGTGGAGCGCAACCTTCTCGCCCGGCGGTGGCAGACTGTCGCTGGTGCGGGTGGAGATATGAATCTCGTAACCCACCCCTTGCACGTCAATGATAGCGACAGCAGGGTCTTTGCTGAGGAGGAGGCCAGAGAGGTAGGCGATCATTTCACGTTGTTTTTGTACAAATCTGCATTGGTGGAATCAATCAGCGCGGTGATGCTGTTGACGATGTTCTCGTAGGATTTCTTGCGTACTTCATCATCCTTCACATCTTCCGCGAGCCGCTGCGCCATGACGATATGATCATTGATGACCGGCTGGGTGAAATAGCGGTTGAGCTGGTTAAGCGACAGCTTGTGAACATCAAGGAAGGTTGTGGTGATATACGCGCTGATGCCGCCGCCGATGGCGGAAATAGCTGCGCCTGCGGCAACATGGTTGGCACCGTCTGCGGAAAGGATGAAACTGCCGCCCCAGAACATGAAGCCCATGCCAGCGCACATGGAGAGGATGGCGAAGAAGAATGACAGCGAGGCGCGAATTCTTGTTTCTTGCTGATACTTTTCAATCTGCTTACTGTAGAGATTGAAGAGATTTCCCAGGATGATAGCCTTTTGATTCTCCTCTATAATCTTGCTGATACTTTCAGCTTTCTCCTGCAATCCTTCATGGGATTTATACAATATTGATATTGTCTTTTTTATCTCTTCCGGGGTTGTGCTGTATGCTTTCTTTTCAGCTTCTTCTATTTTCTCGTTTGAATCAAAAAAAGTAGCTATTGAATATGAACTGAATAATATTGGAGCAAATATCACCAGAAGACTAAGCCAACCTTGTTTTATTTCAACCGTAACTTGTTTTATCTCAGGAGCTACTACCGCCAGGGCAGCTGCGATAAATAAAAGCAAACTAATAATAAATACGACTAATATATACTTCTTGTAGACTTTTAATGATCCAATCATTGTGCTTGGTTCGTTTTTATATCTTTTGCCTGATGATTATTAGAACGAGAAAAAAGCTCGCACTCCCGCAAGTAGTTATAACGCTGCATATCCATCACAACAAATCTCGCTTCGCCACGCACCGTGATGATTGCCTCACAATCACCGGAAAGACATTTCTCAATGGCGGCGACACCTTCTGTTCTTAGCTGGCTGGCGGTTATGCTGTTCATATCTTCCCTCGTTTTTTCTCGCTCCGAAACACGGTTAACATGTACGACTGTAAATCAGTTCCCTGCCGCAAGCAAGCGGAAAAGCCGCCCTCACCCCGCCTGCCGCTCCAATCTGCACAAAACCCTTTACGCCGCAGCGTTTGCTGGTAAGATAGCACCATTCGACATTATTTCAACCACTCTGCACAAGGAGAATCATCATGTCTAACTATTTTAACAGTCTGCCCCTGCGCCTTCAGCTTGACGAGCTGGGCCGCTGCCGCTTCATGCAGGCTGCCGAGTTCAACGGCGTGGAAGCCCTGAAGGGCAAGAAGATCGTTATTGTCGGCTGCGGCGCACAAGGACTCAATCAAGGTCTGAACCTGCGCGACAGCGGCTTGGATGTGTCCTACACCCTGCGCGACGCGGCCATTGCCAGCAAGCGTCTGTCCTGGCAGCGGGCCACGGAGAACGGCTTCAAGGTCGGGACATATCAGGAGATGCTGCCGAGTGCTGATCTGGTCATCAACCTGACCCCAGACAAGCAGCATTCCAACGTGATCAAGGCGGTGATGCCGCTGATGAAGGAGAACGCCTGCCTCTCCTACTCGCACGGCTTCAACATTATTGAAGAGGGGATGCAGATCCGCAAGGACATCACCGTAATCATGGTTGCGCCCAAATCGCCGGGCACTGAGGTGCGGCAGGAGTACCTGCGCGGCTTCGGCGTGCCGACCCTGTTGGCTGTGCACCGCGAAAACGACCCGCTCGGTATGGGCTGGGACATTGCCAAGGCCTACGCCGCAGGCACAGGCGGCGACCGCGCAGGCTGCTTGGAGTCCTCCTTTGTCGCCGAGGTGAAGTCTGACCTGATGGGCGAGCAGACCATTCTCTGCGGCATGTTGCAGACCGGCTCACTGCTCTGCTTTGAGCGGATGATCGAGCTGGGCATGGACGCGCGTTATGCTGTAAAGCTCATTCAAAACGGCTGGGAGACCATCACCGAGGCACTCAAGCACGGCGGCATCACCAACATGATGGACCGGCTGTCCAATCCGGCCAAACTGCGGGCTTTCCATCTTGCTGACGAGCTGAAGCGCATTCTCAGGCCGCTCTTCTGCAAGCACATGGATGACATCATGTCCGGCAATTTCTCCACGACTATGATGCAGGACTGGGCAAATGACGATGCCAACCTGCTCACATGGCGCAAGGCCACTGGCGAGACCGCTTTTGAGAAGACAGCAGCAGCAGACACAGCTATTAGCGAGCAGGAATACTTTGATAAAGGCATCCTGATGGTGGCCATGGTCAAAGCAGGCGTGGAATTAGCCTTCAACACCATGGTCTCTTCCGGCATCAAGGAGGAGTCTGCCTACTACGAATCCCTGCACGAACTGCCGCTGATCGCCAACCTGATCACCCGCAAGAAGCTGTACGAAATGAACGTGGTGATCTCCGACACCGCAGAATATGGCTGCTATCTCTTCAACCATGCCGCCTATCCCCTGCTCCAAGGCTTTATGCAGACTGTTGGGGCAGATGTGATCGGCAAGGGCTTGGATGTGAAGGACAACTCTGTCAGCAACAAGGAACTGATCGAAGTCAACCGCATCATCCGCAGCACCGGCGTAGAGACTGTCGGCGCAACCCTGCGCGGCTACATGAGTGCAATGAAGGCGATTATCTAAGAATTGCTTGCCGCACTCGTAGGTTCACGGCATGCCGTGAACCTACGGGTCGCCAACTACAGTTGCCCAAGTCGAATAGATCATCCATATTCCCGCCATGAAAAGAACGATATACATCGAAACGAGCGTCATCAGCTACTTGGCTGCCGAAATGTCAGAAAATATCAGGATAAGCAGTCACCAGCTTGTCACACATGCTTTCTGGAAAACGCTCCCGAATTATAATGTTTTTATTTCAGACACTGTTGTCATGGAAGCATCGTGTGGCGATGCAGGGAAGGTGCAACGTCGGCTTTGGGAAATCCGTGACTTTTCTGTTCTTGACACAGACGCTAAGACTCAAGAGTTGGCAAAGTCGCTTATCAGGGAAAAGGCTGTTCCTGAAAAATGCCCGGAAGATGCAGTTCATATTGCTGTAGCGGCAGCACACGATATCGAATTTATCGTCACTTGGAACTTCAAACACATCAACAATCCGTTCATGATGCGCAAAATAAGCAGTGTTGTAACGAATCATGGCTGCTCCATGCCCGTAATCTGTTCACCAGAAGAATTCATGGAGGCGGAGCATGATTGATCCGATCATAGAGGAAGTCAGAAAGTATCGGGATGAACACGCCCGTAGATTCAACTACAATTTAGACATGATTTGCGAAGACCTGCGCAGTCGGCACGCCCAGAATGTGGATCGGCTGAAAGAGATAAGAACAGTCGGCAAGACTGATGCGCTGGATGCTTATCCGCAGCACCGGCATTGAGACTGTCGGTGCGACCTTGCGTGGCTACATGAGCGCGATGAAGGCGATTATCTGAGGTTGGTTGCCGGGAATAACTATCTATAGATGTAAGAAATCATGCGAACCTTACCGCCTTACAGCACCATTATGGGAGCTAATGATGTTTCTCACTTCCTTCATACTGTTGAGGAGCGAAAAAATGAGAAAGTACCACTCGATCAGTTCTACAGGGAAACAGAGACGGAAAAGAAACGGATGTGGACTCTAATCAATCCAGGTTTATTGCTCTCACAAGCCTATATCTATTTTGTTTATGGTCAAGAGAAAGGTCTTCTGGATGGATTTGACATAAGTAATTTTTTTTCGCAAATTACTGTCAACTACTCAGGTTACAGCGACCTCCCTGAGAGAGAAAAGAGCAAACTTATCAGACGACGACTACGAAACTCTATCGCACACTGTAGATATGACATTGAGATTCGTACTACTGATGGTGAAATCAACAAAGATGGTGATATAGTGTTTGTATTCACCGATGAGAAACATGATAAATCTGACAAGATCAAGTTTGAGATGAATCTTCCAACCTTTGGCAATATAGTTGAAGGTGCTGGTGCTCACATATTAAACGCATTGAGATGACTGAGAAAAATATCGTATCCAAGCAGTAACGTAAGTTAGGGTTCTGGCATACCTCCTAACTTACCACAGGTGATCTCAAGCTAAACAAGTCCGCTTGAGCGCAACGAAAGCGGAAAACAGCTTTCGCTACGCTTAATCTCACCCCATCTTCACGTCCAGCACATCCACCAGCCTGCCGTCATACTCATTGACGACCAGCGTCTTCAAGGCGGCGTAGTTGTTCACCTTGATGCTCAGGCTGCTCACTGCCGAGCCGCTGAAGCCGGGCAGCACAAATTCCCCGTTTCCGGTGGCCGGGACGATCATGCCCTGCGCGCCGCCGTCCTGCATGTCAATCAGCTTGAAGGCGAGAATGTCATCCTGCACGTTGTGCTCGACCTGCACCCGCAGCCGCGTGTCCGCCGTCAGGCTGCCTTAGCGTGTCCAGAACGAACTGGCTGACGCTCTTCCGCGCTGCGGCGGCCTGCTGTTTCAGTAGAGCCGCGAGCTGCTCGTCAACGCTCTGTATGGATAGTGATGCCATAATATGCTCCTCAGATATGATATGCTTTCGGGACAAGCAGGGGCGGCCCCCTGTGGCCGCCTTGTCATGTGAAGGGCGGAACCCGCGCACCGCCTCGTCTAACTTCCGTATCAACAGGCCGGTGAGCACCTTCGGATAGAAGAAGGTCGATTTGTGCAGCATGATATTGCCGCTGTCTGCTACCTTCAGCACGTGCGCCACTTTGGTTGGATTGAGGCCAAGCTGCTTCTGAATCAGGCTTGTCCCCATCTTCCTCAGCCATTCCACTCTCCCGGCAAGGCGAAGGGCCGAAATTTCTCCTGCATTCCTTCCTCTGCGCTGTGCAGCAGAGCGCGATGCTGACCTAATTTGCTGGCAGCGGGCGAGTCAATAAGCGCGATGGAATCCTCGCTGCTCATCTGCAAGACAACCCGCAGTTCAAATTCCCGCACAGACTGCCGCGAGAGACGGCGGTTCAGGTTGCCGTTGGTGTCGCACCAGATGATGCTGTGAATGCCAACTTCCGGGCTTTCTTTCAAAATTTCGGCGAACTGCTTGCCAAGCTCATTATCAGCAGAAGAATAACTGTCTCCCGGTTCCAGATCGCGGGCGCGATGCAGGCCGTAGATGACAAAATAGATGGTTGGCTTTTGCTGCAAATCATCTTCATGCTCAAGACGCTGCTTCACTTCCTCGGCAAGAAAGTTGACAATTCCAGCAAAATGCCGACGTTTTCCGTAATGCGCTTGCTGCGCCAGGCTTTCCGCCAGCACCTTGAGCACATCGCTGTGCGGATCATCGGCGGAGCTGAAATCAATCAGGTAAAAAACTGCTGATTCTTTCCGGTGTTGTGCAGCCAAGGTCAGCAGGCTGGTTGCAATCATGCCTTTAGCCGCTTCATCGTCTTGCCCGACAATCGCCAGATTGCTGCCGCTTTGCCGCCGGAACTGCGCCACAGTCGCCTCTTTGATGGCAATCGGCTCGCCCAGCCAAGCGGAAAAACGTTTCAGCGGCGCGGTAGTTGGAGGATGCAGCAGGCGCGTTGCCTTCAAAAACAATCTGGCTTTGCGGGAAAGCGAAATTTTGCTGCCGGGCCAGAGCATTAATCTTGTCCAAATATTGATCCCGCTCCTCATCAGGCAGCCATGCGACTTGAAACGGATTGTTGCCTTCAACCAAGCCGTTTGCCGCATTATAGATCGCCTCGCCGGGCCGGGAAAGCAGCCGCGCAGCCGCGTTGTCATCGCTCAGAATCAGGCGGGAATCCGTTTCGCTGCATTGCAAGGCAATTCTGACCGCCATTTGATCAATGGTGCTGCGAGCTAAGGTGTAGGTTCCGGCCAAAGTCTGCGAACCCAAGATGATATGAACGCCGAAGGCCCGGCCTTGACGCACCAAGCGGTCTAAAATTTGCGAGACCTTGGCAGCGACCGGATCATCTTCTGTGAAAAATTCCTGAAATTCATCCACAAGCAGGATGATGCGCGGCATGATCTGGCTGGTTTTCCGGCGGTAATTTTTCAAATCGGCAACTTCCGCCTTGCGGAAGAGGTCGCCGCGCCGCTTCAGCAAGGCATCTAAATCTTGCAGAACGCTCAGGCCAAACTCGCGTTCGCTTTCAATGGCGATTACCCGCGCATGAGGCAGAGCATGTGCGGCATAGGTTTTGAACTCCACGCCTTTCTTGAAGTCAATCAGGTAGAACTGCACTTCATCAGGGCTGTAGGTGAGCGCCAAATTGACGATGAGGACATGCAGTAGCGTTGATTTGCCGGAGCCTATTTTGCCAGCAATCAGCGCGTGATGGGATGTTCCTTTGCCCAGCTCAAGAAATTGCACCCGGTTTGCGCCCACCGGGCCAAGCGGAATGCGGATTTCCTCGGCAGTGCTGCCGCGCTGCCATGCTTCGGGGCTTAGTCCAGCCTTTTCCAAGATTTTTGCAAAGGGAACTTCCACCCGCATTGCTGCCACTGCCGCTTTGCCGACCTGACTGATGATGGTGTTGAAATATTCCTGCGCTGGCGGTTCATCCAGCGAGAGCAGGCATTTAAAGTCACGTGCCCCCCATATTAGCTGATTTTCATTTTCATACGAATGGAAAACTCTAGTATGTCGTCCAATATTTCTGATATCAAATCTATGCGGCATATTTTTTTCACGATCGCAAATAATGATGGTGTAGATGCCGCAGCGCGGACCATTTTGGAGAATGCTGATCAAACGGCGCACTGCATCTTCGCTGAAGTTGGCTGGAAAATCATTGATGATCAGGAAACGGTACGGTTCCGTCAGCTCGCCTGCATAGGAGTTGAATTCCTCAATGGTTTTGTAAGTGTTGCGCAAATATTTCTGAATGACATTCTCAATATGCTCAGTCAGCTCGCCAAGCCGCTGCTCGATATGTCGCGGCTCTGACCATGCTTTTGTTGTGACCAAAGATTCATCGTAATCCGCCAGATGCAGAAATGCGGCGGCATTTTGACCAAGACCGACAGGATCAATAAAGGTGAAGCGCAGTTTTCCCGGCGGAATTGATGCGGTCAGGCGCAGCAGGAGGGATTGAAGCTGCTTGGCGATGAGGTTTCTTTCCTCTCCGTTTATCGAGAAGAGAATTCCTTGCTCAGAAGGAAAGGGCAGCAGAGCGGGCATGGAAAACTGACAGTCTTTGATTCTACTTTTGTCTCCATTCCATCGTCCGGTGGTCAGTTCTCCAATGCGAATCATGTCGGGCAGCTTTGATGCGACATTCCAGCTTTGCCAAAATTCATCATCCCAGCGTGGAGATGAAGTGTCAACAGCTTGCTTGTATGCTGAAATCCTCCGATGCAGTTCTGCTAATTTTGCCTCAAATTCTTTTTGCGCAGTTTGCCTGATATTTTCGTAATTATCCTCAATCGTTTGAATCCGCTTCTCGTGTTTCTTCTCATTCTCCGCCATTCTCTCATTATAGAGCCGTTCTTCGTTTTTAATGAGCTGGTCAGCCTTCTGCACGCATTCGTTGTATATTTCTTTTGCCTCTATCGTTATTTGCAAAATATGAGAGTAGTATTTCTTTGGTTTCAGATAGAAGGTAAATATATAATTAAACTCAATAGATATTGATACAACAAAGGAGAATATTGCCGCTGATAATATCCATAATGTATCGTCGATTCTGTTTAAGTAGCAAAAAAATTTAGCTATAGTTCCTGTTATTATCCATAAAAAGAAAAATTCTATAAAAAATAGCGCTAATAGACTTTTGACAGTTTTTTTATCATTATTAATACACGAGTTTATTTTTCCAGAAAAATCATCTGCTTGATTAAAATATGATTTAAGCGCATCTATAGCAGCTCTATTTTTCTGTACAAATGATTCTCCTGACGGATATATATTAAATATATCAAAAATATAAGATATTTTTTCTTTTGACTTGCTGCTGCATATAGATAGGTTGTTCATGTATGAAGATAATTCTCTATTTTTATTATTTATTGCTTGCGTATCTGAATCAAATTGAGATTTAATTTCTTTAGCCGTGTAATTGTAACTATCAGTTGCCTGCTGTTTTTCTTGGTTGTATCTCCTTTCAACGTCCAGTTTCACCTGATTGTTATCTTTAATAATTTCACCAAATTGTGTCATCAAAACTGTCTGCATTTCATCAAAATTTATCTCGCTCATTTTAATCCTCCTGTTGGTATGTAGGGGCGAAAAATTTTTCGCCCCTACCGAGTTTGATTAACGCGCATTCCTTCTTATCTGCTCAAAAACATGCAGAAGATTATCCATTTCTCTCTGCACCAGTCGCACTTGATCAAATAACGGCATCATCACATTTCCGGCAAACTCCTGGCTCACCGGGTCATCCCATTCTGTTTTCGCCATCTCCCAGCGATGACGCAGCTTTCCCTGCTCTTCATGAAATTCATCAAGCTGCTGCGAAAGCAAAACTACGCATTGATCAAGACTTTCCATGAAAAATAACACCTTCGTGGTAAAAGATGAAATCCTGCTTCCCCTCTGCCAGCTCTGCATTCGCCCTGCTGATTACTTCCGCAACGTTTCCAGAAAACCTGCCGTTGCTGACAAAATGGAACTCATGAATTTGACCTGTCCTGATCACATTTTTAATCCCTTCAACCTGCTCCTGAAACTCCTTCAGCCTGCCGCTGTACGTCCCATGCAAGGCATGTTTGAAATCAACCCCGATCTCTTGCCCGTCAATCCACTGGCCATTCTCATAAAATCGTCGGCAAATCAGCAAATCAGCTTCGACAGACCGCCTTTTTCCCGGCAGCTCTTTTGGGTTGAATTTGATTGAAAAATCAAGCCGGTCTGTCTCCGGTTGAATAAACAGCCGCTGCCCGCCGTTGCCTGCGTTCGAGCCGGAGCGGATCAGCGCAGCCGTGCCCAGCAGCTCATACAGAAAACCGGCAACCGATTTGTTGCGGTTGGCCAGCCGCGATTTCAGGATAGTTCCTGCCCGCATATCCCGCTGCGGCGAAAACCGCAGCAAACCCAGCGCGTCCGGCGTGACTGATAAAATCAAAGCAACAGTCTGCGACAGCTGCTGAAGATAGTCAGGGTAGCAGCTTGCGCTGGTGGGATTTTCAGCGGCAATCTGAAGCAGTAGTTCTTTGATCTCTTCTGCCGAAGACGGCTCCTGCGCAGGAAGAGCCGCCGCGCCACCGTGTTCCGCAGAAGAAAATCCGGCAAAACCAGCTCCGCTTTGCGCATTGACAGCACGGTACGCCTCAAGCTCCATGAACTTCCGCGCTAAGAACGACTCGGCCTTGGGAATTTCCTCGTGCAAAAAGTGCTGCAACCGGACGGCTTGTTGATGATACTGAGCGGCAGCCTCCTGCGCCTGCCGCCGCCAATGCAGAACAGCGTTCAGCTCTTCCTCGGCATGACGCAAGTGCTGCCTGTCATTGCGGGAGTTGTCCTGAGCGCGTTCCAGCTCCCGCCGCCCGTGCCGCTGCCGTTCATCAAGCCATGCTTCCGCCCGCTTGATTTCCCGGTTCACGCGGTCAAGCGTCTGCTGCGCCTCGCTGCGGAATGCCGCCAAACTGCTTTGCAGCTCCAGCAAAGCCTGAAACGACCGGACATTGGCCTGATTCGCGTTCATTATCGCTGATCGATATAGTCGCGGGCGCGTTGAGCCTTTTTCTGAAGGAAGGGGATATGCTGCTCAGAAATTTGCAAAAACCGCTCAATTTGTTTGACCGTCTGCTGATATTCCTGCGCAAATTTCTGATGCTCCTGATCACGCCACGTCTGGCCCAGCGCATTAAACTGCCCGTTGAGCTGCCCCATGCTCTGCCGGAGCTGCATATTGAACTGCTTCAGGTTATGGGAAAAACGGGCCAGCTCTTCGGGATCAACAATAGCTTGCGGCATGGTGAGACCTCCTGTTGTGGTTGCGGTGCCGGTTGTAATTGCCCAGCATAACGCGCTGAGAAGCAAGCTGTCAACCGGCGCAGATGGTAGCTTACAACAAGCCCACCGCCTCATCTAACTTCCGTATCAGCAGGCCGGTGAGGAGCTTCGGATAGAAGAAGGTGGATTTGTGCGGCATGATGTTGCCGCTATCCGCGACCTTCAGTACCTGTGCCACCTTGGTTGGGTTAAGCAAGAGGAGCAGCGGGGTGTGGCCGTCCTCCACCACGCTCTGCTTAACTGCCGCATCCAAAGCCTCGTCCGGGTCACTGAGATAGCTAATCAGCTTGCTCGTGGCGCATTGCTCATGGCTGAGACCAAGGCAATGGCTGATCAGCACCTCAGAGAGAAGCACCACATCTAAATCACGCAGCACTGCTGGTTTATCAGCCAGCAGCGGCCCAGAGATCAGTGCCGCATCCTGAACAACCAGCAAGAAGGCGCGGTTTTCCCCAGCATGATACACCCCAAAGGCAGGCAGGCCACTGTCTGCGGCAGCTTCGTCCATTCGGTTGAAGGTCTCTGCGATCAGGCTTTCCCGGCTGCTGTTGCGCACTTCCTCCACCAGCAGGTGCTGCCGCATTCTGTCGGCAAGCTGGTCTGCACTCATCGCGCCTGGCCAGCGCACAAGGCGGTGCGTGGGCAGAACAGACAGGCCGGGGTCTTCGCAACCGCAGAGGTACATCATGATGAAGTTGCTCGGATGATCGATAGGCAGAGCAGGGTTCGCAGCTAAAGCACGGCGGCGATACTCCAAGGCAGTGGTGTAACGGTGATGGCCGTCAGCTATATACACCGGCTTATCCACAAAGAACCGCTGCACCTTAGCAATAGCTGCTGCATCTGTCACCCGCCAGAGGGTGTGCGTGTTGGCATTACCGTCTGTGACCTGAAGGAAAGCTTTGCTCTCCTGCACCTGCTCTAAGGTGCGGATCACCTCTTGCTGCGGGTCAGAGTAGATGGAGAATATCTTGCTGAACTGCGCACTACAGGTCTCCATCAGCTTGAGACGGTCGCCAATGACACCGGCAAAGGTCTTCTCGTGCGGGCGGACAATGCCCTCGCTGAACTCCGCCAGCCCGACCAGACAGACTATGCCTTTGCGGGTCAGCCGTCTGCCGCCGGGGATAGTGTAGTCGGTGGCGTACAGGTAGATGGCGGGCTGCGCATCGCGGATCAGCACGGCTTCATCCTGCCAAGTAGCAAAGCGGTCGCGGGCTTGCAGATAGCGGCCATCGTCCTCAGTCTCACCCTGCGAGGTGTTGCGCAGGTCAAGGTTGATCATCGAGTAGGGGTTCTTCTGGCGCAGCTTCTCGCCGTCTCTGGCAGAAATGATGTCGTAGGGAGGAGTGATCACATCCTCCAGCCGGGCAATTTTCTCTTGGTTGTAGCGTACAGCGCGGAACGGGGCAACAGCAGCCATAATATTTCTCCCAGCGGATAAGGCAAAAGGGTATAACCGGATTTATGTCCGGCACGTTGAGTAGAACTCGATTTCAGGCAGGCCAGCACAATGCGTTCATGCGGTGATCTCTGTGCCGCTGCCTTTGTGGGTGAAGATTTCTAACAGGATGGCGTGTTCCTGCCGTCCGTCGATGATGTGGGCCTTATTCACCCCGCCGTTGATGGCTGAGGCGCAGCAGCGCAGCTTGGGAATCATGCCGCCCTTGATCACGCTGTCGCTGATGAGCTGCTCGATGGAGGAAACCGCGATGGAGGAAATGAGCTGTCCTTGGCTGTCCTTCACTCCTTCCACGTCAGTCAGCAAGATCAGCTTGCTTGCCTTCAGCTCGGCAGCGATAGCACCAGCCACCAAATCAGCATTGATATTATACGCCTGACCGTCCTCACCCACGCCCACAGGCGCGATCACCGGAATGAAGTCCTTTGAGGCGAGAGTGGTAAGGATTTCCGGGTTGATGTGCGTTACTTCACCCACCCGACCCAAGTCGATCAGCTCTGGCGGTGCATTCTCTGTCTCTGGTTTGCCGAGTATTTTCATCTTCTTCGCTTGGACTAAATCACCGTCCCGCCCTGATAAACCTACCGCTCTGCCGCCGCAGTGGTTGATCAGGCCAACGATCTCTTTGTTGACCTTGCCCACCAGCACCATCTCGACCACATCCATAGTCGGGCCGTCTGTGACCCGCATCCCCTGCACATAGCTGGAAGTGATCTGCATCTTCTTCAGGAATTCGTTGATCTGCGGGCCGCCGCCGTGTACCACCACCGGATTAATCCCGATGTACTTGAGCAGGATGATATCTAAGGCAAAGTTCTTCTTCAACTCCTCATCCACCATCGCGTGGCCACCGTACTTGATCACTACGGTTTTCCCGTTGAACTCACGAAGATAGGGCAAGGATTCAATCAGTACCTTTGCCTTGGTAATTTCGTTCTGCATGATCATGCTCTCCTTAGTTAAATAGGGTGCGTTCTGGCTACCTCATCAGGTAGGCACGTTCGCGTCATCGACAGTTTTTCGTCTGCGAACAGGGAGATAGAAAAACTTTACATTTTCCGGTGAACCCTGTATCCTGTACGCTCCTGCGTAGAAGCAGACGTTTGTGCAACACCATCTTATAAAACATGATTCAGATAGGGGCAACAATGTATTTTTTCCCATTATCCCTTCGGCAACCGGCAACGGCAGCCTTGTTTAGTCTGCTGATCCTTTTGAACGCCTCTGCCTCCTTTGCCAAGGACGAGGCACCGATCAATATCGAAGCCGACCGCATGATTTCCCAAGAGAACAAGAACACGGTCGTTTTCATCGGGAACGTCGAAGCGAGTCAAGGCAAAGTCACCATCCGCGCTGATGAAATGACTGTGCAATACGAGGAAAGTGCATCGAACAAAGGTGGTAAAGCAGCGGACAAACCTGAAAAGGGCAAGTCCAGCAAGGTGAAAAGTCTGATCTGTATCGGCAAAGTGGAAGTCACTCAAGGAGACTGGCTCGGCACCGGCGAAAAGATGGAGTATGTTGCCGCCGAGCGCAAGGTGGTTCTCAGCGGCAATGCCAAAGCCTTGCAAGATAAGAACATGGTTTTCGGCAAAACTATCACCTATTATTTAGACGAAAAACGCTCTGTGGTTGAGAACGGCAGCGGAGAGACAACAGGACGGGTGAAGGCGGTCATTCAGCAATAGTAGCAGCGGCATGATGATGGAACCCTCAATCTTGGAGACCAGAAATCTGGTGAAGGAATATCGCACCCGGCGGGTGGTTGATCAAGTCAGCCTTCAGGTGCGAAGCGGCTCCATTGTCGGTCTGCTGGGACCAAACGGAGCAGGTAAGACCACCACCTTTTACTCGATTGTTGGCTTTATTCGGCCCAGCTCTGGTTCCGTTCTGTTAGACGGTGAGGAAATCGGCGACATGCCCATTCATCAGCGGGCCGCCAAAGGCATCACCTATTTAGCGCAAGAACCGTCGGTCTTCAAGAAGCTGACCGTGGAGGAGAATGTCCGCATCGTCCTTGAGCCGCTCGGTCTAAGCAGCAACGAAATCCGCCAGCGTATCCGCGAGCTGATGGCCGAGCTGAAGATCGAACATCTATCCCAGAATAAAGGCCACGCGTTATCTGGCGGCGAACGGCGACGGGTGGAGATCATGCGGGCCTTGGCAGTGCGGCCTCGCTTCATTCTTCTCGACGAGCCGTTTGCCGGGGTTGATCCGCTCTCTGTGGCGGATTTACAGCAGATCATCCGTGTTCTCAAAGCCAAGGGTCTCGGCATTCTTATTTCCGATCACAACGTGCGCGAGACCCTTCAGGTTTGCGACTTTGCGTACATCATGAACGAAGGCCAGATTCTCACCAGCGGCGCAGCGGGCGACATCATCCGCAGCGAGCTGGCCAAGAAAATGTACCTCGGCGAAAACTTTACTCTGTAGAATCTGGTCGCCACGCATGAGCATTGAACTCCGCCAGCAGATGAAGCTGGCCCAGAAGCTGCTCATGACGCAGCAGCTCCGGCAGGCGATCAAGCTGCTCCAGCTCAACCGGCTGGAGTTGGTTGGCGCACTTCAGACTGAGATGGAGCAAAATCCCGTACTGGAAGAAGCCGTGAGCGAGGATGTGGACACGGACATCTCGCTGATTGAGGAAACAGGTGAAGGCAGCGAAGCTCCGATCACAGCGCAAGTGGCCGGTGATAATCCCGTCGCCGTGGCTGAGGTGAATTGGGAAGACTACGCCAATAACTTTGATGCAGATTTTTCCTTTGCTCACGAAACTCCTGCCGCTGATGCGCCTTCCCGCCTTGATTTTCTTGCCGCCACACCGGGTCTGCTTGCCTTTCTCGCGTGGCAGCTCACCCATCTGAAGCTGACCGAGTTAGATTTAGACATTGCTCGCTTTATTCTCGGCAATTTAGACGGCCACGGCTTTTTAGACGCAGACCTTGCTGATATCTGTCAGCACGTTAGCTGCACCGAAGAAGAGGCCGAGGGAATGCTGCGGTTGGTGCAGAGCCTTGATCCTCCGGGCGTAGCAGCGCGGAGCGTACAAGAATCGCTGCTCCTTCAGTTAGAGCGGCAAGGTATGGAGGATAAGCTTCCCTATCGCGTTGTCGCTGATTTCTTCACCGAGTTGGAAAGCCACAACTTTGCCGAAATCGCTCGCCGCACCGGTACTCCTCTTCGAGAAGTACAAAAAACCGCAGGCATCATCGCTGGGCTGGTGCCTTATCCGGGCAACCAGTACAGCAACGAGCAGATACGACATATCGTGCCAGATGTGTATGTATTTCAATTTGACGATGAATTCGTGGTGCAGCTGAACAGCGATGAGCTACCACAACTTCAGCTTTCTGCCTCATATCATGATGCAATGATTAAGCAGCTGCCCCAAGACTCAAAAGAATATCTCCAAGAAAAAAAGCGCAACGCGCAGATGCTGATCAGTGCCCTTCATTATCGGCAGAACACCATCAGCAAGGTGATGGAGAGCATCGTCCGTCATCAGCGGGAGTTTTTTGAAAAGGGACCGAGCTTTCTCCGACCATTAGTTCTCAGTGATGTTGCCCAAGATATCGGTGTGCATGAATCGACGGTCAGCCGGGTAACATCAAACAAATACGTCGAAACCCCGCAGGGCATTTATGAGTTGAAATATTTCTTCTCCACCGCAGCAGCAGAAGGGGAGAATGGCGATGAATTGACTTCGGTTTCGATCAAGCAGCGCATTGGCCAGCTCGTGCGCCAAGAAAATCCGGCCAAACCTCTCAGTGACAGCAAATTGACTGAGTTGCTGGAGCAGGAGGGTATCAAACTGGCGAGGCGTACCGTTGCCAAATACCGTGAGCAGATGAAAATTATGCCGGTTCAGCACCGTCGCAGTAAGGGCTGACCGAACGCATTCTTCCAACACAACAAAGAAACTTGATGGCAGAACTGACCGAAGAAAGCATCATTCTTGAACTGAAGGCACGAAGCAAAGACGAGCTGCTTTATGAGCTGGCAACAGTCGCGCAACGGCAGTGTCCGCACCTACAGACCGAAGCAGTACGCCAAGTATTGTTGGAGCGCGAACAAATCGGCTCCACCGGAGTAGGCAATGGAATTGCTATTCCACACGGTAAATTGCCTGATTTGCACAAGCTGCTGCTCTGCTTCGGTAGATCGGTCAGAGGTATTCCTTTTGAAGCCAAAGACAGAATGCCAGTGCATCTTTTTGTGATGATTCTTTCGCCAGCAGAGATGGCAGCGGAATATCTTCAGACACTCGGTGGAATCAGCAGAGTGCTGAAGGACGAAGGCAACCGAGGCAAGCTGCTTCAGGCGGCGAGCGTAGAAACAGTGCAGCAGCTCTTCGCTATCATTTGACATTTATGTACAGCCAGCCGAGCTAAAACCGGCATCATCGTCTGACCTTTTTCCCCGCATTTTCTTGAGCAGCACGACCTGTAGAACCGTCGCAGTCGTCACCCTTGGCTGCAAGGTCAATCAATTTGAGTCAGCAGCCTTTCTGGCTGGGTTTCAAGAGCAAGGCTGCGAAATCGTGCCTGCCTCGGCCCCAACAGATATTTTTGTTATCAATACCTGCGCTGTTACTGCCCGCGCCAGCCAAGAATCGCGCCAGCTGATCCGGCGAATTGCGCGAGACAACCCAGAGGCTCGCCTTGTAGTGACAGGTTGCTATGCCGAAATCGCTGCTGCGGACTTGCAAGACCTCGTTCCAGAACGTCAGCTGATTGTGGTCGGTAATGCAGCCAAGCATTTAGCAATCAGTGCAGCACTGGGCGAGGAAGAAGACCAGAATCTGCTGCCAGAGATTGGTACAGCACGGGAAATTTGCCTGCTGCCGTTAGTACACCGTTTCAGTGGCAGGACTCGCGCTTTTCTCCGCATTCAGGACGGTTGCAATAACTTTTGCTCCTACTGCATCGTTCCATACACCAGAGGCCGTAGCCGCAGCCTGCCATTAGCCGACGTGCTAACGCAGGCTCGTGTCTTTATCGAGGAAGGCTGCCGAGAAATCATCGTTACTGGCATCAATGTGGGGAAATACGGTCTTGATTTGACCGAGGGCAAAGACATTTATTCTTTGCTCGAAACGCTGTGCCGAGCATTCCCCCGCGTCCGTATTCGCCTGAGTTCAGTGGAGCCAACCGAGGTCAACGCCCGCTTGCTGGAACTGTTGACCTCGCACTCGAATTTCATGCCTCATCTGCACATCCCCCTGCAAAGCGGCGACAGCGGCATTTTATCGCGAATGAATCGGCACTACACAGCAGAGACCTTTGCCGCCGCCGTGGAAAAAGTTCATGCAGTCGTACCCAATGCGGCGATTGGCTGCGATATTTTAGCTGGCTTCCCCGGAGAAGACGATCAGGCCGCTGATAACGGCTATCGACTGCTCGCTGATCTGCCAGTGACGTATCTGCACGTCTTTCCCTACTCAATTCGACCGGGTACGGCAGCAGCGAAGTTTCCTGACCACGTGCCTGCGGCGGTCAAAGAGGAGCGGGTGGCTCGGCTGCGCAATCTTGATCAAGCAAAACGGACAGCCTTTTCTCAGCGGTACCTTGGTACAGAGCAGCAGGTTTTAGTCGAGCGAAAAGGCCCGAAAGCCAAATTGCTCAAAGGTTTCACAGAAAACTACATCTCGGTACACTTCAGAGGGACAGCCAATCGTGCAGGAATAGTCGTGCCTGTCCGGTTAAGCGAAATCAGGGATGGCGTGGTGTTAGGTGAATTGATCGAAAAGGAGGAGGAGGCATGATTGGAGAAATCATTGCTGTGGGCGACGAATTGACCACGGGCCGGATCATCAACACCACCAGTGCGTTTGCGGCCCGACAGCTTTTTCTCGCGGGGCATACGGTGGCTGCTATGCACACCATCGGTGATACGCCCAAGCTGATTGGTGAGGTTCTGAAACGAGCGGTTGGACGAGCGGACTTTGTTCTTGTCACTGGTGGGTTAGGAGCGACCACAGATGACCTAACGAATGAAGCAACTGCCGAGGCTCTGGAACGTCCTGCTACCTTGCACCCAGAAATTTTGGAGAAAATTCACGCTCGACCTTGGGGAGATGTCCGTGCGTTGGAAAAATTGGCGTGGCTGCCTCAAGGAGCTGAAGTGCTGAACGCAGAAGCGCGCATGGCTGGACATTTGCTGGTGCATGAGACTGTGCCGGTCTTTTTTCTGCCTGGTGTTCCGATGCAGGCGGAAAAATTGCTGACAGAGATTGTTCTACCGAGGCTGAATGATTGGTGCGGCGGCAGCCATAGCGCGGTGCGGACGCGGCTGTATAGGACTATTGGCTTGTCCGAATGCGAGATCAATCAGTGGCTGCTGACCTTAGAGCAGGAAGCGCAGATAACTATAGGTTATTATCCAGTCGGTGGCGAGGTACAGGTCAGCTTGACGGTGGCGGCGAGCAGCGAGGCAGCAGCGGACAACCTGTTCAACGCTGCTGATCAACGCATTCGGCTCATATTAGGAGAGTATCTCTATGGTACTGATCAAGAAACGCTGGCGCAAATCGTTGGCCAGTTGCTGTGGGAGAACAAGCTCCTGCTTGCCACAGCAGAATCCTGCACTGGCGGGCTGATCGGTGCAAAAATCACAGCAGTGCCGGGCAGTTTAGCTTGGTTTGCGGGTGGAGTGGTGGCTTATTCTAATCAGCTCAAAGAAAAGCTGCTCAATGTGGATGCTGAATTGCTCCGCAAACACGGCGCGGTGAGCGAGCCGGTGGCTGAGGCGATGGCTACAGGGTTAGCTGCCCGCACTGGCGCGGAGATTGCCGTTTCTGTGACCGGCATTGCCGGCCCGGATGGTGGTACAGTGGACAAACCGGTCGGCACGGTCTATATCGGCGTGTTTTACCAAGGCGCGGCACGAGCGAAGTTGCATCATTTCTGCGGTAGCCGGAATGAGATTCAAGAGATGACGGCCATGATGGCCTTGGATACGGTGCGGCGGGTGGTTCTCAAAACGTCGAAAGAGAGAGAATAAAACTTCTACGCAACTCGTTCGCCGTGGCCTTACGTTTACATTGCCTCAATGCACACTTACTGTAATGGATGATTCAAAAAAGTCTCTCTTATTTCACGCCCCAGCAAAAATCAATCTTTACCTCAAGATCATCGGCAGGAGACCTGATGGCTACCATGAGATAGAAACGCTCATGCAGAAGGTCGCGCTGTATGATGAGGTGGAGCTGTCTTTTACTGATGAGCGTGGTATTCATCTTTGCTGTCAACATGCTGACTTGCCAGAGGATGAACGGAATATCGCTTTTCGGGCTGCCCAGCTTTTCTTAACCCACACCGGCAGTAAAGAACAGGGCATACGGATTATCTTGCGTAAGCATATTCCGATGGCAGCTGGTCTCGGTGGCGGGTCCAGCGATGCGGCAGCAGTGCTGAAAGGGCTGAATCAGCTTTTGGCGGCAGGTTGTTCCACTCAGGAGTTAGCCGAAATGGGTCTGAAACTCGGCGCAGATGTACCCTTTTTTGTCCATGATGTGCCTGCGGCATGGGCAAGTGGCATCGGCGAACGGTTGGTACCAGCGGAACCCTTGCGTGGCTTCAACGTGCTGCTGGTCAATCCAGGTATCGCGGTCTCCACCAAATGGGCGTATGAAACTTTTTCACAGGCCGCCGGGCGAATTGCATTGACATCAGCGAGGGAAAAGTTTAACATATTTAATTTTCCCGACGAATCAGGCATCCCTGTACGCCAAGGTTTTTTTCGGCCAAAGGACATGCTCAATGACCTTGAAGCCGTCACCGCAGCGCAGCACAGGGTAATCGGCAAGCTGAAGCAGCGGTTGCTACGTGCAGGTGCTGCTGGAGTCATGATGTCTGGTTCAGGTTCAACAGTGTTCGGCCTCTTTGCAGCCGGAACGGAAGCGCAAGCTGAGTCCTGTTTGCGTGAATTACAAAAAGAATACGAACAGACGTATCTGGTCGAGCCTTTGACCTGAGAGTCTGTTGTCTGAAGTAATTTTGATCTACTACGGAACAAAAGGATTGGGGTGTCGTCAAGCGGTAAGACACAAGGTTTTGATCCTTGCATTCGGGGGTTCGAATCCTCCCGCCCCAGCCATTTTCTGTTCTGAAAATATATGAGACGCTGAAATGCCCAACATAATGAAGGTGTTCACCGGCAACGCCAATCCAGAGCTTGCGCGGGAAATCTGCAACTATCTTGACATGCCGCTCTCAAGCGCGGAAGTGAAGAAGTTCAGTGACGGCGAGATTTCAGTTGAGATCGGTGAAAATGTACGGGGCACGGATGTTTTTGTCATTCAACCGACGTGTACTCCGGTCAATGATCACTTGATGGAGTTAGTGATCATGGTCGATGCGCTGCGGCGGGCCTCAGCACGGCGAATTACTGCCGTCCTGCCTTATTACGGTTATGCCCGGCAAGATCGCAAAATTCGACCTCGCGTACCTATCACTGCTAAGGCAGTAGCTGAGATGTTGATGGCCGTAGGTACTCGTCGGGCCTTGTGCATGGACCTTCATGCTGGCCAAATTCAAGGTTTCTTCAATATTCCGGTTGATCATTTGTATTCTTCGCCGATCATGCTGGAACACATCAGGAAGAATTTTGAAGATGTAGTCATGGTCTCGCCAGATGCAGGCGGGGTCGAGCGCACTCGTGCCTTTGCCAAGCGATTGAACGCTGATTTAGCCATCATCGACAAGCGAAGAGAGCGGGCCAATGAATGCGAAGCGATGAACGTCATCGGCAACGTAAGCGGCAAAACTGCGATTTTACTTGATGACATGGTCGATACCGCAGGCACTCTGTGCGGTGCAGCGGCCAAGCTGATGGAAAATGGGGCCAAAGAAGTTCATGCCTGCTGTTCTCATGCTGTCCTTTCTGGTCCAGCCATTGAGCGACTCAACAACTCGGCAATTCAGTCGTTGGTAGTGACCAACTCCATTCCTCTTGGCGACAAAGGCGAACGCTGCGGCAAAATTAAAGTGCTGTCAGTGGGCGAGCTACTCGGCGAGGCGATCAGCCGCATCCATTCGGAAGACTCGGTCAGCTATCTCTTTGTCTGAGCTGTCCTGAATAACTGCTGAGAAGTGCCGATAGCTGTTTATGTCGGCCTCTTCTTGATATATTTTGATGAAAGGGAGAATATTATGCTTCAGGTGAACATGTCGGCCGTCAAGCGGACGGCTCTTGGAAAAGGTGAATGTCGGCGGATGCGCATGGCCAAGAAAACTCCGGCAGTGGTATATGGTAAGGGTGATGTAGCAGTACCCCTTCAGTTCGATGAGGCGGTGCTGTATAAAGACCTGCTCTTCATTCACCGCCGTAATGCCGTCGTTACGCTGGATATTGAAGGGGACAAGCGTCATGCTGTAGTGCAAGAAATTCAAAAGTCACCGACTGTTGAGCAGGTGCTACATGTTGATTTCTTGGAGATTGAGTTAGACAAACCAGTGGCTCTGCATGTGCCCCTGCGTTTGACCGGCGTGGCCAAGGGCGTGGAATTCGGCGGTGAGCTGACAGTGGCCAAGGAATCAGTGATATTGCGCGGTTGCCCGTTAGATATTCCCGATGAGATCGTCGCTGACATAACCGAATTAGATAAGGGCGGCGTGGGTCTTGCGTGTGCTGATCTTGTTCTCCCTGCGAAGGTGGAGTTGCTTGATGATCCGGCTCAGGTTTGTGTATCCGTGATCTAAGTAGCTGTCGATGTGCCGCCCGCGCTGTTCAAGCGCAGGCTTTACGTGCTATTTAACCGAAAGAAGGCTTTGCTTTCTTTCGGTTTTTTTATGCAAAAAGGTGTGAGCTATGAGCAACAGCGGACATCTGATCATCGGACTGGGCAATCCCGGGCCGCAGTACGAACTGACCCGGCACAACGCCGGTTTTCTTGCTGTGGATTACGTTGCCGCTCAACGCGGCTGGTCACTGAACGCAGAGAAATGGCAGGGTATCTACGGTAGCGGACGGCTAGGAGCGGACCGCGTCTTCTTAGTTAAACCGCAGACCTTTATGAACCTTTCCGGTGAATGCGTGGCTCGCTTTGTTGATTTTCATCGCATCGGGATAGAGCAGATATTGGTGTTACACGACGATCTTGATTTGCCGATGGGGCGGATCAAAGTAGCGGCCAAGGGCGGGGCTGGGGGGCACAACGGTATTCGTTCGCTGATTCAGCATCTCGGTGGTTCTGATTTCACCCGGCTCAAGATCGGCATAGGTCGTCCACCGCGCAACGAGCAGGGAATGCCGGTTGATCGTTATGTGCTGTCGGCCTTCAGCGAGGAAGAATTAGCCGGATTCAACAGCCGCCTGCCGCTTATTCAGGAAGCGGTCGAGCTGTTTATTGAACAAGGCGCAGGCCATTGCATGAATAGAATCAACGGCCTCGTTGCTGAAAAGAAGCTGTAGAAATAATGATCTGTATCTTCAATTTCCTTGATTTGCCACAATTGAAAAAATATGCTATCCTGTTCAGCCGTAGCTGTTTTCCAATTTGTCTGCAAATTGTGGTCAGCCGGGGTTATCATGAGCGAAGTCAAGGAAAGAATCAAGTTTGTAACAGGTGATATGGCCGTTTATCCCTCTCATGGGGTCGGTCAGATTGAAAATATCAAGGTGCAGACAGTGGGCGGGATCGATCAGACTTTTTATGTGTTGAAGATTCTCGACAACGATATGACTATTATGATCCCCACCGCCACCAGCGAAAATGTTGGTCTCCGCCCGATTATTTCCAAAGAGGAAGTCAAGAAAGTGGTAGAAATCCTCAAGAATAGGGACAGCAAACTCAATTCCCAGACGTGGAATCGACGCTACCGTGACTACATGGACAAGATTAAGACTGGTTCCGTGTTTGAGGTGGCTGCGGTGCTGCGGGATTTATTGCTGCTCCAAAGCGACAAGGAACTGTCCTACGGCGAGCGCAAGATGATGGACACCGCCAAAGGACTCCTGATTCGCGAGCTGTCCTTGGCCCGCAAGGTGGACGAGGACAAGGTTGAGCAGCAGATTGAAAAGCTGTTTGCCTGAAACCTGCATGGTTCCTGCCGCTTCTGCACAAAGTTTCCACGTGCAGCCCCAAGAAGCGGGGATGCGGCTCGATCATTATTTGGTGCGCTGCCTGCCGGAGCAGAGCCGTTCCAGTCTTGATCGACAGATTCGCTCTGGCGCAGTGCTGGTAAACGGCGGGGCGGTCAAGCCCGGTTGTAAGCTGCGGGCGAGCGATAGCATTGCCGTCACGCTGTCGGACGCGCCTGCCGCTGCCGAGGGCAGGATCGAGCCGCAGCAGGTTGATTTTCACATCATTCATGAGGACGAGCATCTGGCGGTGATCAGCAAGCCGCCGGGCTTGGTTGTTCATCCCGCAGCCGGTCATGCTGACGGCACCTTGGTCAACGGCCTGCTCCACCGCTACAGCGAGCTGGACCTGCTCGACGGCGAGCGGCCCGGTCTTGTCCACCGTCTTGACAAAGACACCTCCGGCATCATGCTCGCCGCCCGCACCGAGGCCATGCACCGGCTGCTCTCCGCTGCCTTCAAGGAGCGGCAGATCCGCAAAACCTACCACGCCCTGCTTTTACGCAGCCCGGCTGCGGACACAGGCCGGATTGACGCGCCCATCGGCAGGCATCCGGTCAACCGACAGAAAATGGCGGTGCGCCAGCGCGATGGCCGTCATGCGGTGACGCACTGGCGGATACTGGAACGCTTCCGCAACGGCTGCTGCTTTGCCGAAATCGCCATTGAAACCGGGCGCACGCATCAGATCCGGGTGCATCTCTCGTCCATCGGTGCGCCGGTGCTGGGCGATGCGCTCTACGGCGGCAAAAGCCAGACCGTGCAGGCTGACCGTCAGCTTCTCCACGCTTCTCAGCTCCGTTTTGTCCATCCGGCAACTGGTCAGGCTTGCCATTTCACCGCCCCGCTCTGGCCGGACATGGCCGCCTTGCTGGCGCAGCTGCGGGAGCAGTTCCGCCTTGCCTGAGCTGATCGGCATCACCGGCGGCATTGGTTCCGGCAAGAGCCGCGCCTGCCGTTTTCTCGCTGACTTAGGCGGCTGGCCGCTGCTCGATCTCGATCAAATCTGCCGTGCGCTGCTCCTGCCGCAGGCGCAGGGCTGGCTGGCCTTGAAAAAGCTGCTGCCCGCAGATTTCTTCACCGCCAATGGCGAGCTGAACCGTTCTAAACTGCGCGAGGCCATCTTTGCTGATGCTGGCCTGCGGCGGCAGATTGACAGCCTGCTGCATCCGCTGGCCAAGCAGGAAATGACGGCGCAGGCCGCCCGGCTGAATGCGCCGCTGGTGCTGGCGGAAATCCCTTTGCTCTTTGAGGCGGGCTGGCAGGACAGCGTCAGCCAGATCGTGGTTGTTTATGCTGACGAGGCCGTGCGTCTGCGGCGGATTATGGAGCGCGATCAGGTCAGCGAAGAGCAGGCCCGGCGGGCCATTGCCGCGCAGATGCCGCTGGAGGACAAAGCCCGGCTGGCTGATCATCTCATTGACAATTCAGCGGCTTGGGAGAGCACATGCGGTCAGTTGCGGCATGTGGCAAAGAAGATTTACATCACCACCCGCAGCTAAGTTGGTGGGCAAGCAAAAAGACACTTGCCCATCCTACGGTGTTGGTCAGACCCGCTGCCACAGGGTTGTATCAGGAATTAACTGATATTGGAGCCATCTGGAATTGCGTCGATAACTATTTGTGGCAGTACATCAACCCACCCCTTTGCAAAGTACTTATTTTTCGCTTCCATACTAGGGCCTGTTAACACTACTTGCTTAATTAATAAACTTAAGAGTTACGCAGTTGAAATGAGAAGTTCAACCATTACAGCAAGTTGTCTTTTTGTTGTATAAATCTCCAGTTGAATAAAATCAACGAGTTGGCAATCGAACTGCGTAACTCCTAAAACTTTTGTTATTGTTACCCTATGGAAATAACACAGGAGCAATACGAGAAGATAGCCGACAGCTTGCCTCGTCAGAGAGGCAATATCACAATTGACAACCTCACGATGCTGAACGCCATGCTGCATGTCCTTGAACTTGGATACAAATGGCGTGAGATTCCAAGCATTTTTGGCAATTGGCATAGCATCTACACCCGTATGAGCAGATGGAGCAAAAACAGTGTGCTTGACCGGATTTTCGCACGATTGCAGCATGAGCAGATACTGCATGTCAACACGGCGGCTTTTTCACTCGACAGCACGGTCATCAAAGTTCATCCTGACGGAACTGGGGCATTAGACCTCTTGCATAAGTAAAATCTATATGCTAACGATGGTGAATGAAATACGAAACAGTGCATAGCCTCAGCGAGGAAGATTTTAAACGATCAACAGGAGTTCAGCGTTCGACCTTCGCCAAGATGCTTGAGGTTGTCGAGCAAGGGCTGCGCAATTTTGGCAGACCGCCAAAATTGGGCCGGGCCGATCAGCTCCTGCTGACCTTGATGTATTGGCTCGAATATCGGACTGAATTTCACATTGGCCTTGCCTATGGCATCAGCGAGTCGGCGGTGTGCCGGACGATTAAAAAGATTGAAAACGCGCTCATTAAGTCGGAGCAATTTCACCTACCCAATAAAAAAGCACTTCAGTCCGACAGCATAAAATTTGAAATTACCCTCGTTGATGCCACAGAACAGCCGATTGAACGCCCAAAAAAAAACAGCGGCAGCATTACAGCGGCAAAAAAAAGTGCCATACTCAGAAAGCGCAGATAATTTCAATGGGTAAACCCCCGGCTTTGCCGGTGGATACTTACTCAAAAGTAGGTAGCAACTTGGGTTATAATACAAGGAAAAATTTTTCGCCCCTACCTGCCAAAGAGGACAACCCAATGAATATTGACATGCTGGTAAAACATCTTCAGAACCCCTTTGCCTTGGCCGGAATCGCCTTCCTGCTTGCGGCGGCGTTCTGGTTTTTTCTGAGCAAAGGACGGAAAAGCAACAAGGCTGCATCAGGGCGGCTGGACGCAACGCAGGTGATTTATCTTCTCAGCCTGCTGGCTATGCTTGTCCTTGCCGTGCTGATGTGGAACGACCGTGCCATTTCCATGACGCTGCTCGGCAGTCTGCTGGGCAGCGTCGTCAGCGGCCTGCCGCTTTTGAAGCCTGCGAAGGAAGACAAGTCTGTTCTCAGCACGGTTGGCGAGCAAAGCCCCTCAGTCCGCAGCGGCGGCAAGGTGACAATCAGCTACGGCGGCGCGGTGTCCGGCGGGAAAAAGGCAGGTGCTGGGCAGGCAGTCACGCAGGGCGGACAAAGCCCGGCGGTCGAGGCGAAGAAAGATGTGGAAATCAAGTATGAGAAATAAGGCGGCTGGCGTGACGAGGCAGTCGCCGTCTATGAGAAGGTATATTTTTTCTATTTCCTCATAGGCCGCGCCTGTCTTTTAATAGGAAAAATAGATGAGGAAATAGACGCGGCCTATCTGCTCATCTATTTTTTGGATTAAAAGGTATAAAAAATATACTTTCCGGCAGGAGGGGGCGATATGCAGATGACAACGGGCAATCAGTCGCCGGTGATTGAGGCGGGCGGCAATGTCACGGTCAATTACGGCCTCGACGAGGAGCGCGTCAAAGCCATGCTGGAGCGGCAGCAGGAGGAGCTGTTCAGGAAGCTGCGCGAGTCCGGCTTTGCGGCGGATGACGGCGAACGCCGCCTGCTGGAGCAGCAGTTGCAGGCGGTCTCGGCGAAACTGGCCGACATCGAGCGGAGCTACGAGGAGGAGCTGGCGCGGCCAACTTCCCGAAGCCCAGATTGAGAACGCGCAAGCCAATTTGCGGCAGGGCGACAAGGACGCGGCCAAATCAGTCTTTCACGGGGTGCTTGACAAGGAAGGCGCGTCAGTCGCGCTGGCCGCGTATCAGCTTGGGCAGATGGCGGAGGGCGATTTGAATTACGCCGAGGCCATGCGCATGTACAAAAAGGCGGTTGTGCTGGAGGAGGACAAGCCGGAGTATCTGCTTGCCGCTGGGAAAATGGCCCGCAAACTTGCGGAGTTCAAGCAGGCGCAGGAATGGCTGGAGCATCTGCGGGAGATCAGGGAGGCGGAGGGAGATGGTGCTAACCTCGGCAACGTTCTTAACGAGTTAGCTTTAGTTTATAAAGATCAATTTCAGTTGGCAAAGGCAGATTTTCTGCATCGACGTGCTCTTGATGTCAGAGAAAAGATATTTGGCGAAGAACATCAGGATACAGCAGAGAGTTTAAACGATCTTGCCTTTTTATGTAGAGAGCAGTGCAGATATGAGGAGGCTGAGTCGTTATTTAAACGTGCCGTTGATACCAGAGAGAAAATATTTGGTAAAGATCACCCTGATGTAGCAGAGAGCTTGAATAATCTGGCTGGACTGTATCGAACGCAGGCGCGTTACACGGAAGCAGAGTTGCTGTATCAACGTTCTTTGGAAATTAAAGAGAAAACGTTAGTACCTCATCATCCTTCCATAGCGACAAGTTTGAACAATATAGCTATGTTCTATAAAAACAAAGGAAAATATTTTGATGCAGAATTACTCTACCAGCGTGCTCTTTCCATAAAAGAAAAATCAATAGGTGAAGCCCATCCCTCTTTCGCGATCACATTAAATAATCTTGTAAATCTTTATAGAGATCAGGGTAGATATATCGAAGCTGAACCGTTATATTATCGTGCTCTTAACGTTAGAGAGAAAATATTTGGAAGAGACCATCAGCATATAGCTGGCAGCTACGAGGGCATCGCCACATTATACAAAAATCAAGGAAAGTGCGCTGAAGCAGAACATCTTTACCAGAAAGCCATTGATATAAAAGAAAGACTTCTTGGCAAAGATCATCTTTCTCTTGCTGTAACAATATGCAACCTTGCTGATCTTTATCAAAATCAAGAAATGTATCAAGAGGCTGAAAAGTTAAATAGCCGTGCTCTTTATATTCGAGAAGAAATCCTTGGAAAGGAGCATCCCTCTGTGGCAAACAGTCTAAACAATTTCGCTAATCTCTATAGATTACAAAAAAGATACGCGGAAGCAGAACCACTGTATCAACGTGCCCTATCCATTATGAGGGAAAAATTTCCCGGCGGCCATCCAAAGGTTGATCGCTATCAGAAAGACTACGACGAGCTGAAACAGAAGATGGCGGAGCAGCAAGCCGCCGCCACTCAAGAGAAAAATCATGTTTAATCTGCAATTGCATGTCCGCCCGCAAACTGAGCAGCGGCTGCGGGCAATCTTGGCCCGTGCGCAGGATAACGCAATGTGCAAGAAAATAAAAAAGAGAACAATATCAATATTCCCTAGTCGGTGCTGAAGTCGGAGCAGTAGAGGAACGGGTGGCAGATATTTGATGACCTGCCATGCTTTATAACTGTTTTCCCTCAAAATGCTATTCATCCTAAGGAGCTAAAAATTGTTTGCGGCTACCTTATGCAAGTGGGTCAGTTAGCTTATCCGTAAGGGCAGAAATCTCCCGATCTATGTTCTTTATATCCGCTACTATCGGTTTTGCTGTTTCGGGAGATTTTTCGAGAGCCAGCCTTAATATACTCATCCAATTAAGGTTGTTTCTTGCTCTTGCCGCTTCGATTTGATCAATAGGATGCGGATATTCTTTCTCATTATCTTGCGGCCATTGAATGAATACAGAGAATTTTTCAAAAACTTTATCATATTTTTTTTGAATTTCTTTGTAACCAGCAAGCCAATCCTCTTTCGTTAAACCGAGGAGGTGAACACCTATGCGCGCGCCATTTTTAAAAATATTTGAACGTAGGAATCCCTCCTCCTGAAACAAAAATTTTTTATGCAATTTTACAACTGCATCGTTTCCTTCGATTACTTCGCAATTTAATTTTTCTACCCCTAATGAGTTAAAAATAAAATTAATCAACGAATACTCAAGAGCTGACCCAAGCCCTCCCCATACGTTTTCCGTTACATAATACCCCCAATCCGCTTTTTTATGAAGGCGATCAATTGCATTGACACTTATAACGCCTAATGGCTTATGTACTTCGTCTAAAACAGCAAAAACAATTTTTCTGTCGTCTTGCTTGAGTCGGTTTATCCAACCTAAATGTTCATTTGCTTCGATAATGTGGTCTGTGTACATCCATTTTCGTACATTTTCCTCGTTTCTAATTTCTCTGACCTTCATCTGTGATTCTGTATCGAGAAAGGTCAAGAGAACAAGATTGATTACCTTTGGATTTACTGAATTCATCATAAGTCTCCTTTCTGTACTCATTTTGTAAAATTTAAATGCGTAATTTCTAGCCTAAGATGCATTGACATTGATACAACAATTCCCCGCTTTATGGTAATAGCTACCCATGAGTGATCAATGAAACAAAATACAATCGTTGTAGTGATTAATAAATCTCCAAACATATGCAGTTAAATTTTCAATGCTTCTCGAAAACGACAATGTCTTCCTGATTAATACCGACACTCTTTGCCTGAATGTTAAATTAATCCTTTCGATATGACTTTTTTTTCCGCTTCCTTTACTGACAACGCTGTGTCTTTCTGCAGGAAATACTTTTCCGTAAGAGGTCAAGCCGTCTGTGAAAAATATTCCGTTCTTTTTGCAGTCTTCAGAAAGTGACTTCCACAGGGCAGCAGCTTCGGTATCGTCTCTTTTTCCGACAAAAGTCCACATCTCGTCGGCTTCTATAAAAATTTTTCCATCTTTAGACATGCAGAAAGCCTGTCTTCTGGCTTCATCCCGTTTTTTTTAATAGGTGAATTCAACTTGTAAGTGCAACTTTTGTCTGGTTGTAAAAAAAGTGAGTTGTGGTAGTATGATGGCTCATTTCTTACCGCCAAGCAAGAGGAGCACGGATGAAAAACTACACACAAGTCACCGAAGCAGAACGTAATCAAATTTACGCGTTAAAGCAAGCAGGGCATCAGAAATCAGCGATAGCCTTGCAGCTTGGCCGACACAGATCAACTATCGGTCGAGAATTGCAGCGTAATTGCGGTGAACGCGGCTGGCCCAAGCAGGCACAACAACTGTCTATTCAACGCCGCCAAGAAAAGGCAGAGCGGAGAATTTCTGAAGAAATATGGCCTATTGTCAATGATCTTCTCCGCGAAGATTGGAGTCCTGAACAAATCAGCGGCTGGCTATCCGCAACCAAAAATCTTCAGGTCAGTCATGAACGAATCTATCAACATGTTGCCCATGACAAGCAGCACGGAGGAACGTTACATCTCCATCTACGAAAGAAGAAAACGTTATGGCAGCACTGACCGCCGGGGCAAGATTAAAAACCGGGTCTCGATAGATCATCGCCCCAGCATCGTTGAAGAACGTTCTCGGATTGGTGATTGGGAGGTGGATACGGTGATCGGTCGTCGGGGAGGAGCTGTTCTTGTCACCTTGGCAGAACGGAAGACGCGAGTTATCGCTCTTGCCCCGAATAAACGGGCAGATAGCGTCAATCAGGCACTTGTCCAAGCCCTTCTTCCCTGCCAAGACCAAGTTCATACCCTAACCTGCGACAACGGCAAGGAATTTGCCTTGCATCAGGAGTTCGCAAGCACTCTTCAGGCAGACTGCTTCTTCGCGCATCCGTATCAGGCTTGGCAACGCGCGGCTCAACGAAAATACGAACGGACTTATACGGCAATACCTCCCAAAAGGAGCGAGCTTTGACACGCTGGACACGCAGGATGTCAAAGCTATTATGGAAAAGCTCAACAACAGGCCTCGAAAATCTCTTGGATTTAAAACACCAAAAGAGCTATTTTTGGGAGACTACTTAACGGTTGCACTTGGAACTTGAATTCTCACCCCTCATCCTTGCTGCCGAAAGAAAAAATACCATGAAAATCCTCATGATTGACGACGACCGGAAGCTCTGCCGCTTGGTGGCAGACTATCTGGAACCGATGGGCTACGACGTGGAGGCTGCGCACAGCGGCCCGGACGGACTGCGGGTGTTCCGCGCAGGCGAGTATCACGCGGTGATTCTCGATGTGATGCTACCGCAGATGGACGGTTTTGCAGTGCTGAAGGAGCTGCGCCGCGAGTCGGATATCCCGGTGTTGATGCTCACCGCGCGGGGCGAGGAAACCGACCGCATCGTCGGTTTAGAAATGGGCGCAGATGATTATCTGCCGAAAACTTTTTCCTCCCGTGAGCTGCTGGCTCGTCTCCGAGCTGTCACCCGCCGTTGTCAGCTCACCGAAACCCGAAGCAGCTCTGAAGCAGCGGAGCAAACGCTGCGTTTCGCCGAGTTGCATATCGAGCAGAGTTCGCGCACCGTTCGCCTGCATGAAGAAACTCTCAGCCTCACCCCGGTGGAATACGACCTGCTGGCAACCTTAGCCCTATCCGCCGGACGAGTGCTGACGCGAGATCATTTGCTGGAAGCAGTTTCTGGGCGTAATTACGATGTCTTTGATCGATCTATTGATGTGCATATTTCCTCGCTGCGGCGCAAGCTGGGCGAAAACCCGCGCCAACCGCGCTATATCCAGACCGTGCGCACCGCAGGTTACATGTTTATCGCCCCGCCAGAGACGCAGCCGTGAAAATCGCCTCCTCCCTGTTCGCCAAAATTCTGGCGTGGTTCTTCCTCAATTTGCTCCTGCTGACCGCTGTGCTGGTGGTCTTTTTTGCTGTGCAGCTCCAGATGAATCTGCATGAGTTCTTCGGCCATCAAGGGGCTAACCGCCTACGCAGTGCCGGAATGCTCATTACCCACGATCTGGAGCAAGCCCCGCCGGACGAATGGCCAGATATTCTCGCTCGCCATGCACAAATTCACGGGGTAGATTTTCTGCTCGTCCTGCAAGAGGGTATCGTTTTTTCGCCGAACAAAGAAAAAGTCCCGGAAACGGTGTTGGTGAAGGCCAAAGAAATACTACAACGACACGGGCCACAGGAAGGGCCAGAAGACTGCGCAGGCAAGCCACCTGAACTGCGGGGAAAAAGACCGCATTTGATCATACACAGCACTGACCCGTCTCGCTGGTGGTTTGGTATCCGAGTACCGATTTTTCTTGAAGCCTCAGAGCGGCATTTGCCCGCGATGCTGCTCGTTTCGTCCGCTTCCATCACCGGCAACGGCTTCTTTTTTGACCCGCTGCCGTGGATGGTGGTTGCTGCTGCCGTAATCGTGATCTCCGTACTGTTTTGGCTGCCGATGATTCGCAGTATTACCAATCCCTTGGTACGCATGACTCGCGCTGCCGAAGAAATCGCCAAAGGCAACTTTGCAGTTTCTATCCATGAACCAAGGGCGGACGAGATTGGGCGACTTGCCAGCACCATCAACCACATGACCGCCCGGCTTGCCGCCTTTGTCCAAGGCCAGAAACGCTTTCTTGGCGATGTCTCGCATGAATTGGGTTCGCCGGTGGCAAGGATTCAGTTTGGCCTCGGCATTCTGGAGCAGCGGTTAGAGAGCGCAAATCGCGAGCGAGTGCGGGACGTGATGGAGGATGTGGATCACATGGCAGCCTTGATCGGCGAGCTGCTGGCCTTCTCACGAGCGGAGATGAAATCTCAAGCAGTGAAGCTGGAGCGGATTGCTCTGCTACCGTTAGTGCAGACCGCTGTGCGGCGGGAAGCTGACGATGCAAAAATTCAGGTACACGTCGTGCCAGATCTGCATGTCACCGCCTCAGCTGAACTGCTGACTCGGGCTATTGCCAATCTCCTTAGAAATGCGGTCAAATACGCGGGTACTTCTGGCTCGATCACTGTTACCGCCCAGGAGCAGAGCGGGCAAGTTGAGATCACAGTTGCCGACTGCGGCCCCGGAGTAGCGGAGGAGCATCTTGATCGTCTCTTTGAACCCTTCTTTCGGCCAGAACCTTCCCGCGACCGCGACTCCGGTGGTGTGGGCTTGGGATTGGCTATCGTCAAAACCTGTGTGGAAAGCTGCGGCGGCACGGTCGCGGCTCACAACCTTCAGCCACAAGGCTTTATGGTGACGGTGAAGTTGAAAGGCTGATTGTGTATCTCTCCTGATTTATTTCTGTATAACAAGACACTGGATATCTTTTATGTGAAAAGGGGAAGGGATGCCGCCAATGCCTACTAACCTTTTCTTCTTGATGAACGTTATGATTTTTTTTGATGAGCAGCCAAAGTAGATCACGGTGCGTTTTTGGACGATTTTTCTTGACAATAGACGGACAAACAATTAATAAGTGATTCACTTGTAGTCAAAAAGGTCAGACTGTTTTACAGACAGTGCTCGATTTGTAAAAGGATAGTTAAATCGGACAGTTGTTATTTAACCTGTCGTTATTTCATAGAAATAGCAAGATGTTGTACGATTTTGCGGTCAATCTTATAATGTGGCGGCGTTCCTCGCTGTCATCAGGAAAATCCAATAGGAGGTAGTTAAATGCCAAGTTTCGTCAATCCGGAAAAATGTGATGGTTGCAAGGGCGGCGATAAAACCGCCTGCATGTACATCTGCCCCAACGACCTGATGGTACTCAACGTTGAGGCGATGAAGGCCTACAATCAGGAGCCGGATGCATGCTGGGAGTGCTACTCCTGCGTCAAGATTTGCCCGCAGGGTGCAATCGCAGTTCGCGGCTATGATGACTTCGTACCTATGGGCGGCCAAGTTCATCCGATGCGTTCTTCTGATTCCATCATGTGGACGATCAAATTCCGTAACGGCAACATCAAACGCTTCAAGTTTCCGATTCGCACCACCGCTGAAGGTTCTGCCAATGCCTACGCTGAAGCAAAAGGTACCAACCTTGATGACGAATGCCTGACGCTTGAGACTGCGCTGAAGGCTCCGACTATGCTCGCGAAGAAATAAACAACTTTTAACTGAATCTGAACAGATAAAGGAGATATTGAACATGGCTTTACCTAACAAGCCGAAAGGCGAGCTGACTGCCATTGCCAATCCGGCAATTGTTGAACATAGCTGTGATGTGCTGATCGTCGGCGGCGGTATGTCCGCTTGCGGTGCAGCATTCGAGATCAAAAAGTGGGCACCTGCCGACATGAAGATCATCTTGGTTGATAAAGCCGCGATGATGCGTTCTGGCGCAGTTGCTCAGGGTCTGTCCGCTATCAACACCTACATCGGCGACAACGCGATTGAGAACTACGTCAAGATGGTTCGTAACGACCTGATGGGCGTTGTTCGTGAAGACCTGATCTACGATCTGGGCCGTCACGTGGATGAGTCTGTCAAGCTGTTTGAGGAGTGGGGTCTGCCGATTTGGAAGAAGGCTGAAGACGGCTCCAACTTAGATGGTGCCAAGCCTGCTAAGAGCCTGCGCGATGGCGGTGTGCCAGTGCGTACTGGCAAATGGCAGATCATGATCAACGGTGAGTCCTACAAGTGCATCGTTGCTGAGGCTGCTAAGAAGGCGCTGGGCGAAGAAAACATCATGGAGCGCGTTTTCATCGTCAAGATGCTGTTGGACAAGAATCAGCCGAACACCATCGCTGGTGCAGTTGGTTTCTCCACTCGTGAGAACAAAGTTCACGTTTTCACCTGCAAGACCGCTATGGTTGCTTGCGGCGGCGCGGTTAACATCTTCCGTCCGCGTTCCACTGGCGAGGGCAAAGGCCGCGCATGGTATCCGGTATGGAACGCAGGTTCCACCTACACCATGTGCGCTCAGGTTGGCGCGACCTTAACCATGATGGAGAACCGCTTCACCCCGGCTCGTTTCAAAGACGGTTACGGTCCGGTTGGTGCATGGTTCCTCCTGTTCAAGGCTAAAGTATCCAACGGCAACGGCGAGTTCTATGCCATGGGCGATGCAGCCAAAGAAGAGCTGAAGAAGTTCATGCCCTACGGTGCTTCTGCGGTTACTCCGACCTGTCTGCGTAACCACCTGATGGTGAACGAGTTCAAAGCAGGCCGTGGCCCGGTGTACATGGCTACCGACGTAGCTCTGAACTCTTTCTTGGACGAGCTGCGCGCTCAGGGCAAGAACGAGAAGGATGTTGCCAAGTTCTGGAAGCATTTGGAGTCTGAGGCTTGGGAAGATTTCTTGGATATGTCCATCGGCCAAGCAGGTCTCTGGGCCGGTATGAACATCGAGCCGGAGAAAGTTGGTTCCGAGATCATGCCTACCGAACCCTACATGCTGGGTTCTCATTCCGGTTGCTGTGGTATCTGGACATCTGGCCCGAACGAGTCTTGGGTACCGGACGTTCAGGGCAAGCCGCGTTCGCATCAGTACAAGTGGGGCTACAACCGTATGACCACCGTCAACGGTATGTTCACTGCCGGTGACGGCGTGGGTGCTTCTGGTCATAAGTTCTCTTCCGGTTCCCATGCTGAAGGCCGCATCGTTGGCAAGCAGATGGTGAAGTACTGCCGTGACAACGCCAGCTTCAAGCCGGAGTTAGCACAGACTGCTGCTGAGTTGGCAGCGGAGATTTACGCTCCTGTAACTCGCTACCTGCAATATGTTGGTGCTTCCACTCATCAGGATGTCAACCCCAACTACTGCAAGCCGCAGGGCATCATGATGCGCCTGATGAAGGCCACTGACGAGTACGGCGGCGGCGTTGCCACCTACTACATGACCTCTGGCAAGATGCTGAACATCTGCCTCGACCTTCTGCGGATGCTGCGCGAAGATGCTGAGAAGATGGCTGCCGGCGACCTGCATGAGCTGATGCGCGCTTGGGAGAACTATCACCGCATTTGGTGTGTAGAGACCCACATTCGTCACATTGAGTTCCGCACTGAATCTCGTTACCCCGGATTCTACTATCGCTCCGACTACCCGACCGTTGATGATGCCAACTGGAAGGCATTCGTTAACTCTACCTTCAATCCTGCAACAAAGGAATGGAAGTGCGAGAAGGTCGAGTGCATCAACATTGTTGAGACCGAGCCTTGGATTTAATCAAGGACTAATGGCAGATTATGCAGCGGGTAAGAACTCACAGCTTTGTCAGTTCCTGTCCTGCGGCTGATTTGCCGTAAGGTGTCGTTGAATCTCCAAGTTCCTTCTGTTTGTGGGGGCTTGGAGATTTTTCTGTTGTAAGCTGGAAAAATTCTGTTTGACTTGAGCTGCATATTTTTCTGTGATGCAATTCATGCACCTCAAGTGAACCAGAAATACCATTTTATCAATACCAGCAGTTTTATGGAGGTTTGGCATGAGCAATGCTGCGAAAACTGGTGCAGTGCTGGTTGTAGGCGGCGGCATCAGCGGATTAACCGCTGCGCTGGAAGCTGCGGAAGTAGGCAATGATGTGTTTCTTATTGACCGAAATCCGTACTTTGGTGGCCGCGTGGCCCAGCTTAATCAGTACTTTCCAAAACTTTGTCCCCCGTCTTGCGGTTTGGAAATCAACTTCAAGCGCGTTAAGAACAATCGCAAAATTCGTACTTATACTTTAACTACGGTTAAGTCGGTCACAGGGGGGCCGGGCAATTACGAAGTGACGTTGGAAACCGCGCCGCGTTATGTCAACTCTAACTGCACGGCTTGCGGCGACTGCGCTCAAGTTTGCACCGACGAGATTGACAATGCCTTTAACTTTGGCATGAACAAAACCAAGGCGATTTATCTGCCGCACGAGATGGCCTTCCCGCGCCGTTATGTGTTGGCGAAAAATGCCTGTTCATCGCAATGTTTAGAAACGATCAAGGCAGCCTGTAAGTACAACGCCATTGACACCGAGATGCAGACGGAGACCTTTACGCTTCAGGTCGGTTCCATTGTCTGGGCCACTGGCTGGAATCCTTATGATGCCAGCAAGCTGACTAATCTCAAGCCGAATTCTTCCTCTGCGATCATCACCAACATGATGATGGAGCGAATGGCAGCGGACAACGGACCTACCGGCGGCAAAATCGTCCGCCCGGGCGACAACAAGGAAATTGAGTCCATCGCCTTTGTCCAGTGTGCAGGTTCTCGCGACGAAAATCATCTGGAATACTGCTCCTACATCTGCTGCATGGCTACTTTCAAGCAGATGACCTATGTCCGCGAGCGGTATCCGAACGCCAAGATTTATGTCTTCTACATTGATCTGCGCACGCCGGGCAAGTACGAGCATTTCCGCGAGAAGCTGCGCACCGATGCCAACGCCCAGTTTATCAAAGGCAAAGTGGCAGACATCGTTGCTGAAAGTGACGGCGGCGTAACCGTGGTGGCTGAAAACGCCGTTACTGGTGCAAAAATTCGGCAGAAAGTTGATATGTGCGTCTTGGCAACTGGAATGCAGCCCGCGTTGGGCGAGCAGGGCAAGGCACTCGGCCTGAAAATGGACGGCAATGGTTTTGTGGTTTCCGAGCCTGAGAAAGGCATGATCGCCGCAGGTTGCGCTAAATCAGCCGCCGATGTCTATACCTGTACCCAGTCTGCGACTGCCGCAGCCCTGAAAGCCATCCAGACCGCACAGTAGGAGGAAAAAAATCAATGAATAAAGTATATGGTGCGTATCTCTGCACAGGCTGCGGCATTGGCAATATTCTTGATGCCGAGGGGCTGAAAACCGCCGCTTCCGAAACCGGCATTGAGATGCAGGAGCATGACTGCCTTTGCGGCGCTGAAGGACTGGCTCTGATCAACAAGGACATTGCTGATCAGGGCGTAAATACAATAGTGGTTTGTGCTTGCTCGCCACGTGTAATGCAGGACGTGTTCAGCTTCGGCAAGAACACCATCACCATCCGGGGCAACCTGCGCGAGCAGGTTGCTTGGGTTGCCGGTGATGCTGAGAAGGGCGACGAGTTCATTCAGGAGCTGGGCGAGGACTATGTCCGCATGGCCGTCACCCGCGCTCAGAAGAGCGAGCTGCCCAAGCCGTATCTGCTGGAGAACATCAGCAAAAAGATTCTGGTCATGGGCGGCGGCATCGCTGGTCTGACCGCAGCGACCGAGGCCGCCAAGGCAGGCTACGAGGTGACGCTGGTCGAGAAGACCGCCAATCTCGGCGGCAAGGCCCTCGGCTGGCGGAAGATGTTCCCGACCGCTTATCCGTATTCTCAGCTGGAGCAGCCGAACATTGAGCAGCTCGTCGCCGCAGCCACCGGCAGCAGCAAAATCACCGTCAAGATCGAGACCGAAGTTGCCCGCATTGGCGGCGCACCAGGCGCGTTCAAGGTTTCCTTCAAGGCCGCAGGCAGCAAAAATGAGTGGGATGCTCCGGCCAAAGTGACGGTTGATGAGCAGGAGAAGATTGACAAGGGCGAGAAGGAAGATCCCAATGCCGGTCTGCAAAAATACACCGCTGTGGATGCTGCCGCCGAGGTTTACGGAGCGGTGGTTCTGGCCACCGGCTGGCGGCCTGCTGATGTTTCCGAGTACGCACATCTGGGCTACGACGGCAAAAAAGTAGTCACCAATGCTGAGTTTGAGAAGCTGGCTAAAACCGGCAAGGTCCCGGCAAAAGTCGCCTTTGTGCAAAGCCCTGGCGGCAAAGATCACGACCGCGATTTTCCGTACTGCAACTCTGTCACCTCAATGGTGGCTCTGAAGCAGGCTCAGTATGTCTGCGACGACAACGAGAACGGCCAAGCCTACATCCTTTATCAGCATATCCGCACCCCCGGCAACACCGAGCTGTTCTACAAAGGGATGCAGCAGCGCGACGGCGTGTTCATGACCAAGGCCGCTGTGACCAAGGTTGAGGAATGCGGCTCCGGCCTGAAAGTGACTGCCGAGAACACCCTGCTTGGCGACACGCTGGAGCTGAACGTGGACATGGTGGTGTTGGCCGCAGGCATGGTTCCGACCACCGCCGACGCGCCCACCGTCAACTTGGCCTACCGTCAAGGTCCGGCCTTCTTGGATCTGGATTTGTTTGACGGCTACGCCGACTCCCACTTCATCTGCTTCCCCTACGAAACCCGGCGCACTGGTGTCTATACCTGTGGCGGTGTGCGCAAAGCGGAAACGATGGAAGAAACCATTGACGACGCGACCGGCGCGGCCTTGAAGGCGATTCAGTGCATCGAGTCCGCTGACCGGGGCGTGGCTGTGCATCCGCGTTCCGGCGACATGACCTTCCCGGACTTCTTCTTCCAGCGCTGCACCCAGTGCAAACGCTGCACTGAGGAATGTCCGTTCGGCGCATTGGACGACGACGCGAAAGGCACGCCGCTGCCCAACCCAACCCGCTGCCGTCGCTGCGGCACCTGCATGGGTGCCTGCCCAGAACGAATTATTGGTTTTGCCGATTACAACATCGACATGATCGGTTCGATGGTCAAATCCATCAACGTGCCGGACGATGATGAGGATAAGCTCCGCATCGCCGTGTTTGTCTGCGAGAACGACGCATACCCGGCCCTTGACATGGCTGGTATGCGCCGCAACAAGCTGAACACGCTGGTGCGCTTCATCCCGGTGCGCTGCCTCGGCTCGGTGAACATGGTCTGGATCAAGGACGCGATGTCCTCCGGCATGGACGGCGTGCTGCTGCTCGGCTGCCGTCACGGCGAGAATTATCAGTGCCACTTTGTCAAAGGCTCTGAGATCGCCAGCAAGCGCATGGCCAACATCGGCGAGACACTCGGCACCTTGGGTCTGGAGCCGGAGCGCTGCGCCGCCGAGCAGGTGGCGATCAGCGACTACGACAAGATTCCCGGCATCATCGAGAGCTTTGTCGAGTCCATCAAAGAGATGGGGCCGAACCCATTTAAGGGTTTCTGATCGTTCCACTCTGCTGCACTAAACCGCGTCTGTCGGGTATTTTTCCGATAGGCGCGGCCTCTTCAGTGCGCCGCTGTTTCTACAGAACAGAAAATTAATTTTCAGGACAGGAGGATGACGTGTCTGTGAAAGTGCAACCAGATATTGATTTTATCAAAGAGATGAAGGAAGCAGGTGGTGACACGCTAAAAAAATGCTTCCAATGTGCCACTTGCTCGGTGGTTTGCCCGCTTTCGTCGGATCAAAAGCCTTTTCCCCGGCAGCAGATGATTTTTGCTCAATGGGGTCTTAAAGATAGATTGCTGGGCGATCCCAATGTGTTGCTTTGCCATCAATGCGGTGACTGTACCGCTTATTGCCCGCGTGGTGCTCGTCCCGGCGATGTCATGGGTGCGATTCGGGCCTATGCATATAGGCATTATGGTTGGCCGTCATTTTTGGCTAACTTAGCCAGCAGGAGTCAAAATCTGCCAATTTTGTTCGGCATCCCGGCAGCGATTATCTGCATCATGTGGCTGATAGCCGGTGGCTCGCACAACATCCCTGATGCCAAGGATTTTGTTGATTTTGGCTATAGCCATTTTTTTGGTCATTGGAATTTCAAATTTCTGACTCGGAACGTGCTGTTCATTGACCTGATCATGATCCCTACAGCCAGCCTGTCTGTGTTTGCCGCTTTTAAAGGGGTAACAGGTCTGTGGAAAAAAATGACAGAAAACGCTGGGATAGGTGCGGCACTTTACCGGCCTTCTCCACTCCAGTTTGTGAAGGAATTCCTTTGGCCGTCCGTGCAGGAAATCGTTCGTCATGATCGCTTTAAAAAATGCGAAGCGAATAAAGACCGCGTTGCAGGCCATCAGCCGCTGATGTGGGCGTTTATCGGACTTTTTTTTGTCACAGGCTACTCGTTTATCTCCCAAGATTTCATTGGCATCTTACTGCCTTCACTGCACGGCCCGATGTCGATGCTGAATCCGGTTAAAATTATTGCCAATATCGCTGCCATTGCCATGATTTATGGTGTCGGTGTTTTATGGAGCAATCGCAGCCAGATGGAAGAAAGCGGACAAGCAACCAGCACCTTTTACGACTGGTTCTTGATTTGGATGATCATGGGCGTTGGTGTCACTGGCATGGGATCAGAGCTGATGCGCTTGATCGGCATTCCGTCTCTCGGCTACCTGATCTATTATCTGCATTTGGTTTCAGTTATGATGCTTTTTCTCTACATGCCTTATACCAAGTTTGCCCATTTGGTGTACAGAACCCTCGCGATGACTTTTGAGCGGTATCGCGAATCAGCCTATGTGAAGAATTCGCTGAAGGGATAAGGACTTCCGTTAGTTTCATAGGCCGGATTACAGTTCGCTGTTTTCCGGCCTACTTCTTGCAAAGCAAATTCTGTAAAAAAGCGTTGACTTTTATTTTTTTCTGACTATAATAATGCATCCTGCGCTGGCGTAGCTCAACTGGCAGAGCACCTGATTTGTAATCAGGGGGTTGCGGGTTCAAGTCCCATCGCCAGCTCCAGAGTGTGACGGAGAGAAACCGAAGTTTTATCTACGGATTTTCTCCATCGAATTCTGAATATTATGGAGGGGTTCCCGAGTGGCCAAAGGGATCAGACTGTAAATCTGCCGGTGTACGCCTTCGGAGGTTCGAATCCTCCCCCCTCCACCACAGTATGATGCGGAATATGCTAACTGAGTAAGCATGGTTCCGATGATTGAAGCAGCAAGCGGGAATAGCTCAATGGTAGAGCATCAGCCTTCCAAGCTGAGGGTTGCGGGTTCGAGTCTCGTTTCCCGCTCCATAATAAAATAAAAAAGTAAGCCCACGTAACTCAGCGGTAGAGTACCTCCTTGGTAAGGAGGAAGTCATCGGTTCGAGACCGATCGTGGGCTCCATTTGAAGCGGTTATAAAAAAAGTAGTCGTTGTTGGGCGGCAGACAACCGGCTGGTGAAATTTGTTTTTTGTCTGAGGAGACAGGTAATGGCAAAAGAAAAGTTCGAGCGGACGAAACCGCATGTCAATGTCGGGACCATTGGTCACGTTGATCACGGGAAAACCACGCTGACAGCGGCGATCACCCGTGTGCTGTCCACCAAGGGGCAGGCTCATTTTGTTGATTTCAGCGAAATTGATAAGGCACCTGAGGAAAAGGAACGCGGTATTACTATTGCTACCGCCCACGTGGAATATGAAACGGTAAAACGTCATTATGCCCACGTTGACTGTCCCGGCCATGCCGACTACATTAAGAATATGATCACCGGTGCAGCCCAGATGGACGGGGCAATTTTGGTGGTGGGTGCAGATGACGGCCCGATGCCACAGACCCGTGAGCACATTCTGCTGGCGCGGCAGGTTGGTGTACCGGCTATTGTCATCTTCCTGAACAAATGCGACATGGTTGATGATGAAGAGCTGATCGAGCTAGTAGAGATGGAGCTGCGCGAGCTGCTCGACGTTTATAAGTTTCCCGGCGACGACACTCCGATTATTCGCGGTTCGGCTTTGATGGCTCTTCAGAATCCAGAGGAAGCGGATAAGGCTAAGTGCATTTGGGACCTGATGGATGCAGTTGATAGTTGGGTTCCCCAGCCGCAGCGCGATATCGACAAGCCCTTTTTGATGCCGGTTGAAGATGTTTTTTCGATCTCCGGGCGCGGTACTGTGGCCACAGGCAGGATCGAAAGCGGTATTATCAAAGTAGGTGATGAGGTTGAAATTGTGGGTATTAATCCCACTCAAAAGACCACGATCACCGGCGTAGAGATGTTCCGCAAGATTCTCGATGAGGGGCAGGCAGGCGACAACATCGGCGCATTACTGCGCGGCACCAAGCGTGAGGATATCGTGCGCGGCCAAGTTTTGGCCAAGCCCGGCTCGATCACACCGCATAAAAAGTTCAAGGCTGAGGCCTACATTCTGACTAAAGAGGAAGGCGGTCGTCATACACCTTTCTTCAACGGCTATCGCCCACAGTTCTATTTTAGAACGACGGATGTGACTGGTATCTGTACGCTTGAAGAAGGGACAGAGATGGTCATGCCGGGCGACAACGTGCATATCACTGCCGAGCTGATCTCGCCGATTGCCATGCAGGAAGGTCTTCGTTTCGCCATCCGCGAGGGCGGTCGTACCGTCGGTGCAGGCGTTATTGTTAAAATTCTTGAGTAACAGCGGGATGATGCTGACTATTTCAGCTTGACCACCTGCTGTACTCTGCGCAAACAGGAATCATGCAAGCTGCCGCCGTGCCATCTGCCCGGCGGCAGTTCTTGCTCTGTCTCAACCCCAAGGGCTGAAAAATGAGAGATATCATCACCCTCGCCTGCAAGGACTGCAAGCAGCGGAATTATACTACCACGAAAAACAAACGCACCATTCCGCACAAGCTGGAGCTGAAGAAGTTTTGTCCCTTCTGTAAAGCACACACGCCCCACAAAGAAACAAAATAAAACGGATTGCCGCAGCAGGGAAAATGATGCTGTGGTGGGCTGCACAAGAAAACGCGCAGGTCAGTAGCTCTAACGGTAGAGCATCGGACTCCAAATCCGAGGGCTGGGGGTTCGAATCCCTCCTGGCCTGCCATGTTTCATGTTGCCGGGTGTTTTTTCGGAGTGATAATGATAGATAAAAAAAAGAAAAGCGGCGGGCTGGATGAAGGTCCGGCTGTATTATCTCCTTATTCTCCTGCTGGTATCAGACAGTTTTTTCAGGAAGTTACTACTGAATTCAAAAAAATTGTCTGGCCTGACCGCAAAGCGACATTCGGTATATCCGGCTTTGTCATTCTTCTTACTATTATCCTTTCAGTCTATCTTGGAACTGTGGACTTTGTTCTCGGCAAGCTGGTCAGTTTGGTGCTGCAATAGGTTCACATTATGGCTAAAAGATGGTATATAGTTCATACTCACACCGGCTTTGAGGCGAAAGTAAAAGCGACGCTTGAGGAAAATATCCGACAATCTGGGCAGCAGGAACTGTTCGGCGGTATTCTTGTTCCTACTGAACAAGTGGTCGAGATGGTCAAAGGAGAACGGAAAACCTCAGCTCGTAAGTTCTTTCCCGGCTATCTGCTGGTGAATATGGAGATGAACGAGCATACGTGGCACACTGTAGTCGAGACGCATCGTGTTACTGGATTTGTTGGTATTAATTCGAGCCAAGCCCTTGCCGGTCAGGACATCTACAAGCTGATCCCCGCCCTCACAGAGAAGGAAGCCGCCAAGATTATTCTGCGGATTGAGCAAGGTTCGGAAAAACCCATACCAAAAGTCATCTTTGAGGTCGGCGACGTGGTGCGAGTTACGGAAGGCCCTTTCGCCAATTTTGAAGGCACAGTGGATGAAGTTTTCCCAGACAAGGGACGGGTTCGTGTTATGGTGTCTATCTTCGGACGTTCAACACCTGTTGAACTCGAATACATGCAAGTGAGTAACAATTAGATTCCGCCCATGGGGGAATGAATCATGAAAAAAATACAGGCATACATTAAGCTACAGATACCAGCAGGCAAAGCGAACCCATCACCGCCCATCGGCCCAGCTCTTGGCCAGCAGGGTGTGAACATTATGGGATTCTGTAAGGAGTTCAACGCTCGGACGCAATCAGAAGGTGACATGATCATTCCGGTGGTCATCACAGTGTTCAGCGACCGCTCTTTCACCTTTGTGACCAAGACTCCGCCTGCTTCGGTACTTCTGCTCAAGGCGGCAGGTCTCCAAAAAGGTTCTAGTAATCCCAAAAAAGACCGCGTGGCTGAACTCTCCAATGAAAAAATTAGAGAGATCGCGGAGCGAAAGATGCCTAATCTGAACGCTTACGATGTCGAACAGGCAATCAAGATCATCAAAGGCACGGCCCGTAGCTGCGGCATTACGGTACTGTCCTAATTTTCTGCGGGAAATCCGCACATATTTATTCGTTTGCACCTGTCCTAGTAACCGCAGGACGAGGGAGAACTGAGCGAGGTTTATATTATGCCTAAACATGGAAAGCAGTATCGAAAGGCAGCGGAAGCTATTGACCGTACGACCCTGTATGGATTGCAAGAAGCAGTAGAACTGGTAATAAAAAGTGGTTCTGCTAAATTTGACGAGTCGGTAGATATCGCTGTTCGGTTGGGAATTGATCCTCGTCATGCTGATCAGATGGTGCGCTCCGCAGTCGTGTTGCCCCACGGTATCGGTAAGGAGGTGCGAGTGTTGGTTTTCGCTAAAGGCGAGAAAGAGGCTGAGGCTCTTGCCGCTGGAGCAGATTACGCCGGTTCTGATGAAATCGTAAAAAAAATTCAGGGCGGTTGGCTGGATTTCGATAAAACCATTGCCACGCCGGATATGATGGGTGAGGTGGGTAAGATCGGTCGTATTCTTGGTCCACGCAACCTGATGCCCAACGCCAAGCTCGGCACTGTTACCTTTGACATCGCTCGTGCGGTCAGCGAGACCAAAAAGGGCAAGGTGGATTTCAAAGCTGATAAGGCCGGTGTTGTACATGCCGTAGTTGGTAAAAAATCCTTCAGCGCAGATAAACTGAACGAGAACATTTTGTTGTTCATCGATAAGTTGATTCAGCTGAAGCCTTCTTCCAGCAAAGGCGTTTATGTGCGGGCAATTTGTCTCTCTACCACGATGGGGCCAGGGGTAAAAGTTGATCCCGTACAGGCACGGTCGTTGATCAAAGCCTGATAGGCCAACAAAAGCTGCCGCCTTTTAATAAAAAAAGAGACGGTTGCTCCTTTTTACAACATAATTCTGGGAAGGTCAAAGACAGCAGGCACGTTTTGTTTAATAGCCGTAAGGTTGCCCGCCGAGACCCGCCGATGTTCCTCCCTCCTGCCAAAGGAGTTTGAAACAGCTGCATGTCTGCACTTGTTGTTCCTGCTGTCCTGCGACAATCCCGTGTCTCTCATTTAAGGAGGTGTGCCAGTTGAATCGCGAAAGCAAGGTTCTGAAGGTCAATGAACTGAAAGATACCTTTACCAGAGCCAAATTTGCAGCCGTAGCTGACTACCAAGGCTTGAAAGTCACGGAGCTGGAAAAATTGCGGATTAGTCTCCGTGAGCAAAATGCCCAGCTTCAGATTGCAAAAAATACCCTTCTGCGGATCGCTGCTAAAGATACCGAGTATGAAGGGTTACAGCAGGACTTTACTGGCACCACAGTCGTAGCTTTTGGCTTTGAAGAGCCAGTTGGGCCTGCTAAGGCGTTGGCTGAGTTCAACAAGGAATTTGCCAAGCTCCAGCTAAGAGCGGCCATGTTTGAAGGCAAACGGATGAGTGGTGAGCAGATCATCGCCCTTTCTAAGTTGCCTTCTAAGCATCAACTGCTGGGACAGCTGTGTGGTGTGCTGGCTGCGGTACCGACCAAATTGGTTCGTACCCTCAATGCCGCGCCGAGCAATTTGGTTTATGCGTTGCAGGCCATCAAAGAGCAGAAGGAACAGCAAGAAAACTAACCCTACGTTATATTTCATCAGGAGGAATACGAGATGTCTGAAGCTATTGAGCAGGTAGTTGCCCTTGTCGAGAAGATGACCATTTTAGAGGTTGCTGAACTCGTTAAGGCTTTAGAAGAGAAGTTCGGTGTGTCCGCTGCTGCGCCAGTAACGGTTGCCGCTGCGGGAGCTGCACCTGCTGCCGCTGTTGAGGAAAAGACCGAGTTTGACGTGATCCTGACTGCTGGCGGCGACCAGAAGATCAAAGTGATCAAAGAGGTACGCGCCATCACCGCCTTGGGCCTGAAAGAGGCTAAGGATTTGGTTGAAGGAACACCTGCCCCGATTAAGCAGGGCGTGTCCAAGCAGGAAGCTGAGGACATCAAGAAGAAGATTGAAGAAGCCGGCGGTGCCGTGCAGATCAAGTAGCTTCTGCTTTTCAGTTGTCCGCCCTGGTCATCAGCTCTCTCTCCAGGGAAGATACGCAAAACATTCGGTAACGCTATGGGGGAAAAACCCTCGTGGCGTTACTGCGTTTTTTTGCAGGCAGGGCAAGGGCTGCTTTTCAATTTTCTAAAAACGACCGAAGCGGATCAGGCAGAGCTGATTTCTGCGAACTGCATCAAGAGGGGATCATGAAGAGAATACGCAAAGGGTTTGCCAAAACACGCAAAATTGTAGAGCCGCCGCATCTTATCGCTATGCAGCGGCATTCTTATGACCGCTTTCTCCAGATGAAGACTGTTCCGTCGCAACGGGAAGAAATCGGTCTCCAAGCTATATTTAAAAGCATTTTTCCTATCTCCGATTTCAACGGACTCTGTACTCTTGAGTTTGTTCATTATTCATTTGGCGAGCATAAATATACGGTGCAGGAGTGCATCGAACGCGGCATGACCTTTGAAGTGCCGGTCAAGATTACCGTCCGCTTGATCACCTTTGAAATCGACGAAACCACCGGAGTCAAGTCTGTTCGCGACATCAAGGAGCAGGAGGTTTTTCTCGGTTCCCTGCCTCTGATGACCAATGACGGAGTTTTTGTTATCAACGGCACTGAGCGGGTGATTGTTAATCAGCTTCAGCGTTCTCCTGGCTTGTTTTATACCCATGATGGCGGCAAATCGCACATATCCAGCAAGCGACTGTACTCGGCCCGTATCATTCCAGTGCGTGGTTCTTGGTTAGATTTTGACTTTGATATCAAGGATATTCTCTATGTTCGTATTGACCGTCGCCGCAAACTGTTAGTCACCACGTTGCTCAAAGCACTGGGCTATTCGGATGAACAATTGCTGCGCGAATTTTATCATGTTGATCAGGTGCGGATAGAGAACGGCAAATATTTCCTTCGATTTCAGCCGGAAACCTTTATCGGTCAGCGACTAACGGCAGATTTGATTGATCCGACCGATGGCAGTGTGATCGGCAAGGAAGGTCGTAAAATTTCTAAGGCCTTAGCAAAGCGCATGGAAAAGGCTGGCGTACAATCCTTAGAAGTTTCTGCCGAAGACCTGCTGGGCCGTTTTCTCGCTGCTGCTTTGAGGCATCCTGAAACTGGCGAAGTGATGGCCGACTGCAACGAGGCTCTGAGCGAAGGCTTGCTGGAGAACATTAAGGAATGCGGAATCAAGGAATTTGAGCTGCTTTTTATTGACAACGTCAATATTTCCGAATCATTTCGTAAAACGCTCGCCTTAGATAAAGTACGTGATACCCCACAGGCTCTGATGGAAATTTACCGCCGTCTGCGGCCATCCAGCCCACCTACCGTGGAAATCGCGCAAGATTTTTTCAATAAACTCTTTTTTGATCCAGCAGCGTATGACCTTTCCGAGGTAGGCCGTTACAAAATCAATTCCCGGCTGAGTTTAGATACACCGATTGAGCAAAAGACCCTGACGAAGGAAGATATCCTCCTGAGTGTTAAGCATTTGGTGCAAATCAAAGACGAGTTGCAAGAGAGCGATGACATCGATCATCTTGGCAACCGACGGGTACGCACGGTGGGTGAGCTGTGTGAGAGCCAGTACCGGATGGGTTTAGTACGGATGGAGCGTGCTATTCGCGAGCGGATGAGTCTTCAGGAAATCGAAACACTGATGCCGCATGACCTGATCAATCCTAAGCCGATAAATTCAGCAATTAAAGAATTTTTTGCCACATCCCAGCTCTCTCAGTTCATGGATCAGACCAATCCGCTTTCTGAGGTAACGCACAAGCGGCGGCTTTCCGCCTTGGGGCCTGGTGGCTTGACTCGTGAGCGAGCTGGTTTTGAGGTACGAGACGTACATCCCACGCATTACGGTCGTATTTGCCCGGTTGAGACCCCTGAGGGGCCGAACATCGGCTTAATTGTTTCGCTGGCGACGTATGCCACGGTCAATCCTTATGGTTTCATCGAAACACCGTATCGGATCGTCCATGAGCGCAGAGTTACAGAAGAAATAAAAAACTTCACCGCATTGCAAGAGCAGGGATATGTGGTGGCTCCGGCCAGTGTACCGGTCAATGATAACAACGTTATCGCGGCGGACAATTTAATCGCTCGGCAAGATGGCGAAGTCGTGACGGTGCCAACAGACGATGTTACGGCGATGGATGTCGCGCCAAACCAGATGGTTTCCATTGCCGCTTCCTTAATTCCTTTTTTGGAAAACGACGATGCTAACCGCGCTTTGATGGGTTCTAACATGCAGCGGCAGGCTGTGCCGTTGCTGAAACCAGCAGCTCCTATCGTGGGTACCGGCGTAGAGCGCAATCTGGCTTTAGATTCCGGTGCTTGTTTGCTGGCTGCGGGATCAGGTGTGGTTGAAGAAGCGGATGCAAACCGGGTCGTGGTGCGCTATGACGAGGCAGGTACTGACGGTTTTGAAACCGGCATTGCGGTCTATCATCTGTCCAAGTACAAAAAGACCAACCAAAATACCTGCTTTAATCAGAAACCGTTAGCTTTGCCGGGGCAGCGAGTGATTAAGGGCGATGTGCTGGCTGACGGTCCTTCCACCGATTTAGGTGAGTTGGCCCTCGGCAAAAATATAACCATCGCCTTTATGCCGTGGCGTGGCTACAACTTCGAGGATTCGATCCTGATCAACGAACGGTTGCTCAAGGAAGATACCTTCACTTCCGTACATATCGAGATCTTCGAGACCGTAGCCCGCGACACTAAGCTGGGCAAGGAAGAAATCACCCGCGATATCCCCAATGTTGGCGACGACGCGCTGCGCAATCTTGACGAGTCCGGCATCATTCGCATCGGCGCGGAAGTAAAGGCTGGTGACATGCTGGTCGGCAAAGTGACTCCAAAAGGCGAGACGATGCTGTCGCCGGAGGAAAAGCTGCTGCGGGCGATATTTGGGGAAAAAGCAGGCGATGTTAAAGATTCTTCGCTGCGGGTGCCGCCGGGCATTGAGGGTGTAATCATTGATGCCAAAGTCTTTTCGCGCAAGGGTGTGGACAAAGACGAGCGCAGTTTGTTGATCGAAGATGAAGATATCCGTAGCCTTAACCGGGATATGGAAGATGAGCTGCGCAGTTTGAAAAATGGAGTGCGCAAAACCCTCTGTGATTTACTTGTTGATCGCACTGCTAAAAGAGACATCAAAGGACGGAACGGCGAGGTACTTCTGCCTTTAGGTAAAAAGCTAACTGCCGAGGTTATTGCTCAGATCGAATTTGAGCAACTTCGCGGTTTAGATTTTTCAGAACGGGCTAAGTACGAAGGTGACATAGAGAGTGTGTTCAGCAGGTACTCGCGCCAAGCCCAAGAAGTACGTTCCCGCTATGAAGGGATGGTTGCCCGAATGGAAAAAGGCGACGATCTGCCCCCCGGCGTGGTTAAGATGGTGAAAATTTACGTTGCCACCAAGCGCAGACTGGCGGTCGGCGATAAAATGGCGGGGCGGCACGGTAACAAGGGTGTAGTATCTCGGCTGCTGCCGGAAGAGGATATGCCTTTTTTTGCTGACGGCACCAGCGTCGATGTGGTGTTGAATCCCCTTGGTGTACCTTCACGTATGAATGTCGGCCAAGTTTTAGAATGTCATCTTGGCTTTGCTGCCAAGCGACTGGGCGAGCAAATTCAGAAGTTGGCTGAGGCCAAAGAACTGGAACAGGTTAAAGCGCGGCTGAAAGTTTTGTATTCCGACGAGGAATACAACGCCATTACGGATGGGTTATCTGACGAGCAGCTTTTAGATAAGATGCGCAAATCTCGGCAGGGTATGCATGTATCCACTCCAGTCTTTGACGGCGCAACCGAGGCAGAAATCAGGAAAATGCTCACGGAGGCTGGTGTCGATGAAATGGGCCAGTCCACCTTATATGACGGACTCACCGGCGATAAGTTTGACAACCCGGTTACGGTTGGAGTGATGTACATGCTCAAGCTGCACCATTTGGTCGATAACAAAATTCATGCCCGCTCTACCGGTCCTTATTCCTTGGTGACGCAGCAGCCTTTAGGCGGCAAGGCTCAATTCGGCGGTCAGCGGCTCGGCGAAATGGAGGTTTGGGCAATGGAGTCCTACGGCGCGGCCTACACCCTGAAGGAATTTCTAACGGTTAAGTCGGACGATGTCGAAGGCAGGACTTCTATGTATGAAAAAATCGTCAAAGGGAACAACTTCCTTGACGCAGGCTTGCCTGAATCCTTCCATGTGTTGGTCAAGGAGTTAAAGGGGCTGTGTCTTGATGTTGAGCTTTTGTCCGATGAGGAATAAACGGCGGCACGGCAACGCAGCCTGATACCGTGTGTTCTGAAAACGGCAATCCGTTTGTCTGATGTATAACTAAGAGAGGGTACGCTTCGTGGAAGAACTGTTCAGCTTTTTTGATAAGCCAAAAGGGCCGCTTGTATTCGACAAGGTCAAAATTTCCCTTGCATCGCCGACAAAAATTCTCGAATGGTCCCACGGCGAGGTAAAAAAGCCTGAGACCATCAATTACCGCACTTTCAAACCAGAACGCGACGGTTTATTTTGCGCTAAGATATTTGGTCCGGTCAAAGACTACGAGTGCAACTGCGGCAAATACAAGCGCATGAAGCACCGGGGTGTAATCTGCGAAAAATGCGGAGTTGAGGTCATTCAGTCCAAGGTGCGGCGCGAGCGTCTCGGCCATATCAAATTGGCTGCGCCAGTCGCCCATATTTGGTTTCTCAAGTCGCTGCCCAGTAAGATCGGCTCTATTCTTGACATGACCCTCAAGGAATTGGAGCGTATTCTTTATTTTGAGTCTTACGTAGTCAGCAGCTCCAATGTTGAAGCCTTGCCAAAGGGCATGTTGCTCAATGAGGAGCAATATCGCGAAAGTTTGGAGCAATATCCCGGCGAATTTGATGTCGGTATCGGGGCTGAGGCCATCCGTGAGTTGCTCAAAGAGTTAGACTTAGTGGAGCTGTCCACTCAGTTGCGCAAGGAGATGAAGGAGACAGCCTCCCTCACTCGGCGGGCCAAGCTCGGTAAACGGTTGAATGTTACCGAAGCCTTCCGCGATTCCGGCAACCGACCTGAGTGGATGATACTGGAAGTGATTCCAGTGTTGCCGCCAGATTTACGTCCGTTAGTGCCGCTGGAAGGTGGTCGTTTTGCTACCTCTGATTTGAACGATCTCTATCGTCGTGTAATCAACCGCAATAACCGCCTCAAGCGTCTGCTAGAATTAGACGCACCAGACATCATCATCCGCAACGAAAAACGGATGCTGCAAGAGGCAGTAGATGTGCTGTTCGACAATGGTCGTCGAGGCCGTACCATCACTGGGCCGAATAAGCGTCCGCTGAAGTCGCTTTCTGACATGCTCAAGGGCAAGCAAGGTCGCTTCCGCCAAAATCTGCTCGGCAAACGCGTTGACTATTCAGGTCGTTCGGTTATCGTGGTCGGGCCGCATCTGCGCCTGCACCAGTGCGGTTTGCCGAAAAAAATGGCGCAGGAGCTATTCAAGCCTTTTATTTACAATCGGCTGGAATCGATGGGTTATGTAACTACCATCAAAAGCGCACGCAAAATGGTGGAAAAGGGTGCAAAAGAAGTTTGGGACGTACTAGATGATATCGTCAGCGAATATCCAGTCATTCTGAACCGCGCCCCCACCTTGCATCGTTTGGGTATGCAGGCCTTTGAAGTTGTCTTGATTGAAGGTAAAGCCATTCAGTTGCATCCGTTGGTTTGCGCTGCTTTCAATGCGGACTTTGACGGCGATCAGATGGCTGTGCATCTACCGCTCTCGGTTGAGGCGCAGGTTGAGGCCCGCGTCCTGATGATGTCCACCAACAACATCCTCTCGCCCGCCAGCGGAAGTCCGGTCATTATTCCCAGCCAAGACATCGTCCTCGGTTTATACTATATGACCAGAGAACGCTATGGGGTGAAAGGCACCGGCACTATTTTCAGTTCGCCTGCTGAAGCCCGCATAGCCTATGATCACGACGCAGTGCATTTGCAAGCCAAGGTCAAAGTGCGGATCAAAGGCGAATTAGTCGATACTACGCTGGGTCGAATTTTGGTTGGTGAACTGTTGCCGGAAAAATTGCCTTTCGCGGTGGTCAACAAGGAGCTGTCGAAAAAAGAACTGAGCTTCTTGGTGGATTACACCTATCGTCATGCTGGCACCAAAGATACGGTTATTCTTGCTGATCGAATTAAGGATTTAGGCTACGAGCAAGCCACGCGGGCTGGTATTTCCATCTGCATCAACGACATGAAAATTCCGGCTAATAAGGAAAAATTCGTTGAGGAATCAGAACGAAAAGCCGCTGAGGTTGACGAGCAATACTCTGAAGGTTTGATCACGGACGGCGAGAAGTACAACAAGATCGTTGATATTTGGTCTAAAGCCACGGATAAAATCACCCAAGAGATGATGGCTGAGATGTCGGTAGATTATATCACCGATAACGAAGGCAAGATTAAGGAAGTAAAAAGTTTCAATTCGGTCTATATCATGGCCGATTCTGGCGCGAGAGGCTCGAAAGACCAAATCCGCCAGCTTGCTGGTATGCGCGGCCTGATGGCCAAGCCTTCTGGTGCGATCATTGAAACGCCGATTAAGGCTAACTTCCGCGAAGGACTGTCGGTACTGGAGTATTTCATCTCTACCCACGGTGCTCGCAAAGGTCTGGCTGACACCGCCCTGAAAACGGCTAACTCTGGTTATCTGACTCGCCGTCTGGTTGATGTGGCCCAAGATTCAACCATCGTGGAAAAGGACTGCGGCACCATGCGTTATACCTTGGCCGAGCCGCTGTTAGACGGCGGTGAGGTGATCGTTCGTATCGGTGAGCGTATTTTGGGTCGAGTAGCCAGCGACGACGTGCTGGATCCGCATTCCGGCCAAGTGCTGGTGGGCATGGATGAGGAAATCACTGAAGACAAAGTCGAGGCGATTGAGGCCGCAGGCATTGATCGGGTGAAAATTCGCTCTGTTCTGACCTGTGAGTCTCGGCGCGGAGTCTGCGCCATGTGCTATGGCCGCGATTTGGGTCGGGGTCACATGGTCAACATCGGTGAGGCGGTGGGCATTATTGCCGCCCAATCCATCGGCGAGCCGGGTACCCAGCTGACCATGCGTACCTTCCACATCGGCGGCACTGCCAGTCGTTCGGTCGAGCAAGCTGAAGTACGCAGCCAGCGTAGCGGCGTGGCCAAATACCATAAATTGCATTCAGTTGCCAATGCTGCTGGGTTCAATATCGTTATGAACCGGAACGCCGAAGTGATCATTGTTGATGATCAAGGTGTGGATCGTGAGCGCTTCCCGGTGCCTTACGGTGCTGAACTCAAAGTGGCGGACGGAGAAAAAGTCGAACCCGGTACAGTTATTGCAGATTGGGATGCTTTCTCTATTCCAATTGTTGCCGAAGTAGGTGGTCGGATCAAATACGGCGACGTGATTGAGGGCGACACCATGCAGGAGCGGGTTGACCAAGTGACCGGTAAGGTCTCAAGGGTCATCATTCATCCGGTGGTTTCCAAGCATTCCACTCCGCGCATCTCGATCAAGGACGAGCGCGGTCGGACCATGAAGTTACCTGGGCTGGAGCATGATGCCCGCTATCCCCTACCGGTCGGCTCGATCATTGCGGCAGATGAGGGGACAGATGTGACAGCAGGTACTGTGGTGGCCAAGATTCCGCGCGAGACCACGAAGACCAAGGATATTACTGGCGGTCTGCCCAGAGTTGCCGAGCTGTTCGAGGTGCGCAAGCTGAAAGAGCAGGCTATTGTCACTGAAATTGACGGTCGAGTTACCTTTGGCAAAGAACTCAAGGGAAAGCGGCGCGTGGTGATCAGCCCAGAAACCGGCGAGGCGAGAGAGTATTTAGTTCCAAAATCCAAGCATGTCATTGTCCATGAGGGCGATTACGTCAAGGCGGGTGACGCTTTGATGGACGGTTCTGTTCTGCCTAACGACATTCTGCGGATTAAGGGCGAAGAGGCTTTGGCCCGCTTCTTGGTTGACGAAGTGCAGGAAGTTTATCGGCTCCAAGGCGTGAAGATCAACGACAAGCATATCGAGACGATCGTTCGGCAGATGCTCAAACGGATCAAAATCACTGATCCGGGTGACACCAAATTTATGCTGGATCAGTTGGTAGAAAAATGGGTTTTCTATGACGAGAATGAGCGAATGATGGCCCAAGGTCTCCAGCCAGCCTCAGCGGAGCCACAGTTGCTGGGCGTGACAAAAGCCTCACTTTCTACCGACTCCTTCATTTCAGCGGCTTCCTTCCAAGAAACCACCAAGGTGCTGACGAACGCGGCAATGACCGGCAAAGTGGATACGTTGGATGGATTGAAGGAGAACGTGATCATGGGGCGGCTGATTTCAGCGGGCACAGGACTCTCAAGGTACCGTATCAGCAAGACAAAGTGAATGTCATGATTTTGTTTGACATACGCTACTGTTCGTGCTAAACTAAAAAGCTCACGTCCGCGCAAGGCGTGAATGCTGTTTTATTTTTGAAAGGAAAGGATTTGTATGCCTACGATTAATCAGCTTGTCAGGAAGAGAAGGGAGAAGCAGGTACAGCGCTCCAGCACTCCGGCTATGCAGGAATGCCCGCAAAAGCGCGGCGTGTGTGTTAGAGTCTATACCACTACGCCTAAAAAACCTAACTCCGCGTTGCGGAAGGTCGCTCGGGTGCGGCTGGCTAACGGAATAGAGGTGACTTCTTACATCCCCGGTGTTGGTCATAACCTCCAAGAGCATTCGGTGGTGCTGATCCGTGGTGGTCGTGTCAAAGACCTACCTGGTGTACGTTATCACATTATTCGTGGCACTCTTGACACGCTGGGAGTTAATGAGCGGCGGCAAGGGCGTTCCAAGTACGGTGCCAAACGGCCTAAATAAGAGGCGGTCGCACAGATTGCCGGAGTGAGAGAACATCATGCCGAGAAAAAGAGTACAGAACAGGCGTTCTATAGAAGCTGATCCAAAATATAATTCGATTTTGGTTGCTCGCTTCACTAATGGCCTGATGATGGATGGAAAAAAGACGTTGGCCCTTCGCATGTTTTATGATGCAATGGAAACGGTGGGTGGCAAAGTTGTAGGCGAAGAGCCTATGACTGTTTTTGAAACAGCGATGGAGAATGTACGCCCTCGCGTTGAAGTAAAAAGCCGTCGGGTTGGTGGTGCCACGTATCAGGTGCCGGTAGAAGTGCGTCCTGAGCGAAAAAACGCCTTGGCTATTCGTTGGATCATCAGCTTTGCCCAAAAGCGTCCTGGTCAGTCTATGGCTGAAAAGTTGGCAGCAGAAATTCTTGATGCCTACAATAACCGAGGATCCGCTGTTAAAAAACGTGACGAGACCCATAAAATGGCCGAAGCCAACAAAGCCTTCGCTCATTATCGCTGGTAGCAGGTTCGCAGATTGATCTGGAAAAAAGATTAATCTGCGTAAAATGCAAAAAGATTCTTGACAGCCAGACGAAAACGGGGTAAAAGATCAAGGTTTTTCTGGTAAGAGTCAGTAGCAGGTTATTGGTGACTGGGAAAACAGAAACAACAAAGCGCGGGAAAAACAGTGGTTGAAGGCGGATCGTTGGCCCAAGTGCGCAATATAGGGATAATGGCCCATATTGACGCAGGCAAGACTACAACTACTGAGCGGATACTGTATTACACAGGCCGTTCCCATAAGATGGGTGAGGTTCATGACGGCACAGCGGTTATGGACTGGATGGAGCAGGAGCAGGAAAGAGGAATTACGATTACCTCTGCTGCGACTACTTGTTTCTGGCGGCAGCATCGAATTAATATTATTGACACACCGGGACACGTTGATTTCACCGTTGAAGTCGAACGTTGTCTGAGAGTGCTGGATGGAGTGATTGCAGTTTTTTGTGCAGTCGGCGGAGTGGAGCCGCAGTCAGAGACAGTCTGGCGGCAGGCTGACCACTATCGAATTCCACGAATCGCCTTTGTCAACAAAATGGACCGAATTGGGGCCGATTTTGACAGGGTGGTAGGGGAGATCGAAACGCAGCTGGGAGCCTGTCCGGTATCAGTGACTCTACCCGTAGGAAGTGAGGATACTTTCACTGGGATTGTTGACCTGATTGAGCAAAAACTTCTCATCTTCGATGAGAAGACCCAAGGCGAAACAGTCTTGGTAAATGAAGTACCTGAAGCATTACGAAGCAAATCATCGGCTGCACGTTTGTATCTTCTCGAGAAGTTGGCCGACTTCGATGAGGGGATCATGGAAAAATATCTGGAAAATCAGGATATCTCTCCTATCGAAATACGTAGTGCCTTGCGAAAGGCGACTTGTTTGCTCAAAGTAGTACCTGTGCTGTGTGGTTCAGCTTTTAAAAATAAAGGCATTCAGTTGTTGCTGGATGCAGTTGCGGATTATCTGCCGTCGCCATTGGATGTTCCGCCAGTTGAGGGGCCAGATAAAGACGGTGTCTTGCTGATACGGAAAGCCGACAGTCAAGAACCGTTCTGCGCTCTGGTTTTTAAGTTGCAGACAGATGTTTTTGTTGGCACCTTGGCCTTTATTCGGGTTTATTCTGGTGAGCTGAAAACCGGCAGTAGGGTGTTTAATCCGCGCAAGCAGAAAAAAGAGAAAATATCTAAGCTGATCAAACTTCATGCCAATAAGCGTGAAGAGATCGACAGTATCAGCGCAGGAGATATCGGCGCGGTGGTTGGCCTTAAATTTGCCTCTACCGGTGACACCCTGTGTATGGAAGGCGATTCCATTGTGTTGGAAAGCATGGATTTTCCTGAGCCAGTGATCGGTATCGCGATTGAAGCGAAAACTAAGGCTGACGAAATCAAACTGGCAGAAAGTTTGGACAAGATAGCTTGCGAAGATCCGACTTTCCGTGTTAGCCGCAATGAAGACACCGGCCAGAAGATCATCTCCGGTATGGGCGAGTTGCACTTAGAGATCATTGTTGATCGGTTAGTGCGTGAATTTAAGGTCTCTGCCAATGTGGGTACACCCCAAGTGGCGTATAAAGAAACCATCACTCGTTCAGCGCAGGGTGAAGGCAGATTTCAAACTCAGGCCATTGGCAAGGAGCAGTACGGCCATGTGGTGGTGCAGTTTGAGCCGATAGAGCGAAGTGGTGGCGTAAAATTTGAAAATAAGGTCAATGAAGAGCTGATACCTGCCTTATATCTCAAGGCGATAGAAAAAGGTATCCGGGATTCATTGGATTCAGGGCCGTTGATTGGTTATCCGATGACTGATCTTTGTGTGCAATTGGTTGGTGGCTCGTATGACGAAGAGCATTCCACCGAGATGGCTTTTGGTGTGGCTGCTGCACTGGCCTGTCGAAAAGCGGCAGCTGAAGCTGGAGCCGTGTTGCTGGAGCCGGTTATGGCTGTTGAGGTCGTTGCGCCGGAAGACTATCTTGGCGAAGTCATCAATGATCTGAATAAAAAAAATGCGCAGATAGAAGCTGTAGAGGCTGCACGGAACCTACAGGTAGTTAAAGCGAGGGTTCCTCTTGCACAGATGTTCGGTTATTCGACGACATTGCGTTCAGCCACTCAAGGAAGGGCATCTTTCACCATGCAGTTTGAGGCATTTGCAGAGGTTTCGAGCCGACAGGCTGAGGCCATCATACATAAGATTCGAGGCGTTTAGGCGTATTAAAGGACAAGAGGTAAGGCGGGATGGCAAAAGAAAAGTTCGAGCGGACGAAACCGCATGTCAATGTCGGGACCATTGGTCACGTTGATCACGGGAAAACCACGCTGACAGCGGCGATCACCCGTGTGCTGTCCACCAAGGGGCAGGCTCATTTTGTTGATTTCAGCGAAATTGATAAGGCACCTGAGGAAAAGGAACGCGGTATTACTATCGCTACCGCCCACGTGGAATATGAGACAGTAAAACGTCATTATGCCCACGTTGACTGTCCCGGCCATGCCGACTACATTAAGAATATGATCACCGGTGCAGCCCAGATGGACGGGGCAATTCTGGTGGTGGGTGCAGACGACGGCCCGATGCCACAGACCCGTGAGCACATTCTGCTGGCGCGTCAAGTCGGTGTGCCGGCTATTGTCATCTTCCTGAATAAATGCGACATGGTTGATGATGAAGAGCTGATCGAGCTGGTAGAGATGGAGCTGCGCGAGCTGCTCGACGTTTATAAATTTCCCGGCGACGACACTCCGATTATTCGCGGTTCGGCTTTGATGGCTCTTCAGAATCCAGAGGAAGCGGATAAGGCTAAGTGCATTTGGGACCTGATGGATGCAGTTGATAGTTGGGTTCCCCAGCCGCAGCGCGATATTGACAAGCCCTTTTTGATGCCGGTTGAAGATGTTTTTTCGATCTCCGGGCGCGGTACTGTGGCCACAGGCAGGATCGAAAGCGGTATTATCAAAGTAGGTGATGAGGTTGAAATCGTGGGTATTAATCCCACTCAGAAGACCACGATCACCGGCGTAGAGATGTTCCGCAAGATTCTCGATGAGGGTCAGGCAGGCGATAACATCGGCGCATTATTGCGCGGCACCAAGCGCGAGGATATCGTGCGCGGCCAAGTTTTGGCCAAGCCCGGCTCAATCACACCGCATAAGAAGTTCAAGGCTGAGGCCTACATTCTGACTAAAGAGGAAGGCGGTCGCCATACACCTTTCTTCAACGGCTATCGCCCACAGTTCTATTTTAGAACGACGGATGTGACTGGTATCTGTACACTTGAAGAAGGGACAGAGATGGTTATGCCGGGCGACAACGTGCATATTACTGCCGAGCTGATCTCGCCGATTGCCATGCAGGAAGGTCTTCGTTTCGCCATCCGCGAGGGCGGTCGTACCGTCGGTGCAGGCGTTATTGTCAAAATTCTTGAGTAACAGCGGGCAAGTAAGAGGAATACATGATCTCCACAGATAAAATTCGCATTAGGCTCAAAGGATACGACTACAAGCTGCTTGACCAGTCGACCTCAGAAATCGTCGAGACTGCGAAGCGTACAGGGGCAACGGTGGCTGGACCGATTCCGCTGCCGACCAGCATCAATAAATACACTGTGCTTAGGTCGCCTCATTGCGACAAAAAATCTCGTGAGCAATTTGAAATGCGGACGCATCGTCGTTTGCTCGATATATTAGAGCCGACGCAGCAGACCATTGATTCGCTTATGAAGCTACAGTTGTCGGCAGGTGTTGACGTGGAGATCAAGCTGCCGTAATATGCGGCGGTCTGATTGAATTAGCCGGGGATCCAGCGGGCTGGTTCCGTTTTTGAACAGAGTTTAGCATTACAGGTAAGCAAATGCCGAATACAAATGGAATACTGGGACGGAAACTGGGCATGACCAGAGTGTATAACGAGTTTGGTCAAGCCAGCCCCGTCACCGTCATAGAAGCTGGTCCCTGTGTTGTATTACAGAAGAAGACTGTCGGTAAAGAAGGATACAACGCCGTTCAAGTCGGATTCCGGGAGAAAAAACCGTCCAGATTAAATAAGCCTGAAGTAGGTCATTTTAAAAAATCAGGTGGGACTGGATATTATCATGTCCGTGAATTCAAAGTGGAAGATCCGAAAATCTATGAATTGGGTCAGCAGGTCAACGTCACAGAGGTCATCAAGATCGGTGACAAGGTTGACGTTACTGGACGTGCCAAGGGCCGGGGTTTTCAAGGCGTAATTAAACGCCACGGATTCAGCGGCGGCAGAGCGACACATGGTTCAGATTTTCAACGTCAGCCCGGCTCTATCGGCAGCAGTGCCTATCCCAGCCGCGTCATTAAAGGTAAAAAAATGCCGGGACACATGGGAACAGACAAGCAGACTGTCAAAAATCTCATTGTGATTGATATTCGGGTAGAGGAAAATATTCTGCTGGTGAAGGGTGCGGTTCCCGGCGCAAAGAACGGCTTGGTCAGTATTTATATCAAGAAGGCATAGGCTGCCTTGCAAGGGAGAGGACTCATGTCAGTTTGTGATGTAATGAACACCTCGGCGGAAAAAATCGCAGAGATAGAGGTTAGCGATAGCCTGTTTGGTGTTTCGGTAAACACTGGAATTCTTCATGAAGTAGTTTGTATGCAACGCGCCTGCCGTCGCAGAGGGACAGCAGCAACTAAGACCAGAGGCATGGTAAGCGGCGGCGGCATCAAACCGTGGAAACAGAAAGGGACTGGTCGGGCTAGAGCCGGCAGCAGTAGATCACCTGTGTGGTGTGGTGGTGGTACTGCTTTTGGGCCGCAGCCGAGAGATTATAGCTATAGTATGCCAAAAAAAGTGCGGCGCTTGGCACTGCGTATGGCTATGTCAGCCCGGATGTCGGAAGGCAATTTGGTCATTCTTGATCAGTTTGAAATGGCCTCTCCGAAAACTAAAGAATTTGTTGGTGTAATGAAGAATTTTTCCTTTGATAACTGCTTATTAGTGGTGGAAAAGGAGAATGAAAATGTGCAGCTTTCAGCCCGTAATGTAGTCGGTTACAAAATTTTACCGGTGGCTGGGCTGAATGTTTACGACATTCTGAAGCATGACAAGCTTATGATTGTCAAGTCAACTCTGGAGCAGCTGGAAGCGAGGCTGATGGTATGAAAAGCATTTACGATATAGTCAAAGAACCGTGCCTGACCGAGAAGTCCAATCAACTTCAGGAGACGCAGGGTACACTGACCTTCAAAGTTGCTCCAGAAGCAAACAAGATAGAGATCAGGAAGGCGGTTGAGCAGTTGTTTGATGTCAAAGTGTCTTCTGTGCGAACCGTCGCAATGCGCGGCAAGAAAAAACGGGTCGGCGCAAAATCCGTCGGGCGTACCAGCGATTGGAAAAAGGCCTACATCACGTTGTCCGAAGGGAAAATAAATTATCTCGACGAGCTGTAAGTTACAGGAGCAGCATTTCTCTTGGGACTGCGGACGAACAACAGTGCAACGCTTTTACAGATAAACGGAAAGGAAAATGGCAATCAGGACCCATAAACCGACATCACCGGGCAAAAGGCATCAGGTATCAGTTGTATTGCCTGATCTTTCTGACAAGGCACCTGAAAAGAGCCTGCTCAGGCCTTTGAAGAAAACCGGCGGACGCAATGCTTACGGACGGATTACCGCCCGGCATATAGGCGGTGGTCACAAGCGTCAATATCGTATCATCGATTGGAAAAGAAACAAGACCGGGGTGCCGGCAAAGGTCACTGCCCTTGAGTATGATCCCAACCGATCTGCCCATTTGGCTCTGTTAACCTATTTGGACGGCGAAAAAACTTATATTATCGCTCCAGCTGGGATCAGCGTAGGCGACATGTTGACTGCGGGAGCAGATGCGGATATCAAGCCAGGTAACTGTCTGCCGATGAGCAATATCCCTCTTGGTACGATCATTCACAACGTGGAGATGAAGATCGGCAAAGGGGCACAGATTGTCCGTTCTGCCGGTACGGCAGCGCAGCTGATGGCCAAAGAAGGCGAGCATGTTTTGGTTAAGCTGCCTTCCGGTGAAGTACGCAAGTTCAATAGCCAGTGCCGGGCTTGTATTGGCGCGGTGGGCAATTCCGAATACAGTAGCAGGAAGTTGGGCAAGGCAGGACGGGCGCGCTGGGAAGGTACAAGACCTTCTGTTCGCGGCGTTGCCATGAACCCAGTGGATCATCCTATGGGCGGCGGTGAGGGTAAAAGCTCTGGCGGACGGCACCCATGCACTCCTTGGGGTATGCCGACCAAGGGCTACAAGACCCGCAGGAGAAAGAAGACCTCCAGCCGGGACATTGTCACCAAGCGCAAGTAACTCGAGGAGAATACTAACATGGCGCGTTCAGTCAAAAAAGGACCTTTTGTGGATGGCCACCTGATGAAGAAGGTGGAAACTGCACAGGGTTCAGGAGCAGGAAAAGTTATAAAAACATGGTCCAGACGTTCTGACGTTGTTCCCGATATGGTGGGACTGACCTTTGCTGTGCATAACGGCAAAAAGTTCATTCCGGTATATATTTCGGAGAATATGGTTGGACATAAACTGGGAGAGTTTTCTCCGACCAGAACCTATCACGGACATGCGGCTGACAAAAAAGCCAAACGCAAGTAGTCAATAGCACTAACCGGCCTGGAAACAGAGCGAGATCAGGAGTCATACGATGGAAGCAAGAGCCGTCGCTAAATACATTCGAATATCCCCGCAGAAGGCGAGGCTTGTAGCTGATGTTGTCCGGGGAAAAGACGTAGAGACAGCCATCACCACCCTCAGGTTCATGCCCAAAAAAGCAGCACGTATTCTGCATAAGGTGTTGGAGTCTGCTGTCGCTAATGCCGAGCAGACCGAGACTATTGATGTGGATACGCTGTATATAAAGGAAATCCAGATCAACGGCGGGCCGATGCTGAAGCGATTCCGGCCTCGTGCTATGGGCAGAGCTGCTAGGATATTGAAACGGACCAGCCATATCACAGTGGTTGTTGACGAAGCCTGAATAGGCTAGTTTTTATAGTTTTTGAGATCAACGCACAGGGAACACGGAGGACACGTTGGGACAAAAAGTCAATCCCATAGGGCTGCGGCTCAACATCACCAGAACCTGGGATTCGATCTGGTATGCTGACAAAGATTACGCTGCCAATTTATATCAGGATCAGCAGATACGCAAATACCTGAAAAAGAAGCTATACCATGCTGGCATATCTCGCATCGTCATTGAGCGGACTGGAGAAAAAGTTCGGGTCAAATTATTCACGGCGCGGCCTGGCATAGTTATTGGCAAAAAAGGTTCTGAAATTGAGAATCTGAAGCGAGACATTGAGCAAAAGTTTGGCTGTGAATGTATGCTTGACATTCAGGAAGTCAGGCGGCCTGAAGCTGATGCACAGCTTGTCGCGGAAAATATTGCCACTCAGCTAGAAAAACGTATTGCCTTTCGCAGAGCAATGAAAAAGGCTATCAGCACTGCACTTAGATTTGGGGTCAAGGGAATCAAAATTTCCTGCTCCGGTCGTCTTGGCGGTGCGGAGATGTCCAGAACCGAATGGTTCAAGGAAGGCCGGGTGCCGTTGCACACACTGCGGGCGGATATCGACTATGGCACCGCAGAAGCCAGTACCACCTACGGCAAGATCGGAGTGAAGGTCTGGATATTCAAAGGCGAAATATTAACAGACAGTGACATGTCTAACGACCAGTGATTGCACGGAATGCTGGCAGGTGTTGAAAAATGTTAAGTCCACGCAAGGTAAAGCACAGAAAGCAGCATAAAGGCAGAATGCGGGGCGATGCCCAGCGCGGCTCCCAGCTTGCATTCGGCGATTATGCACTGAAGGCGGAAGGATGCGGGCGTATGACTGCACAGCAGATTGAGGCCGCACGTATCGCCATCAACAGACAGGTGAAACGCGGTGGCCAGCTGTGGATTAGGGTCTTCCCGGACAAATCCATCACCAAAAAGCCAGCTGAAACCCGCATGGGCGGAGGCAAGGGCGCACCGGATCATTGGGCTGCGGTTATTCACCCGGGCAGGATACTGTACGAGCTGAAAGGTGTGCCTGATGATGTGGCGAGGGAAGCACTTCGACTTGCTTCTTACAAGTTGCCTTTTCCGACCAAGATCATCGCAAGGAGCAGTACGATATGAAGACAAAAACCAGCGAACTGCGGCAGATGAACGGTGAGGAGCTGCGGAAGCAAGAGACGGAGCTGCGTGAGGAGCTGTTCAAATTGAAATTTCAGCACGGGATACGGAAGCTGGAAAATCCTTCTCGTCTGCGACAGCTGCGGAAGAATATTGCCAGAGTCCAGACCGTTCTGACCGAACAGGCGTAACCTTGGTTTAATTACAGCACCGGACCATAAAAAGAATGAGCGAGAATTCAAGCACGAGAAAAACCCAGCTGGGCTGCGTGAAGAGCAGCAGCATGGATAAGACGGTGGTCGTCACGGTCGAACGGAAAGTCAAGCACAAGTTGTACGGCAAGTACATTCGCCGTCGAGTCAACTACATGGCCCACGACGCAGCCAACCAATGCAAGATTGGGGACACCGTGCTGATTGAGGAATGTCGGCCGCTTTCAAAGAACAAACGTTGGCTTGTCAGGACAATTGTCCAGCAGGCCGTCTGATTGATATTGACAACGGCTTTTGAGTGCAAGGTGATATACTATGATTCAAACAGAATCCAGACTGAATGTCGCTGACAATTCAGGTGCCAAAGAAGTGCTCTGCATACGCGTGTTAGGCGGCAGTCGCCGTCGCTACGCCAGCATTGGAGACGTGATTGTCGTCACCGTGAAAGAGGCACTGCCTCATGCGAAGGTCAAGAAAGGCGATGTCCTCAATGCCGTCGTCGTTCGGACGACCAAAGAGATCAGTCGTCCTGAAAATACGACCGTTCGTTTTGACGACAATGCCGCCGTGCTGCTTGCAGGAAGCGGCGAGCCGGTAGGAACACGAATTTTCGGGCCAGTGGCCCGTGAACTGCGGTCTCTCGGTTTTATGAAGATTATATCTCTTGCGCCGGAAGTACTGTAAAAACAGAAATGCGGATCAGGAAACGAGGATAAGAAGATGCGGCAGGGACAGACAAGTTTGCAGAAAAACGATCAGGTTGAAGTAATTGCCGGCAAGGACAAAGGACGGGTCGGCAAGATTCTCAAGATTGACCGGGTGGGTAGCAGAGCAGTGGTCGAGCGCATAAACATTATGACGAAGCATCAAAAAGCCGCCAATGCTCAACAGCCCGGCGAGATCGTCAAAAAGGAAGCTCCCATTCATATCTCGAATCTTATGCTTGTTTGCCCTGAGTGCGCGAAGACAGTCCGCACAGGGAAAAAGTTCCTTGAGGACGGCACGAAAGTTCGGGTCTGCAAAAAATGTGGTGCTACTCTAACAGGATCCGGAAATTCCGGAAAGTAAGCAATCTGCCGGTTACAGGACGGAGCAAATAGAATGGCTACAATAAAAGAACTGTACGAAAATGAGTGCAGACCGCAACTCCAGAAGGACTTCGGATATAAAAACAAGCTTGAAATCCCCAAGATTGAAAAGATCGTTATCAATATGGGACTGGGCGAAGCAGTGCAAAATCCAAAGATTGTGGAAAAAGCAGCTGGTGAGCTGACCATGATCGCAGGCCAAAAGGCGGTGGTCACTCGGGCGAGAAAGTCCATTGCTACTTTTAAGCTGCGCGAAGGAATGCCTATTGGTACATGTGTAACTTTGCGCAAGGACAGAATGTATGATTTTCTGTCCAAGTTGATTAACATTGCCCTGCCGCGTGTACGTGACTTCCGAGGTATTTCTGCCAAAGGTTTTGACGGTAGCGGAAATTTTTCGATGGGTGTCAAAGAGCATATCATTTTTCCTGAGATCGATTATGATAAGATCGATAAAATCAGAGGAATGAATATCACCATCGTCACCAGTGCTAAGACAGATGACGAAAGCCGTGCCTTGCTGGCCATGTTGGGTATGCCATTCAGACAGCAGAAAACGGAAGAAAGCAAGAGTGGCATCAGCCAGTAACGGTGTGAAAACTACAGCAGGAGATTTTCAATGGCAAAAAAATCATTAATTGCCAAGGCAGGACGAAAGCAGAAATTTGAAGTACGCGCCTATAATCGGTGCAAGCTCTGCGGGCGGCCAAGAGGATATCTGAGAAAATTCGGCTGCTGCAGGCTCTGCTTCCGTAAACTTGCGTCGGAAGGCAAAGTTACGGGCGTGACCAAGTCAAGCTGGTAGTATAGTCTGCCGGGGCCGGGTGTCAGGCAATTAACGCATATTTTTTAGAGGTAAATTCGGATGTCTATGAGTGATCCGCTGGCGGATTTTCTGACCAGAATACGAAATGCTGTACGGGCAAATTTTGACACGGTAGAAATCCCGCAGTCAATGCTGAAGGTGAGGGTAGCTGAAGTTCTGAAACAAGAAGGCTATATCACTGATTATCAGCTTGGCGACGAGGGTGTTCAAGGTACCATCAAAATTGAACTGAAGTACGGCCCAAACAGAGAGCAGGTCATCACCGGCATCCGCCGGGTTTCTAAGCCAGGACTGCGGCAGTACAAAAAAAGTGAAGCTATCCCTAAAGTGATGAGCGGACTCGGCGTGGGCATACTGACTACCTCCAAGGGAGTGATTTCTGACCGCGAGGCAAGAAGGTTGCATGTCGGCGGGGAACTCCTCTGTGAAGTATGGTAGCCGTTCGGCCAAAGAGGAGATATAAAAAATGTCACGAATCGGAAAATCGCCTGTGGAGCTGCCAGGCGGAATCAAGGTAGAAATCCAAGGCACCCGGATTAAAGTTACCGGTAAAAAGGGAACTTTAGAGCGGACTGTGCGTCCAGAAATTGAAATCGAGCAGCAAGACAACCAACTGGTTTTTAAGCCCAAAGGCGGCGGTCGGCAGGTTTCAGCTTACTGGGGTCTGACTCGCACGTTGGTTAGAAATATGGTTGCCGGGGTGGATAAGGGTTTCGAGAAAGTGTTGGCAGTGGAAGGTGTAGGTTATCGCGCTGCGGTGGAAGGTTCCAAGTTAACATTGAATGTCGGCTATTCAGTTCCGGTTGAGTTCATGCTACCTGCTGGAATTGCTGCCGCTGTTGATAAGGCCAACAACATTACCGTTTCCGGCATCGACAAAGAGCAGGTTGGGCAGATCGCTGCAACAATTAGGGATATACGGAAACCTGAGCCATATAAAGGTAAGGGTATTCGCTATTCTGACGAACATATTGTGCGCAAAGCGGGTAAATCCGGCGGAAAGGGCAAAAAGTAAGTCTCCGGCTTTCAGGATAACTCTAGGATGAAGTGAAGGCATCATGGCAAAGCAAAGCATCAAACTGACAGCGCGGAACAAGCGGATCAAAAGAATACGCAAAAAGATCACCGGTACACCGGAGCGTCCGAGAATGCGTGTTTTTCGTAGTAATCGTCATATTTATGTACAGATTATCGACGACACTAAGCAGGCGACTCTTGTTTCAATGTCGACCGAAGATAAAGAATTCGATGCTTCCGACCTAAAGGGCAAGGTTGCTCAGGCCGGCAAAGTAGGCGAGATGGCAGCAAAACGTGCTCTCGCCGCCGGGATAGACAAAGTCGTGTTCGACCGAGGTGGAAATTTGTTTCACGGTCGGATTAAGGCTCTTGCAGAAGGTGCCCGCCACGGCGGTTTAAATCTGTAATCAGGAATAAATTCAGTTGATCGGAGGTGTTTCTTGGCTGATTTCAAGCGTGCCAAAGAAGGCAATCAGGACGAGCTGATCGAAAAGATCGTCTATATCAACCGTGTTGCCAAAGTTGTAAAGGGCGGTCGTCGCTTTAGTTTTAGTGCGATAGTGGTTGTCGGCGACGGTAAGGGCAGAGTGGGACAAGGTCTCGGCAAAGCCAACCAAGTTCCTGAGGCTATACGGAAAGGCGTGGAGCGTGCTCGCAAGGACATGAAAAAGATTGCGTTGACCGAGGCATCCATTCCGCATTATATTGATGGCAAATTCAAGTCCGGCAAGGTAATGTTGCGGCCTGCGTCCGATGGTACTGGCGTAATTGCTGGCGGACCTGTTCGTGCTGTGTTAGAAGCTGCCGGAGTGCAGAATATTCTAACCAAGTGTCAGGGATCCAACAATCCGCACAACATGGTCAAAGCGACTATGGACGGTCTGCGAAGACTGCGCTCTGTAGAGGATATCGCCAGACTGAGGGGTTTAGCTGCGGAAGAAATGGTGGCCTGAGAGACCACCGGGCATCGGCTGCTGTAAGATGTTCTTTTTTACAACAACAGGTTGAATCATGAGCGACACAGTGACGATAACCCAGGTCAAGAGCGGCATCGGCAGCACGGAGAAAATCCGCGCCACCCTGATCGGTCTGGGTTTGACCAAGATGCAAAAGACGATCACCAGGAAAAATACTCCTGAGATTAGAGGAATGATAAGAAAAGTGCAACATCTGGTGCGGGTGGAGGAACAACAATGCTGAAGCTGAATAATCTTTCTCCGACCGAAGGTTCGCGTAGACAGAAAAAACGGATCGGTCGCGGCCAAGGCACAGGACACGGTAAAACCGCTGGTAAAGGCCATAAGGGTGCCAAAGCCCGCACGGGTTATTCTATGAAGGCAGGTTTCGAGGGTGGCCAAATGCCGCTGCACCGTCGTTTGCCTAAAGTGGGGTTCACCAACAAATTCAAGAAAGAATATTTGATTGTCACCTTGTCTGACTTAGATCGTTTTGCGGCAGGCGCAGTAGTCAACCGTGACGCTCTATTGGCAGCGGGTTTGCTGAGTGACAAGGACAGCAGGCTGATCAAAGTGCTCGCCAATGGTGAAATCAGCAGAAGTGTAACTGTGGAAGCGGATAAAGTTAGCCAAGGGGCCAGAGAGAAGATTCTTGCTGCCGGAGGCTCTGTCAAGGAGTAGGTTTATGAGTGGACTTGCCAGCGCAGCAAATATGCCCGAACTCCGCAAAAGAGCTATTTTTACTCTTTTGATGTTGTTGGTTTACCGAATGGGGGTGCAAATTCCCACGCCAGGTATTAACGGCGAGGCTCTGGCTGCGTTTTTTGCCCAAAATTCGGGTACGCTGTTCGGCATGTTCAACATGTTTTCCGGCGGTGCCTTAGAGAATTTTTCCATTTTCGCCCTTGGCATAATGCCTTACATCTCAGCTTCCATTATTATCCAGCTGCTGACAGTGGTTATTCCGCAGCTGGAAAGCTTGAAAAAAGAGGGGGCGGTTGGGCAGCGAAAAATAACCAAATATACTCGGTTAGGTACAGTCGGTTTGGCTTTGGTGCAGGGCTTTTTTATTGCTTCTGGGCTGGAAAACATGACTTCACCTACGGGTGTCCCTATTGTGCTACATCCGGGGCTAGAGTTTAAGCTGATGACTGTGCTAACTTTAACCTCCGGCACTTCCTTCATCATGTGGCTGGGCGAGCAGATGACAGAACGGGGTATCGGCAACGGTATCTCCATGATCATTTATGCGGGTATTATCGCCAGAATGCCGGCAGCCGTGGTGAATTCAATTCAGATTATTAAATCAGGTGAAATTCCGTTTATCGTTATTCCGTTGCTTCTGCTTATGATGTTTGCCGTAATCGCTTTGGTGGTATATTTTGAAACGGCGCAGCGAAGAATTCCGGTACAGTATGCTAAACGAGTGGTGGGTAGGCGAGTTTATGGTGGACAGGCATCACATTTACCGCTGAAAATTAACATCGCTGGTGTTATTCCGCCTATTTTTGCTTCATCAATAATGATGTTCCCGGCCACTATCGGTAATTTCATTCAAATTGATTGGGTGCAACGGGCTTCTGCGGCAATGTCACCAGGAACTATTTATTATTATCTTCTTGATGTTGGGATGATTGTTTTCTTCTGCTTTTTTTACACGGCGGTTACATTCAATCCTGATGAAGTTGCAGAAAATCTGAAGAAAAATGGTGGATTCATTCCTGGTATTCGACCTGGGAAAAAATCGGCTGAGTTTATTGACAAGGTGCTGATTCGATTAACTGTGGTCGGTGCAGTATATTTGGCCGCTGTTTGTGTACTCCCGACCATTTTGGTCAGCAAATTTAACGTGCCGTTTCACTTTGGCGGAACCGCTCTTCTGATCGTGGTGGGCGTGGCCATTGACACAATATCCAAAGTGCAGTCCCATCTCGTCATGCGCAACTATGAAGGCTTCATGAAAAACGCCAAATTTAATAAAAGCGGGCGTTGATTGGGCGGCGAGAAAGGAATCATTGTCAAGACTCCTGTCCAGATTGAGATCATGCGCCAAGCAAATAGAATTGCCGCTGGTGCATTGAAGATGCTGGAGGAAAATATGTGTCCTGGCCTTACCACCATGCAAATGGATCGGTGGGCAGAAGAATATTGCCGGGATCATGGAGCAGAACCAGCCTTTCGAGGATATAGGGGTTTTCCGGGCAATCTTTGTGTTTCGGTCAACGAGGTGGTAGTACACGGCATTGCCTCTAAAAAAAATCGAGTGCGCGAAGGAGACATTGTCTCGATTGATTTTGGCACCTTATTTAAAGGTTTTTACGGTGATTCGGCAATAACCGTCCCAGTTGGGAATATCTCGGCAAAACACAAGCATCTATTGGACGTAACTCGGCAGGCATTAGAGCTGGGTATTCAACAAGTGCGGGTTGGTAATCGAATCGCCGATATTTCTAAGGCAATTCAGAATCATGCAGAAAGCCACGGTTATTCGGTAGTACGAGAATTTGTTGGTCACGGCATTGGTTCTAATCTACATGAGGGACCAGAAGTTCCTAATTATATTCAAAACGACAAACCTTCACCTCGGATTGTTGAGGGAATGGTGTTGGCCATTGAGCCAATGGTGAATGCCGGAACGCACAAGGTTAAAGTTCTAAAAGATGGCTGGACCGTGGTCACGGCTGATCGTAGGCTTTCGGCCCATTTTGAGCATTCGGTGGCAGCGACAGCAGCCGGACCACTTGTCTTGAGCAGGCGAGAAGGAGAAACTGTAGCAGCTTGAACATTTTTTCGCTTGCAACTATTAATCTTGGATGGAAAAAATATGGCGAAAGAAGAAGCCATTGAAGTCGAAGGAACAATCATTGAGCCATTGCCCAATGCAATGTTTCGGGTGGAGCTGGACAACGGACACAAAGTCTTGGCGCATATATCCGGCAAAATGCGGATGCATTATATCAAGATACTACCCGGTGACCGGGTGACGGTGGAGCTTTCTCCCTATGATTTGACTAGGGGCCGCGTGACCTTCCGCTCGAAGGGAGGCGGAAAAGGAAAATGACAATCCTGTCAGAACGATAAGGAAACAAGGTTATGAAAGTACGATCATCTGTCAAAAAAATATGCAGTGAGTGCAAGATTCATAAACGCAAAGGCGTTGTTCGGGTCACCTGCAAGAATGCAAAACACAAGCAGCGGCAGGGATAATTTTCTGCATAAGCAGCAATAGCGACGAAGAGGAGCAGGGTTTTGGCACGTATATCAGGTGTGGACTTACCACGGAATAAGCATATGGACAGGGCGCTCACCTATATCTACGGTATAGGTTTGACTTCCGCCCGGAAAATTCTGGAAAAGGCTGATCTGCCGTACCAGATGAATTCTGACGATCTGAGCGGTGATGACGTGAATCGCATCAGATTGATAATTGAAGCCGAGTATGTCGTGGAAGGCGACAAGCGGCGTGAAGTAGCCATGGACATTAAACGTCTGGTCGATCTCGGTACCTATCGAGGCCGCCGTCATCGTCAAGGGCTTCCCTGTCGTGGGCAGCGGACCAAGACCAATGCTAGGACACGCAAGGGTCCCAAGCGCTGAACAGCAGGTTGACAAACATAAGAAAACACTTTTGCGAACAGCGGAAGTGCTTGACACGGAGCAGAAATGGCAAAGGAGAAAAAAGGCACTGCCGACAGCAAGGGTAAAGGCAAAGTCGCCCGGCGTGAACGGAAGAATGTGCAGGAAGGAATAGTGTTTATTTATTCCACCTTTAACAACACGCTGGTGACGATTGCCGATAAGCTGGGCAATGTACTGTCTTGGTCTAGCGCGGGCGTTATCGGTTTCAAGGGGTCACGCAAATCAACTCCTTTTGCTGCCCAAAACGCGTTGAGCGATGCAGTTGCTAAGGCCAAGGAAACTGGGCTGCGCAAAGTTGAGATTCGGGTTAAAGGCCCTGGGCCGGGACGCGAATCTGCTCTGCGGGCTTTGAGTGGTACGGATTTAGAGATCAGCAAAATTGTTGATGTCACTCCGGTTCCGCACAACGGTTGCAAGCCGCCCAAACGTCGGCGCGTGTAGCACAAAGCTGGAAAGCAGCTTTTTTTGTACGGTCACTGCCAGCGCAGAGCTGATCGCAGCATAAAACCGATACCGATTAATTTTTGGAGGAAATAAGTGGCCAGATACACCGGAGCTTCCTGTAGAATGTGCAGGCGCGAAAACCTAAAATTGTATTTAAAAGGCGAACGCTGCCATTCTGACAAATGCTCATTTGAACGCCGGGCTTTTGCGCCAGGTCAGCACGGACAGAACCAGTTTCGTAAAACTTCTGATTATGCTGTGCAGCTCCGCGAGAAGCAAAAGGTTAAGCACATGTATGGAATGCTGGAAAAACAATTCCGCAGATATTTTCATGAGGCTGACCGAGCTAAGGGCGTTACAGGCTACAATTTGCTGGCCATGTTGGAATTTCGTCTTGATAACGTAATTTACCGGCTCGGTTTTGCCAGTTCTCGAGATCAAGCGAGGCAACTGATTCGCCATAATCATTTTCAGGTCAGCGGCAGAAAAGCAGACATTCCTTCGTTCCAAGTGAAACTGGGCGATGTCGTTTCTCTCAAGGAAAAAAGCCGCAAAAACGCCATGATTCAGGAAAACCTCGAAGATGCCTCTCGTAGAGGTGGGATACCGGCTTGGCTGGAATTGGACAAGACGAATTTTCAGGGTAAGGTTATGAGAGCACCTGTTCGGGATGAGATTACCATGCCGATCAATGAGCATCTTATCGTCGAACTGTACTCCAAGTAAACCAAGGGTAGGTGTCGCATGGTGCAGGAAATCCGGGACGACAATCCCTTTTACAAGAATTGGCATAATTTGGTTATGCCGGAGCGGCTGGAAGTCGCCAAAAATAGCCATACGTCCAGATACGGCAAATTTGTTTGCCAGCCTTTGGAGCGTGGTTTTGCGGCGACCATCGGCAATTCCCTGCGCAGGATACTGCTGTCATCCATTCGGGGCGCGGCTATCACTTCGGTAAAAGTTGAAGGAGCGCAGCACGAGTTCACGACTATTGATGGCGTGCATGAGGATGTTGCTGACATTATCCTGAATCTGAAGTTAGTCAGACCTAGGCTGCATTCCTCCGAGACTCGGATTGCCTTCATCAAAAAGGTTGGGCCAGGTAGGGTAACAGCAGCGGACATCGATGGCGGTCCGGGTGTGGAAATTATGAACCCGGAGCAGCATATCTGCACCGTGACCGGAGAAAATGCCTCGTTTCAGGCCGAATTAGAGATTCAGTGGGGCAAGGGCTATGTAACGGCGGAGTGGAATAAAAAAGAGGATCAGCCGATTGGCATGATTCCTTTGGATGCTGCTTTTTCGCCGGTGCGCAGAATTCAGTACGTGGTGAGTCAAGCCCGTGTCGGTCAGCACACCGATTATGACCGTTTGACCATAGAAATTGAGACAGATGGTTCTGTTCTGCCGGAGAACGCGCTTGCTTATGCAGCCAAAATCCTCAAGGAGCAGATGACAGTCTTCATCAACTTCAACGAGCAAGAGGCTTCTGCTCCTGAACGACTGAAGGGTGATGGCGATGGCGCGGACGGCTTCCCGGCTTTCTTGGACAAAAATGTCGAGGACTTGGAACTGTCAGTGCGTTCGGCTAACTGCCTGAAGAATGCCGATATTCAGTACATCGGCCAGTTAGTGCAGAAAACTGATGCTGAGATGCTGAAAACCAAGAACTTTGGCCGCAAGTCGCTCAATGAAATCAAGGCATTGCTTTCTCAGCATAATTTAACCCTTAATATGAATCTTGAGGGTTGGATTCCGCCTGACGAGCGTGAACGGGAAAGAAGCTACGAGGAAGAATAGCCTTTTTCGCTGCATCTTGCCGTTGCATTGACATTTTGCTTTTTCGACAGATAAGGACAGAAGAATGAGACATAGAAACGCGGGCAGAAAACTAAACAGAACTAGTGCGCACCGCTTGGCCATGCTGCGCAATATTGTGACTTCTCTGCTCGAACATGAGCGCATCGTCACCACCTTGCCCAAGGCCAAGGAAGTCCGCCGAGAGGCAGAAAAAATGATAACTCTCGGTAAACGTGGCGATCTTCATGCCCGGCGGCAGGCTTTGGCTTACGTGCGTTCACGAGATATCGTGGCCAAGCTCTTTGATAAGCTCAGTCCACAGTATGCAGATCGTCAGGGTGGCTATACCCGTATCATCCGTACCGGTGTTCGTCCAGGTGATGCAGCCCCGATGGCTTTGATCGAGCTGGTGGATTATGAGCTGCCAACCCAACAGCAAGCGGAAGAGAGCAAAGACGGAGAGTAAAACGTCAGTCTTTTTTGTTGTAAAAATAAATGGTTAGGCCGGCTTGATGATTATTCTTTCATCTAACCGGCCTTTTCTTTGCCATGATTGAAGATCTTCAGCAGTTATCCCTTTCTGGGCCAGAAATCGAAACAAAGCCTTTTCGCTTTCGCTGTCATACCGGGGTAAGCTGTTTTCTTACGTGCTGTCGCCAAGTTGAATTGCGGCTTTTTCCCTATGACGTGCTGCGGCTGAAAGAACATCTTTTGCTCGGCTCAACAGAATTTTTAGAGCAGCACACCCGGCTGGGTGTGGGGGCGCATCCTTTTTTTCCAGCGGTGATGCTTAACATGAAGGCCAGTGAAGGGCATCCCTGTCCCTTTCTGGCTGCCAGCGGTTGCTCGGTTTATCATGCTCGGCCATCTGCTTGCCGTACCTATCCTTTAGAAAGGGCAGTGGAAAAGACTTCTAATAATGGCAATCTTCAAAGTCGTTACTTCCTGACCCAGCATTCCTATTGCCAAGGACATCAAGAAGAGCATTTTTACACGGTCAAGCTATGGGAGCGCGAGCAACGGCTGACCGAGCATAATCTCTTTAATGATCTTTGGGCCGAGGTCGATGCATTTTTCGCTACCAATCCTTGGCAAAGTGAAGGAAAAGCCGGTCCGCTTCAGCAGCTAGCCTTCATGGTTTGCTACAATATCGATGTCTTCCGAGCTTACACCCGCCAGCACAATTTGCTTGCCGGTTTTCGGTTGGAGCGCGACCGCCGTAGAAGGATTGAGCAGGATGACAGTGAGTTGCTCAAATTTGGTTTTGATTGGCTGCTGCATGTGTTGGGCAATCGGCGTACATTGAATCCTCGTTAAAAACTAAACCATCGCTTTCTTTTCCGCACTTTAACAGGATATGCTTGCTGTTCTGTATTGTTTGTGGTAAGTAACAAAGTTTTACCAATAGCCCTGAGCTTGATTTAGGGGGCATTTCATCACACACACTCTGTCATCGTCCCTTGGTGTTCCTTAACAGGAATCGGACATTGGAGTGGAGGAAACAACCATAAAAGGAGCACAAATGGCAGTACAAGTCACTATGCGGCAGATGCTTGAGGCCGGTCTGCATTTCGGACATCAGACCAGACGTTGGAACCCCAAGATGAAGCCGTATATTTACGGGCCGCGCAACGGCATCTACATCATCAACTTGGATGCCACCATGCGGATGTTCCGCAAAGCCTGTGCCTACATGACTGATGTAGCAGCCAATGGGGGCAGTATTCTTTTTGTTGGCACCAAGCGCCAGTCGCAGGCGGTCATTAAGGAAGAGGCTGCACGCTGCGGCATGTATTACGTCAATCACCGCTGGCTCGGCGGTATGATGACCAATTTCCAGACCATCAAGAATTCGGTAGATCGGCTGAAGAAGATTGAGGCCATGCAGAAGGATGGCAGCATCAACCGTTTTCCGAAGCATGAAATTTTGCAGATGGAAAAAGAGCGGATTAAGTTAGAACGTAATGTCGGCGGCATCAAAGACATGCGCAAGCTGCCTGATGTGCTGTTCATCATCGATCCCCGCAAAGAGGAAATCGCGGTAGATGAGGCCAGAAAGTTGGGCATTCCGGTCGTTGCTTTGACCGATACTAACTGTAACCCCGACGGCATCGACTACCTGATTCCTGGTAACGATGATGCAATTCGAGCAGTACGACTGATTGCTGGCCAGATGGCAGATGCCATTCTTGAAGGCAGAGGTGTGTCTGGCGAGGAGACTCCGGCGAACATCGAGGAGCTGGAAGCCGCTATGACTGCCACCGCGTTTGAGGAGCCAACCACAGCCGCCTGATCAACAAACAGGCGCAAGGCGGCAAGAGAGAAGGAGGGGCTGCCAAGCCCCTTCTTTTTGTAATGAGATTGCATTCGGAAATTTCCCGGATGATCATATATAGTTGCAGAAAAAGGAGATAATAATGGAAATTACCAGCCAAATGGTCAAAGAGCTGCGCGAGAAGACCAATGCGGGCATGATGGACTGCAAGAAGGCTTTGGCCGAAACCCAAGGCGATATGGAGAAGGCGGTTGACTATTTGCGCCAGAAGGGTTTGGCCGTGGCCGCTAAACGTTCAGGTCGTGTCACCTCTGAAGGTGTGGTCGAGTGCTACATTCATGGTGTGGGAAAATTAGGCGTGATGGTTGAAGTAGGCTGCGAGACCGACTTTGTTGCCAAGACCGACGAGTTCAAAGCCTTTGCCAAAGATGTAGCCATGCACATTGCTGCTGCCAATCCGGTGTCTATCCGCCGTGAAGACATGCCGCAGGAAATGATTGCCCGTGAACGTGAGGTTTACATCAGCCAGATTAAGGAAGAAGAGGCAAAGACTGGAAAAGCGAAGCCAGAGAACATCGTTGGCAAGATTGTCGATGGCAAAATTGACAAGTTTGTTGCTGAAAACTGCCTGCTGGAGCAAAAGTTTGTCAAGAATCCTGATGTGTCGATTCAAGACTTGCTCACCGGCCTGATTGCTAAGATGGGCGAGAATATCTCGATCAAACGTTTTGCCCGCTTCCAGCTCGGCGCGTAACAACAAAAATCCCCGGCCTGCGGCAGCCGGGGTAAAATACACTGCTGCGTCTTTTCCAGTTCCCTCATTCGACGGAGACCTCAGTCCATGCGATATCAGCGTATCCTTCTCAAACTCAGCGGTGAAGCCCTGATGGGCGACGGTGCTTACGGCATTAGCCCGTCCATGATTCAGTTTGTCGCTCAAGAAATCAAGACCGTGCATCAGCAGGGGGTGCAGATGGGGCTGGTCATCGGCGCGGGCAACATTTTCCGGGGCGTGGCTGGTGCCGCAGGCGGCATGAATCGGGCGGTTGCCGACAACATGGGGATGCTGGCTACGGTGCTGAACGCCTTGGCCATGCAGGACGGGCTGGAGCGGGCCGGGGTTCCGTGCCGAGTGTTGTCGGCGATTGCGATGCAGAATGTCTGCGAATCATACACCCGTGCTGCCGCGCTGGAGCATCTGGAGCAGGGCAGGGTGGTGATTTTCGCCGCAGGCACGGGCAATCCCTATTTCACCACCGACACCGGCGGGGTGCTGCGAGCCTTGGAGATTGGCGCGGATGTGATGATGAAGGCCACGCGGGTGGACGGCGTGTACGACCGCGACCCGGAGAAGGACAGAAATGCGGTGCGCTTTGACCGTCTCTCCTATACCAAAGTGCTGCACGATCAGCTGCGGGTGATGGATGCGGCTGGCATCTCTCTTGCTCGTGACAACAACCTGCCGGTGCTGGTCTTCAACATGAAGAAGGAAGGCAACATCGCCCGCGCTGCGGCTGGGGAGCAGGTGGGGACGTTGATTGTGGCGTGAGTCGGTCGCCTGTTATCGCGATGCGAACGCTCTTTAGGTTTCTTGGCATTTTTTTTATTTTTAGCACGAATGTTTTTGCAGTTTGTCCAGAATGGCCAGCAACTCTTTGCGAAATGGTTCAAAAAAGTGACTGGGTCGTACGAGGTAGGGTTGAATCTATTCAGTTAGTGAAGGACAGCGATGATCCAGAAGGCATAGCTGGATGGCTTTATCATTTGAACGTCATCACCACATATCGCGGTACTGCAAAGCCATCCCTGATAGTGTTCAGCTCAAACACCACTTCTAGGATAGTTCTTAATCAGGATGGTGACTATTTTGTGTTTATCTCAAAAGCATCTGGTGAATTATTAGAAACTGGCAACGAATGCGATAACTATTCTGAGTCTAAATACAACTTGACACTTGAGAATCAAATACTCAAGTGTGTGTCGAACTCAAAATAATAACAGTTACATCAGGTAACTCAGTTCACCTGTCTGATACCTCATGTCATATAATGGAGAAACATCATGGGAAATCCTGTTGTTGACGATGCCAAATCAAAAATGGTGGCCCGGATTGACGCGCTGAAGCGTGATTTGACCAAAATCCGCACAGGCCGTGCTTCAATCGCTCTGCTTGACGGTATCCGCGTGGATGCTTACGGCTCCAAGATGCCGCTCAATCAGGTTGCGGCCCTGACTGTGCCCGAAAGCCGAATGATCGTGGTGCAGCCTTGGGATCCGCAGATGCTGCCGATGATTGAGAAGGCGATTCTCGCTTCAGACATTGGCCTGACACCTTCTAGCGACGGCAAGGTGATTCGCCTGCCCATCCCGCAGCTCACTGAGGAGCGGCGCAAGGATTTGGTCAAGCAGGTGAAGAAAATCGCCGAGGAATTCAAGGTCGGAGTTCGTGGCGACCGCCACAAGGCGAATGATGTCTTCAAAAAGCAGAAAGCTGACAAAGAAATCTCTGAAGATGACATGACCCGGTATCAGGACGAGGTACAGAAGTTGACCGACGATTTCATCAAGCAGATTGATGCCATCGCCGCTGGCAAAGAAAAAGAGGTCATGGAAGTATGACCGTCCTGCCGGTCATTCAGCCGCTGCCCGTTCATGTCGCGATTATCATGGACGGCAATGGCCGCTGGGCCAAAGACCGGCATCAGCCCCGGCTTTTCGGCCACAAGGCGGGGGTTGATTCGGTGCGGGAAATTGTTGAAGCCGCACGCGAGATTGGCATTCGCCATCTGACGCTCTACGCTTTTTCCACCGAAAATTGGCAGCGGCCCGGTCTTGAAGTCAAAGGGCTGATGATGCTGCTCAAGACGTTTTTGCAGGCCGAGCTGGATGCGATGAAGAAAAACGGCATCCGCTTGGACTGCTTTGGGCAAAAGGAGCGGCTGCCTGACGATGCGCGGGCGGTGTTGGAGCGGGTCATTGCTGAGACCGCCGATTGTCCGGGCCTGCGGCTGAACTTGGCGTTAAGCTACGGTTCCCGTACCGAAATGCTGCGGGCAGTGCGCGAGGTCGGCAGCCGCTGCGCCGCAGGCCAGCTCAGGCCGGAGGAGATTGACGAGCAGCTCTTCAGCGGCTGCCTCTATTCCGCCGGGCAGCCCGATCCCGACCTGCTCATCCGCACCAGCGGCGAGCAGCGGCTCTCCAATTTTCTCCTCTGGCAGCTCTCCTACGCCGAATTATATTTCACTGAAACCCGCTGGCCAGATTTCCGTCGCGAGCAGTTCTTTGAGGCATTGCAGATTTACGCCAGCAGACAGCGGCGTTTTGGCAAGACTGGGGAACAGGTCGAGAAAAAATAACATTCCGTACAATATTTATCCAATGTCTATATCAGATGCTGAAAACAAAACGGTCGTAAAAGGAAAAGTAACGAAGCATCTAATACGGGCAATGTTACGATCTATCCCGTTGCTGCCCGGCCCGGAGCTGTACGATATATTTGATGAATTAAGAAAGTCAAGAAGTTCATTAGATAGAAAGGTGGAGCAAGCCGCAACTTCTCTTCGAGAGACATCTGATTTGATATCGGAATTAGAGAACGATCTTTTAGATCGTTCTGAGAAAATAAAAATATTGCGAGATAAAATTGATCGATATTCAAAGATGGCAGAAATAGAGGAAGACAAGGCAAGGGTTATCTTGAAAGAGATTCAGTGTACCTTAGACAGGGGAAAGAATATTGAAAGATTGTATTCGTTAGGCATTAATTTAATTACTGGAACGATATTTTTTATATTAGGCATTGTTGCAGGGCCAATGCTGTCGAAGTGGTTAAACATAAACTGAAAATTTAGCTCATGAACCGCCTTATCCCCGGTCTGCTCATGGCCGCGCTGTGGGTGCTGCTGCTCTACGTTGCCCCGCCGCTGATTTTCTGGTTTGTCATGACAGTCGGCGCGGCGGCGGCTCTGCACGAGTTCTTCCGCATGGCGGTGAAAACTCCCGGCTCCGGGGTGCGGGTGCTGGCTATCGCCGCGAGCCTTAGCCCGGTGCTGGCCGCTTACGCAGGCACTCCGGCGGCGGTGCTGACCGGCAGCTATCTCGCCCTGCTCGGCCTCGCCCTCTTGGTCATCTTCTTCTACACCGCCTTTGCCGACCCGCTGGCCTTCCTGCTCAACGCCGGCTTTTCCGTCTTCTACGTCTCGCTCTGCTGCGGCTTCATCGTCCTGCTGCGCGGCCTGTCCGACGACGGCAGCCACTGGCTGCTGATTCTCACCGCCATCACTGCCGGTTCTGACACCGGGGCCTATTACGCAGGCCGGGCCTTTGGCAAACGCAAGCTCTGCCCGCCGGTCAGCCCGAAAAAGACCGTAAACGGGGCCATTGGCGGTCTGCTCGCGGCAGTTGCGTCGGCAGTGCTGCTCTGCTGCGTTTTGCTGCCGGAAGTGAGCTGCTTGAAAATGGCCGTCGCCGCGCTCCTGCTCGCCGCTGTCGGCATTGTCGGCGATCTGCTCGAATCGGTGATCAAACGCGGCACTGGCTGCAAGGATTCCGGCACCATGCTGAAAGGTCACGGTGGTCTGCTCGACCGCGCCGACAGCCTGCTGTTCGCTGCGCCGTTACTCTACGTCCTGCTTTTGTGGAAATTTTTCGTGTGAAAATTCCCATGAAAACGCTCGCCCTGCTCGGCTCCACTGGCTCCATTGGCAAAAATGTACTGAACGTAGTGCGAGCTTTTCCTGACCGCTTCCGCATCGCTGGATTGGCGGCAGGGAAAAATATCACCGAGCTGGCCGCGCAGGTGTTGGAGTTTCAGCCGGAAAGTATCTCCGTTGCCGACGAAGTAACAGCGGCACGATTGGCCGAGCTGTTGCCTGCCGAGTATCGGCAGAAAATTTTCTGGGGCGAAGAGGGCAATATTCAGGTTGCCACCGTGCCTGCCGCGCAGATGGTCATTACCGCTGTGGTCGGGGCCGCTGGTCTGCTGCCGACTTTGGCCGCAATCAAAGCGGGCAAGGATATCGGCTTGGCTAACAAAGAAACCTTGGTCATGGCCGGGCGGATCGTCATGCAGGCGGTACGCGAGCACAAGGTTTCCCTGCTGCCGATAGACTCCGAGCATTCTGCTATTTTTCAAGCTCTTGAAGCAGGCCGCCGCGACGATGTGGCGATGCTCATCCTCACCGCATCAGGCGGGCCGTTCCGCACCTTCTCGCCGGAGCAGCTAGCCTGTGTCACGCCTGCGCAAGCCCTTGCACACCCTAACTGGTCAATGGGCCGCAAGATTTCCATTGATTCCGCCACGCTGATGAACAAAGGGCTGGAGGTGATCGAGGCCCGCTGGCTTTTCGATATCCCGGCGGAAAAAATCCGGGTGGTGGTGCATCCAGAGTCCATCGTCCATTCCTTGGTCGAGTACATTGACGGCTCGGTGATGGCCCAGCTCGGCATTCCCGACATGCGCATTCCTATCGCCTATGCTCTGTCCTATCCTGAGCGGCTTAATCTCGGCCTGTCACGGCTCAGTCTCTCCGCCTGCGGCAGCCTCAATTTCGAGAAGCCGGACTACGCACGCTTTCCAGCCCTTGATTTAGCTTTTGCCGCGCTGCAAGAAGGTGGGGTGAAGCCTGCGGTTTTGAATGCCGCCAACGAGGTCGCCGTAGCTGCCTTCCTTGAACAGAAAATCGGCTTCACCGACATTGCACGAGTGGTTGAGGCAGTGCTGGCGCAGTTCGCCGCTGGTGATGATCTTGATCTTGGCGAAATACTGGCGGCAGACAGAAAGGCGCGGGAGCTGGCAGGGGAAAAAATTTTGGAGATCAACAGAGGATAAAGATGGCAAAAAACGTTTTGGCTCTGAAGCCTTTTCTCGAAACGATCAAAACCTATTGCGTCAAGCTGACTAAAAAAGAACTCATTGACTTGCTTTGCCAAGCGGCTCTCGACACGCCTGCGGAAGAACGAAGAAATTTTCTGGAAAAGCTCTCAATCGCTTCTGTGCCGAGCGATGTTCATCGATCAGCAGCGCAGGATGAAGATGTCAGTATTTTAGCCAAGACAGACAAACTGCTTGATGATGTTGCCGCGTGGCAAAAATCTATTGAAGACGGCTCCTATTACGAAAAGCATTGGGAAGACGGGTATTGCGATGAGGAAGAATTTCCCAGTATTTCAAAAGAACAACAAGAAACTTTGGAAACTTTGTTTGCCGAAGCAGACGGCCTGTTTCTTGATGGCAAACTGGAACTTGCCGGAAATGTTTATCAGCAGTTGATTGATTTGGCTCTGCACAGCGCAGGATTGGACTATGGGATTGATCATAACGATCTGGATGTTAACTGGCGGGAAACTTTGGCCCGATATTGCCGCTGCGTTTATGAGACATCTGCTGATAAAGAACGGGTAAAACAGGTGCTTTCTGCCTTGGAAGTCGAGCGAAAAACCGAGGCGGAAAGGCAGCACTTCGGGATTTGTTATAATCCGGCAGAAGAAATCTTTCCCTCGCTCCGGGATGTGTTTGACGTACGGCCCGGCGAGCTGGCCGATTGGAACAATTTTCTCAAAAAAGCGCAGAAAAAGCTGCATGGCCTCAGCAACAGCCGGGCCGTTCTTCTGTATTTGGAAACAGTTTATTGGCTGGACGGCATTCAAGGGCTGGCAGCGGCAGTCCGCCAGAGAAACATTCCGGTCGGCTATTTGTATTGGCTGGATATGCTGCGGGACGGCGCGGCATGGAATGAGCTGGCGCAGGCGGCGCACGAGGCTTTGCATGCCATGCCTCATGATGCTCTGCGGGGCTATGCGGCAGCTCAGTTGAGCTTGGCAGGCGAGCAAACAAGCGACAACAGCCTTGTTTTGCAAGGCAAACGCGAGCAATTTTTTTCCGAACCGCAGGAAGAACACTTGGCCGCTTTGCTGCGGGAGTCGGCCAAGCAGCAGGTCAGCGAGGCGGAATTAAGCAAGACACTTGCGTATCTTGAAGCGAAACCGGACCCCAAAAAGCCGGTTTCTTCTTTCTTGCAACTCACTCAACCAGATTTGTTTTTTCTCAAGATCAAAACTATGCTGCTGTTGGGAAAGCTGCGGGAAAGCTATGCGGCAATTGATCAAAAGGCGGCAATCGGCTGGTCAGATGAGAAAAAAACAACCGGAGCCGTTTATGTCGGCATTCTGCTCGTCCTGAGCCAAGGAAATGCTCAGGCTAAGACCATTCACAGCCTTTTTGCCAAATACATGCGCGGTCGTTACGGAAATGCGTTCATCGCTGATGCAATTCAGCAGCGTCTGCTGCAATTTCCTGTCTCGGATTCGCAAAAGGATCAGTGGCTCAAGTTTGTTGAACAAATTTCCGCCGAGCGTGCCGAGCATATTATCTCCAATCAGTATCGGAAAGGATATGCCAGAGCTGCTGAAGCCTTGGGCGGATATCTGGAATGCTTGCTTCTGCATGAGCGGAGGAGCCAAGCTGCCGCATTTCTCAATCTGAAAAGAAATCAGCAGTACAAGCGGTATCCGGCATTCCGTCGGGAACTTGATGAAGTTATCAGCAGATCACCTCTGCTGACCAGACTGTAATGACAACTCTTTCACAAGGATATTTTTTGTTATGAACGCTGTCCTTTCTTTTATTCTCGTCCTCGGCATCCTCATCTTCGTTCACGAACTCGGCCATTTCCTCTTTTCCAAGCTCTTCAAGGTGCGGGTGCTGAAATTCTCGCTCGGCTTTGGCAACAAGCTGATCGGCAAGCAGTGGGGCGAGACCGAATATCTGATCTCCGCCTTCCCGCTAGGCGGTTACGTGAAAATGTACGGCGAGCAGCCGGGTGAGGAAGTCGCTGAAGCGGATAAGGAGGTTTCTTTTTCGCACAAAACAGTCGGGCAGCGTTTCTGGATCGTCTTCGGTGGCCCGCTCTTTAACCTGCTCTTTGCTGTGCTGGTCTTCTGGCTGATGTTCGTCTTTGCTGGGATGCCTGATCTGGTGGATACAACCAAGATTGGCGAGGTTTCAGTCGGTTCGGCGGCAGAAAAAGCAGGTCTACTAAAGGGTGACCTCATTCTGACCATCAACGACCATAAAATGACTTCTTGGGAGCAAGTTTCTTCTTCCGTCAAAGAATCTGGCGGCAAGAAGATGCAGCTTGTTGTTCAGCGAGGCAAAGAAGTGCTGACCATCGAAGCCACTCCGGTACGCGACAAAGTGAAGAACATCTTTGGCGAGCCGACCGAGGAACGCTATCTGCTCGGCATGAGCCGCGCCGAGGATGTGGTGTACAGCAAAGTTTCCCTGCTCGAATCGGTCATGCTGGCCTTGGAGCACACATGGAGCATGATTGTCCTCACGGTCATGGGCCTAGTCAAGATGCTCCAGCGCATCATTCCTGCCTCTGAACTGGGCGGGCCAATCCGCATTGCCGAGATCGCTGGTGAGCAATTTAAGGCAGGCTGGATCAACCTGATTCATTTCACCGGTCTGCTTTCGGTTAACCTCGGCATACTCAACCTGCTGCCGATCCCAATTCTTGACGGCGGCCACCTTGTTTTCCTCAGCATTGAGGCCATTCGCCGCAAGCCGATGGGTGAAATGGCCCTGATGCGGGCGCAGCAGGTCGGCATGGCCTTGCTTGGCACTTTGATGATCTTTGTCTTCTACAACGACATCGCCCGGCTGGTGCAGCGGTGGATGTAAGTATCCCCCGTATCCTTTCCATCGAAACCGCCGCAGGCTGTGGCAGCGTTGCCTTAACGCGTGGTGGTGTGCAGAACGGCAGGCTGATTGCCGAGGCCGCTGTTCATGCAGAGACCAGCCATTCCCGCCAGCTGCTCGGTTCAGTCGAATGGGTGATGCAGGCTGCCGGAATAAGCTGGAGCGATCTGGACGCAATCGCAGTCAGTATCGGCCCTGGCTCGTTCACCGGCCTGCGCATTGGACTGGCTGCGGCCAAGGGCATGGTCTTTGCTACTGGCAAGCCGCTGATCGCTATGCCAACCTTGGATGCTGTCGCGTTGTCCTGCCCGCTGATAGATTGCCCGCTTTGGTGCATCATGGATGCCCGCAAGCAGGAGGTGTACGCAGCCTGCTACGGCGCGGACAGGCAGCAGACGAGCTTGGCGGAAGCCATCCGCCCGGAGCTGCTGGCAGAGAAGATTGCCCCACCTGCGGTCATTGCCGGGCCAGGTCTGACCGCATATCACCACCTTTTTGCTCACATTGCGGGAGTTCGGCTCATTCCTCCAACCTTGAGCAGCCTGAGCGCGGCCAAGATCGGCCTGCTTGCCGCCGAGCGGCTGGCGCGTGGCGAGCTTGCTGATCCAGCCCTGACTGTTCCCCTCTATGTCCGGCCTTCGGAAGCCGAGGTCAATCTAAAGAAGAAAGGCGGCTGTCCGCATGGCGCATAATCAATGATGAATAGGAGAAGCGTATGGAACTTTCCGCAGTGCTGACCGCTGCCTCTGAAGTTTCGTAGGTCTGCTTGAGTGCGTGCCCACCTTCCCTGTTGACAGCGACCGTCCCGGTGTTTACCGTGGATTCATTACGTAGGCAGCGTCTTTTGTCTTAGCAATCAACTATACGAGGTTCATCTATGAAGGTTCTTCAAACACTCGGTCGAAAAGGCATCTTCAAATATCGCCGTCAGACTGATGGGGTATATATTGATAGTTTCCTCGATCAGGGTGCTCTCAATCCGCCTCAGATCACCATCACTCACGAAGAATGGCTGAACATATTAAAGGCTATCGAAAATACCGCTCAAGGAAGTTTCCGTCTAAGCGGTGAGCAACCGTTTAGTACGCCACCCAACCAGAGCTTGTACGAATTGCTGACAGATGCTGTCCCAAATCCACAGGGCGGCTGGAAATGGAATCCTTCTCGGCAAGCATACGTCTGTGCGATTCTTGAACATGAGGGAACGATTGATTTGTATCACGGCGCACTTGGGCCGGACCATCAAGCAATCATATGTTTGCGGAAAGATATTGGCAAATAGCTCATACTTCACCCATCTCCCGCCTTGCACACCAGCACCGCAGGGCAGGCAAGCGTCTTTTTGCTTGCCCACCACCCATAGCCCCTTCCTGCCCAAGCACATAGACGAACCCGACATAAGCACGTATGCCGATTTCGTCTAAGTGCTTATCTGAACCTCGCCTAAGTGCTTATGTCCGATTCTCCCATGTGCTATAACCGTTCCGGTTTATAGGCTGTAGAATTTTTCCCAATAGCCTGTAACTTTTCCGGCCCATAAGCTGTCGGAGAAGAAAAACACCGCAGCCTGCCGCTCCTCTTCTTTTTTTATTGACAGAAAGCCCGCAGCGGCATAATCTGCCAGATTAGGTTGTTTTGATGTCATGACAAACAGTTAATCCACAAGGAGAGCAGTTATGGCAACCGTGCAATGGAGACCAGAAGTCAACGCCCTGACCACACCCCAGTCCTGGCGGCCCCGCTATGTGGCGCGCAACACCAACGGCAGCGACGTTCTGGCTGCCCGAATTGCCCTGAAACACCCCTCTCTGGACGAAGAAACCATCAAAACAACCATCACCGCCTTGATTGAGGAGATACGCATTGACCTGATCAACGGCGACCAGTCGTCTTTGGACAACGCCATCACCTTCCGCCTTTCCCTGACCGGACGGCTGGATTCCCCGGATGCGCCCCTGCCGCCAGCCGAGGAATCGGTGGCGTTGCGGGCCGTGTTCTCCCGCGCCATCACCGAGGATGTGCAGCGCAACGTCCGCTTCGAGCGGCTACCGTTCGAGGAAAAACTGCCGGTCATCGCTCAGGCCGAAGACACGGTTTTTGGCCTGAGCGATGTTCTCAATCCGAGCGGCGCACTGCGTCTCAACGGCAGCGATCTCTCCTTTACTCAAGGCGTTGCGGATGAAGGCTGCGTGATCGAAGGCACCCGCAGCGGACGGACGGCGCAGAGCCGCTTTGTCTCAGTCTCGGACACGGCAATCACCCTGCTGCCGGACATCCCAGCCCAGAACGACCCGTGGAACAACGAGTATCTGCTCTTTATCGCCACGCATTACACCGAAAACGGCACCCTGCGCACCGGCATCTACCGCCGCAAGCTGCGCAGCCCGCTGACCGTGACCAAGCTCGGCCACCCCAATCCGCCGGATGTCGGCATCCTGACGGACAAGGCCGCGTCGCCGTATGTCACTGTCACCGGCGGCACGTTGAGCGCGGACGAGACCGTGCGCATTCAGGTCATCCTCGACCTGCACGCGGGCAGCCTCGCCTTCAATTTACTCGATATGACCGAAGGCGGCAAAGCGGGCGCGGCAGTGACAGTGACGGCGAACGGGCCGGTCACGCTGGCAGGCTTCAGCGGCTCGGCCTTGATCAGCCTGAACGTGACGGTGAACAACTTCGCTGATCTGGTGAAGATGATCAGGAGCGGGTACAGCGGCAGGCTGGTGGATGTGCTGGTGGTGAAGGTGGCGTAACTAAACTATACAGAAAAGGAGAAATGAGATGAATGTGAAGGCGGCAGTGAAGTTGGCAAAGGAGTATGTTCTTGATCTTTTCAACGAGGAGAACCTCACCAATCTTGGCCTTGAAGAAGTAGATTTTGATGATAGAGCAGGAGAGTGGATAGTCACGCTAGGGTTCTCGCGTCCGTGGGATGAACCGCGCAACACGCTTGCCTCTCTCGCGCAGGCGAGTACGCCTCACCGCTCGTATAAGATTGTGCGCATTGATAATACAACAGAGGAAGTGAAGATGGTTAAAAACCGTGAGGCACCTTCTGAGGTGCCTTTTTGAAAGGCGTTCCGCTGCTCATAGACACCAACCTGCTGGTGCTGTTTGTTGTCGGCACGGCTTCAAAGGACTATATTGCCAAGCATAAGAAGCTGACCGAGTTCACGGTTAAGGACTACAACATGCTGGTCAAGATAGTTTCTGGTGCTTCCGAGTTGCTTGTCACGCCGAACACCTTGACCGAAACATCCAACTTGGCGGCATATATCAACGAGCCTGCGCGGAGCAAGGTGCTGGCTGTTCTGCGCACGGTGATTGTATCAGACTCGCAGGAGCGATATGTGCCCAGCAGCGTTGCGGCGGAACGCAAGGAGTTCATCCGGCTGGGCCTTGCTGATGCTGCACTGCTTGAGATAGCTGCGAAGGATGTCACCTTGCTGACAACTGACTTCGACCTGTACAACACTGCGCTGAAAAAAGGCGCGCAGGCGCTCAACTTCAACCATTTGCGTGACCAGTATTTGTAGGCGCGGCAGGCTGGCGGAGGTGTGCTGGCACTGAAGCCGAATGACCGTTGAATACGCAGCCCTCTTTCACCGCGCAGGAGCGCAGCATGAAACCACTGATGCGGAAAACCGTTCTCTCCATCGGCGGCACTCTTGTCGCTGTCCTGCTCTTCCTGTCTCCTGCCCTGCGCCTGCCGGTCTTGGATGACGCAGCGGATGCCTACTTCAAAACCGCGATCACCAAAGCCGGATTGTCCTACGCCACCTGCCGGGTGATCAACGCCTCGGTCTCGATTATCGAAGAATCCAGCCTACATCTCCAGCCAGCTGGGGTCGGCGTGTCCTTGGCCGTCGGGCAGGCTCTTGATCCTATCGATGACCTGACCGAGCGAGTCTCTGATGTCTTAGTCACGGCAGTCACGTCGCTGGGCGTGCAGAAGATAGCCTACGAAATAGGTATTTCCCTTGCCCCGCCTGCGCTCGCTGTCTTTCTGCTTACCCTCTCGTTGTTGCTTTGGTTCGGTAATGACAGAATCAAATTAGTGCAGAAAACAATCATGCGCTTCGCCCTGCTGCTTGTTGTTGCTCGTTTCTGCCTGCCGATTTCATCATTGGTGAATGAATTTGTCAATCAGCATTTCTTCAACCCACGCATTGAGCAGGTCAACAAGAATCTCAGCACCAGCTCGGCTGGGTTTGACAAGCTGAAGGATTTTAATCTCCCTGAACACAGCATACTCGGCACGGCCTCGCTGCTTAGGCAAAAATCATCGGAACTTGGCGAAGCATTTACAGAAGTTAGTAAGAACATGGGCAGCTTGACGGAGAACCTGCTCCAGCTCGCCTTCCTCTATCTCGGCATCTTCCTGATTCAGGTAATCGTTCTACCGCTGCTGGCTTTTTTCTTTTTAGTGAAAACCGCCAATGCCCTCTTCGGTACTAATCTCCCCCTGACGGCGGCTCCTTCCTCAAATTGACTTATGATTATGCAAGAGGTCTATTATTTTGCCGACTCATTTACAACACTGTCCTTGTGTCCTTGCAGCTGAGGCGATTACGCCGTATAATCGCTCACAGATTCAGCCCACACAGTACCCCGCCCCCGGAAGAAAATACATCTACAATGGTCAGCGAGGCAGGCTGCACATCAAAGAGTAGATAATTGCGTATCGGTACGCCAAGAGCGAGGCAAATCATTGTGCGAATCACCCCGCCGTGCGTGACTACGCCGATATTGCCGCCCATCACGGTGAACATGTGCAGTATTTCATCGGTTCTGCGGACAAAATCTGCCACAGCTTCGCCACCGGGAAAAACAAAATCCGTATATCGCTGCCAGTCCTCAATTCGGGCCGAATCACCAGTGGCAATCTCAGCAAAGGTTTTCATTTCCCAGCGACCGAAATCAATCTCCCGTAGCCGTTGATCGTAAACCGGATTGTTGATTGAACAGCCCTGCTGCCGCAATTGTTCCAAGGTCTGGCGGGTGCGGCGCAGCGGGCTGCACTGCCAGTGCTCTACCTGCTGAAAATGCGGGAGAAGGCTGGTTAGTCGTGATAAACCGTGGCCAGATAAAGGCAGGTCAGTGCTGCCAACCAAGCAGCCTTGAGCAGCTGTGGTCGCGCCGTGCCGAAGCAGATACAGGCGAGTGAATTTTTTCTGAGACATGCTGAACGGGGAGAATTGGACAGAAAAAACAGATCAATACCGCTAGGATAATTCCTATCTCGACGATACCTAAGAAGAAATTATGACCTCAGAACAACAAAAAACCGACCTAAAGAATCTGACTCAAGATGAATTGGTGGAATACGCTGTCTCGCTGGACCAGCCTGCTTTCAGAGGTCGTCAACTCTTAGCTTGGCTGTATCGGCCCGACATTACCGAGTTCAGTCAGATGACTGATTTGGCCAAAGAATTCCGGGCTATACTCACGGAAAACGCTTATATGAGCAGTTTTGCTGATCCAATCACGGAAATCTCAACAGATGGAGCGGTGAAATTCGGTTTTCGTCTGGAAGACGGCTTGATGATTGAATCCGTGCTGATCCCAGAGGAAGACCGCAACACCCTCTGCGTCTCCTCGCAGGCGGGCTGCGCGATGAAATGCCGCTTCTGCCTAACCGGACAAATGGGCTTTCGTCGCAACCTGAGCCGAGCGGAAATCGTCAATCAAATCTGCGCAACCCAAAACTGGATGCGGGCTAACGAAGAGCGACTGCCCGGCCCGGAAAAAAATTTAACCAATCTGGTCTTCATGGGCATGGGCGAACCGTTAGCTAATTTCGACAATCTACTTGCGGCCTTGTCCATCCTCACCGAGCAGAGGGGCTTGGATTTTTCCTCTCGCCGAATTACCGTTTCAACGTGTGGTTTGGTGCCACAGATGCTGGAGCTGGGGGAAAAAACCAAGGTAAATCTGGCGGTGTCGCTCCATGCGGCGGACAACGCCACCCGCAGCAGTCTGATGCCAATCAACGACCGCTGGCCCATCGAGGAGCTTTTAGCGGCTTGCAAGGACTATCCGGGCAAAAAACGACAACGAATTATGTTTGAATACACGCTGTTCGCAGGCATCAATGATGCTGATGTTGATGCCCGCAAGCTGGCTGTACTCCTGCGCGAAGTTCCCTGTAAAATCAACTTACTTTCGATGAACGAGGGCGGCGGCCTGCCCTACACCAGTCCGCCTTTTGAGCGGTTGCTCCGCTTTCAAAAAATCCTCATGGATGCCAATTACACAGTTTTTATCCGTAAAAGCCGGGGCGCAGATATTTCTGCTGCCTGCGGTTTGCTGGCAGCAAAAACAACGGCGGTTTGATCAGCGTTCTACCTCAATCCCCTGCGTTCGTAAGACATCTTTGGCAGCCATTTTTTTCAGTCCAGCTCGGAATTTTTTGTGCAGTTTATGCTCTTCAACGACCATCCAGACACAATCTACAATGCCTTCCGCGCCTGCTTTGGCCGCAGCATCATCAGCAAAGGTGACGCTGCCGTTTTTGTGCAGGACGCAGGCTGTGTCGTAGGGGTCTAACACTGGGTAAATGGAAACAAAATCGATAAATTTCAGCTTCAGCTCAATCAGCGGCTCAAAATCATTTTTTGCATGAACCGTTTCGAGAAACACCGAGAGAAATTCATTGACCGCTTCATCGATTTCAGTGGCAATACGGGTTGGCACTTCCGGTGATGGAGACGGAACATCATCATCTTCCGTTGTTTTTAGCGGTTCCACCAGAGGAGCAGTAGCAACTGGGTCACTGGTAAAGTAGCCAAGACCATAGCTGCCCCCGCTTTTTTGGAGCATGGCCAATAGGGTGTTATAATCATCATCCGCAGGACTGAGGCCGCCAGTACCCCAGTAGTAGGAGCCGCCTCGCCGCTGGCCCTGATAAAAAAACAGCACAGCGCAATCATTCCGTCCTTGTACGTCAACCTCAATAAAGCCGGAGAAATTCTTTTTATTCAGCCGGAACACCAAATCAGGCAGACTGACTTTGGTTGAAGAAAGCCGCGATTTAGACCTGCGGAAGGCAGGCAACTGGCCCCAGAAAAAAATCGAATCAGGATCAAGATAATAGACGGAAACCTGAAAATTTCGTTGGGTCAGGGCAGCCAAGACATGATCGAGCTGCTCTGAAGCCAAGGCGTGTTCTCCTCGATTCTGGGTCAGGCCTCGGACAATGTCTGCCTCGTCAAAATAGACCATCAGTTCTTGGTCTGCGCCTTTGCCGTATAAACAGCCCGTGCCGATCTCCCCTTGCAGATGCTGAATAAATTTCTCCACATCTAAATAATAGCTATTGAGGCCGCTCAAAAAGGGCTTTTCCTTAGGCAGAAGCATCGGTCAGTTTTCCGGCGAGATTTTTTTATTCGGCTAAACTGCGGACGGGATCGTAATCAGCATCGGCGGCAGCCTTGAAGCCGCTGAGTCCCAAGGCTTTGAGTGCAGGTTCGTCTTTGGTGAACTGGGTCAGCGCAGCTCGGAGGCTGTCTTTTTGCTCTTGGGGCAGCTCACGGCTCACCGACAAGGCCCAATTAGGCAGGGGCGCAGTCTTCATCACCTCGATCACTGAACCCGGCACGATATACTTATCCGCCTTGTGCAGAGCAGATTCGCCGATGAATCCGGCATCGGCATAACCCAAACTCACCGCGATAATGACATTTTCCTCCCGATTTTCTGCCGCCTCAAACAACTGACAGTCGCGCTCAATATTTAACCCTGCCTCATGCAGCGTCTGCTTCTGGGAAAGAAAACCGTCCGCAGCGATTTTGCTAACAAACATGATCTTTTTCCCTTTCAGATCAGCAGCCTTACTGATCTCTGCCTGAGCGCGGCTAATGACAATGCCGCGTAGCTGGTTGCCGCTCAGTCCCTGCACCGCTGAGGCTAGCACCTCGTGCCGGTCGGAAACCTTGACATAAAGCAAAGGATTTTGATAACCGAGAGCAATCTTGCCCCGCAGCAGCTCGGCCTCGTATTCAGCAGAATTCGCGGTCAGGATTGGACGAATGCTCATCCCTGTGACAGCACTGAGTTTTTCTGCTAACGGCGTGAGCATGGCGGTCAGCTGTTCCGGTGGAAACAGCGGTTGCATGGATAAACTATATCCTTCAGAGGCCAATACAGGTGCAGCGCACAGCAAGGTTAGCAAAACAAAAACAGTTTTCTTCATGGTGGTCTTAATGCGGCTTGATGGTCAACCGCTCCACCGCGATGCGGACAGAATGACGCATCCGCTCTAAGGCCGTGCCGAGATCACGCATTTCCCGCGAGCCTTCCGCTGTGATAGCCAAGTCTAACTCACCAAGGCTAACCCGGTTAGCAATATTGGTCAGGGTGCGGGCGGGACGAACAATTAGCCAGTCGAATAGGACAAAAAGCAGCAGAGCGGAAAGCAAGGCCAATCCGGCAGGCACGAAAAGCAGCGGCGAGAGGAGCAACTGCCGAGCTGTTTGGTCGATTGCAGCAGCAGAGATGCCCACATGTACCTCGCTGTCCGCCTCAGTCAGTGCTAATACTCGGTCATAAATCGGCAGGTCGCCCACGTTGATTTTCGCGCTGCCTTCCTTGGCACCCGCCTTCAGTCCGTTCTGGGCCAGCACATCGACCGGAAAGCCCTTTTCCTTCATCTGTTGGATAAAGCGGCTGTCAAATCCGGCCTGAGCATTGAAAAATCCGGCCACTGCTGTGCCTTTTTCATTCACTACCGCTGCGTAGGCCACGCCTGGCAGCTGGGCGATACGCTCGGTCTCCTGATTGACCAAGAGATAGTCTTTGCGCAGCAGCGGAGTCCGTACCGTTTGCTCTAACGAAACCGCCAAAGCCAAGCTGCGTAGTTCACTTTCATAGGCCAGTAGGCTGGGAATACTACGGAAATAAAAGAAGAGAAAGGAACCACCCGCTGCGAGAAAACTAAGGAACAGCAGTGCGAGCAGATACAGCGCAAATGGTTTACCACGGCCCTTGGCTGCTGCCGCGTTGACCGCCTCCGCCGCTGTCTTGCGACCTGCTTGAGAGACAGCCTCCGCGTTGCTATCCGGTGGAGGAACAGCAATAGATACATCCTGCGACTCCGGCTTCTCGACCACAATGATGTGGCCGCAGGCTTTGCAAGAAAATTTGGCCCGCTGGCCGGGGATGCGGCTTTCATCAATATGGTACTTTTTGGCGCAGTCCTCACAGATGACCAGCATAAATACGCTCCTTTCCTGTCTGCTCCGCAGCAAGAGCAGAGGCAAATCTCTCCATCACATCCGGCAGCAGCAGCAGCCAGACCCTGCTTCAGTTATAACGGCCCGGAAAGCCTGCGGTCAATTGTTATTTTGGCGGATGCGCCTATCGACCAAAGTTAGCTATGGAGTTTTTGCAGCAGCCACGCCATGTTCTGCCCCAGATTGCGCATAGTGGCCACACCTTCAGCATCAGCGGCGACCTCACCTTTCTCCCGGCCCATGCCAATATTCCAATAGGAGGCACCAACGATGACCATCTGGCCGATGGTGAAAAAATGATTGATGGAGTCAAAAACATGAATTGCGCCCGCCCGCCGACAGGCCACGACGGCTGCCCCAACCTTGCGGCGGTGCATATCACCATTAGCCCGCGAAACCATGCCGCTGCGGTCGATCAGGGCCTTTAGCTCGGAACTCATATCGGCAAAATAGGTGGGTGAGGCGAGAATGATGCCATCCGCCTCATCCATCTTGGCAATGCAGTCGTTGATGCAATCGGTCGTCACCGCACAGCGGCGGTTCTTGTTGGCAAAGCACTGGTAACAGGCGATACAGCCGTGCGGGTGCAGCCCAGCCAAATTGACTAATTCGGTCTCAATGCCTTCCTTTTCCAGATCTTCAAACACATAACTGATCAGTGTCTCGGTGTTGCCGCCTTTACGTGCGCTGCCGTTGAATGCCACGACCTTCATGCCGCCTGCCTCCCCTATATCTGTTGTTGAAGAAAACACCCGGGGAAACTATACGCCAGATGGCGGCAGTGGGCAACGGGAAAGCGAACCGCGCAGTTGCTCCAGCTCTACCTTCAGGCAGCGATCCATGATCACGGTTAGCCCAGCCTCTTCCGCTAGCCGAGCTGCCGCCTCGTTGACAATACCTTGCTGTATCCAGATCATTTTCGCACCGATGGCAATTGCCTCGCGGACAATCGGTTCTACTTCCTCAGACCGGCGGAAGATATCAACCACATCAATTTTCACCGGCACCGAGCGCAAATCAGGATAACATGGCTCATTAAGAATTTCGCTGTGACCCGGATTGACCGGAATAATCTGATAACCAGCTTCTTGTAGATATCGGGCGACCTGATGGCTGGGCCGTTCCGGGTTCGGAGAAAGGCCGACCACAGCGATAGTGCAGCTTTCACGGAGTATGCGCCTGACAGCAGACGATAAGGGCAGTGGGATCATAATTGACAAAGGGGGAAAAAGACCATAATACTGTGCTGCACACACAGGCACACTGTACAGACCGTCAATTTTAACCAGCAGGAGGTTCCTCCGCCATGTATTTTCAAGACATCATTGCTGCTCTGAACAAATATTGGGCATCTGTTGGCTGCGTCATCATGCAGCCTTACGATATGGAAGTTGGCGCGGGCACGTTCCATCCCGCCACTTTGCTGAAAGCGTTAGGGCCTGAACCGTGGAAAGCGGCCTACGTGCAGCCTTCGCGTCGCCCGACTGACGGACGCTACGGGGAGAACCCTAACCGCCTCCAGCACTATTATCAATATCAGGTAGTGATCAAGCCCTCGCTGCGCAACATTCAGGAGCTGTATCTCGGCAGCCTGCGGGAATTCGGCCTCAACCTGCTGGAGCATGACATCCGCTTTGTCGAGGACGACTGGGAATCGCCCACGTTGGGCGCGTCTGGCCTCGGCTGGGAAGTCTGGTTAGACGGCATGGAAGTGACGCAATTTACCTATTTCCAGCAGGCTGGCTCGCTGGAGTTGTATCCGGTGACGGTGGAAATCACCTATGGTTTAGAGCGACTGGCGATGTATCTTCAGAAAAAGGAATCAGTTTACGACATCCAATGGAATCGCGATGTGACGTATGGCCAGATATTCCTTCAGGCGGAGCGTGAATTTTCGGCTTTCAACTTTGAAGAGGCGAATGTTGCTGATCTGATCGCCAACTTCAACAACTACGAGCGCGATGCCCTCAAGCTGGTGGAAAAAAATCTGATTCTTCCTGCTTACGATTATTGCCTCAAATGCTCGCACAGCTTTAACCTGCTCGATGCCCGCAAGGCAATCAGCGTGGCCGAGCGGACGCGCTACATCGGGCGGATTCGCAACATTGCCCGCCAAGTGGCCCAACATTATGTAGCCCAGCGCGAGGCAATGGGGTATCCGCTACTGGCCGAGCGGCAGGCAGTGATGGCGGAAGCTGCGTAATCCCGGCGCACAGAACAGATGCCGTAGGCGACGCGGCATTTGTTCTGATTCTTGTTTTGTCTCAAAGAGGGAGGACTGCATGGAGTGGTGCAAACAGCTTCTTGACGGATTGAGGTCTCTGTTGACTCGTCCAGATGTGGTTTGGAGCGGCATTGGAACCAGTTTCCTTGTTGCTGCACTTACCTGGTTTTTCACTCGTCTCCGCAAACCAAACACCGCTTCCATCCAGCACGATGCCAGCGACTGGCTGGTCAAGAACCGGCGCAAATTCCTTGGTCGCTTTCAAAGAGAGCTGAAAGACCGTCGCCAGTCTTTCCTGCTTGGGCATACCGCGCTGGAGTTAGACAAAAACTTGGCTCCGAACCAAGTGAGCCGACCTTATTCTTTTCAGGACAGGACAGATTGCATCTGGGAGCGGGACGGCGTGACCATCGCGACCACAGATCAGCCCATTGTCGATCTCTTTTGCCGTCCCGATGTGGGCGGGCAGTTAGTCATTTTGGGCAAGCCGGGCAGCGGCAAGACCGTCTGCCTGCTCACGCTGCTTGAGCATCTGCTGCAAACAGCGCAGGACAATGACGCGGCCCCGCTGCCTGTGGTCTTTGAATGCTCGGAATGGGACGGGCGCGAGCTTTCCCTGTGGATGGCTGCGCAGCTGCATCGCAAATACCATTTCCCAGAGGACATGGCCCGCCATCTGGTGCAGGCGCATGACATCCTGCCCCTGCTCGACGGCTTGGATGAGCTGGCAACGGAAAAGCAGGGAAGTTTTGTCAGCCAGTTCAATCTCTTCGCCGACAACCGCCCCTTGGTGCTCTGCTGTCGGCTTGAAGAATACCGCCAACTTCGGGAAAGCGCAGGGCAGAAGCTGGCCCTCAGGAATGCAGCGATCCTTCAGGATATTACTCCGCAGCGGCTCAAGGGGCATCTGCTGCGGACAGGGCTGGAGGATATCTGGACCGTGCTTGAGCAGTCCCGGATTGAGGCCGGGCAGCAGCAGAGCCTGCTGGAATTGGCTCAAAGGCCCCTGTTTCTGGGCGTGATGATCGAGGTGGCCCAAGATTTGCGCCAAGGTTCAGGGCGGCAGCCGGGTGAGACTTGGGAGGACTTCCTTTGGCGGAACTATCTCGACAAGCGGCTGAATGTGTCCCCGCCCGCGCACGGCAAGAAATACAGCCAGCAGCAGTCCCTGCACTGGCTGCGCTGCTTGGCAAAGTGGATGCAGGCGGAGCAGAAAGTGGAATTGTGGATAGATGAACTTCAGCCGAGTATGCTGAAGGGCTATTGGCGGTTTGGGCTGCTTTATGGGCTGTTTGTCGGCTTGACTGTGGGGCTGATGGGGTGGCTGTTCGCAACGCCGGTGCTCGCAGCGTCGGTCGGGCTGGCTGGGTGGCTGCTCATCGGCCTGCCCGGTGTCCTGCCGTGGCAATGGGCAGTCAAAATTATCGCAGGTCTGGCTTGGGGAGTATTCGGCTGGCTGGCAAAGGGGCCGGTGGTCGGCCTGTTTTGCGGGCTGCTCGTCATGGTGGTAGCAGATAACGACCGCATCAGGATTGAAGCACTCCGCCCGCTCCGGCTTCCAGCTTCATGGCGAGATGGGAAGATATTCAGCGCAATGCTGGCGCTCTGGCTGTTTTTCAGTCTGGCTTTCGGCCTACTTGTTGGGCTGGTGCTTGAATTCGTTCAAGCGGGAAAAATCACGCCTAGGGCATCGATGGCTCACTGTTTGGTTGTCGGGCTGTTTGCAGGCTTGCTGGTAGGGCTTGCTGACGGCTTAAAGGCAGTTGCCGGGCCGCTCAACGAAACAGCTCATCCCCAGCAGCGGCTGAAGGATGCCCTGCGCAGCAGTCTGCTGCTTTTCCCGCTCTTTGTTCTTGCGGCTTTGCTGCTCTTTGTCCAAGTCCTGTTCTCATCGGAACAGCTGGGAATTGCTTTCAGGCCTTTGTTCAAGATGCAGAATTTTTATTTGTTCTTGTTTGCAGCAGCAATCGGCAGCTTTATTGTCCTCGGCACCAATCAGGTGCTTCAGCATTACCTGCTACGCCTCTGTCTGCGCTGGGAAGGGCAGCTGCCCCTGCGCTTTGTGTCTTGGCTGGAGGCCATGCAGCAGCGCAAAGTCTTACAGCAGGTGGGCGGCAGCTACCATTTCCTGCACAAGCAGCTTCAGGAATATCTGGCAAGATAGCAGGCCACCCGCGCCACCGCTACAGCACCGCAGTGACATGTAGCCCAGCGCGAGGCGATGTGGCCGCTGCTGGCCGAGCGGCAGATGAGATGATGGCAGAGGCGGCTTTTAACTCGTCAGAATTACGAGCAGGCGGGTGGACTTGCGGCAAAAGAAAAGCTCATCATTCGATTGATTGATTCCACTGCCCGAACTCGGATGCTTTCCTCAACGTGAATCTCGTTGCTGCCATCATTGAGCACGGTGAGCAGGTTTTTGAGTCCATTCATCGCCATCCACGGGCAACGGCTGCATGATTCGCAAGTAGCACCTTCCCCTTCTTTTGGAGCTTCCAGAAAGAGCTTGTCCGGCATAGCCTGCCGCATTTTGTAGAATATGCCTGGCTCAGTGGCGACAATGAAGACTGATGCTTTGCTATTCTTAGCCGCATTGAGCAAATTTGTGGTCGAGCCGACATAATTTGCCAGCTTAATGATGTCCATCGGCGATTCTGGATGCACTAACACTTCCGCCTGTGGATATCGTTCTTTTAGCCTGATCAATGCACTGGCCTTGAATTTCTCGTGGACAATACACGAGCCAGGCCAAAGCAGCATGTCCGCTCCCGTTTCCCGCTGAATATAATCGCCGAGAAATCTGTCCGGTGCCCACAGTATCTTCCGGCCTTCTTGTTTCAAATGAGAGACGATTTTCAGCGCATTGCTGGATGTCACCACCCAGTCCGCCTCTGCTTTCACCGCCGCACTGGTATTGGCGTACACTACTGCGGTTCGATCTGGATATTTATTTCGCACTTCTCGGAACAATTCTGCTGGGCAGTTCAAATCAAGCGAACACTCCGCCCGCAAGGACGGCATCAGCACTCGCTTTTCAGGGCTTAATATTTTGGCCGTCTCGCCCATAAAACGGACACCAGCGACAATCAAAGTCTGCGCAGAGTGATCCCGTCCAACGCGGGCCATTTCAAGCGAATCTGCCACACAGCCGCCCGTGCTTTCCGCAAGCTCTTGGATGTCATCGGCGGTGTAGTAATGCGCAATCAGCACTGCATTTCTTTTTTGCAAAAGTGCTCTGATTTCTGCAACGAGCCGCGCTTTCTCATCCTCCTGAAAGAGGGCTGAGGCCTCCAGCGCATCTCTCTGCGCCTGCTCAATAGCAGCGGAATTCACTTTGGGATAATCAACGTCAAGAGTGTTCATTTACATTTTTATTGCTGCGAAGTTATGAACTGCTTGGCAAGCCTGTTCTGATCGGAATATCAAACCAGTTTTTCAGCGCAAAGACAACAAAAAAGCCCCTGCCGTAAAGAGCAGAGGCTTTCATTTTTTACTCAAGAAAAGATTAGGCTGCTACTTTCACCCAAGCGGCCTGGAGACCTTTCTCGCCTTCCTCCAGAGCCAAGCTAACTGCTGCGCCTTCTGCAAGGTCGTTCATGCTCATATCCTTGAGAGCTTTGGCATGAAAGAAAACCTCCTGATTATCCAGCGTCATGATGAAGCCGTACTCGTCAAAGACGCGCTGCACTGTACCGCGCGTATCGCCGCCGGGTGCGCCGCCTAAGACTTTGACGCTGGCCTCATGCTTGTGGTTGTGTTTCTTCCTGACTATATCTTTGAGCTGTAGGCCGAGAACGTCGAAGGTCTCGACCAGCAGGGCGTGTACTTTCTCACCCCAGCGCTTGACGACCACCGTGTCATTGGGTACCGATGCCACTAAACTGACCTCATATCCGCCTTCTTTATAGCCGGGAGTGGCCTCGATGCTAACCCGCAGGTGAAGAACAAGATTTGCGTAATGCCGGATCAGTTTCTCGCGTTCTTCTTCGATTTTCTCCTGCCAGCCGGCGCGCATGTCAAGATTTCTGGTCTCAACTTTCAGATCCATATTTCCTCCAAGTTTTCAGCGTCAGCGACCCCATGCCGCTGCCTTGTTGTGCAGCAGACTGCTGCCTCAGTGTGTCGTATTCATGACGATGCCCTCCTGATGTCTTAGCAGAGGAATGCAGAATCTGCGGAAAGGACGGAACAGGAAAGGATTGCGCGGCACTAACAGGAACAAGCGCGGTGCTCGCAGTGAAAGTCAGTCTTACCATAGAGTTATTATAGACATTGAACTGCGAATAGACAAGCCTTAAAAATGACATTTCCTTGACGGCAACAGCGAAATCCGTGTAGGCTTTTTATAGGAGCGATTCTCAAAAAATAAAGGGAGGAGAAATGAGTAAAAAAATCGGAGTACTGCTGCTGAACATGGGCGGGCCGGAAAAGCAGGAAGATGTCCTTCCTTTTCTTTACAATCTTTTTTCTGACCGGCAGATCATTCGCCTTGGCCCGGCCTTCCTTCAGAAGCCGTTGGCAGCCCTAATTGCCCGGCGGCGTGCGCCCAAGAGTCGGGAGAATTACCAAAAAATCGGAGGCGGCTCGCCAATCAGCGCAATGACGGCTCAACAGGCTGAGGCAGTAGAACACGCTTTAGCCACTGACGGTAATTTTCTTGTCCGCCCCTGTATGCGCTACTGGCATCCCTTTGCTGCTGCCTCGCTAATGGAGATGTCGGCTGCCGAGGTGACAGAACTCATTGCCCTGCCGTTGTATCCTCATTATTGCCAGGCCACCAGTGGCTCTTCGCTCCATGATCTGCGCGAACAGAACCGGAAGTTGGGCTTAAATTTGCCTATCCGAGAAATTCGCTCCTGGCCAACCGAACCAGACTACATCGCCAGTCTCGCGGCCAGAGTGCAAGAAGGACTAGCCCAATTTGGCAACGAAACAGTACAGGTCGTCTATAGTGCACACAGTCTACCGAAGAAATTCATTGCTGAAGGCGATCCTTATCTGGACGAAATTCGCCAAACTATGGCCGCGTTAGAGCAACAGACCGGCAAGCAAGGCCAACTCTGTTTCCAGAGTCGCAGCGGCCCGGTGCAGTGGCTGGAACCTTCGACTGAAGACATGCTGATTCAGCTCGCTGTTAAAGGCTGCAAGAACATCCTCATGGTGCCAATCTCCTTTGTCTCTGATCACATTGAGACGCTCTACGAGATTGACATGCTCTACAAAGGCCGGGCGAAGGAGCTGGGAATGCGGTTAGAATCGACCAGAGGCTTGAATGATGATCCGCAGTTTATCAGCGCGTTAAGGAACTTGGTACTGGAGCATATTCACAGATCATGAGCTTGAGGTCTTGCTCAACGACATGGAGTAAGTATCCACCGGCAAAGCCGGTGGCTTTACGATTGCGGCCCCCTCAAAGGGGGCTGACCGCAATCGGTTAACAACAGCTCATCCCAAGCATTGAAGGTGGTTCAATATTCTGAGGCAAAAACTGTAACATGTAGAACACCAAACATATTTTTTAATGTCATACTCCCTGAACTGTCAAACTTTGGGAGTCCCCCGGCAGAGCCGGGGGTTTACCCATTGAAATTAATTTTGTCACGATGTTGTGGACTGACGGTGAACGACATATTCCTGTAGACTGCCGTATCTATTAGGAGTTACACAGTTGAAACGAGAAGTTTAACCATTACAGCAAGTTGTATTTTTGCCACATAAATCATCAGTTGAATAAAATCAACTGATTGGCAATCGAACTGCGTAACTCACTCCTAAGTAAAATAAATGTCATTTTTTTTGCAAAGCTATCCCATCCCAAAAAACACATTTTTTTACATGCAAAATTGTGACACTTCCTCTTGCGGCTGAAGTTGACCTCAGCAAACTGTCACCTCCTGTCTCCACGCCCATATTTATTCACTGAAATTTAAAGACATCTTGCTGCGCAACTGCGCAGTTCCGTGCCATCACAGCCAAAACAGCAAACGCCAAAGCAGACATCCGCCTGCCCAGCTCAGATCGGGATGGCTTTTTTGCTTGATTTGCATGGAAAATTTTAGGAGAATAGGCTCCAAACAGGCCCTGATTTTCTCTTCCAACCAGCAGCCCCCATTCTCTCATGACAGACTTCAGCATCGGTTCCATTCATCATGGCTTCATCCTTAAACGCAAAGAACAGGTTGCTGAGATCAGCTCTGAAGTCTTTCTGTTCGAGCACCAGGTGCTTGGCACACCTGCCTTGGCGATAAAAAACAGCGATCCCAATAAGACCTTCTGCTTTGCCTTCCAGACTGTGCCGAACGATAACACCGGCGTGGCGCATATCTTGGAGCATTCCGTGCTGGTGGGATCGAAGAAATACCCTGTGCAGGACATCTTTGGCGAAATACATAAGGGCGGTCTGATGACCTTCCTCAACGCCATGACCGGTGCTGACACCACTTGGTATCCGTTCGCCACCCGCAATCTGAGCGAGTATTTCAGCATCATGGATGTGTATTGTGATGTGGTGCTCAATCCAATCTTGGCCCGCAGCACTTTCGAGCAAGAGGGCTGGCATTATCACAAGGAAAGTCAGGGTGCGCCCTTAGAGTTCCAAGGGGTGGTCTTAAATGAAATGAAAGGGGCATTTGGTGATCCTACCCGGGCACTCTTTCAGAACACCTTTGCCGGTCTGATGCCTGAATCAACCTATGCCCAAGAGTCGGGCGGCGACCCAGCCTGCATTCCTGCTCTGAGCTACGAGCAGTTTATCGAGTTTCATCGCAAGCATTATCATCCCTCCAACGGAATGCTGTTCTTCTACGGTGATGCTGATCTTGAGCAGGAGTTGGCAGCCGTGCAGGACAAGTTCCTCTGCACCTATACGAGCGCGGGCGAAAAGGCCAAGATTGTGCCGGGCCGCACGATTGCCAAGCCGGTGTTCATTGATGATACCTATGCAGTGCAGCCGGGCAGTAACCTCAAGGGCAAGACCTATTTGGCAGTAGGCACTGCAATTGGTACTCTGCTGGACCGAGAGCTTACCACCGCCTTTCAGATCATTGCTAACATCCTCTACAATTCAGATGCGTCGCCGCTGAAGAAAGCCATTGTCGAGGCTGGCTTGGGCAAGGATTTCGGCGGGATGTTTATTACTGATCATTGCTTTCAGACAGTGATGCTGACCTATCTGGTTGGCTCTGATGCGGACAAGCGCGACCGCTTCTTGGAGCTGCACCGGCAGGCCTTAACCCAGATTGCTGAACAAGGACTTGAGCATGATCTGGTGCTGTCTGAGCTGAACCATTACGAGTTCTCTGTCCGGGAAGAGCTGACTCATGCCCAGCGCGGCCTTGATCTGATTGGCAAGGCACTGACTGCGCTCCAGCATGGTGCAGACCCATTTGCCGCTCTGGAGATTGACCAGCTCTTTGCCGCTGTCCGCCGCAAAGCGTTAGAGGAACAGTACTTTGAGCAGCTGATCCAGAGCACCTTGCTGGATAGCCCGACCTTTGCTGCGGTCACACTGCGGCCTGATCCAGATAAGGCCACCCGCACTCAGCAGGAAGAGCAGCGCAGGCTGGCAGCGTATGAACAGACCCTTGACCCAGCCCAGGTACAGTCACTGATCGCCACTACTCAAGAACTGATGCGCTTGCAGCAGACCCCGAACACGGAAGAGCAGCTGGCCTTGGTGCCTCGGCTTGCCCGCAAGGATTTGGAATGCAGGCCACCGATGCACAGTGCCAGCACCGAAGTCTGCGGCTCGGTGGAGTGTATCAGCAGTGAATTAGATACCAACGGTATCACCTACGTCCAGTTTGGCTTGGACTGTGCAGCCATCGGTCCAGACCTGCTGCCATACCTTGATCTCTTTGCCACCATTGCTACTGAGATTGGTACCAGCAAGCGTGATTACGTCCGTTTTGCTAAAGACATCAACATCTGCACCGGCGGCTTCAGCCATTCGTTCTCCACGTATCATCATCTTGAGAGCAAAGCACAGCTGCTGCCTTTGCTCTGGTTCCAGATCAAGGCCCTGTCCGGCTATTTACCCCAGGCTTTAGATTTAGTGCGCGAGGTCTTTGCTGATGTCAATCTCAGCAACCGGCAGCGGATTAAAGAAATAGTTTTGCGGGAATTCACTTGGGCCGAGCATTCAGTGCAAAGTGAGGGGTATCAGCTGGCAGCAAGCCGGGTCTTTGCCCATCTCAGTCGGGCCGGGATGATTAATGAACACGTCAACGGTGCGACTGCATATCTTACCCTGAAAGAGTTAGCAGCCAACTACGATAAGCAGGAAGAACAATTCCTTGCCAAAATAGAACGTCTGCGTCAGCTCGTCTTGCAGCCTGCGGATATGAAAATTGCTGTCACTGGCTCTGCGGCAGATATTGGCACGATCAAGGCGCAGATCAACGAAATCAAGCAGAGCCTGCTTGGCAGCACCCCACAGCCTGCTGAGATGCTCTTCCCGCAGTTTGCCGAGCAGCAGGCGTTCACTACTTCAGCGGATGTGGTCTATAATGTTCAAGGCTGCAACCTGTTTACCAATCCTAAGCAATATGACGGCACCTTCGAGGTGCTGAAAACATGGTTGTCACGGGATTACCTGTGGAACACCGTGCGCCAGTTGGGCGGTGCTTACGGCTGTTTTGTTCAATTTCATCCGGTGTCTGGCAATTTCGCCCTGATCAGCTTCCGTGACCCTCAAGTGAGCAAGACCTATGCGGCCTATGAGGCGATTGCCGCAGCAGTCAAGGAGCTTGATTTGAGCCATGCTAAGTTGGATCAGCTGATTATCGGTGCGTATGGTAGCCTGAATCCGTTGCGCTCCCCGGCGGCTGAAGGTGTGAAGGCCCGTGATGCGTACCTTTGTGGTATTACGCCAGAACACCGGCAGCAGATACTGGAGCAGCTGATCGACACAGAGGCAGCAGCACTACGTGGCTTTGCGCCGCTATTTGCCCAGCTCACAACCAATAGCTTTAAGGCAACTATCGGCAGCAGCGAGAAGATTAGAGCCAATGCTGAATTGTTTAATGCGGTGGTGGAGTTGTAAGAAGTTTTACGCAAGTATCATTATCAACATTCCAGTACAAGGAGAGGAGGGAGACAACATGGCCGGAGGATACACCCACGTCACGCTGGTGCAGCTGGCGATTGAGGAGGCAGTTCATCGGAGATCGTTGCTGCACGATGAGGCAGCACAGGCTTTACAGCTATGGAAAAAATACGCTATCATTGGTTCAATGGGGCCGGATTATCCCTATTTGGATGTTGCCGATACTTCTTCCGCAGCGTGGGCAGCAGCCATGCACAGCCGCCATGTGCTGGATTTCGTCCGAGAGGCAGCACGACGCATCCGTATCCTGCCTGATAAGAATATCCGCCAGAAATGCACGGCATGGCTCTTCGGCTTTGCCTCGCATTGTGTAACTGACGGCACCGTGCATCCGGTGGTGAATCGGAAAGTTGGCCCTTATGAACAGAACAAGACTGAACATCGTTGCTGTGAAATGTCCCAAGATGTGCTGGTTCATGCTCAACTCAATTTGGGCGCGATTGAGCTGAACGGGCAGATATCTTTTAATGTAGCAGAAACCTCTGACGGTAGCAACCGATTGAGAATAGATCACGATATTGCCGTACTCTGGCGTGGCGCGCTGAACGCTGTTTGGCGTGGTGGTCGCACTGACAATCCATTTTCGTTGAGCGGGGCAATGGACAGGTTGAAACAATGGACGGGTAGTACGCCAGCAGAAGGGCTACCTGCGCCTGATCCTGATCAGTGGCATCGGGCTATGTGGCGGATGTTGAAACTGGCTGAAAGCGGCGGTCAGCTGGTACCTTTTGCTCGCCATGCAGCAGCTAATGCTGGGGTAACATATCCGGCCAAGCCTGAGTTACAATATGTCCGCAATTTGGAAGTGCCGGGGAATCGCAGGATGGACTTTGAGCAAGTTTTTGTCCACGCTAAACAGAACACGGTTGCATTTTGGGGCGACCTGTCGCTTTTCCTCCAAGGCAAGCCCTCGCCCTTGGACAACATGGCAGGCTGGAGCTTAGATGACGGCATTGATCACAACGAACATTATGTTTTCTGGAGCTAAACATGACACCTGCTCGTAAAAAGATACTGCTTATTCTTGTTCTCGTTGCAGTGATCGATCTTCTCATCGCCGCTGGAATCTTTTTTTGGTGGAAAAACAGTCAATCTGATCTTCCTCATCAGAAAGACATCGCTGAATTAGCTACTCAGTTAGTTGATTTGAGTTCGAGGGTGGAAGGTCTCATAATTACGCAAGAAAACGAGGCAGAAATACTCCGCCAAACAGAGAAATTTGCACCCTATCAGCTCAAGGTGCAGTATCAACATCCTTATGCTGTCCTGCTGCTCTGCACACCAGATGGAAAACAGGCTCTACTGGAGGATGCAGGCTGCTCGGCCAAGTTAGATCGGAAGGTAAAGAATGAGGCTCCCTGCGAATTCACCTTACGAGTTAAAGAAAACTGCCAAGTGCAGGGCGCAGATATGCAGTAAGAACGTTTTTCGTTAGTTCCCAGCTTGAAGCCGCCACTGGAGGGCCTGTAAATCCTCCCAAGCGGCTTTTTTCATTTCGGTATGCTGAAGCAGCAAGCGAGGGTGATAGGTGGGCAATACCTGTGCAATGCTGTCGGAAGGGCAGCAGCAGGGATGAAATTTTTTCTGTAGTCGAAGTCGTGCCAAGGGTGTGTTTCCGCCTATCAGAACGCGAGCAGCAGTTTCACCCAGAGCGCAAATGAGCTGAGGACGGATAGCTTGCAGCTCTGCTTCCAGCCAAGGGCGGCAATTTTGTTCAGCTTTACTGGTGGACTGAGGCAATTCCCTCTGTGCGCATTTGAACACATTGGTGACATAAACCGTTTCTCGACTCAGGCCGATGGCCGTCATCATCTTCCAGAATAGCTCGTCCTCCTCTCTGCCCCAAAGTACGTTCTGTCCGCGTTCTGCGCCGATGAAGTAATCACCAACCACCACCAAACGGGGTGCGGCACTACCAAACCCAAGTATTGGGGGAGCAGCAGCGTCAGGGCAGCGGCGACACTGAGCAAGCTGTTCCGCGATTTCTGCTCTGCTCGATATCGGTGCTTGCGGTTTCTTTTCAGCAGCGGGAAGGGATTGCGCAGTGGACGGCAGCTTGTCGGATTTTCTGCTTTGTACGACTGGAGAAACAGGACGATGAGCGGCAAAATGGCGGAGTTCCGGCGTGGCTGGATAGTTGATGATGCCTATCTCTACATGGCAGGCCAACACGCTGCGGGTCTGACGGAGCAACTGGGCCAACGCTGCGGGATCAGGCGTTTTATGTTCGCAAGAGAGTGTCACTGTACTGTTTCTTCGGTTTCGATCTCTGACGACTGCTCCGCAGACTCAATTGGTTGAGTATAATACACCTCTTCATTCTTCTTGAGCATTCCGTATTTTTCTCGAGCAATCTTCTCTAAATATTGGTCATCATGCTGAAGCAGCTTAATCTCCTCATTCAGCTGTACGGTTTCTCGTAGCAGCAGTCGGTTCTCGGCCTCTACAATTGCAATCTTTTTCTTGACGGAAAAATACGAATGCAAACTACGGCCCGGCGTAACAGCAAGAAATAACAGGGCCAGAACAAAAGCGGCCAGCAGAATGCGGGCAAGTGCTCTTTTTTCTCTCCTGTTTAAGTTCTGTCTCTGCTGCTGCACCGTACCCCCGTCTCCTTGCGGACAAGCGAATGATTTGACTGGATTATATCATCAAGAACGATTATATTCTTCTACGCCGTGCTCTTTCACTACTATATCATGCCTGTCAACAAACCTGAACAGTGCATCGTTAGCAGCTGCTTGATTGGTCTCTGTACCCGCTATGACGGACGCAGTAAGCCAGACTGCAATTGCTTGGAGATGCTGAAAAATTACCAGTACATTCCGGTTTGCCCGGAGCAGCTTGGTGGTCTATCCACGCCCCGCGTTCCAGCTCATTTAAGCGGCAGTGGCGACGAGGTGTTGGCGGGCCGAGCAGCGGTTATCACTCGTGAAGGAACAGATGTAACCCGGCGATTTATAGCCGGAGCTGAAGCGGTGTTGCAGATTGCTCAGGCGCAGAATATCCGGCTGGCTCTGCTCAAAGCCCGCAGCCCTTCTTGCGGCCTGACACCACAGCTTGGTGTAACCGCTGCCTTGTTGCTGGCTCACGGTATCCGGGTTATTGAGTTTTAGCCACTGCCTGTTTTTCGTCAATTCGCAGCAGCCTAATGACCAAAATTCCAGCCTCATAGAGCAGATAAAGCGGTAGTCCCATCAAGGCCATGTTGACCACATCAGGCGTGGGGGTCAGCATCGCCGACAGAATGGCAATGGCCAGCACAGCGAAGCGGCGATTTTTTTCATAAAAACGGTGAGACAATGCACCAATTTGGGCGGAGAAAACCATGAAGACCGGCAGCTCGAAAATCACCCCAAAGGCCAGCACTAAGATGGTCACAAAATTAACAAAGCTACCGATGGCGATGTAAGGCTTCAGGTGTTCCGACTGAAAACCAAGCAGAAAACTCGCGCCGTAGGGCAGGGTAACAAAGGCGCAAAACACAGTGCCCACGTAAAAAAGCAGACACGTAGCGGCGGTGAAGGCGAAGAGCTTCTTGCCGGTCACGTCGAAAGGTTTGCCAAGAGCTTTCCAGAGGATGTGCATGAACAGGGGCATCAGGCAATAAATTGCGCCGAAGAAAGCAGCCTTGATGTGAGCGAGAAAGGGTTCGGCTACTGAAAAAAAGTAGAGCTTTTCATCCAGATGCTCTTGAAAGACCCCGATCAAGCCGGTTGACAGGCAAAAGATCACCGCTGTCAGCGCAAATAGGCTGATTGCCGCGAAACGAAGCGATTTGCGCAGCTCCGCTATGAAAACTATCAGGTTACTGAAATGTTCTTGCACAAGATGTCGGGAAGTATGGTTCAGATTTTAAGCCGCCTTTTGCTGCGGACTTGCTCTATGTAACAAACCCGCAGAGCAAAATCAATTGAATACCCGTTGCAGAGCGGCCTCAGTCGTGCTAAAAAAGTAGACGGACAACTGACCTTGCAGCTTTCAACTTCTCCTTTTGGTTTCTATCATGCTTGAATTACGCTTCATCCGGGAAAATATCGACCTTGTTCGAGAAAAATGTCTCCGCCGGAGCATGAATACCGATCTGATCGACACCTTCGCTGCCATTGACTCCAAACGGCTGGCCCTGCTCAATCAGGTTGAGCAGCTCAAAAATCAGCGCAACACCGTCTCCAAGGACATCGCCCAGCTGAAAAAGGCGGGCGATGATGCAAAAGCCGAGCCGTTGATTGTTGAAATGCGTGAAGTTTCTGACCGCATCGCTGCGCTGGATAAGGAGCTAATCGAAGTCGAGGCCCAGCTCATGGATGTGGTGATGTCCATCCCCAATCTCTGCGACGACTCGGTTCCTGCGGGCAAGGACGACAAGGACAACATTGAGGTGAAACGTTGGGGCAATATTCCGGCATTTTCTTTTCAGCCGAAACCGCACTGGGAGATCGGCGAACAGCTTGGTATCCTTGATTTTGAAACGGCGGCCAAACTCTCTGGGGCGCGGTTCTGTTTGCTCAAAGGCTTTGCCTCGCGGCTTTCCAGAGCTTTGATCAATTTTTTCCTCGATCTGCACACCCAGAAGCACGGCTACACCGAGTTTCTGCCGCCCTTTATGGTCACGGCACAAACCATGACCGGCACCGGCCAATTACCTAAATTCAAGGAAGATTTGTTTAAGTTAGAAGGTCGCGATCTTTGGTTGATTCCGACCGCCGAGGTGCCGCTGACTAATATTCATGCTGATGCCACGTTGACCGAGGCGGAATTGCCAGTCAAATATACCGCTTACACGCCTTGTTTCCGTTCTGAGGCTGGTTCTTACGGCAAAGACACACGCGGGCTGATCCGTCAGCATCAGTTTGACAAGGTGGAGTTGGTCAAATTTGCTGCGCCGGAGACATCAGGACAAGAATTAGAATTCCTGCTGACTGATGCCGAGGAAGTGTTGCAGCTGCTCGAATTGCCGTATCGAGTGGTGGCTCTCTGCGCCGGCGATCTGGGTTTTTCCTCAGCCAAAACCTACGATATTGAAGTTTGGCTGCCGGGCCAGAATACCTACCGAGAAATATCTTCTTGCTCAAATTTCCTCGATTTTCAGGCACGGCGGGCGGGCATCCGTTACCGACCTGAAGGTGAGAAAAAAAGCCGTCTTGTACATACCTTGAATGGTTCTGGTTTGGCCGTTGGGCGCACTTTATTGGCGATTCTGGAAAATTATCAGCAAGCAGACGGCACGGTGCGCCTGCCCAAAGTGCTGGAGCCGTATTTCACCGACCGCTTCTGAGACGCGAATGCTTCCCTGCTTGACACCGTTCCTGTGGATTGGTATCACTTAAGAAGCACGAAACATAGTTGCGTTTCAGAAACTCTGCATGGGATGGACGATGAGAAGATTTTTTTCTGCTGTTTTTGCGCTGGCCTTTGTCGTCAGCTGTTTATCTTTAGCATGGGCAGGCGAAAAGGAGGATGAGCTGCTCAAGGCGATGGAGGCAATTGTGCAGCAGTATAAGGCAGGCGAGGGCAATCAGCAGCAATCAAAGGACGATACGCCTCCCGCCGTTGAGCAGCAGAAGAGCCAAGCATTGCAACAAACACCTGTTGAGGCGGCTTCTTCTTGGTTACAACCTCCAGCTGCCACTACGCCTCCAGTTCCAACAGAGCAGTTACAGAGTGTTGAGGAAGAAGCAGCGATTCCAGCAGAAATCGCCGATATCTTCCAACTGTCGCCATCTCCTGCGCAGGTGGCTAATAATGATGACATTATCACCACCATTGAAGAAGCGGTGCGCCAGTATCGGGCTAACGATTTTGCCGGAGCGATTTCCAATCTCGACTATGCCACTCAGCTGATCCGCCAGAAAAAAAGCGAACGAATGAAGGCTCTGCTGCCTGAACCTTTGCTCGGCTGGCTGGCCAAGCCCGCTTTGGCAAAATCTTTAGGTACAGCGGTCTTTGGCGGTGGATCGACAGTCAGTCGCGATTACTTTATCGGTGGTGGTGCCGTCGTTTCTGTCGAAATCATCTCCGATTCCCCGGTACTCCAATCGATCATCATGATGCTCAATAATCCGCTTTTTGCTGGAGCTTCGGGCGGGAACATTCAAACCATCAAACAACAGCGGGCCATGCTCAAATACAATGAGCAAGATCACAGCGGCGAAATTAATATTGTGGTTGCTGGGCGTTTCATTGTCACCGTTAAAGGCCGAGCTGTAGATCAAATTGTGCTGTTCCGCTATGCTGAAGCCGTTGATTTTGAAGCATTGGCGAAAAATTAGACTGTCTAAAATTCTCCCAAGAAGTGCCTTTAAGGGTTTTTCCTGTGTGAGATGACCTCAGCCACCCGAACTGAACTGGCCTTCTTCCGGGTGGCTGAGGTTTTTTCCTTTTTACGGCAAAAATATGTCTGAACAAAAAATTGTCCGGCCCGTGACTGACGAGGCGGTGCTGAAAGCGGCCAAAGAAATCATGGTCAAATTCATCGAAATCGGCAAGGTGACTCCGGCGAATTTCGAGGAGCATTACGAGCGGATTTTCAACACCATCAAGAAGTCGGCGCAAGAGTTGAACGATGACAGCCCAGCTTGATCCGCAGCTCAATTGTGCGCCGGAGAACATCCATCACATTCATCTGATGGGCATCTGCGGCACGGCGATGGCCGCCTTGGCCGGAATGCTCAAGGAAAGCGGCTACGTGGTCAGCGGCTCAGATCAGAACGTGTATCCACCGATGTCGGATTTCCTCGCGCAGGCTGGCATTGCGGTCATGCAGGGCTACAAGCCGGAGAATATGGAGCCGCGCCCGGATTTGGTCATCGTCGGCAACGTCATCCGGGCCATTTACCCGGAAGCCGAGCGGCTGGCCGAGCTGCGCATTCCTTACCTGTCCATGCCCCAAGCACTTGGGCATTTTTTCCTGCGCAGCGCAATCAAGCCGTTAGTGGTGGCGGGAACGCACGGCAAAACAACGACTTCCTCGCTCTTGGCCACGGTTCTGCACCGCGCCGACCGCTCGCCCGGCTTTTTCATCGGCGGGATTGTCGAGGCATTTGGCAGCAATTACCGCATCGGCACCGGCGACTGTTTCGTGATCGAAGGCGACGAATACGACACCGCCTTTTTCAACAAAGTTTCCAAATTTCTGCACTACCGGCCTTTCTGCGCCATTGTCACGTCAATTGAGTTCGATCACGCCGACATTTTCGCCGATCTGGAGCAGATCAAGGCTTCGTTCCGCCAGTTTGTCCGTTTGATTCCGAATGAAGGCGCGTTGGTCGCCTGCATGGATGATCCAGTTGTGGTGGAAATTGCCGCGCTTTGTCCCGGCCAAATAATCAGCTACGGCACAGGTGCAAACTGCCGCTGGCAGCTCAGGGATTTTGCCGCAAATGGGCTTGGCTCGACCTTTGCCGCTTGGAAAGACGGCAGCCTGTTCGGCGCATTCAGCCTGCCCATGCCGGGCAAGCACAACGCGCTCAACGCCTTGGCCGTGATTGCCTTGCTGGAGCATCTTGGCCTCAGCCGCGAGGAAATACGGCGCGGGCTGGCTTCTTTTGAGGGCGTGAAGCGACGGCAGCAGGTGCGCGGCGAGGTCAACGGCATCACGGTGATTGACGATTTTGCTCATCATCCCACCGCAGTGCGCGAGACGATCAGCGCGTTGCGGCTGGCTTGGCCGGAACGCCGCCTGCTGGTCGTCTTTGAGCCGCGCACCAACACCAGCCGCCGGGCGGTGTTTCAGCGGGATTACGAAACCGCCTTTGCGGGCGCAGACATGGTGGTGGTGCGTGAGATTCTGCCGCTTGACCACGCCGCGCCGGGCGACAGCTTTTCCTCGCGGCAGCTGACTGCGGCTCTGAACGGCCAAGGCATTCCGGCGGAGTATTTCCCGAACACCGATGCCATTCTTGCTTTTCTACTCAAGCAGGCTCGGCCCGGCGATGTGATCGCCATTCTTTCCAACGGCGGATTTGACAACATTCATGCGCGGCTGCTGGAAGGGCTGCGCCTTGTCGGCCTGACCGCAAAGTCTGGCGGCAACTCTGCGCCGTAAAGAAAAAATTTCAACCACTGCCCCCGAATCAATCTGGCAGATCAACTCATATTTGCGGCAGATGAAATTTAATAGGACTTACGCAGTTGAAACGAGAAATTCAACTATTACAGCAAGTTGTCTTTTTGCCGCATAAATCGCCAGTTGAATAAAATCAACAAGTTGGCAATGGAACTGCGTAACTCCTATTTAATTTGCCTCGGACGCAATGTTGTTTGAGGCAAAACATATGTCGTCTGCCATAATTACAAAATTATTTTGGCGAGAAACATTTCGTTCGTTGTTTTCAACTAAGAACAGCGGCTTTTTCTAATAGGACTTACGCAGTTGAAACGAGAAATTCAACTATTACAGCAAGTTGTCTTTTTGCCGCATAAATCGCCAGTTGAATAAAATCAACAAGTTGGCAATGGAACTGCGTAACTCCTATCTAAGTAAAAATCGTGCCGTTTTAGTGAACAGGAGATAATTTTGTTCGGAGCAAAGAAGAAATGAGCAGGCTGCTGCCTCTTGCGGCGGCAGCGTTTTTCTGGCACCGCTGCCATTTTTGCTTTTCTGCTGGCGCAGGCGAAATCATCGCCATTTTTTCAAACGGCGATTTTGACAACATTCATGCAAGGTTACTGGATAAAATAACCATTCAAGAAAGATGAATATTTTTATATTTTCAATTTTTGTTTCTCTCGTTCTCTATTTAACACTTACGATCTCTTTTGCTGGGTACGGAAAAGCTATATATCTGATAATTAACGACAGATATAAAAAAGAAGTGAATCACCAAATATCCTTCTTGGTATGGACTGGATTTTGCTGTTTTATTTTCATTATGAGCATTATTCATCTATTCTTTTCTCTTGATTTATATGTAGTTGTCCCGACTCTTACTTTTGGAATCATCCTTTCAATAATATTTTTTATCAAAAACTTTAATTATTATTTACAAATTGTCTTGTCAGTACCAACTTGGTTGTTGGTTGTGATGTTTTTCGCACTCTCCTTGGTCTCCACGTGGCTTGCATTACGCGCCATGTTACCTCCAACAAATTACGATTCTGGACTTTATCATTTCAACTCAATAAAATGGTTAAATTCTTTCCCAATAACATATGGGATTGGAAATTTACATGGAAGATTATCGTTTAATCAATCTTTTTTTGCATACGCAGCATCTCTTAATTTTTATCCATTATTTAATCACGGACGTTCTATAGCAAACAGCTTTCTTATTTTGCTATCTTTTGCAACCTTAGTTGAATTTAGTTTTCGATTAAGAAGTAAAGATAAATTTAAAAATTTAAATTTTGTTTTATCTATTTTTACAATCCCAGTACTTGCATACTGGTCACTCACATCAGACGGAATGCAGTCTCCTTCTCCTGATCTAACATCTAATCTTATTCAAATAATAATTTTTTTCTATTTTGTAGAGTTTCTAAATACAGAAAAAAATTCAACAAAATCAATATACTTATTGTCTCTTCTGACTGCAACAGCAATAACGATAAAATTAAGCAATTTATTATTTTGCATGTCAATTATTTTTTTATTATTTTTTATATCTTCTTTGCGTAAAAACTTTTCTGTTAAAGGGTATTTACTATCTACATTTATTATATTTGCAATATTGGCAGTCTGGTGTATTCGCGGATTTATTATGTCAGGAGCGCCTCTTTATCCTTCAACGATTGGCTATATCAACGCAGAATGGTCTGTCCCTGTGGACGAAATAAATGAAATGGAAAAATGGGTTTACAGCTGGGCGCGACAGCCAAAAATGCACTGGAGTGTTGTGCTGGGAAACTGGAACTGGTTTACACCTTGGATTAATGTAATAACAACAAAAAGAAATATAGAAGTAGTTTTTCCATCTTTTGTTTTTTTATCGTTAACTATAATTAATATAGTATTATATTTCAGATCGAAAAATATCTTTAGACTATATTTTCTATCTAAATTAACAATAATTATACCTCCAGCTATTGGGTTGTTGTTTTGGTTTTTTACTGCCCCTGATCCAAGATTTGCGCAGGGACTTTTTTTCTTACTGCCAATTTCTTCAGCTCTTTTTATGCTTTACTTGACAAGAGAACTGCTAAAACGTACCACTTATATAATAACTATATGCATTCTTTTTTTATTTTGTAGCTTTAACTTAATAAGGTTTATGGTAAACAACATGTCGACATTTAGACAAATTTCAATGATTGGCTGGCAAAATATCAAAAATGTTGAGATAGAAAGAAAAATTACAAAACATGGTGTTGTTATATTTAAGCCCTTACACGGAGATCAGTGCTGGGACTCTCCTATTCCTTGTACTCCATACTTTAACGAAGAACTACGCATGAGAAACCACAAGGTAGTGTCATCAGGGTTTTCAATAAAATAACAAGATATTTTTTTATAACAAGTAAGCAATATTTTGACTGTAAATTTTAACGGCATCAATCACCTTGCATTAGTGACTGGCGACATGGAGGCCACCATCCACTTTTGGCGCGATCTACTATGAATGCGCCTGATAAAATATGTGTTTCTAACCAGTCGCTATTCAAGACAAGAAAAAATGTAAGGGACGTGGCACCGAGTCGTAGCTTTGGCGTGTCGGTTGGTTGCCCCTTGCGTCGGCCATTTTTTATTTGCAATTTTAGCGGCATTATGTCATAATTATGTCGTGCTTTTAAGCCGTTGTTTGTCAGTGTCAAAGACAAGCTGTCTCATCGTTTTTTCTGATATCTTTGACCCTTTCTGGGTCTGAATGTTCTTCCACAGTTATGGCAGATGGGCGATAAAGCCACCCGCTCTGCTTTCATTAAGTTCTTATGGCCTGCGTTCAGGGGGCTATCCGCCAACCTTTCCTGATTTTGTCGGCCTGAAACATTACGGAGAAGAAAATGTCTGACTATCAACCGAAAATCTTGGGGTTTCTCTGCAACTGGTGCTGCTACACCGCCGCTGACTCCGCTGGCGTGGGCCGCTATCAGTATCCGCCCAACCTGCGGGTAATCCGCATGATGTGCACTGGCAGGCTCGATCCGTCGTTCCCGCTGGAAGGGCTGGCGAATGGGGCTGACGCAGTCTTTGTCGGCGGCTGTCATCCGGGCGAGTGCCACTATATCGACGGCAACTACCACGCTTTGGTCTCAGCCGCTTTGGTGCATGAGACCTTGGCGCGTCTGGGCATCAGCAAAGACCGCTTCCTGATTGATTGGGCCTCTGCTGCCGAAGGGCCGAATTTTGTCAAGATCATCACCAAGTTTACCCAACGGGCCGCCGAGCTGGGACCGCTGGGCAAGGCTGAAGGGTTGAACGAAGCCGAGCTGCGCAAGAAGCTGGTCGAGGCGGCAGAGGTCTCCCGCAATGCCAAGGTACGCACCGGCTTGATCAGTGCGAGCAAAGAGATGATGAAGAGCGGCGACTATTCCCGGCCCGCCATCGCTGCCTTGGTGGCGGCCAAGTGCGACAAAAACCTGACTGAACTCCTTGGAGGACGACCTGTATGAGCAAGACCGCAACCCTGACCATCAACGGCCAGCAGTTCAGCCTTGCCCCTGACCAGACCATTCTGGCAGCGGCAGATCAGGCGGGCATCCGCATTCCTCGCCTCTGTCATCTGCCGGGCCACCGCGATGCCGACCAGCCCTGTCTGCTCTGCCTCGTCGAGGTGAACGGCAAGAGGGCGCGGGCCTGTCAGACCAAGATCGCTGACGGCATGGTGATCGAGACGGAGACCGCCGAGCTGATCGCCCACCGCAAGGAACGGCTGACTCAGCTCGCCGCTGTTCATTACGGCGACTGCAAGGCCCCCTGCAACCTGACTTGTCCCGGTTCGATCAACGTGCAGGGCTACATCGGCCTGATCGCCCAAGGCCAGCACAGCGCGGCCCTTCGCCTGATCAAGGAAGTGAACCCGCTGCCAGGCATCGTCTGCCGCGTTTGCCCGGCTTTCTGCGAGAGCCGCTGCCGTCGTTCGCTCTTGGATGACGCGATTGCCATCAACAATCTGAAGCGTTTCGCCTCAGACTACGCGGTGCAGCATCCGCTGCCGCAAGAGCCAGTTGCCCCAGCTACAGGCCGCAAGGCTGCTGTTATCGGTGGCGGCCCAGCAGGTTTGAGCGCAGCGTGGTTCCTGCGCAAGCAGGGCCACAGTGTCACCATCTTTGAAGCAGCTGCGCAGCTCGGCGGCCTGCCGCGCACGGCCATGCCCGCCTACAAGATGCCCAAAGATGCGCTGGACCGGGAGATTGCCACTGTCCTCGCTTTAGGCGTGGAAGCGAAGACCGGCACAGCTTGGGGCAAGGATTTCTCGCTCGCTGATCTTCAGCAGCAGGGCTACGAGGCTATTTTCATCGCCGCTGGTTTGTCTGGCCGGAAGAAGCTGACTGTGCCCGGCTCTGAGCTGGCGCAGGATGGCATGGACTTCCTTGCTCAGGTCAATGCAGGAGCAGCGAAGCAGCTTTCCGGCAAGATACTGATCATCGGCGGCAGCAAGGCAGCAATTGAGTCGGCCCGCTGCGCTGTTCGCATGGGCGCAAGCGAAGTGACGGTAGTCTTTGACCGCCCGACTGAGGAAATGAGTGCCTACGAGAAGGACGTGTCCATGGCCATGCGGGAGAAAGTGCGCTTCCTGCCCATGACCGCGCCGCTCTCCATCCGGCAGGAGCAAGACGGTTTCGTGGTTGAGCTGACCAAAATGGTCTTCTTGGAAGCAGATCAGCGCGGCCAGCGGCAGACTGTGCCTGCGGACGGCTCGCTCCTGCGCTGGGAAGGCGCGGCAGTGTTGAGCTGCTTGGGCCAAGAAGGCGACGATGCCTTCCGCAGCTTCGGCGAGCTGGAAGGCAAGCTGGCGGTCAATCCCAACAAGACGATCAAAGTCAGCCCCTCCACCTTGCATACCAATCTGCCTGGCATCTACGCGGGCGGTGAGATTGCCAGCGGTGCCAAGGCGGTGATTCAGGCGGTGAACGCGGGCCGCAAGGCTGCTGAAGCTATACACCGGCAGTTCGGCGGGACAGAGACCGAGCTGGCTGACGGCACCTTCAACTTCAGCAAGGGTAAGAAGTTTGATGACGTTGACCTGCGCAACTACAGCGGCATGACTGTCCAGCCGCGTCTGCGCCTGCCCGTGCGTCCGGTCGCTGACCGCAGCCGCGACTTCCGCGAGAGCGAGCTGGGCTACACCGAGGAAACAGCTGTGCGCGAGGCGCAACGCTGCCTGTCCTGCGGCTGCACCGGCCTGAGCAAGTGTGAGCTGCGCCCGCTCTGCCAGGAGCACAAAGTGCCGCTCTCTGCTGCCCCCAACAAGCAGCAGGCCGCGCCGGACAGCTCGCATCTCTTCATCACTGTTGATGTGAACCGCTGCACCGCCTGCCAACGCTGCGAGCGGGTCTGCGAGTTCGATGCCTTCGCGTTTTCCTGCGAGCGCGGCAAGGACGGCGGCATTGCCAGTATCAGCCTGAAGATCAAGGAAAACTGCGTCTCCTGCGGGGCCTGCGTGGATGCCTGCCCGACCGGCGCACTGACCAAGAAAGAGCTGGCTGTGCCGCTCCTGCCCGGCGAGGCGGAAAGCACCCGCAGCGTCTGCACCTACTGCGGCACCGGATGCAGCATTGACATTCAGGCCAAGCACGGTGCTATTCTGGAGGTCAAATCCTTTGCCGACGCGCCGCCTAATCAAGGTGACCTCTGCGTCAAAGGCCGCTTTGGCTGGGACTTCTACCGGCACAAAGAACGTCTGACCGTGCCGCTGATCCGCGAGAGCCTTGATCAACCTTTCCGCAAAGCCACATGGCCGGAGGCTCTGGCCTTTGCCGCTGCGGGCTTCAAGCGTATTCAAGAACAGCAAGGCCCGGCAGCGCTGGGCGTGCTCTCCTCCTCGCGCTGCGAGAACGAGGTGAACTACCTCGCTCAGAAGTTCTGCCGCACCGTCTTCCACAGCAACTCGGTGGACAACTGCGCCCGCGTCTGCCATGCGCCGTCAGTGAGCGGCCTGCGCATTGCTCTTGGCAGCGGCGCGGCGACCAACTCGCTCGCCGACATCGAAGGCGCGGAGGTGCTGCTGATCAGCGGATCCAACACCACTGAGGCGCATCCGGTGGCGGGCATGAAGGTCAAACGCGCTCTTGGCAAGAAGGGAGCCAAGCTGATCGTCATTGATCCGCGCAAGACCGAGCTGGCAGCGCGGGCGGACATCCATCTCCAGCTCATTCCCGGCACCAACGTTCTTCTGCTCAACTCCCTGCTCAGCGCCATCTTCGACGAAGGCTTGGAGGACAAGGACTTCATCGCCAATCGGACGGAGAACAGCGAGGCAGTGCGCCAGCATCTCGCCGCGTATTCGCCTGAAGTGATGGAAGCGCAGAGCGGGGTTCCCGCCGCGCTGGTGCGGCAGGCGGCCCGGCTCTATTGCAGCACCAAAAAGGGCATGATCCTCTACGGTCTCGGCATGACCGAGCACCGCAACGGCACTCAAGGCGTAATGGGGCTGGCGAACATCGCACTGGCTTCAGGCAATGTGGGCAGGCCGAGCGCGGGCATCTGTCCGTTGCGTGGCCAGAACAACGTCCAAGGCTCTTGCGACATGGGCGCGCTGCCCTATGTCTATTCCGGCTATCAGGACGTGGCGGATGATGCCGCCCGCAGCCGGATGGAGCAGCTCTGGCAGTGCGGCCTGTCCGACGTGCCTGGCATGACTGAGCCGGAGATGTACGAGGCGGCCCGCGCCGGTCAGTTCAAGGGCCTGTACTGCATCGGTTATGACCCGGTGCACACACAGGGCGATGTCAACAACGTGCAGGCCGCCTTCCGGCAAATGGACATGGTGGTGGTGCAGGACATCTTCCTGACCAAGACAGCGCAGATGGCGCACGTGGTGCTGCCCGCCTCCTGCTTCTACGAGAAGGATGGCACCTTCACCAACGCCGAGCGGCGCATCCGGCGCATCCGCAAGGCCGTGGAGCCGCTGAGTGAGTCGCGGCCTGACTGGAAGATCGTCTGCGATTTGGCGCAGGCGATGGGGCACAGCATGGATTATGCGGATGCCGCAGCGGTGATGGACGAGATTGCCGCCTGCTCGCCAATGCTCGGCGGGGTGAAGTACGACCGCCTCGAAGGCGACGGCCTGATCTGGCCCTGCCCGACCGCTGATCATCCCGGCACGCCCATCCTGCACAAGGAGAGCTTCACACGGGGCAAGGGCTACTTCTCCGTGCTTAAGAACGTGGAGACGCTGGAGAAGCCGGATGCTGAATACCCGCTCATCCTCGTCACCGGCAGGCGGCGTGAGCACTACAACAACGGCTCCATGACCCGCCGCTGCTCCGGCCTGCTGGCCCTTGTGCCGGAAGAGCTGGTGGAAATCCACCCGGATGACGCGGCCTGGCTCGGCATCGTGGATGGCCAGCGGGTGTCAGTCAGTTCGCGGCGCGGCGCAATTGAGCTGACCGCTTGGGTGACTGAGCGCAGCCGTCCCGGCGCGATCTTCATGGCCTTCCACCACGAAGAGCCATTGACCAACACCCTCACCAGTCCGGGCGTGGATGAGATCGCTCTTACGCCTGAGTACAAAGCCTGCGCGGTGCGGGTGGCTCCGGCGGCATAACCAAGCCTGCCCGGTTTGGGGGTGAGCAGTCGCTCATCCCTAAACCAGCTGCCTTCCGCGTACTTCCCTGCCTTGGCCATCACCCAGCGCATGAATGAGCATCCTCTGCATCCCTCTTCCAAGCCAGCTGCCCAGCCAGATCATTCAATTACTTCCATAGTGGTTGCGGCGCAGAATATAGGGTGGTGTGAGGAGCGAACTCCGGCACAAGGCTACTTCTTGAGAAACTCTTGTTTCCTCTCTTCGACGACTGCGCAGAAATCAGAGTTGTTTACATTGAAGAAGTCCTGAATCTCTTGCGAAAAACCGAAAACAGCCCATGGCGCAGACTCTGCGGCCAAGGACAGGCTACGGTCAGTCGCAATCTCACTGCCCTGAATTTCAGCTATTCCGCCCCGGCAGATCAAGCGTACACTATAGGTCTTGCCGGTTGGGATGTGAAATTGGTACTGTGCTTGGTGACTGTCTTATATGCCCAGAGCAAGTCACTGAACTGCAAGATATCAAACGTGAACCATGTTGACTTGATCAAAAAGTCTTTTGTAAGAGTCCAGCTGCTACCTGTGAAGCGAGGCGAAGAAGACTGCCTTTCTGCCGCTGAGGCGATAAGGATTGGATTGCCCCAGCGACTGATCCTTTTCATCAGCGGGTGCAGAGCTGGGTTCCGCCAATACCTCCACGCTGGAATGCCAATGTAGGCTAAGAAACCGCCTAAGCACACCAGCACGACTATTGCGAAGTATCCAATGGAACGGAAGGGCTGCGTTTCGAGATAAAAGGGATAGAACTGGCTGCGAATCTCCAGCATTTCCCTGCTGGAAAAAAGATGATTGCTCACCTCAGCAGGCATCTCCGCTAATGCGCCCTCAACAGTTGTCAGCGGGGTATAATCGCCCTCATAGATGAGGAACTTTTCTCCTATAACCAGTCCATAGTACTTTGCTGACACCGACCGATCTGTTTCAACACCGTTCCGCGTGTGGACAGCAAATTTTTGGATTCCTGTATCTATCGCTTTAGAGCCGGATATTCTGGCAAAGTACCGTGGTGTTTGCGACACATCACGAATAAGGTCGAGGTCAGCGGCACTAAGATCATAAGGCCCGTTGATAAAATTCTGAATGTAACGCTTCTGCACGAAGAGAAGCAGCGCAATACAGACGGCTATGACCGCACAGACTGTGATTCGACGGATGCTTTTCTCTTTGATCATCCTGTAAATCCATGTATCCATCACTTTGATCTCCTGCTTGTTTTTTCATGCGCACATCCGGTTATGCCGCCTCCTGCGTTCAGATGGCAACGTAAACTGATCTTTCCCAAAAAGCAACCAAAACTTGCTGTGTTGCCAAAGTATTGCGAACTGCCCACCTCCCCCTCCCCCGCCGATCATGCCTCGCACATCGGCGAGATGTGCGAGGCATGATCTTGACAAAGTCCTACCGCAGCTCTACGCTGGCGAGCGCATAGCATAACCTGGGCAGACAAAGAGAGCTGCCCCTATCGGCAGGGCGAACCAAGGTGTCCGCCCTGATCTCTTCCGTTTGGCCTTTTGTTTATTTGTTCCTTTCCCATCCGCACTATTTTGGGTAAACTGACTGCAAACCCTCTTTGTGCCGTGTCCTTGCGGCCTGCAATCCAAACAGGAGAACACTATGCTTGAAGTAACTGATTCAGCAGTTAAAAACGTTAAAGAGTATCTGAGCCAGCACAGCATCGAGTCTGCTGTCCGGGTCAGCATGATTTCTGGCGGCTGCTCTGGCCCCAGCCTGAGCTTGTCCATCGACGAAGCAAAAGACAGCGACCTGACCGTAGAGAAAGACGGGGTTAGCTTTGTTATGGACAAGGGCCTGTCAGCTACCTGCGGCGCAGTGAAGGTTGATTTCATTGAATCATCCGGTGGCTGTGGCTGCTCCGGTGGTGGTTTCACTATCACCTGCGAGAACCCCTTGCCCGGCGCACGGAGCGGCGGCTGTGGCGGTTCTTGCTCCTCTGGTTCCTGCTGTTAATCTCCGTTCAAGGAGATGAGGGGTTACGGTGCGCCGTAACCCTGCTCGTTTCAAGACAGTACGTCACCTCACTTCACCTTATACTTCTTCGGCTCAATCCCATAGTTGTGAATTTTGTAGTTGATGATCCGCAGGCTGGTGTCTAAGCGTTCCGCCGCCTTGGTCTGGTTGCCATTGCATTGCTTGAGTGCTTCGATGATCAGGTCGCGCTCGAAATGCTCCACAGCGGAAGCTAAGGACAGCGGACTGCCGTTGCCGCTGCTGCCCACGCTCTCTGCGCTTTGCAAAGTAGGTGGCAGATGCACCGAGCTGACCGTACTGGAATCGCAGATCAGCACCGCCCGTTCCATACAGTTCTGCAATTCGCGCACATTGCCTGGCCAGTGGTATTTGATCAGCAGGTCAATCGCCGAGGTGGAGATGCGTTCGATCTTCTTACCGTTCTCTCGGCTGTACTGTTCGAGGAAATAGTCAGCGAGCAAGAGAATATCGGTGCGTCGCTCGCGCAAGGGCGGCAGATAAAGGGGAAAGACGTTGAGGCGATAATAGAGGTCTTCGCGGAACTTACCCTCGCGTACCGCTGCTTCCAAATCGCGATTGGTGGCCGCGACAAGGCGGATGTCCGCCTTGATCAGCTCTGCACCGCCGAGTCGCTGAAAGGTGCGTTCCTGAATCACATTTAACAGCTTCACCTGCACCGCCGTGCTGATCTCACCGATTTCATCGAGGAAGAGCGTGCCGCCTTGGGCTTGCTCGAAGCGGCCTGCCTTGCGTTCTACTGCGCCGGTGAAGGCTCCTTTCTCATGACCAAACAGCTCGCTTTCGAGCAAAGTTTCCGGCAGTGCCGAACAGTTGACGATCACAAAAGGCTTCTTCGCCCGGCCTGAGTTCTGATGTAAGGCTTTGGCCACCATGGATTTGCCCGTGCCAGATTCACCGCGCAGCAGCACCGTGGCGTTGGAGTTCGCCACCCGATGCACCATCGCAAAGACCTCTTGCATCCTTGAGGAATTGCCGATAATCTCCTCAATCCGGTTCTTGGCAGATAGCTCACGTCGGAGCTGCTGATTCTCGTGGTGCAATGCCTCCTTTTCTCGGCTGACGCTTTGAATGCGATGCACAGTCTGAGCAATCAGAGCACTAACTATGGTGAGAAAGCGGAGATCGCGCTCTGATTGCAGCCCGAATTCTTTTTCATAACAGCGGTCAATCGACAGCGCACCGATGGCGAGGCTTTCCGTCTGCATCCGCTGGCTATCAGCAGAGCTTTCTACTGCTGTTTTGATCGGCACACAGATGAACGAGCTTTTCCGCTTCTGCTCCTCAGTGCGCATCCCGGTACGGTTGAGGAAAAGCGGCTCCTCAGCGATCTGCGGCACAATGACTGGCTCACCGGTAGCAACGACTCGCCCAGTGATGCCCTCACCTAATTTGTAGCGACCTTTTTTCCGAGCAGCAGGTGTGCTGCCACAAGCCACCTCAATTTCTAACTCCCGCGTCACCGGATTAACAATAGTGACAGTGCCGTTCTGCATTTTTTTTAGGGCAGCGAGAATGCTGACCACCTTATCTAAGGCCTCCTGAAGATCAGTGGCAGCAGCAAGATTTCTGGTAATTTCATAGAGACAGGAGAGGTCTTGCAAGGCAAGTTCCTGGTCAGCCGAGGAAGTTCCGGCATCAGCATTCATAGCGAATCAGAGACAAGAGATTGTTGACAAGAATCGTGCTGCATGGTATATCCTTCTTGCGTAGAAGCTGGAGGAATGGCCGAGCGGTTGAAGGCGGCGGTCTTGAAAACCGTTGTGCGAAAGCACCGTGGGTTCGAATCCTACTTCCTCCGCCAAAATCGACGTATCCCGGAGAGATGACCGAGTGGCCGATGGTGCTCGCCTGCTAAGCGAGTGTAGGGGTAAAACCCTACCGAGGGTTCAAATCCCTCTCTCTCCGCCATCATCAAGTGCAAAAAACCCGTTCCTGCATAAGGAACGGGTTTTTTTATCTGCTGCTTTGTGCTGGCAGTCTGCCGCATCAAAATCCCCAGAGCAAGTCATCGTTCACCCAGCCGGTCACGCTGCCTTGCCTGACCTTAACCCAGCCTTTTTTCTTTTCCAGCGTTTTAAACACCACGCCATAACTGGCTTTGGCCACGATGTTACTGCGGGTATGGGGACGGCTACGGAGATTGATTGTTTTCTTTTTAACAATCATGTGGCCCTGTTTACCCGCTACAGATGTGTGAACCCAACCAGAAGCACCCTCGAAATCCCGCACGTTGAGCCATTTACCAGAACGCTTCTGCACCTTCAAGGGAAAACCTTGATCAAGTCGCCACAGCACTTTTCCTTTCTTGTCTGGCTTAGACAACATACTCACGTTATTACGGTTAACGGCCACCATTTCGGCACGTGCTGCTGCTGTATTCAGGAACAGCAGAGATAATGCAAGCAGCAGAATGAAACAAGATGATTTCTTCATGACGCTCCAGTTGAGTTGTTGAGTTATATCTTTTGAATCTTCCTTGGCCAGATACACTTCTTGGTTTTACCCAAATCAGGGCCGAACATCGGGAAGCCAGCTACTTCCACGGAAATGGCATCAAAGGCGCAGGCTTCAGTCATGCACTTCATACAGTTGACGCATTCGCAGCTGTTCGGATTTTCGTTAAACTTGATATCAACCGGACATACTTTGTGACAGACTCCGCACCCGGTGCAGTTATCCTTATTCAGTTGGAGCCTGATCAGCTGAAAGCGGCTAAACAGGGCATAAAAGGCTCCCAATGGACAAGCAGTGCGGCAGAACGGTCGAGAGGCAAAGACTGACCACGTTGTAAAGCCAAAGGCGATGATCAGCTTATTGACAAAAAGCCAGCCAACCGCGCCGCGTAGATTAGGATCAAGAAGCAACATGGGAATACCGGCCTGAAACGTACCTGCGGGGCAGACGTATTTACAGAACCAAGGCTGGCCCATGCCAGAATTACTAACAAAGATCAACGGAAAAACGATGACCAGTAAAAGCAGGACAGCGTATTTTAGCCAGCGGAGCTGATCAGGAATCGAGAGCTTGCGCGAAGGTATCTTGTGCAGCAGTTCTTGAAAAAAGCCAAAAGGACAGGCCCAGCCGCAGATGAAGCGGCCAAAGACTGCTCCTAACATGCCGATAGAGCCGAGGACAAAGGCACCAAAATAATGTTGCCCGCTCTGGATGGAAAAACGGATATTGGCTAAAAGTTGCTGAAGCGTACCAATTGGGCAGAACGCGGTTGATGAAGGGCAGGAATAGCAGTTAAGGCCGGGAGAACAAACCACCTTCATCGGTCCCTTGTAGATAGTGCGGGTCCAAGGAAAGGCCCAGTAGCCGTTCACTAAGAAAAACCAAACTCCCTGTACCCACTTTCGCGCACGTTCCATAATTATCCTATGCCGATACAGCTCAGGCAGATGGATTTAGCCTGCTCCAGCACTCGCGCTGGCTCGTTCAGGGTCACCCCGACTATCCAAAGAAGGAGGAAAAACACCAATAACACAAAAGGGGTCTTACGAATTTCGATTTTCTTTCTCATTACCGTCTCCACCTGAAAAGTATTGTACTGGTATAAAAACTGTAGCCGCTGCTGTCAAGTATTTTCGGGCGTTGTTCGTCCGCGCTCATAGAACGGTAGCCTGATTTTTTTCTATGCAATTCCAGCTTGGGCGGGGTAGAGTGCGGCTTTCGGTATTCTTCGTTTCAATCTCAGCCCGCAGAGACAGACATGTTTTGCACCGATATCCTCGTCATCGGCAGCGGCGTGGCAGGCTTGTCCTTCGCCCTCAAGATTTCCGCCTTTGCCCGCGTCACCCTGATCACTAAGAAGAAAAAGGCCGACAGTGCCACCAACTTGGCGCAGGGCGGTGTGGCAGCAGTGCTGTCTGCTGAAGATCGATTGGAGGATCATGTCAATGATACCCTCATTTCTGGCGACGGTCTCTGCAATGAAGAAATCGTCCGCTTGGTGGTGACTGAAGGGCCAGAGCGGGTACGAGAGTTAGCCCTTCTTGGTGTGAACTTCCAGCGCGGCAAGGCAGGCGGGGAATTTGATCTCGGCATGGAGGGCGGTCATTCCGCCCGGCGGGTGGCGCACGCCAAAGACCTGACTGGTCGCGAGATTGAGACTGCCCTGCTTGCTCAAGTTTATGCCAACCCGCAGATCGAGGTGCTGGAAGATCACATGGCTATCGATCTGCTCATAGAATCGAAGGCCACGGGCTGGAAAGAGGGCAATGACCGCTGCCTCGGTGCCTACGTCCTCAATCGCAGCACCGGCGAGGTCGAAACGTGGCGGGCCAAAGTGACGGTGCTGTGCAGCGGCGGTTGCGGCAAGGTCTATCGTTACACGACCAACCCGGATATTGCCACGGGCGACGGCGTGGTCATGGCGTGGCGGGCAGGCGCACAAGTAGCAAACTTGGAGTTTGTCCAATTCCACCCCACGTGCTTCTTCAATCGCTACGTCAAGAACTTCCTCATCTCTGAGGCGGTGCGCGGCGAGGGCGGTATTCTGCTCAATGACCAAGGCATTCCCTTTATGAAGGGCTACGACAGTCGAGGCGATTTAGCCACGCGGGATGCGGTGGCGCGAGGCATAGACGCAGAGATGAAGAAGAGCGGCGCAGATTGCGTCTATCTTGACATCACCCACAAGGGCCGCGCGTTCCTCCAGCAGCGCTTTCCCAATATCTACGGCACCTGCCTGCACTACGGAATCGACATCAGTAAACAGCCGATTCCAGTGGTGCCAGCGGCGCATTACATGTGCGGCGGAGTGCGGGTGGATGAGTGGGGATGCAGCTCGGTCGGCAATCTTTTAGCCTTGGGTGAGACCGCCTGTACTGGTCTGCACGGGGCTAATCGTTTAGCTAGCAACTCGCTCTTAGAGGCGGTGGTGTTTGCCCACAGAGGCGCGCAATGGGTGCAAAGAAATTGGTCAGAGCTACAACGTCAGCCCTTACCGACAGTGCAGGCTTGGCGCACTGGCTTTGCCCGCTCCATCGAGGAAAACGTGCTGATCAGCCACAACTGGGATCAGGTGCGGCAGTTGATGTGGGATTACGTTGGCATAGTTCGTAGCAAAAAGCGGCTCCAGCTTGCCACTCGGCAGCTTGCGCCCATCCTTGCCGAGACCAAGGAGCATTTTCATGACTACTTACTCACGCCTGATCTGGTTGAGCTGCGCAATATCGTCCTCATTGCCGAGTTGATCATCTATAGTGCTTCGCTGCGCCACGAATCAAGGGGATTGCATTATATCACCGACTTCCCAGAGAAGGATGACGCGCAATTCGGTCAAGACACGGTGATAGAGAAGAACGATGGCTCTATGTAGAAGTCTAAGTTTTGGAATTTGATAATCTAACTGATCAACTGTGTAACGCCTAAGGAGATTCAACATGGTCTTTCCCGAATATCGCCCACGCCGGATGCGGCAGAATGAGAACTTCCGCGCTATGATTCGCGAAACCCGCTTGGCCCCAGAGCAGCTTGTGTATCCACTCTTTGTCATGCCGGGTAAGGGTAAGAAAGAAGAGGTGCCTTCCATGCCGGGCGTGTTCCGCCTTTCGGTGGATCAGCTCAAGCAAGAGGCTAAGGACTGCCTTGAAGTCGGTGTCCGCTCAGTGATTCTCTTTGGCCTACCAGAGAAAAAGGATGCGGTTGGCTCTGGTGCGCACGCGAAAAACGGCATAGTCCAGCAGGCGATTAAGGAGCTGAAGAACACCGCACCGGATATCATGGTGATTACAGATGTTTGCCTCTGCGAATATACTGACCACGGTCATTGCGGCTGTCTTGCGGGCAAAGAGGTTGATAACGATGCTACCTTGGAATTGTTGGCCAAGACCGCGCTTTCTCATGCCCAAGCCGGGGCTGATATGGTTGCACCTTCAGATATGATGGATGGCCGAGTGAGCGAAATTCGCAGCACCTTGGATGAGAACGATTTCCACAACGTGCCGATCATGTCGTACGCGGTGAAATACGCTTCAGCCTTTTACGGCCCTTTCCGTGATGCCGCTGACTGTGCGCCTCAGTTCGGTGATCGCTGCAGTTATCAGATGGACCCGGCTAACAGCCGCGAGGCTCTACGTGAAGCCACCTTGGATGTCGATGAAGGTGCGGATATTTTGATGGTCAAACCAGCGGTTGCCTATTTAGACATCATCAGTCGCCTGCGCGATGAATTTGATCTGCCGATTGCAGCCTATCATGTTAGCGGCGAATATGCGATGATTAAGGCAGCAGCAGCACGGGGCTGGATCGATGAACAACGGGTGATGGCTGAGACTCTGCTTTCAATCAGGCGAGCAGGGGCAGATATTATCCTGACCTATTTTGCCAAGGATATGGCGAGGATGCTGCGGGGATAGAGAAAGTTCTTTCGGCGGTGGAAAAACTGTTCGCCGCCGAAAGGTAAACATGAGACCTGCTGCATAACTCATTCGCTGAGATCAGACGGCACTTCCTACATGAATATACCTCTTTCAGATCTCTCGCCAACGCCTCATTCTGCGCCTTGATAAGCCGGTCAAGCGCACATCATCATGGCCACCGCCGTCCGCTTCCGGCTGCTCTCTCCAACTGTCCGGCTGGTGATTGCCAAGCCAGTATTTAAAGGCCGCCGTGTCGAGCGGCATCTGCTTGCGCCGGGTGACTTTCTTCAGCAGCTTGCCCCCGGCATCCTCTTCTGTCATCACCTCTTCAAGGACGTAAATCCCTGCCGCTCTGGACTTCAGGCTTTCTTCCATCCTGCCGCTGTCGAAAGCGTCTTTGCCTGCCCGTACCGCAGCGGCAAAGTCCTCATGCTCCTGCTTCCACAGATAAAAGGTTGACCGGGCCACGCCCAACGCCTTTATCACCTCGTTGTCAGTTGCGCCGCCCCTGAACATGCCTTCCACAAGGCTGTTTTATTTCTGATCGTATTCAGTCGGCCTGCCCTTCGCAGAAATATTCCTTGCAATATATTCCTGTCTCGATAAGATAGTAATAGATTACTTACTTTAGGGTGCAAGCAATGAGCAAACATCTCCCGGCAGATGAACGGCGAGCGGCCACAGTAGAAGCAGTGATCGATCTGGCTGCTGAACAAAACCCAAGCGACATCACCACTACGGCGATTGCACGACGCATGGGGCTGACCCAAGGTGCGCTGTTCCGGCATTTTCTGACCAAGGATGCCATCCTGGAAGCTGTAATGAGCTGGGTGACAGAACGCCTCCTTGTTCGGACAGACAAAGCGGCGCAAAGTTCCGCTTCTCCGGTTGCTGCGCTTGAGGCGGTTTTCATGGCACATATCGACTTTGTTTCCGAGCACCCAGGCGTGCCAAGGATTCTCTTTGGTGAATTGCAGCGAGCCGGAGACACTCTGCCAAAGAAAATGGTTCAGACCCTGATCAAGCACTACGGAGAACGCATACATCGGCTGCTTGAAATGGGAAAAGCGTGCGGGGAACTTGATGCGGGCTTGGATGTGGATGCTGCCTCCGTCTTGTTCATCGGGTCAATTCAAGGCTTGGTGATGCAATCCCTGATCGCAGGCGACGTGACTCGCCTTCGCCAAGACGCAGCAGGTGTTTTCTGCATTTATCACCAAGGCATCAAGAGGGCAGCATGAAACTTCCACATCTTCATTGCCGCACATTCGCGCTCATCACCGTTATTGCCCCGTTGCTGGTTCTGTTCATTTATGTCGCCATGCATTCGGGGCCGTTAGCTCCGGTGAAAGTGACAGTCAGCACTGTGGAATCCAAATCAGTCGCTCCTGCTTTATTCGGTATTGGCACAGTGCAAGCGCGATTTACCTACAAGATTGGCCCTACCTTCACTGGGCGCGTCAAGTGGCTTGATGTGCATGTCGGCGATACCGTGAAAGCCGCCCAAGTGCTGGGAGAGATGGATACAGTGGATTTGGACGACCGCATCGTCGCGCAGCAAGCGGCCATCAAGAGTTCGGAGGCAGTCGTGCGACAAGCAAAGGCGAAGCAATCCTTTGCGCAAATACAGGTCACACGCTACGAACAACTTCTGGCGGTGCGCGGCGCCAGCAAGGAAAACGTCGCAACTAAACAACAAGAATTGACGGTGGCGAATGCCGCACTGGCTGCCGCAGGCGAGGATGTCATCCGTCTGCGAGCCGAGTTGGAAGGGCTTCGGACGCAACGCGGCAATTTGAGACTGGTGGCCCCTGCGGCTGGATTGGTGACGGCGCGTGATGCCGAGCCGGGCACCACTGTGGTTGCAGGACAAACGGTGATTGAGGTCATTGATCCGACAAGTCTTTGGGTCGATGCGCGTTTCGATCAGATCAGCGCTGAAGGACTGGCAGCAGGCCTGCCTGCTCAGATTGTCCTGCGCTCACGACGAACCCAGAGCCAATCTGGCAGCGTGTTGCGCATCGAGCCGCGTGCTGATGCCGTAACCGAAGAAATCCTGACAAAGATTGTTTTCGACATAACACCAGCGCCGCTGCCGCCCTTGGGTGAATCGGCTGAAGTCACGGTGCAGCTGGACAAACTGTCCGCTGCGCCGGTCGTCCTTAATGCGGCCATACGCACGGTCGATGGGCAACGCGGCGCGTGGAGGCTTGTTGATGGGGATTTGATCTTCACGCCGCTCACACTGGGTCGTTCCGATCTGGACGGCTGTGTTCAGATCATCAAAGGATTGACTGTCGGTGACCGCGTGGTGCTCTACAGCGAAAAGGCGCTCAGCGCCAAAAGCCGGATTGTCATCGTCGAGCGTCTGGCTGGAATGTCGCCATGATCAGCTTGGCCGGGCGGGATATTCTGCATGCGTGGGGAAAATTTATCTTCACCGGCGTAGGACTCGGCCTGCTGATTGGTGTCACTTTGATCATGGCTGGCGTATATCGCGGCATGGTCGATGACGGCAAGATTCTGCTGAACAACAGCGGCGCAGACCTGTGGGTAGTGCAAAAAGACACGCTTGGCCCCTACGCCGAGTCGTCCAGCATTCCTGACGATCTCTGGCGCAGCATTCGCACCATGCCCGGCGTGGCACAGGCAGCCAATGTCACCTATCTGACAATGCAGGTCAGAAAAGGCGACAAGGACGTGCGAGCCATGGTGGTGGGCATCACGGCTGGAGAACCGGGAACGCTTGGCTGGCCGCCGCAACTCACAGCAGGCCGCCAGATCACACGCGGCCACTACGAGGCCGTCACCGACATGGCGACCGGTTTTCGACTTGGAGATGCGCTCAATATTCGCCGCAACCGCTACACAGTGGTTGGCCTCACGCGCCGCATGGTGTCCTCAAGCGGTGACCCGATGGTGTTCATTCCGCTCAAAGATGCGCAGGAGGCGCAGTTTCTCAAGGACAACGATGCCATCCTGATGCAGCGTCGTCGCATTGAGGCAAATCCCGCCTTCAATCGCCCCAGTGTGCCAGGCCTGCTTGATGCAGTGATCTCCTCGCAGACCAGCAACAACTCGGTCAATGCCGTGCTGGTGCGCATCCGGCCCGATTATCCCCCGGAAGATGTGGCAAATCCAATCCAGCGCTGGAAACGATTCACCGTTTATGACCGCACGCAGATGGAAGAGATTCTGGTGGGCAAACTCATCGCCACATCGGCCAAGCAAATTGCCATGTTTTTAGTAATTCTGGCCATCGTCAGCGCAACTATCGTGGCGTTCATCATTTACAGTCTGACTATGGACAAAATTCGTGAGATTGCCGTGCTCAAGCTGATTGGCACGAAAAATCGCACCATCGCAGCAATGATCCTGCAACAGGCGCTGGTGTTGGGGATGATTGGATTCGTGGTTGGCAAGGTTGCCGCAACCTTCGCTGCTCCCTTGTTTCCAAAATATGTGCTGCTGGTGCCTGCTGACTCGATCACTGGATTCTTTGTTTTGCTTGTCATTTGTGTGCTGTCAAGCATTGTCGCTATCCGCATGGCGCTCAAGGTCGATCCTGCTGAAGCGATAGGAGGCTGAAGATGGCAGCAAAAGGCATTCACATTGAAGGGTTGAGCAAGTGTTATGGCAAGGGCGATACAGCTGTCTTCGCCTTGAAGGATGCGAACATGCATGTCCTGCCTGGCGAAGTGGTCGGCCTGATTGGTCCTTCAGGCTCAGGCAAGAGCACCTTGCTCAAATGTTTGGGCGCAGTGATCAACCCCACCGCCGGACGCATGGTGCTGGGCGACGAGATAATTTTCGACAATGAATGGAAAGTGCGCGACCTGCGGGCATTGCGCCGCGACAAGATCGGTTTTGTGTTTCAGGCTCCCTATCTCATTCCGTTTCTTAATGTCACCGATAACGTGGCTTTGTTGCCAATGCTCGCTGGAGTGTCTAATGCCGAGGCACGAAAGAGCGCTCTCGATCTCCTCACCGCGCTGGATGTGCAACACCGCGCCAAGGCCATGCCCGTTCAGTTGTCCGGCGGCGAACAGCAACGCGTGGCCATCGCGCGCGGACTGGTCAACCGCCCGCCGGTGATATTGGCTGACGAGCCAACCGCGCCGCTGGATTCGGTACGGGCCATGGCGGTGATCCGCATCCTCAACGATATGGCCAAGCACTTTGAAACCGCCATCATCGTGGTCACCCACGATGAAAAGATCATACCGACCTTCAAACGTATCTACCACATCCGCGATGGCATCACGCACGAGGAAGCTGGCGAAGGGCGTAGTTTCGACTAGCCTGCCGGGACAGAGGCAGCACTGTGTGGGACCGGACTGTCCATCTTCATCCTTTCGCCGGGAATGGGCCAGAGGGCCGCTGTCAATATGGTGAACTGCAAGGCAAGTTTCGTGGACGTGTCAATGTCCGCCCGCATAAGGGCCTGCATAAACTCCGGCAGCTCATCGCCGGACGACAGCGCGCGGCGCGGGCCTGTGAATCACCTTGCGGCTTTTTAAGGCGGCTCCCCGCATGTCGGCAGCGGGGTTATAAGTGGCACTGCCAGTCTGTACCGCATAGCGGAACACGGCGTTTCAATCTTTCCCACAGAACTCAGGCAGACTCCTTGCCGTCCACTCTGAAACGGTAACGCCATGTGCTTTTTCCAGACTCGGCGACATGAAAATAAAGCCCCTGACCATTAGGTCAGCTTGCAGGGTTTGTCTTTCGGCTTGGCTTGACGGATTTGAACAGCGGTAAGTTTTGACATGGTGCGGCTATCGGGAAGGCAGCGCAAATAACGCAGCGGTTACGTTGTTTATCTTGTCAGATACCCGCAGTTATACCCGCTTCATGCAGCGGAAGTCAACGGACTTTTTTGGACGGAAACGGAAGAAAAGGCAAAGAAAAACCCGCTAACCTGTTAAGGTTACGGGCTTTATTGAACAATCGCGGGAGCGAATGGACTACTCTATGGTGCCGGAGGTCGAAACTTTGGCACACAATGCAGAACGTTGATATGATGCTGTTTTGCTGCGCCAAACTTAAATCTGTCCGGCACAACATTCCGTATATTCACTCTGTATAACGAAAGAATACCATACTTGAAACGGCTTAACCATATATTTTTTCATCACTTCGAGTTTGATTTAAACAAGTAAACCCCCGGCTCTGCCGGGGGACTCCCGAAGTTTGACAGTTCCGGGAAAATATAGAAGTCTCGCTATTCTGAACCGCTCAAAGTTCAAAAAGAGGAGACTTCCATGTACGACAG
>NQJD01000003.1 GCA_004284765.1 Candidatus Electronema aureum
CTTTCATAAGAACGGCGTTTGGCTGGCGGGCATTCGCCCTCTGAAAACTGAGACCAAGTCGGAAGTCAACTTTTTCAATATTATATTGTTTTTAATGGTAAATTCAATGTGTTTTTTAGGGAGCCGTTCGCTTTGCCACTCATGGTTCACCATTACCCGCCCTTGCCAAGGTGGAAGAAAAATACTTTGCTGAATTCTGCAAATGTGACATTCACTTTTTCTTAGGCACAACAAAGCAGTATCACGGATGGGCTAAGAATCCTTTCGTTATCATTGGCGTATTTTGGCCGCCGCACAATCCACAGCTCAGTCTGCCTTTCGGAGCTGAAGAATCATCCCATTTCACGCTTCGATCAGGCCAATTCACAGATACATTGCCCTGATTCACGCTGCAATCACTCTGGTTCACACTGCAACCAAGGCGGTTTAAACGCACATCGGCTTGATTCACGCTTGGAACAGAGCATTTCACGCGGCAAACAGCCTGTTTTGAGCGTGAATCAGAGCAAACGAAGCGTGAACCGTGTCATTTGAAGGGTGAATCAAGCCGGTTGCAGCGTGAAACGCTTTGACTGCAACGTGAATCAGAGCGTTTCTGGCGTGCTTTTCTGCTGAATAAACTGTATCATAACCGGAGGATGCTGGCATTGCGGCGGGCGTGGGCTGCTGCCGGACAGAAAAAACACGTGCTGCAAGAAAAGGAGGATTGATCATGCGTTTTCCGAACACAGAACCAGAAATCAGGGCCTTGGCGCAGAACATCATCACTGGGCTTACGAACAACCCGAACTTTCCCTCGCCGCCGGTTTCGGTCGCCGAGCTGCAAAATCAGCTGAACGCGATGATTCAGAACAGCGACGCGCAGGTTGCGGCTCAGGCGGCGGCGAAACAAGCCACGGACACCAAGCAGGCCTCGGTTGACGAGATGACCGGCTCGGTTAGGCTGGGGCGGCAGGGCGGTTCCGCGCCCGTTGCAGGTGCCGGGCCAGCCGAGGCTGCTGGAAACAAGGCAGCAGGGAGCTGGCTGGCTGACGCTGGACTGGAAAAAGCCTGCGGACGGCGGCGCGGCGGCCTCGTACAAAATCGAGCGGCGCGGACGCGCTGAGGGCGACTGGAAACTGGCCGGAATATCGGTTGAAACCGAGGTCACACTCAATAATCAGGAACGCGGCAAGGAATTGGAATACCGAGTTATTGCAATCAACAAGGCGGGCGAGGGCGCGCCAAGCAACATTGTGACGGCAGTGCTGTGAATCAAGCGGGCCGGATTGCATCATGTTCATACGACGAAGAAGGAAAGTCGTCCGGCCCGCTGTTCCGCATTATCTTGGACAAAATCGAAGAGGCGCAGATGGAACGCGCTATCAACACCCGTGCGGAAGCTCTGGCCTTGGCCGCCGCCATCGCCGTGAACCCCATTCATAACGCCGCCAAGTCAGAATCGTCTTCGCAAGAGACATGAGCCGCAAGGAACGTATCTACAACACAGGGACTTTTTGCATCCCTATAGCCGGCAGCATAAGCACCGATCCACAGCGTCCGGTGATGCCCGGTCTCGCCTGCTCTTTGGTTGCCCGGCGATAGGAAAAGAAATCTTGGTTGCAAACCGTGCAGATACCTGCGGTGTCGATTTGCTCAGACCTCACTCCGGCCGCTATGAGCTGTTCCTGGCTGACTGCCCAGAAATCAAAGCAGTTCTCCTTGACCTGATGCCGATGCAGTGATGCAGGCAACTCTGCCCGCCAGTTGACAAACTCCGCGCAGCAAGGGCCAAGCGAAGGGCTGATAACCGCCCGCAAATCAGTCGGATCAGTGCCAAACCGCGCCTGCATAAGCTGCACCGTAGCCGCGATAATGTTCAGCACACTGCCTTTCCAACCATTGTGCACCGCCGCAATCACCGCCCGCACCGGATCGTGCAGCAGCACTGCTTGGCAGTCCGCCTGCTGAATCAACAAGCCCACGCCCCGCTGGTTTGTGACCAGGGCATCTGCCCCCGCATATTCAGTGTCCTTGCTGATTGTTTCGTCTGCCACGAGCACCCGGTCGCCGTGTACTTGCATTGCTGAGACAAGATGCTCTATCCCCAAGCACTGCTTGATGAGCTGCCGATTCGTCGCTACGTCTTTTGGCCTATCACCCACGCCATAGCTGAGGTTCAAGCTGGTAAAGGGTGGCGCACTTACCCCGCCTTGCCGACAGAACATGCCATGCGGCAGATCAGCAAGCAACATAGAGCGGTGTACTGGATTACAAACGGTCGTAAGCATCGTTAGCAGTCATTACCCTCAAGTTGCATGGCAAAAAAAGAAGGCAGGAATTTCCCCCTGCCTTCTGTCATAAGGTTTCGCTACCTTGTTATTCTTTTTTGATCACCGTTACGGCACTTGACTTATTCCGCGCTCGGTATTCAGGCCGATACATTGCCTCGATCTCTGAGGGCGGTGCAGCGTACGTACCGGGTGTGACCGCACGGACTAAATAGGCAAAGCGGAAGGGCCGTACATTGGGGTTCCCTTCAATATGCGCCAACTGCTCGGTGTCAAAAGCAACCACAAAGCGGTCGTCTCGTGCATCGGTATAGCGAGACGAACTGAGTTCAGCTAACCAGCTAAAGGATGCTGCTTCTGTACTCGTTATCGGCTTCTCAATCTCAAAGCCCGCAGGCAGCAAATCAATCAGCAAGGACTGGAAGTTACCGCCTTCTTTTGCCTCGCCCTCGACCAGCACCACAGCCAGCTCACCCTGTGCTACCTTGTCCAGAGACAGTGACTCGCCTGCGGTATTATACCAGCTCCGCCGAACAGCGAAGCCGTTTTCTACCGGTGCAGGCTCGTTGATCGGCGAACCCTGCACGGTTGTTACCACCCAGACTGCAATATTGCCCTTGTTGCGCAACGTGACGGGGTGAGTCAGCAGAGCATCGCCACTGCGATTGAGGGAGAAGAAGGAGGTTTTGGTCTCTGCCGGTTTTGCCTCCTCTTTGGGGGTATCACTGAAGGCGGAGAGAAAGCGGCCTAAGAACGAAGGTCGACTTTTTTCCTCTGGCTTCGGCTGCGGTGCGCTGCTATCCGTTACTTCTATATCAAGCGCCTGTCCCTTGTCTAAGGTCAGAGCAGCCATGATTAAGGCCGCCTGTTCTTGGGTGGACATATACTTTCGTTTGGAGAGCAGGCCGACCAACTCTTGCCACGCTGCGGCAGGATCAATTTGCTTCAGGCCCGTGTCACCAAGAATGCTGACGATACTTGCTACATCACGCAAGCGAGAGCCATAGCTCCACCAAGAAGCAGCCTCGGTGTCTGCTTTCCGCAAGGCCGTTGATAGACCTTTTACCGCCCGGTCGTGATCGCCAAGCAAGGATAGTGTTCCGGCCAGCTGGGCTTGGGCTAATGGTGAACCGATGCTGTCAAACTTGGTATCAAAAAGGTAACGGGCATCTTCATGCCGAGCCTGACCAGCGCGGGCTAATACCCAGTGCGCATAGGCCAACGCTTCGATATGCTTATCCTCGCTGCCGCTGTTCTTGACTTCATTAGTCAGCCAATCTAAGCCCTTTTTGTAGAAGTAATCTGGCACAGCAAAGCCCTTCTCCTGCGCTCGACCTAAGAAATCCATCGCGTATGCCGAGAGCCACGGCTCAGGATCGCTGGTATCTGACCAAAGACCGAAGCTACCTTCACCAAGCTGTTTTTGCAGAATCAGTTCAATCGTCTCCTGTACCCGCATGGGCAGCTTTTTATCGACAGGATAGCTGAAGCGTTCTGCGAGCTGATTGGCGTAAAGCAGCGGCATAGCCCGACTGGTTAATTGCTCCAGACAGCCGTGCGGATAACGATCTAATTCACCAAGCAACCCAGCTACATCAACATTGGGCGCACTGGAAATACTGAGATCAACCTTGGCGGTGGCTGGGTACAGGCCATTCAGTACCGCTTGATTCAGACTGATGACTGCGCTTGGCTCCATTTTGCTATAGCTGCGGGTCAGCGTGGGGAGATATTTGCCGCGCACGTTAAGATCAAAGTCGCCTGCATAGCTGTAACTCTCCGGCCCAGTTACGCTCAGATGCAGCTTGCCACTGCCAATACCAGAAGCTGTTACTGGAAAACTGAGGCTCTGCCGTTTACCGGGTTGGAGTTCGGCTGTTACCGTGCTGCTGGCCATCGTCACCGCGCCCTCAGCTTGCCAAGCAATTTGATAATCACCTGCCGGGCCGTCGATGTTCTCAAGCAAAAGCTGAATGCTGGATTGATCGCCATCTGCTAAATAACGCGGTAACGAAGGTGAAATCACCACCGGATCGTTAACTCGCAGGGCGCGGCTCGATGCACCAGTTTTCTCTTTTGACCACGCCACAGCCATCAGGCGCAGCTTGCCGTTAAAGTCCGGGATATTCAACGGTACAGTGGCAATGCCGTCTTGTTCCGCCTTAACCACGCCAGAGAAGAGCGAGACGACCTTGACGTTGGACTGCGGCGCACCGCGCAGACCATCTTCGCCCGCACCACTACGCAGGGTAAGTGGTTTGCTGTCCGGCGGAATGATCAGCTGACCGTACATGTCGCGAAGATCGAGACCAAGCTGCTGTTTTGCAAAGAACCACGCCACAGGATCAGGCGAGACAAAGTTCGTCAGTTGCAGCACGCCCTCATCCACGGCGGCTAAGGTCAGGCGAATTTCACTGCCTGCCTCTGCACCCTTGACGCTGATCGGCACTTGCAGCACTTGGCGCGGTCGCACCTGTTCTGGCGCAGTAACCGTCACCTCTAACCGCTGCGGGGCAGAATTCACTGGCAGCCAAATCAAACCCACGGCTCGGTCTGCGCCCTTCTTTTCCTCTTTGCCGGGGCGATAAACCGTAAGCAAGGCATACACGCCCGCACCCCAGCCGTCTTCAACCGGGATGTCAATGGTCTGCTCTTTACCCGTGAGGGCAAAGTTACGCACTCCATTCACTGTGGTATTAGCCAACACTAAACTGGCTTGGCCCAGATAAGGCGCAGTCAAAGTCAGCTTGGCTGTATCGCCAACCTTGTAGTCTTGCCGGTCAAGCACTACCTTAACTGAATCCGGTGTGTCGCTCTCGCCAACGCGCTGCTCGCCAGCAGTGAAACGCAGGGTGGAGAGCAGAACCTTGTCCTTGGTCAGCAGCTCCAAGCGGTATTGCCCCTGACCTGCTGGAACAGATATCGGTTGCGGCCCAGCCTTGTCCAACGTGAGCTGTCCGCGCTGCTCCTCTTGATCGCGGACAATCCGCTCGTAGGCCCACTCGCCGTCCTTGTGGAACCACTGGTAATCAATATCCTCACGCACTAAGCGCCAGTTCGTTTCGCCTTGCTCCTGTGGCAGGCCTTTGTCGTTCAGGGCAATAACCTCAAACTTGGCTTCGCTCTGCTCTGGGATGTGCAGATCAGTAAAGCCAGGCTTCACGCCGAGATATTCCTTGAGATGACGCACGGGTAAGCTGGCTGTAGCACTCACTGCTCTGCCATCGATATCTAAAACATCTGCGCTGATCACCGCTTTGAGCGGCTGTAAGGTGGCGTTCTGCTGGCCTTCAAGAATCAACGAGAGCAGGCCGTGTCCCTTCGCATCCGTGGTGATTTCTTCCAGCTCAATTTCCGCAATACCCGGCTTTTCTTGATCTTTGCCGAAGTAGAACTCGGCAAAATCAGTAAAGGGATGGGGATCGTATTCCAGCTGCATCTTCGCCTTGACGCTTAACTCTGAGCCGGGCGAGCCGTAGAAATAATCAGCCTGCACAGTCAATTCAGCCTTATTTTGTTCGTCTATTACGCCGTTTGGCTCCAAGCGCACCTCTAACCGTGGTGGCTTAAAGGATTTCACCTGAAAGGTCGTTTGACCGACCGGCTTATCCTCCACATCAGCATAAAGAACAGCAGTCCAATTGCCAGAACGGGCAGCGTTGGCCAGATTAATCGTCTCACTGTAGCCACCCGCTGGATCAGACTGAAGCAGCCGTTCAATCAGCACCTTACCGTCCGGGCCACTGACTCGCAGCGTCATAGGCGGCGCGACGGCGGAACGAGCAATACGGTCGCGGACTATTGCGGCCAAATGGACAGTCTCGCCGGGCCGGTAAATGCCGCGCTCGGTATAGATATAAGCATCAAGCGGGCCGGGTGCGGTTCTGCCACTCACACCTCGGTCGCTGAGGTCAAAGGGAGCCTGTTCTAACTGAAGAAAGGTGAAGCCGTGCTTGCTGTTCATCGACATAAGATGCACAGCTGTCTGCCCGCCTTTGCCTTGCAGTAGGCCAGGAGCGAAGCGGACTAAGCCTTTCTCGTCTGTGGTCAGCGTAGCCAACGGGGTATTGTTCTTAGCGTAAAGACCGATCTCCACCCCAGCGATGGGCAACGCGGTATCTAAGCTGCGGGCGGCGACAGTCAGGCCATCACTGCCTTGATACGTGGTCAGGCCGATGTCTGTGACTACAATCCACTGGCTGGCTTTGCCTTCCCAGCGGCTTTCGTCCTCCTCGTCATCAGCGTGTTGCTCGGCCACCAAAACATAAAGACCAGGCGCAATGGCAAGAACATCTTGCGGCAGGACAATACTGCTGGTCATGATCTTGTCTTGCTCCGGCGTGATCTCTGTACTGCCCTTCCAGACTTGTTCACCAACCGTTTCTTCTATGGTCTCAAGTTGATAGCCTTCTAATTTATTACGGAAGTGTTCCCGAACAAACTCACCAAGAATGTTGCGCTCATGAATGCGAAAGAGCTGGAGCCGTACCTTATCGACGTTCACCGTGTTCAGGCCGATACCCCGATTGCTGCGGTCAGCAAGGATGTAGTCGCTCTGATTAAACCAGAGGGCAGGCTTGCGATGTTCAGTTTCGATAGTCAGTATCACTGATTCTGGCAAAGTACGTTCCTTCACCTTCAAGCCACTGCGCACAGTCACGCTGTAGGAGGTACCGTAAGCGGCTCCACCAATGCAGAGTTTGCTGTCCTCAACGTGGAAATCCGAGGAAATGGTTGGCGTAGTCTGCACATAATCGCTGTAATGAATCTCGTCTGGGTTGGGTAAATGCTCGTTGAAGCTGAGGCAGAGCTGAGGTTGGCTGCTGTCAGTTTCAGCATCGGAACGTTGTACTTTCAGCGTCTTGTCTTCAAGTTCCTTCTGCCGCAGCGCAGCAAGCCGAGCCTCATGTTGCTGCTTTGCCCCCTCACTGTCGCCTAACTTAGCCAATAATTCATACACGCTGATAGCGGCAGGTGTCCAGTTCGCGTCAACGGTGGTACGGTTTTCTAATGCCTTGCCAACAAGAGCAAGGGCTTCTCTCTGAGCGGCTGGCGCATCAGCTGCCGCAAGATAAGCTAACCAGCCGTTCCGACTCGCTTCCGGCCATTTTCCAGCACATGCTTCTGCCTGCGCTGCAACTCGCCAAAAAGCAGCAGTTGGCTTACCACCTGAAAGAGCAGCAGCATTTTTGCACAACGTTGCAGCGATGGTACAATCCTCTATTTTTGTCGCCGCTGTCAATATTTCGGCAGCGTGGAGCAAGACAGCAGCCTCGTCAGGCTTCGGCGGTTTGTTGTCGGACGCAACGTATCCAGCGGCAAACTGCTGCGCCTCCTGCTCCAAATACTGAAGCGTGTATTCGTCAGCAGCAGCCAACGAAGAAAAGAGACAAAGCAACAGGAAGACAGCGGAGAGGACGACAGCTTTCATGGTTTCCTCCATGTGAAACGGGAAGGGGCGGGAACTACACTACTGGCATTATACCCAGCTGTCAGGCTGCTGAAAACAAAAAGATTTGCTAAATCACAGAGCAAAAAAAGAGGGCAGCCCCTTGTGGGACTGCCCTTTGGCTGTAGGCTGCTAAAGAATGCTACTTTTTGTCGCAGACCACGGCGTGAGCAACAACCTTGAGATAAGCCGCATCGCCGCTGACATTAACCTCGTAGCTGTCAATGAATGCTTTATTCAGCCCTTCATGCAGATTGCCGTACTGATTAGGAAGCGGAGTTGCGACATTCGTTGCTCCTACATAGAGATGCGTTGCACTCATGCCGACATCATCAGTCATCTTAAAGGTAACGGAAACTTTTGTCCCTTCATATTTTACTGTCAGTGTGCCTACGTTCACTGCTTTGCTTAGGTCGTTTTCTGTCGCGCTGGTATAAATCGGCTGCGTTAGGGTCTGGCCTTTATTTATGTTAATCTGCCAGCCCCAAAGATTGGCAGCCAAAATATCATCTAACTCGGTCTGGCCAAAGCCAAAGGCGGTTCTACAGCTGCTCCCCGCATCCCGACAAATGATCCAACCGTTCTCGTCAACACCGACCATGAAATCGCCCTCATAGCATTGCACTGACGAGGTTGGCGCGATGGCAGATTCTGCCGCTGAGAGAAAAGACAGCGATGTTGTTGAAATGCTTGATGAGGTAGGACAGGTGCATACGCCTGGGAGTCCTTGCGGGCCTTGTGGGCCTATAACTCCGGCTGGACCTTGCGGGCCTGCTGGCCCTTGTAATCCCTGCGGCCCTGTCGGGCCAATGATACCCGGAATCCCCTGTACTCCTTGTGGGCCAGTAGCACCGATCGGGCCGGTGTTGCCCGTGTCGCCTTTCAACCCCGTATCACCTTTAGGGCCAATTTCACCCTGTGGGCCAACAGCACCGACCGGGCCTATCGGGCCGGTTGCACCGGTAGCTCCAGTTTGACCAACTGGGCCTATTTCTCCCTGCGGGCCGGTGTTGCCGGTGTCGCCTTTCAACCCCGTATCACCTTTAGGGCCGACTTCACCTTGTGGGCCAGCAGCACCGGTGCTCCAGTTGGGCCTATCGGGCCAATTTCTCCCTGTGGGCCTGTGTTGCCCGTGTCGCCTTTCAGCCCCGTATCACCTTGTGGGCCAGCAGCACCGGTTGCTCCAGTAGCACCAGCCGGGCCTATCGGGCCAATTTCTCCCTGCGGGCCGGTGTTGCCGGTGTCGCCTTTCAACCCCGGATCACCTTTAGGGCCGACTTCACCCTGTGGGCCAGTAGCACCGATCGGGCCGGTATTGCCCGTGTCGCCTTTCAGCCCCGTATCACCTTTTGCTGCCATGAGTTCCCAACAGCCAACAGGAGCAGGGTCACGTGTAGGCTCTACCCCTTTTATAGACTTGCAGCAGGTGTTGACATAGCTACTGCCGCCATGCTGAACAATACTGCCAGCCTCATACACCAAGTTTTCCTGCCAAGCACCCACCCAAGAAAATTCATTTTCTTCACATTCTTCTGTAGGCAATGTGCTTTCTCCTGTACAAACCTCTGCTTGGGCAGCGGCAAGATATAACGTTCTACCTGCATAGGAGGAAACATCAATCGCATAGCTATCCTTAACAGCATTGATCAAGGATGGATGATGATATTTACTGTATTGACCATGTGCGGTGGTTGGGGCTTTTTTATCACCGAGATAGAGGCTGGTCTCGCTCATTGAGAAACCTTTCAGCATGACAAAGGACACTTTGAGCAGATTTCCTTCATGCTTGATTTGTAGGCTGCCCGCGAGTGTGCGTGAAGAGAATTTCTTTCCCGTCCCTACATAAATCGGCGCAGTCAAGCTATTATCAGCTTTTACAGTGAGTTGCCATCCTCGCTGCCAAGGATCATTTTTTTCCGGAGCTTCATTGAATTTTTTTTCTCCATAAGCAAAGGCCGTTGCGCATTTTTTCTCCTCAGCTTGGAGATTAGCAGCTGCCAATAGAAGCGACGCAAGGCATAAGGTTGCCAATTTTATTTTTATTTTCATAAGAGCTACCTCCGCCGCAGCAGTTAAATTTTTCTCCTTCTTTTTTGCATTATACCCCGTTGCGCCCTTGTTGCACAATAGGCATGTCTCTTCTTCTAAGGATATGTTACAATTTAACACCTGATATACTGCTAACCTAATAAATGCAAAGCAGATCAATCGTAATGACAAGATAGATGACCTTTCTTTAATTTTCCCAAATCGTTTGCACTGATTATCCATGTACCTTTACCAATCCAACCGCCTTGAAAACCTGCTGACCGCGCTCTGTGCTGTTCTCGCGCAACCGGTCGGTAATCCCTTAGCCTCAGAAATCATCGTAGTGCAAAATCCGGGTATGGCTCGTTGGCTCTCCCAGCAAATTGCCCTACGCACAGGCATTTGTGCCAACAGCTCTTTTCCGCTGCCTGCCTCCTTCATCTGGAGTCTCTTTGCTAAAACCCTTGGCGGTCTGCCAGACCTACGCGAGTTCAATCGTGAAGTGCTGCTCTGGCGGATATTGGCCAAATTAGACAGCTTGCTGGAACTGCCCTCAATGCAGGAAATCAACGCCTATCTGCGCGACGACCGCGACGGCAGCAAAGCCTTCCAGTTAGCAGGACGGATCGCTGATCTCTTTGATCAATATTTGGTTTATCGCCACGACATGGTGCTGGCTTGGGAAAAAGGCCGGGAAGAACATTGGCAAGCCCAGCTCTGGCGGCAGCTGACTGACAGTGGTAGTACGCACCGGGCCGAGGTGCTGGAACGCTTCCTGCAAGCGGCAGACCAAGGTGTATTGCGCACCGATGGCCTACCAGAGCGAATCTGCATCTTCGGCATCAACTCGCTGGCCCCGGCTTACATAGAGGTGATTGGAAAAATCAGCCACCACATCGACATCCGCGTTTTCCATTTCAGCCCCTGTCGCCAAGTCTGGGACGACATTATGCCGGAACGTCTGATTGCCCTCAAGCGGCAGAACTGGCGCAGGCGCGGCACTGCCGATATCAGCAGCTACTATACTTCCGGTAATCCACTCTTGGCTTCACTCGGTGGATTAGGCCGCGAGTTTTTCAAACTGTTGATGGAATTGAATCCGATGGCCGAGGAGCAAGACCTCTACCAAGCCCCACCGCAGGACAATCTACTTGGTCAGATTCAGGGCGATATTCTTGATCTGCGCGACCGGGGCGATCGGAGCAAGGGCGAGACACTGCCGCTGAAGTCGGGTGAATCTTCCATTCGTTTCCACTGTTGCCACAGTCCGATGCGAGAAATCCAGGTGTTGCACGACCGCCTACTTGACCTCTTCGCCGCTGATCCACAGCTTAACCCAGCGGATATTTTGGTCATGGCCCCGGATATCAATCGCTATGCCCCAGCCGTGGCTGGAGTTTTTAGCTCGGCTGGCGGCAAGTTGCGTATTCCTTGGTCAATTGCTGATCAATCCTGCCGCGAAGAACAGCCGGTGCTTGAAGGCTTTCTTGGCCTACTGACGCTGGTCACCAGCCGTTGCACCGCCCCGGAAGTAGCGGCGATGTTGGAAAACCCAATTATCCTTGAACGCTTCAGCCTGACTGAGGATGAAGTCCCGCTGCTACGAAAAATGATCACCGCCGCAGGCATTCGCTGGGGCTTGGAGCAGCGGAGCGGGGCAGACGCACTCCATAGCTGGGAGACTGGGATAGACCGGCTCCTGCTTGGCTGCCTGACCGGGCAGTTAGACGCACCTTGGCAGGGTATCATGCCGATCAGCGGTGGCCTGAGTGAAGGCGGCGATTGGTTAGGCAATTTGGCTGAATTTATCCGCGAACTACGGCGACTCCGACGACAAACAAGTCGTCCATTGCCTCCGGTGGGCTGGGGCAAACTCTTTCTCCGCGTGATCGACCGGTTCTTAGACAGCGGTACTGATCAGCACAACGAAGGCCTGCTTCTCCTCCGCCAGAGTATTGCTGATTTTGTCGAACAGTGTAAACGAGCTAACTTCCAGCAACCGATCAGCCTCGCCGTTATTCGTCGTCATTTTCAACAGCTTTTGACTGCTCCAGCAGGCGGACAGGCGTTTCTTGCGGGCCGCGTCACCGTCTGCAATATGGTGCCGATGCGTTCAGTGCCTTTTAAGGTAATCTGGCTGCTCGGTATGAACGACGGTGACTTTCCTCGCTCTCAGCATCCGCCCGCCTTTGATTTGATGGCCGAACACCGCAGGCCGGGCGACCGTAGTCGCCGCGACGACGACCGCTATCTTTTCTTAGAAGCTCTGCTCTCGGCTCGCCACCATTTTGCCGTTTCTTGGGCTGGACGTGATCTGCGCGACAACAAACCTCGCCCGCCTTCAGTAGTGGTGGCAGAGCTGCGTGACTACATCAGCCGAGGCTGGATAACTGCGGATGACACTGCCGCTGCTGATCAGCTCACCGTGGAGCATCCACTCCAGCCCTTCAGTCGCCGCTGTTTTGACGGCAAAAATCCGAACACTGCCTCGTATCGGACTGAATGGTTGCCCGCCTCTGGCAAACCGGTGCCGGTGTTCGCCAGTCGCCCTTTGCCACAGCCAGAGCAATGGGCGCGGCAGATTGATCTAAACCAGCTCGTGCGGTTCTGGAAACATCCGGTACGTTTTTTCCTTGAACAGCGACTCGGCTTGCGCACCGCCTATCTATCTGATGTGTTGCTGCCAGAAAGCGAGTCGTTTGCCCTTGATCAGCTCCAAAATTATCAATTAGCCGATGAAATATTGCATGAAATTCGTCACGGCAGGCAGGCTGACTGTCCCTTGCATCGGCGACAAGCAGCAGCTGAATTACCGGGTGGTTGTTTCGGCCATCTTTTGCACCAAAAAATGCAGACCGAGGCGACAGAACTGCTCGGTAAAGTGAAGCCGCTGCTCTCGCAGCCGGTGGAGCCTGTAGAACTCCGACTGACCATCGACGGGGTGCGGCTGACCGGGCGACTCACCTCGCTTTGTCGTTGCGGCAGAGTTACCTTCCGGCCTGCCAGCCTCAAGGCAAAAGATATACTTGAACTCTGGATTCATCACATCGCTTTGCTCCTGCATCAGCCTACTGGAGTGGAACCACAATCGCTTCATGCGGCCAAAGATAAAACACTCTGCTTCCAAGAGGTACCTGATCCGCATGACCAGCTCGCTCGACTAATTCATCTATTTCAACAAGGTTGCTGCGAGCCGCTTCATTTTTATCCCGAAAGTAGCTGGGCGTGGATCAAGGGCAAATCAGCGGAGGCAGCGTGGTCTTCCAGCTTCCGCCACAAAGGCGAAGGCGACGATCCGGCTTATGAAATTGGCTTACGCGGCCATGCGCCCTTTGACCAGCAGTTTGAGGAGTTGGCAGAGAAAATATGGACGGTAGGGCAAATGCGTTGACTACTCTTCATAAATCGCCAAGCTGGTGTTGAAGACTAACCGCTCCAGCTCGTCGTCCTGCGTCACCGCCCGCCCGATCATCTCGCCGAATCTTCGAGCCTCATCTATCTGCTGCCGGGTGTGGCCGTATTTCGGATAATGATCCTGCATCCACGACATCCGCTCCGGGGTTTCACCGGCCAGCTTGAGGAACACGCCGATAGTCCGCCACGGCTCTTTGCTGGTGTGAGTGAAAATGATGCCGTTCGGCACTCGCGCCCCCAGATTTTTCAACAGGGACTTAATCCCCCACCAGTGCATCCGCCAGAAGCCCCGGCAGGAAATGACCGGCAGCACTGTCTGCTGGGCGAAAAGCCGCTGGCCGTCACGGTCAAGGAGCGAGAGTACCGGGCCGCTGGGGTTGTACGACCAAGTCGGGCCGGCGAGGATGATCAGGTCATACGGCTCAAAGCAGCGTTCCGGCAGCGGCTCAATCGGGATGCGCTGCCGGAAGAGCGTGACGATCATTTTCTTAAACGTCTTAGGAATGGTGCCGATGGGAAAATGCTGCGGGATGGTCGGGACAAGCCGCTCGCAGACCACCTCGGCCTCGTACTCGGCCATGCCGTCGAGCAGGGACTGAACGAGATTTTTGGTCTGGGAGCTGAAGGAATAATAGAGAACAAGAATGCGCTTGGGCTGCGCCGGGCTGCCGCTCATGGGACACCTTTGCTTTCGCAGATGAGATTTATCACTTTTTTTGATAAGCAAAGGGAGAATACTTTACCACAGAATGAAAAATAAAAAAAGCCCCCTGACTGGTTTTGTCAGGAGGCTGGCCGGAACTTAGGAGCTTCGCGGCTTAGGGAGTGGTGTGGCAGGTCCAGCAGTCAGGCGTTTTCACTGAGGCGTAGGCATGGCAGCTGTCGCAGAACTTCTCTTTGCTGCCGCCGTGGCACGCCAAGCAGCTCATGGTCGGCTTCTGCCCGTCCTTGGCCGCATTGTAGTCCTTGGCGGTGACGTGGATGCCTTGCAGCACATTCATGTGTTTGGCCCGCATTTCCTCCGCAGGCGGATGGCTTTGGCCGTTCGGGAAGCTGACACCTTGGAGCATGTCTTTGGACAGGTTCGGATCCTTGGCCGGAGCCGCGCCGACATTGCAAACCAGATTGTTGTACCAGATGGGGAAGGTGATCAGAAGAACGAAGACCGCCAGTCCCGGAATGATTTTGCCGCTATCGTACATTGAAATATCCTCCGTTGCTGACGTTACAGGAGAGTCCGTAGACCCTCAGTAAGTTCCTGTCTGTTTTCGCCTTCGATCACCAAGGCGTTGCCAACCAGCTCGCTCACGCCAGCGACCTGCACCTCCGGCACCCAGTAGCTCATCAGGGTGCTGAGGGTGGCGCGGTCAATGGCACAGATGGTGGCCAGCGTGTTGATGCCGTGTTTGTCATACACATGCTTGACCGCGTTGGCGCGCGGCAGGCCGGAGCGCATCCGCAGCTCCATGATCTCCTCGGTGTTCAGGGCTGTGCCGGAGCCGCAGCAGAAGGTCTTCTCGCGGATGGTGTGTTCCGGCATCTCGTGCCACTGTTCCAGCACGTTGTTGAGGATGTAGCGCGGCTCCTCCAGCATTCCCATGGCCCGCGCCGGGTTGCAGGAGTCGTGGAAGGTGGCCTTGACGTGCGCGTTGCGGCTCTTGTCCAATTTGATCTTGCCGTGCTTGATCAGGTCAGCGGTGAACTCGCTGATATGCACCATCTTGGTTGAGGCCGCGTTCTCAAAGACCGTGCCGGTGGCGGGTGATTTCGGCACTTCAAGGAAGTCCGCCGGGCCGTTCATGGTGTCCATGTACTGATGGATGACGCGCCACATATGGCCGCACTCGCCGCCAAGTATCCACTTGGCGCCTAAGCGCTTGGCCTCGGCGTACATCTTGGCGTTCAGCTTCTTCATCATCTCGTTCGAGGTGAAGAGGCCGAAGTTGCCGCCCTCAGAGGCATAAGTTGACCAGGTGTAGTCCAAGCCGATGGCCTCAAACAGGAGCATGTAGCCCATGCAGGTGAAGATGCCCGGCTCGGCGAACACGTCTGCGGACGGGGTGATGAACAGCACCTCCGCACCCTTGCGGTTGAAAGTCGGGTTGACTTTGACCCCGGTCAGGTTTTCAAGGTCCTCGCAAAGAAATTCGACATTGCCCTTGAAAGCCTGCGGGGTCAGGCCCATGTGGTTGCCGGTGCGGTTGGAGTTGGAGACTGGCTCCATCGCCCAGTTGATGCCACAGCCCACCAGATGTAGCAACTCGCGCAGCATCATGGTGATTTCGGCGGTGTCAATACCGTAGGGGCAGAAGACCGAGCAGCGGCGACATTCGGTGCATTGGTAGGCGTACATAAACCACTCTTTCAGCACGCTGACAGTCATCTCGCGCCCGCCCGCCATTTTGCCGAGCAGCTTGCCTGCCAGAGTGAACTCCTGGCGATAAACCGAGCGCAGCAGTTCGGCCCGCAGCACCGGCATGTTTTTTGGGTCGCCAGTGCCGAGGAAGAAATGGCACTTGTCTGCACAGGCACCGCAGCGGACGCAGCAATCCATGAATATCTTCAAAGAGCGGAAGCGGTCTAAGCGGTCCGCCAGTCCTTTGATGATGATCTCCTTCCAGTTTTCCGGCAGCTTCCAGTCCTCGTCCTCCGGGTTCCAAGCGCGAGCATTCGGGAAGCTCACGCCCTGCTGGCTGTTGAGATACTCCAGCTTTTCCGGCTTGGTCGTGTAGGCGTAGTTGCCCGGCTTGAACACCGCCGGGATTTCCGTCCAGTCTTTGTCCGGCATGGAGCCAGTCATCAGGGTCGGGTCTTCGACCACGCTCCGCGCCAGCTCATCTTTTTTTATAACGGCCATTGTGATAGTCCCTTGTCCACCTGTTATTCGTCAGCCTTGCGGCAGTTCTTTTTCAACCGGAATGCCCTGCTCGATCATGTCCGCCCGGAACTCGTCCTCGTAGGACGCATAGGAATGCGGCCTGATGTCCGGGTTCCACGGGTTGATGTGCCGCCGCATCCGGCTGTCATTGGCCAGATTGCGGGTCGGGCTGAGAAAGACCCCGCCCATGTGCATCAGCTTGGAGAAGGGAAAATAGGCGAGCAGGCAGGAGACTAAGAACAGATGCACGTAGAAGACGGAGGCGATGTTAGGGTTGATTACGGGATGGAAGGTAGTTAGACCAACAGCGAGCTGCTTGATGGCCACAATGTCCATGCCGGAGCGGAGGAAGTAGCGCATCAGGATGCCGGTAAGTGCGATGCCGATCAGGAGGAAAAGCGGGAAGTAGTCGTTGGCCAAGGAGATGTAGTTCACCGTCTTGATCAGAAAACGGCGGGCCAGCAGGGCCAATAGGCCGACAAGGATCAGCGCGTCGGTGACGTAGAGCGACAGCTCCGGGGTTGGATTAAGGGTGAAGCCGTCCAGGTACTCCAACGCGCTGACGAAGAACAGCTCCGATCCGACAAAGAGGCGGAAATGCCGAAGCAGAATCACCAACATGCTGTAATGAAACAGAATGCCGAAGAGCCAGAGCCAGCGGGTGGCACTATAGGTCAGCTCAGGGCCGGGCTTGATGCTGGCCTTGGTGTTGCGCCAGAGAGAGCGGAAGAAGACGATCTCCATGAACATCCGGCCCAGCACTTCGCCGGTGCTCACCGGGGCCTCGAACTTGTCCCGCTTCACCCAAGGCATAGAATAGCCTTGGCCGCAGGTGGTGGGGATGCGGAACGGCACTGGCGATTTGGCCCAATAGAGCACCCGCCAGCAGAAGCCGCTGATAAAGAGAAGCAGGGCCGCGTAGGGCACGGCAACACCAAAAAGGTATTGCATGCCGGGGATTGCGGACCCTATCCACGCAATCAGCGCAAGCGCGATGACCGCAATTAGGGGGAAGGTGTGCTTCATTGATCGCTCCCTTTTTGAAAAATAAAATATCTTCAAGCATATTGCTATGCTTTATCCGCTGTGCAGCCTCCCTGTGGCGACAGTTCCCGCAAATTTTCCCGGATCAACGCTGAAGCGCAGGCTGAATCCGTCAGGATATAACTGCCGCTTTTCAGCTCCCGGATGCGCGCCTTGTGCAGACGCTCCCGGCATTCCATGTAGATATCAAAGGCCTGTAAAACTGCCCGATCTACCTCAGCATCAAAGGGAATCAACTCTGGGAGCAATGCCCGGCAGTCTTTGTCTGCCGAAAATATCTGCCGCACCACGCTCTTCATATCCAGCAGCGGCGCGACTGCCTGCGAGGGCGTGAAATTCTGCACCGCCCGGATGCGGATGATCTGATCCAGTGGCCCGGCAAACTGCTCCGCGCCTGCGCCTTCAACCAGCAATCGGAACAGCTCAGTCAGCCCCTCGCGGATGTTCATGCCGACCGGATTGGCGAACCTGTCCTGTGACTTCTTGAAAAAACTGGATGACTCGTAGGTGTCCAGTGTCCGTTCCGTCCACAGAGCGAGGATTTTCTCCTCGTTGCGCTTCAGGGCTTCGTTCAGGCTCTGCATGATGGTCTTTGCTCTATCACGATTGCAGGCGGATTTCAAGAGAAAAATTCATTTCTTGCCGACTGAGTTTTCCGCAACAGCGGCGGAGCTGTCCATAAGAAAGAGGGCCAAGTCGGTGTAAGGATCAGTAGCAAGCTCCTGCTCCAAGGTCTTTTTTTCCTTTTTACCGCTGGTTGGCTCTTCATCCTCTTCACCTAACACTCCGGCTGCCTCAGTTTCCTTTTTGGCCCGCTCTAATTCTTTACGATCCTTTAAAACTCCAGCGAGATAGACCGGAACAAGACTTTTGTCTTTACGCTCCTTAGCCAGAAGGCTTTCGGTCTCAATTTTTTTGAACTTTTCGTTTGATGCCAAATACGCACTACTCTTCAGCTTGGCCTCCTCAACATCCATGTGGGGGCCTTTCCAAGAGGAATAGCTCACTGACTTTACTTGATCCCAAGGCAGAGAGTAATCTAAATATTGCTCGCCTGTTTCCAAATAATCCAACATGCTGGGTAGCGTGACATCCGGCACCACACCTTTGTATTGCGTCGAGCTGCCGTTAATTCGGTAGAACTTTTGAATCGTGACCTTGAGTGCACCGAGGTCGTCATATTTTTTCAGATGAAGCAGAGGAAGGTTACGATTCATATCCATCAGAGCCTGCACCGTCCCCTTACCGTGGGTATGAGCACCACCAACAATCAAGGCACGCCCGTAATCTTGGAGTGCGGCGGCGAGAATCTCCGAAGCCGAGGCGGCGAACTGGTTGATCAGCACCAGCATAGGGCCGTCATAGACGACGTTTTTATCCTCGTCATCCAGCATCAGTATCTTGCCTTCAGCATTTTTTACCTGTACGACCGGGCCACCAGGCAAAAATAACCCAGACACATCCACCGCATCAGAGAGCGATCCGCCGCCATTACCGCGTAAATCAAGGATCAGACCTGTAACACCCTCTTTCTTCAGCTTACCCAACTCACTGCGAGTGTCGTCGGTGACATTACGAGACTCCTCTGCTTTTTTGCTATCAGAGAAATCACGGTAAAAGCTGGGAATGCGCACGTATCCTATTTTCTGGCCTTTTTTATCCTTGAGGACAGCAGACTTGACGTAAGTATCCTCCAATTTAACCACATCGCGAGTGATTGGGATCACTAACCGAGTGCCATCAGATCGAGACACGGTCAAACGTACCTCGCTCCCTTTGGGTCCACGAATATGGGAGACCGCATCACGGATGCTCATCGCGGAGATATCGACCGGCTCGCCGTCTTTTTCTGAGACAGCCATGATAACATCCTCAGCTTGAAGCTGGCCTTGCGCTTCTGCGGGGCTACCAGGAATGATGTTTACCACCTTAATATGGCCGTCATCTTCCCGCAGCAGCGCGCCGATTCCTTCCAACGAACCGCTCATGTGAATGTCGAAATCTTCCTTAGAGGAAGGGGCCATGTAGCTGGTGTGCGGATCATAGGCCCTTGCAATGGCATCAAAATAGCGATTGTAATGCTCTTGCTGATCAGTCTTCCGTAGACGCTCAATGTAGCGGTGCGTTTTCTTGCGGACTTTATCAATTGCCGCAGCCCAAACTTTCGGGTCAACTTGAGCATTTTCAACACTGACAGCCGGTTGTTTTTTATCCTGAAGTGCTTTGTTTTCCTTTTCAATTTCCTCAAGATAGGTGTCGATCACCTCCAGCTTGAGGGAACGCCGCCAACGGTCACGCAGTTCATCTTCATTCGCCGGAGAGGTCATCTTTTCCGGGTCGGTTTGGAGATAATCCACTCGGTCAGGATCAAATCCAGCATCCAAAAGTTGATCAGCTAACTTGTCAACTTCTGCGGCCCGCCGGTTGAGCAGGCTCATGCCAGCATCAGGCAACAAGATACGGCCTTGGCCGATTTCCTCGCCGATTTTGTCAGAAAGCGCGTCTAACTGACGAATATCCTCGGCCAGCAAAAATTGTTTGCGTGGGTCCAGTTGCTTGAGATAAAGATCGTAGGCGGCCTTGGATATCTGCGTATCAAGAGGCTTATGACTGAAATGCTGCGCAGGTAACTGATGACTGAGCATGTAGGCGATGAGCCGGTTGCGTCCAGCATCAAACTCAGTCGGCATGACTTTGCCATGAAGCGATGCGCCAAAAAATAAGGAGGCAAAAAGCCCGCTAAGGACAATACGATGCAGTCGCATAGAATAACTCCAGAAAATACAAAAAGATCAGCCGTAAGCCAACCTGAGTAAAAAAGGATAGGGTATCAGCCGAGTTCGGTAGAACAATGCAACAAAACTCGACAAAGTTTCATACCACGTGCGTCTTGAAATGTAAACAGGCAAAAGAGATGCGGCGGAACACCGCTTGCCCGGTAGGAAAAAAATCAGAAGGTACAGATCATTTGAGCGGTTCCGATCGGTTAAGAGGCAGAGGAATTTCATTTGCCTGCCGCAGAAAGCCGTTGTGGAGAAATGCCTCCAAATGGTCTGCATACTTTTTGTTGGCAAGCGCACTCGGATGGCCGTCGTGAGGAAGATTCATATACCGAATATTTTCTCGAAAATTGACGGAGATGTCAACGTTAGGAATCCCGTTCCGCTGGGCAAACTCTAACATCTGCGAATCCTTACCAATGGTGGCGAGGATAAACTTCACACCGCGTTGCTGCGCAAGCTGGGCGATCTCCAGTACAAGAGCCTCCGAAACTTTGCGGCTCGGCTGCAAAGTTTCTTCAAGCTCATTCCACTTGATTTCCAGAAAATGTGCCAACGCTGAATATCGCATCAGAGGGAACTCGGTATATACAACATCAGCAAGGAAATACTGTAATTTTCCGTTGTTGTCTAAACGAGCATAAGGCTGGACAATAGGGCCAAGTTTGTTCCACGGAGCGACCGACTTCCGCCGTTTTCTCAAGAAAGTATTTCGTTCGTCATGAATGTCTGCATACGCCAGCACTGCAATTTCAGGAGTTTTGTTGGCTGCAAGCGCGTCACGAAACTGGATCAAAGAATGAATGGTGCCATATCCGGTGAAACTATAATTGACCACCTCGTATTCCGGCAGACGTTCCTGAAGCAGCCAAGGATAGGCCTGCTCATCGTTCAGGGTCCAGCCATACGTGAACGAACAGCCGAATAGCCATATCTCCGGCTTATTGCTGGCCGGATTGTAGCTGGCAAGAGGATGAGTTACACGCAATCCATTCGATAGGTTCGTCACATGGAAAGAGTAATTTGTCCTGCGTAACGTCACAGTAAATTCTCCTGGGAGAGAAGCATATCCAAGAGTAGGGTGTTTTCTGAAGAATTTTCCTCCTGGTTCAACCAGCACAGGAGTGTCATGAACTCGCCAAGGCTGCACCCCTTTCTGCCGAAGAATTACTTCAGCACTGATCAGAAACAGTCCTACTATGACAAGTAAATAGACCGCATAGCAAGCTACTTTGTTTTTCTGGATGAATTCTTTCACCGACTCTTCCCTCTCTTTATCCGATTGTTACTTCCGCTGCCTAAACCGTTTCATCAATACGCTACCGACAAAATTCCACAACCTCTTTATACTTGCATCCGCTACCACCGAAAATATCCAGTGCGCTGCCCACTGTCGCATCAATCTTGCCTTGACCAACGCGCCGGATCAGCTCTACATCAGCCATACTCCCAACCCCGCCCGCGTAGGTGAGAGGCACGGGTGAATCTGCGACCGCCAGCAGGGCCAGCAGCCGCTCGTCCACACCCATACACTTCCCTTCCACATCCACCGCGTGAATGAGAAATTCTGCACAGCTGCTGCTCAATTCTGCTAACAACTCTTTACTCATGCGCAGCGTGGTGAACTTCTGCCAGCGGTCTGTAACCACATAATAACCGTCCTCTTTCCAGCGGCAGCTGAGGTCAAGCACTAACCGCTCTTTACCAATGAGCCGCCGTAGCTGCTCTAAGCGGTCGAAATCCAGCTGACCATCGTGAAAGACATAGGAAGTGACAATGACGTGTGAGGCTCCCAGTTTCAGCCAGTGCTCTGCATTGGTATCGCTGATGCCGCCACCGAGCTGGAGACCACCCGGCCAAGCGGACAGCGCATCTGTTGCGGCAGCTTCGTTACCCGGCCCCAGCATGATGATGTGGCCGCCAGTGAGATTGTTCTGCCGGTACAAATGAGCGTACCACGAGGAGGGAAGATCAGAGGAAAAGTTGGTACGGAGGACTGCGGAGTGGTCGTCGCTCAAGGTGGAGCCGACGATCTGCTTAACCCTGCCTTCATGCAGGTCTATGCAGGGACGGAAACGCATCGGATGTATGTACAATGAAAAAAAAAGGTAATGACTCAAATCTGTGGATGAGCCAGTTTGAGCCACTACCATAAAAAGAAAGCCGGGTCAGAGAACCCGGCTTCGTGCCTCAACAATCAGTCTTCTTGCCGCACCATCATCGTGGCTGGGTCAAGGCGGAGATGGCTGCTGCCTTCTGCCTTCTTGCCGCTATCGCGGAGGATCTCCAGCTCAATGTGATCCTGATACGACTTCAGCAGTACCACGGTTTCAAACAGGTCGTCCAGCTCGTGGCAAGGCGCAGGGACACCGGTGGGCGATACGCGGGTATCGTCGCGGTGGCTGGTGGCCGAGAACCACGTTTGCAAGCGCAGGCTCTCCATCAAATTCTTGATGTCTTCCAGCTTGGCATGATCGGTAGCGGTGAAGTCAAAGCCGTCAATCACCACACAGTCGGGCGTGAAGATGTTCTGCTGGATCAGATCATTCAGTCGCTCTTCCAAACGGGAACGATCAAAGGCAGCCTCTTTGAAGGTCATGATCATCCGATGCTGGCGGACCATGTCGATCAGCTCGTGCGGCTTGGCTACCGGGCATTCCTGAAGAATGGCCTGAAGCATATCGTCGTACCAGAGCTTGGTCTTGTCTAAATTCTCGCCGATGCTGATGTGTAGCACCCGATTGCCGCGCAGAATGGTATCCAGCGCGATCTGCACCAGCAGGGCGGTCTTACCCAAGCCAGCGCGGGCCATGATCAGCCCCATCTTCTTATCATTGCCAGTCAGCTTGAGTACCCGCAGGGGGTTCTGTTTAACTAACGGTTCATATCCCATGATGCACCTCGTATTTGTTTCGTGTCTCTTGCAGGGAGGCAACGCTGCCTCAGTTCCTGGAATCCGTCAGTTCTTCTTGGAGGCCTCGTATTCCTTGATCAGCTGCTCGGCCACACCTTTCGGCACCTGCTTGTAGGCGGAGAACTCCATGCTGAACTCAGCCTTACCTTGGGTCAGTGAACGCAGGATAGTGGAATAACCAAACATCTCGCCAAGCGGCAGTTCGGCCTCAACCACGGTGTAAGCGCCTTCCTCTGAAGTACCAACAATCACGCCCCGGCGCTGATTCAGACTGCCCATAATCGCACCTTGGAATTCAGACGGTCCTTCCACAGCCACCTTCATGATCGGTTCCATGATAATTGGGCCAGCCTTTCTGTAGCCCTCTTTGAACGCGCCTTTGGCGGCCTGTTGGAACGCCATATCTGACGAATCCACCGTATGATAGCCGCCGTCGTTGATGACGCAGCGGACACCAGTAATTGGCGCACCGGTCAAGAGACCTTTGTCCATCGAAGCCGAAAAGCCCTTATCGCAGGAAGAAATGAACTCGCGGGGAATAGAGCCACCGACGATATCGTCAACAAACTCATATACGCCCTCTTCGAGCGGCTCTAAGTAACCACCCACCCGACCAAACTGACCGGAACCGCCGGTCTGCTTCTTATGGGTGTAATCAAACTCAGCCCGCTGGGTGATGGTCTCGCGATACGCTACGCGCGGCGCACCCACCTCAACCTCAGCTTTGTACTCACGTTTCATCCGTTCGATATAGACATCTAAATGCAGCTCGCCCATACCAGAGATGATCGTCTCACCAGTCTCGTGATCAACAAAAGACTTGAACGTCGGGTCTTCCTTACAGAAGCGGTTCAATGCCTTGGAGATGTTGTCCTGCGCTTTGTTGTCCTTGGGCTTGATGGCCAAAGAGATAACTGGGGCAGGAATGTGCATCGAGGTCATGGACCAGTTGATATTGCCACCGCAGAAGGTATCGCCAGAAGCGCATTCCACACCAAACAGAGCGATGATGTCACCAGAACCGGCCTCCTCGATTTCTTCCATCTCGTTGGCGTGCATCCGCACTAAACGGCCTACTTTGACCTTCTTGCCCGTGCGGGTGTTGGTGATGAACTCACCTTTTTTGACCTCGCCCTGATAGGTGCGCACATAAGTAAGCTGACCGTAGCGTCCGTCTTCCAGCTTAAACGCCAGAGCGACCAACGGGTCTGCCGTATTGTTGGAGACTTTGATTTCAGCTTCGTTGTTGTCTATATCTAAGGCGATGTTCTCAACATCAGTGGGGCAGGGCAGATACATCTCCACGCCGTCCAACAGCAGCTGAATTCCCTTGTTTTTGTACGCCGAACCGACCATAACTGGAGCCAGCTTGAGAGAAAGCGTACCTTTGCGGATCGCCTCGCGGATCAACGCTTCCGGGATATCGCCTTCCTCCAACATCGCTTCCATCAGCTCGTCAGAGAACATGGAAACTGCATCCAGCATTTCCTCACGCTTGGCCTTGGCCTGATCGAGCAGAGCAGCAGGGATTTCGTCGTAACGAATATCGCGGCCTTGCTCTCCCTCGAAATAGACTGCCTTCATGGTCACCAAATCAACCACGCCTTCCAGATCGCTTTCTAAGCCGATAGGAATCTGAAGCATCACCGCGTTCAGGTTCAACTTTTCGCGCAGCTGACGAACAACGCGCTCCGGGTTTGCACCGGTACGGTCGCACTTGTTGATGAAGGCGATGCGGGGAACATTGTAGCGGGTCATCTGCCGATCAACCGTGATCGACTGCGACTGCACACCACCGACCGAGCAGAGGACAAGAATGGCACCGTCCAAGACCCGCAGGGCGCGTTCTACCTCAACGGTAAAATCAACGTGGCCAGGCGTGTCGATGATGTTGATGTCGATATCTTTCCAAGAGCAGTACGTGGCGGCAGACTGAATGGTGATGCCGCGCTCCCGCTCCAGCTCCATCGAGTCCATAGTCGCGCCTACGCCGTCCTTGCCGCGCACCTCGTGGATGGCATGAATGCGCTGGGTGTAGAACAGAATGCGCTCGGTGAGCGTGGTCTTGCCCGAATCGATATGGGCGCTGATGCCGATGTTCCGCACAAACTTCAAATCTTTGTTCATCTCTCTTGTTCCTCTGCTTCCTGACCGCTGTGATGTTCCCCGGCCTGCCCCGGACGAAACGCAGCTGCCTGCCTGCAAACGTCAGTTAAAAAATAAAAAAGGAGTCACAGTATCCTGCAACCCCTTGACACGTTTCCTCATGCCATGCTGCCGGGCCAAACAAACCGCAGCTACTCCAAAAAAGTACAATATATACACCAGAGCGGCCAGCTGCGCAAGCCAAAATCGGCAGAGGCGGGCCAGAAAAAGCGCGGCGGCCCTTTGTCTGCTCGGACTGAGCCGCCCTCGTGCGCGCCCGCATTTCCATCACGGCGCAAAAAGGATGAGAATCATTTCCGCGTCGTCATACGTATCACGGCAACAAGCCAATGGCGGCCCGCAATCCTCGCACTGTTTCCCTGCCTACACAATCCGCCGCTGTAGCCTTCTTTCAACAAGACGGCCTGACAGATACTTATGAATAATGCTGGCCAGCAAGGTTTGACACGGGATGCCGTCTTCAACTGCTCTGATGCTGGCAAGATCAAAGTCCTGCTCTGTCAGACAGATGTCCACCTGCCTGCGCTGGGCGAGCGTGTTCGCTGCTGCTTCGCGGGCAGCGGCGAGTTCCGCTTCCACATTGGGAACAGACTTCAACTTTCCCTGCTCAAAGGCGGCAAGGATTTCCTGCTCATAGGAGTCAAGCTTATCATTCATGCTCTTTGCTCCGCAAATACTGCCGGGTGGCTTTCCGGCTTGGAATGATGGTCTTCAAGAAATGCCCGCCGTTTTCTTTCACGACAAAAGGCATAAGAGTTATACAAAGCTAATGCTCCTTGTCAAGACCTTGCTGCGCGCCTGCCTTCCCTGTTGACAGAGGCAGTGCCGGTGCTTATGCTGGCTGTGTAATCTACATAGCGGCTGAAGCGCATTGCCGTGCTTTGGGGTTCCGCTTTGTGGAAAGCCCGCGCCGTGAAGCCATGCGGGAGGCACCTCGGCAAGCTGAGGCCAGAGCGTGATATCAAGGAGCATAAGAGATGCCAAAGATTGTTCTCGAATTGCGGCATGACGCAATAAGCGAGAGTTGCTCACTTGGTGAGCTGTTACGCAAGGCCTTGGTCGTGGCGAAGAAGCTGCATATCACTGACTTTGAGCTGTGGGCAAGCCACGAACTGAACGGCTATCCTCCCGGAACTGAGATTCCACAATACCGCGAGGTCGTCGGCACTATTAAGGTATTGGATGCTCACAGGGGGTGCTGGATTCCTTTCATCATTCAGGGACCATATGCTGATGCCGCCTCCAGAAGAAGGATAAACGAAGCAGTCGGTTCTCTTGAGGCACTTGTGAGCGATCAGGAACGCGGCAACTTTTCACTTCCTTTTCCTCCAGAGATTGAGGCACGCCTCATGAGGGAGATGGATTTTCCAACGCAGCTAATGCTTCAATTTGGCTCCAGCCAAATTCATGGCATCTTGCAAGCTATCAGAAACACTATTCTTCACTGGGCACTTGATCTTGAGAGTAGAGGCATACTGGGAGATGATATGAGCTTCACATCCGAAGAGCAACAGGCTGCTAAGAAGATGCAAACCGTCAACATTGAGTACTTCCAAGGGATTCTGGGTGATGTCAAGCACAGCACAGTGACTCAGAATCTGAATATGGATGTCCGAAAAGGAGACTTTGATTCGCTGGCTGCTTACCTGCGGTCAGTTGAGGTGGAAGAGGCGCAGATTGCTGACCTGAAGGAGAGAATCAAGCAAGATCCGGTTCCGCAAGGCAAGGACAAGCTGGGACCTAAAGTTAGCTCATGGATTGGAGAGATGGTTGGCAAAGCCGCATCAGGAGGTTGGCAGCTCGCAGTTGGAACAGCAGGCAGCCTGCTGTTCCAACTGCGAGCTGCCTATACTACGGATTCGTCTGATCGAACCAGAGCCGCAGGCCGCAGACTGGTTAGGAGCATTATGCCTCACCCGGAGCGGGCTGAAGGTCCGCCGTGGCTGCGCATGTTCCAGAATGCACGGGAGTGGTGCAAAGAATGACGCATGGGGCAGCTTGCCTGTCCCGCCCTCAAAAGCACAGGCATCTTTCCTGCGTCGTCATACGTATGACGGCAGATTCGTGATAGGTATGACGACAACGCCATGATACCTATCACGACACGTTCGCATCGAGTATCATCTCCTCCGTCTGAGAATCATTCTCATTACAAAAAAAGCCTTGACAAGGAAATGCCGCAGCATTATGCTGCCGAAAATCGTTTCTCCTCTCTGTTTGACGCAGTCTTTCCTCAGCATTGGAGCATGTCATGGCAACAATTCAATGGCGGCCCGAACCTAACCCCCTCACCGTTCCCTATTCTTGGAAGATTCGCTTTGTGCCCCGCGACTCATCCGGGACAGACGAGCTGGCTGTCGCGATGAACGAGGAGAATCCGAACTACAGCGTGGAAGATGCCAAAACCATGCTGGCCCTCCTGAAGCGAGTTATTCAGAAGAAATTGCTCAACGGCGAACAGGCGACCATAGACGGCATGATCACGTTCGGCTTCTCCTTCACCGGCAGGTTAGACACGCCGGACGACCCGCTGCCGCCGGTTGACGAGACCCTGCATGTGGATGTCCGGGTGCTTGCACCTTTTTTCAAGGAGATCAGGCAGCAGGCTCGCTTTGAGAAGCTGCCCATGACCGAGAAGGGGCCGGTGATCGACAGCGTTGAAGACACCCGCCTGCATCTGGCCGATGTGCTCAACAGCAAGGGTGTGCTGAAGCTGACCGGCACCAACCTGCTCTTCGACCCGGAGGTCGAGGGCAATGGCTGCGTGATCGAGGGCACCCGCAGCTGGCAGGCGGCGCAGACCCAGTTCGGGCCGCTTGCCGATTCGAGCATTGTCATTGTGCCTGATATTCCTGCCCAAGACGCGCCCTTCAACAATGAGTACACGCTCTCGGTCTCAGCACGGCCCAGCGGCCACGGCAGCCCGCGCACCGGCACCTACCGCAGGAGGCTGCGCTCACCGCTCGCTGTGACCAAGCTGGGTCATCCGAATCCGCCGGAGGTCGGCATCCTGACCGGCAAGGCTGCCAATCCTTTGGCGAGCGTGACCGGCGGCACGGTGAGCGCGGATGAAATGCTGCGCATTCAGGCGGTGTTCGACATCAGAAACAGCGTGCTGCTCCTCAGTTTGCTCGGCATGAAGGAAAACGGGCCTGCGGGCGCGGCAGTGACAGTTGCAGCCAACGGCGCATACACCGTGCCGGGCTTCAGCGGGTCAGCGGTCGGTCAGCAGCCTGAGCGTCCGGGTCAATGACTATGCCGCCTTGGTGGATTTGGTGCGGGATCAGTATTATGGACGGCTGGTGGATGTGTTGGAGGTGAAGACTGCATGATGTGAGATGCGCTTGAATAAAAAACCGGCAGCAGCAATGCTTCGCTTCTGCCGGACGGCATGACCGCGCTGCTGCTCCCTTGTTTACTCGTAGGTCACAACCAGCTGCGCCGCTTGGCTGGCCGAGCCTTCATAGGCCTCAGCAGTGCGCTCGCCGGTGCCGGTGATGATGATCGCCATGCCGTTGTTGGCTGACCAGCCAGTGCGGTTGACGATCTCCTGCACGATGTCCTTCAGGTCAGGGGTCTGCTGACCTGCGCCTGCCTGGCCGACGGTGCTCCAAGCCACTGGTGTCCAAGCTACAGAAGCCGTGGTGGTTGCGCGGCTGCTGATGTTGTTGGAAGCCGTGGTGAAGGTGGCCGCATTGTCGGCAGCTTGGCCTTTGATGGTCAGGCTGGTTGTGCCGGAGTTGGTCTCATCCACGGTGAACTGGATGTAGGCATTGGTGATGGTCGCTCCCTGCGGAATGCCGAGGTTGGCGAAGCGCATCCCCACGTACTGATTGCCAGTGGTGGAGGAGTCATAGACCAGCTCCAGATCAGAGCTGTTCAGCGTCACCACGCCGCCGGTCTGCCGCTGCTCGGCATCGTCGCTGCCTGTTGCCACCCGTGCGGAAACCGTGGAGCTGCCGCCGCCTGCTGTGCCGGTCATGGTGATGGGTGAAGAGATGGCCTCGCCGCCGTCCTGCTGCGTCACCTTCACATAATAGTAGTCGCCTTCAGCTGCGGTCACGCTGCCGGTGATGATCGGATGGGCCTGATTGGGATTCCACGTTTGCGCAACCGCGCCGTTCTTGATCAGCTGCACGGTGGAGAAGACCTCGCCGTTGCCGTCATTGGCTTCAATGCGCAGCGCATGAGTGGCCGGATCAAGCACCGAACCCATTTCCGCGCTGCTCAGGGTGAAAGAGAGCGTCAGGTTCTTGTCGAGCGTGGAGAACATCCGGCGGGCCTGCATTGCCTCCATGATCGCAGTGCGGGTCTTGGCTGTGGCCAGCACGGCCAGACGGTAGTCGGTGTCCGTGCCCCACGTGGCGGTGTGGTTGTCGTCGCCGCCTGCTGCGCCGATGTCCCAACCACGAGAAATGGCCTCGTCAAAGAAGCTCTTGCTGCCGTCGTTGGTGTAGTAGCCGTCGTTGTAGTAGTAGGTGTCGAAGTCGTCGGCCTTGTTGAACAGCTCCATGCCCACGAACTTGTCAGACGGCGCAGTGGTGAAGTGGCTGAACTCGCGGCTCTGCCCATCCTCGCGACCCGGATGGTTGAAGAAGGCCACGCCGCTGCGGGCGTTGAGCCATGTCACCAGCTCAGTGAAGGTGTCAGTGGCTGTGCTGCCCGCAGAGCAGTAATCATCCGTTCCGATTACGGTGACATGGCCGTAGTTGCCGCCGGATGACCACTCAAAGCCCCACAGGGCGACAAAGTTGCCGTCGCTGTTGTAGGTGTTCGCCGTGTTCTTGATGGTCGTCCACTCCGTGGAGCTGATGCCTGAATCATGGTCGGCCAAGCTGAAGAAGTCCAGCCCAGCAGTGTCCCGCGCATAGGCGTAGGCCTGAGCAGGAGTGCCGGAGCCGTCAGAGACGTTGGAATGGTTGTGCAGATGGCCGTAATAGACATTATAGCTTGCTAATGCGGGTGCCGTAGCACCAAATATGCCCATACAGGCACCTGCAAAAACAGAAATCCCCAGTTTGCTGTAGCTCTTTTGCATCGCTCTTTCCTCTGTGAAGGATCCAATCTATGCTGCTTGATTGCAGCACCACCGAATCTAAGCAGGAAAAAGCAGAGTTTGATGAGCTTCAGGTTAGTTCTCTGTGAGAAGCAGAGGGATGAGCCTGTTCGTTAATTCTCTTGCGATCTTTCGCAGGCGCGGTATAGTTCCTTGTTCATGCTGAAGAAAAACGATGCAGCAGCATATCCAAATACATACAGGAACGCACAAATGAGCGAAAAAAAGTCACCCACAACCAATCCGCCGCGCCCAATCCCGCAGCAGAAGCAGCAAAAGCAAGGGCAGAACAAGGGCTACAATGCGCCTCCTCCTCCCAAGCCGCAAGTGCCGTCAAAGAAAGGCCGATAAGTACAAGGATGGGGCTTTTTGCTTGATACAGTTGACGTTATCAACGCATTTGCCCCACCATCATTTCAATAGGGAAGTTTATGTTTTGATTGCGCGAAAGACCGCTCTTGTCGATTCCAATGAACCTACAGGAAGACCCGATAAAACCCGGCGAAGGCCATCGTCAACGGTTACGTGACCGATTTCAGGCCCAAGGCATGGACGCTCTGACCGATACTGAGGTCATTGAACTGCTGCTGACATTCGGCACGCCTCGTTCCGATTGCCGTCCTTCAGCGGAGGAAGCCATGCAGCGGTTCAAAACACTGCCGGAAGTTTTAGACGCGCATCCAACAGCCTTGGAAAAGGTCAAAGGCATGGGGCCAAAAAACATCTTTGCTCTTCAATTCATTCAAGGTGTGGCACGGCGTTATCTCCGCCAGCGAATTCAGAAAAAGAACTACGTCACCTCATCTAAAGACGTGGCCGATTATCTCATTCATGCCCTGCGCAGTCTGCGCCGCGAGGTTTTCATGGCCGTCTATCTTGATGCCTCGCACGCAGTCATTGACAGCGAAATTCTCTCTGAAGGCACCATCAACGTCAATACCGTTTATCCCCGCGAATTGATTAAGGCAGCACTGTCCCGCAATGCTGCCGCCTTGGTCATCGCCCACAACCATCCGTCGGGTAGTCTCCAGCCTTCGGCGCAGGACGAACAGCTCACCCGCACACTCTTCCTGATGTGTTCTTTCATGAATATCAACTTGCTCGATCATCTGATTATCGGTGCGGGCGAGACCGTCTATAGCTTTGCCGATCAAGGTCAGATGGCTGCTGTCCGCAACGACTGCGCTGCCCTTCGCTCTCGGCTGGCCTGAGTTTAATACAGCTAACATGGTGGATGATAAGACAGAGGCAAGAATTTAGATGAATTACGGTTCATCTATTACCCTTTAGCGAGCGGAATTTGGAACGAGGTTTGCGAAGAAGTGCGCCCCCGGTGAAGGGGGCGCGGTTGTCGGTTCTCGTGATGAGCAACCTTATATGGTCAAAACGTGTTTCAATCCACGCACCCACAAAGGGGAGCGACTTTTGCTAAATAAGGCTTCAGCAGACCTTCTTCAGGGGGGACAGAAGTTACCTAATGAAGTATCTAAGGACTTCGATCAGTGTTGTTGCCGTGATGCTGGCTAACACTGACATCCAAAACTCTTCCATCGTACACCTCTCTTGGTTCGTGGTTATAAGCAGTTGGACATAATTAACCGCTTGCCTTAGCCGTAAGAAGAGGGTATTCTGTTATAAACAGAACCACTCTTACTGTGGTGTTACGCGCTGAATCGAATGCCGCCAAGCAATTTACGATTCAGCGCGTTTTTTTATTTATACAGATAGGTTGTATGGTTTTGAACCTCCTTTTTCGTTGTGAAATAGTTAGCTCCAAGCTGAAGATGGCTATTTATACATCTCGATTAAGAGCTTTGCAAGGTAAATCTTTATTCACCTGCTGGCAACATATATGTCATAACGTAAACGGATTTACGTTATGACATATACATTCACATCAGCATGGATGTTGGGGTTCGCTGCGTTTACCCGCAACTTGCTAGCCTCTGTAGCGCAGATGATTGAACTGGCAAACAGCATCCCCCTAGTCGGTGCCCGACTCCAAGACCATGCCCAAGCCTGGATGCAAGATTTTCCCTTCCTGCACAGGGTTCCTGCATAAATTTTTTGTCTTTTTGCCAAGCTGCCGGTATATTCCACCTGTTCTTCCGCGTGAGGAACACTGATCGTTCGCCGCCCCGGCCAGCGTAGATGCGGGGCAAGCCTGCATCCGGGCCTGCTCCTCAACTTTTGAAGAAATCGCATCATGACCTCTCCTGGAAGCATTGTTGAATATCTGGATGCTGGCCGCTTCATCTGCGGTCTTGTCCTTCAGGACAGCAGCGGCAAGCTGCGTCTGATTAATCAGAATGGCCGGGAGATCGTGCTGCCCGCCTCGCGGGTGCTAACGGTTTCCAAAACCCGGCATCAGATCGAAGGCAGCCGCGAAGACCGCATGGCTTTGCTCAAAGGCATGGCCGAGAACCGCGCCGCCCTTACCGGCGCTATCCCGCTAGAGGAAATCTGGGAGTTGGCTAGTGCAGAAGAGCAATCCGCTTTCCCAGCTGACTTTCTGGCTGGACTCTTCTTCGGTGGCAGCTTGAACGATGACCAATCTGCGGCCTTCCTGCGGGCGGTGTTTGAAGACCGCCTGTTCTTCAAATTCAAGAATGAGCTGGTCAGTGTTCATAGCCCGGAGCAGGTGGAGCAACTGCGTCTTCAGCGGCAACGCGAGCAGGAAAAGGAGGATTTGCTGAAGACTGGCGCGGCTCATCTGGCAGCTCTCTCGCAAGGCACGCAGATTTCAGCCGAACAATGGCCAGAGCGTGAGCGCGTTCTCTCTTGGCTGGCTGACTTTGCCCTCTTTGGCAGCGAGGCAGTGAACTGTGATCTCGAGTTAGTCCGCCAATTACTCAAGAACGCTGGGTTAAATCGACCCAGCGATCCTTACCGAGTACTGGTACAGGCGGGTTACTGGCAGCCAGATGAGAACATCGCCTTGCTTCAGGCAGAACAGCCAGTGGAATTCAGTCCAGAGTTGCTGGCTCATGCGAACAGCATCACCGAACCAACTGCCGAAGAGTTGCTGGCTAATCCCAAGCGCAAGGATTTCCGCGAGCTGGATATCTTCACCATTGATGGTGCCTCCACCCGCGACTACGACGACGCGCTGCACGTTGAGCAGCAAGAGGACGGCAGTCTTTTGGTAGGCATCCATGTCTCTGATGTCAGCTACTTTATCAGCCCGAAAGACCCGCTGTTTGTCGAGAGCTTAGAGCGGGCAACCTCGCTCTATTTCCCCGAAGGCCAAGTGCCGATGATGCCGCGCGAGCTGTCGCAAGGCGTGTTCAGCCTGATTAAAGACCGAGTGCGGCCAGCAGTGAGCTGTCTGGTCAAAATGTCACCAAAGGGTGAAATCCTCAGCAGCAAGATTGTTCTTAGCATCATCCAGGTTAAGCGGCAGCTCAGTTACAGCGAAGCTGACCGGATGGTGGAGGAGGACAACAGCCTGCGCCTGCTCAACCGGCTTCAGCTTCAGCTCCGTCAGCAGCGGGCCGGACGCGGTGCTCTGCTGCTCTCCCTACCGGACGTGAATGTCTATGTTGAGAACGGCAAGGTTTCGGTTGTGCTCACGCCTTCGGATACCCCGGCCCGCAGCATCGTGGCCGAGTGCATGATTCTTGCCAATGGCATTGCTGCTGACTACCTTGCTGCCCAGGAAGCACCAGGGCTGTTCCGCTCTCAACCGCCACCCAAGAAGCGGCTGATCGAGGGCGTGCATAACAGCTTGGCTGACATCGCTTGTCAGCGACGCTTTCTTGCCCGTGGCGAGCTGACTGCTAACCCCAAACCGCATTCTGGCCTTGGCCTCAACTGCTACACCACCGTAACCTCGCCAATCAGGCGGGTCTTAGACACAGCGATACAGCTACAAATTACCAACATGATCAGCGGCAAAGGCATCCTCTTCTCCATGGACGAATGCCGAAAATTTGTCGGGATCATTCAGGAGAAGCTCTCCCGTGCCAACAAGGTGCGCCAGCAACGGCACCGTTACTGGATACTGCGTTGGCTGGAAGAGCAGGTCGGCAAAACTCTGCCTGCCTTGGTGGTCAACAGCGGCCCGCAGCGAGTCAGTGCCTTGCTCTTGGATTGTCTCTTTGATGTTGATCTACCTGTTCATCCCTCGTTGCAGGCCGAGCCAGGCGATGAAGTCAACGTCCGCATTGCCAAGGTGGATGCGTTGGAGAACACGCTGCGGGTGGAGTGGTAATGTCGGGCGATGCGCGACAGTTCCTTGCTCGCTCGACTGCGCAAGCGGATTGATACAGCATTCCGCAAATATATCCTCCCAGCTTTCCCACTGCTGCTCCTCCTCGTGGCCGGGCCGCTTGGCTACGAGTTGCTGGAGGGCTTCAGCTTCCTTGAAGGGCTGTATCTGACTGCGATCACCATCACCACGGTTGGTTACGGCGACCTTGCGCCGAAAACCATTGGTGGTCGCCTCTTCACTATCCTGCTGATTTTCTCCGGGGTAGGCTATGTCATGTACCTGTTCAGCCAGATCACCGAGGCAATGATCGAAGGCGGATTGCGGCATATCGTTGTCAAAAGACAAATGCAGAAAAAGATAACTAAACTGCAAGATCATTACATTGTCTGTGGTTTTGGCAGAATTGGCCAAGAAATTTGCTCTATCCTCAAGGAGAATAACCGCTCTTTTGTAGTGATTGAAAGCGACGAAGGTGTGATTGATTCGATAGATCGACTCGGCTACCCAGAATTAAAAGGAGATGCCTCTGATGATGATATTTTGCTGGCCGCTGGGATTAAGCAAGCACGCGGTTTGGTGACTGTCGTCTCGTCAGATGAAAAAAATGTTTATATCACGCTCACTGCACGGGAGCTGAATCAGAAATTGTTTATCCTTGCCCGTTCCAGCGGGATGCACGGTGCAGCCAAAAAGCTGGAGCGAGCTGGAGCCAGCCGAGTGATTTCGCCTTACTGCATCGGCGCGCGCCGGATGGCCCAGCTTATTGTTCGACCTACAGTGGTTGATTTCCTTGATTTAGCCACGCAAGCAGGTGATTTAGGTCTGCGCATGGAAGAACTGATGGTGGGCAAGCAAGCCGCTTATGTCGGTAAAACCCTGATGGAAACCGGGGTTCGACAAAAATACGGCATCATTGTCGTAGCAATCAAACGGGAAGATATGCCTATGATCTTCAACCCTGGCTCAGAAACCAAAATTATGGCAGGCGATATCCTGATTGTGCTGGGGGAAAGCAGCCATATCTCTGCCCTATCCGAGACCTTGTAGATACTCTGAAAATTGCTGCTGGCCGCTGTTCTCACTACCAGCCTGCATCTTTCGCTTTTCTTGACTTGCAGGGCAGCCGTCATATAGTGTAGCCTGATAGCTTTTCAGTGTTACAAGAGCCGAGCGTCGGCAGAGTCAAAGTAAGATCACCGCCAACAGAAAACCAGAAGGATGACAGCTTCCATGAATAGGGGTAATTGTGCCGCACATCTTTTTTTAGAACGCGCTGTTTTGACGGCTGGGCCACGCCGCCTGTTCCCGCTGCTTGTTGCAGCTGCGCTCTTAATGCCTGTTTTGGCTGTAGCAGAGAACCTTTTTGTCTCGGCCAACATAGATGTGCCGGTGCGAAGAGGGGCTGGGGAACAGTACAAGATCATCAAGATGGTTAAAGTCAGTGATCGAGCCGAACTCATAGAGGAAAAAAATGGCTGGGCCAAAGTGCGGTTTCAGGACGGCGTGGACGGTTGGTTGCCCAAGTTGCTCTTGACTCCTATTGCTCCGCCGGTTGAGGATATTAAAAAACTGCGAACAGAAAATGAGCAAATCCAGCGAAAAAATAGTGAGTTGAGTATGGAACTGAGTGCTCTCAAAGAACATCAAGACGGCGAAGGTGACAAATTAGCTGCCTGTATTAGCGATCAAAACGCGATCAAGGCCGAGCGGAGAGCGGCGGAGGATGCGGGTAAAGCCCTTTGGTTCCTGTCTGGTGGCGGCGTGCTGTTGCTCGGCTGGCTGCTCGGTCGCCTTTCTCACAGTCCGCAGCGCAAAAAAAGCAGTCTCCGCTGATCACTTTTCTAACGAAGATATGAAACAGATACGTTCAACAACTATTCTTGCGATCCGGCACAAAGGCGAAGTAGTCATGGCCGGAGACGGCCAAGTTTCGCTCGGCCAAACCGTAATCAAGCACAATGCCCGTAAAGTGCGCAGACTGCATCAAGATCGGGTAATCACCGGCTTTGCTGGATCCACCGCCGATGCCTTCACGCTTTACGACCGGTTGGAGCAGAAGTTAGAGCAGTTCAACGGCAACCTGATGCGGGCCGCTGTGGAGTTAGCCAAAGACTGGCGCACAGACAAGATGCTCCGTCGCCTTGAGGCGATGATGATCGCGGTTGATAGCAAATATTCCCTGCTTCTTTCCGGCAGCGGTGACGTAATCGAGTCTGACGACGGTATTCTCGCTATCGGCTCCGGCGGAGCTTTTGCCCAAGCTGCGGCAACGGCCTTGGTCGCTCATTCCAATTTAGATGCGGAAATGATTGCCCGTGAGTCTATGAAGATTGCCGCTTCTATCTGCGTATATACCAATCACAACTTGATTGTGGAAAAGGTGCAGGCCGCTCCCAAGGTTGAGTAGAGACTGAAAATCTTAGTCCCTACTGGCCTCAATGACGAACAAAATATTTATGAACCCATTGAATTCTCTCACCCCTAAGCAGATTGTGCAGGAGTTAGACCGCTATATCATAGGTCAAAATGAGGCCAAACGCTCCGTGGCCATCGCTCTCCGCAGTCGCTGGCGGCGGCAGCAGGTGCCGCCTCCTTTGCGCGAAGAAATTGCGCCGAAAAATATCATCATGATCGGCCCTACTGGGGTGGGAAAGACAGAAATCGCCCGGCGGCTGGCTCATCTTGCTCAGTCGCCCTTTCTCAAAGTCGAAGCCTCTAAGTTCACCGAGGTTGGTTATGTAGGTCGCGATGTGGAGTCAATGATTCGTGATTTAGTACAGTTAGCGGTCAACATGGTGACGAAGGAGGAGGAGGAAGGCGTGGCGGCCAAAGCTGCCGTTGCTGCGGAAGAGCGGCTTCTTGACCTACTTCTGCCGCCGCTGCCCGCGAAAAAGCCAATCAATGAGGACGAGGTAATTGTCTTGCCGTATGACGAGGGCGGTGAAGAGAGTAATCTGCGCGGCAGTATGGAGAAAACTCGCGAAAAATTGCGCCGGATGCTCCACAGCGGTGAGTTAGATGATCGCTTAGTTGAGTTGAAGGTAGCCACCGGCAAGCCGCAAGGTCCGATTGTTGAGGTTTTTTCTACCTCCGGCATGGAAGACATGCAGTCCTCGCTGCAAGAGGCGTTTTCTAAAATTTTCCCCGGCCAGAAGCAAGAGCGCAAAGTCAGGGTGCCGGAAGCTCTCGAATATTTGAAGAAAGAAGAGGCGCACAAACTGGTCGATACTGAAAGCGTAGCAGAAAAGGCCGTGCGCCGTACCGAGCAGACTGGCATTATTTTTCTCGATGAAATCGATAAGATCGCTTCACGCGGCGGTGGTGGCCACGGCCCAGATGTCTCGCGGGAAGGCGTACAGCGCGACCTTCTGCCCATTGTTGAAGGCTCGACCGTAACCACCAAATACGGCCCAGTGCGTACCGATCATATTCTCTTTATCGCTTCCGGCGCCTTTTATACTAACAAACCCTCGGATTTGGCCCCAGAGCTGCAAGGCCGCTTCCCTATTCGGGTGAATCTGAACGCCCTTGGTGAAGAAGAATTTTTCCGCATCCTTACCGAGCCAAACAACGCCCTGATCAAGCAATACATCGCGTTGCTGAACACCGAGGGGATCGAGCTGAAATTTGACGAAGCGGCGATTCAAGAGATGGCGCGGATTGCGGCAGAGGTTAATCGCAAGACCGAGGATATCGGCGCGCGGCGGCTGCATACCGTGATCGAATGCGTTTTAGACAAACTTTCCTACGATGCCTCAGAGCTGGACGAGCAGTTGTTCACCGTGACAGCGGAATATGTCCGGCAACAGCTTTCTGTTATTTCAGAAAATGAGGATTTGAGCAGGTATATTCTGTAATGCGGTCAGATTATCTTTGTTCATGAGTATGATAGAGGTAAAGGCTCTTTCCTCTTTGGTATGCAATCAGTTTATCTTGGGCAGCTGATGAAAAAAAAGCAGAAGATTCTGGCAGGATTTGTCGTGGTCATGTTTTTGATCATGGTCAGTCTTTCTGGAATTAATCTGCTCATCAACAGCTCTGCGCAATACACCTTTGACAACATTAAAGAGTTACAGCCTGTGTACTGTGCCATTCTTTTAGGCACCTCAAAATGGCTGGGGGAAGGGAAAAAGAATCTCTATTACCAATACAGGATAACAGCAGCGATAGAGCTGTATCAGAGTGGTAAATGCAGAAAGATCATTGTCTCAGGAGATAACAGCACTCTTCAGTACAATGAGCCGATGACCATGAAGCGAGACTTAGTTAAAGCAGGAGTGAAAGAAGAAAATGTGATCTGCGATTATGCTGGATTCAGAACATTAGATTCTATCTTGCGCTTTAAAGAAATTTTTGGTCAAAACAAAGGCATTGTTATATCTCAAAAATTTCATAACACAAGAGCAGTATATATCGGCAGACAATACGGGATTGAACTATACGGCTACAATGCTCGTGACGTAACTTTGCATTGGGGTTTAAAAACACGGATTAGAGAGTTTTTCTCTAAAGTTATGTGCTTTGTTGACGTGTATTTTTTTCATACGCAACCAAAATACTTAGGCGATACAATTATCATTTGAGCTATTACCGATACCGATTTGTTATACCGGTTTTGCATTCAAGGTACCTTTCTACCAAACGTAGCAGCAAGATACATGGGTAAAAAATATCCATTACAGTTTTGTAAACTGAGAAAAAAGTATCCACTACCGAAAAGCCTATAATAAAAACCTCTTCTTCAAGAGAAACACCTCACCGAAAGTACCGGTTAAAATTGGCGTTTATGAATCATATCGTTTCGGTACAGTGAATTGGCATGGCATTTGCTTGCACCACAATGGAGGATATTTCAATCCTGTAGAAGCGGTCCTTTCCTCAACAAAGGAGCTGTGAATGGGTGCAGAGTGCAGTGATTGTTCTTGGTTTGTCGTTGTGGCATTTTTTGGCGTAGTGCTGATCGCTGCCCTGACTGTTGTGACAGCGTTCTGTAAGGCAGAGGACGAGGATAAAAAGGATTGAGCAGCAAGAACATGCTGCAAGTAGGAAAAACGTAAGATTTTTTCTCGCCGCCGTAAGCATATATATCAAGGGGACTGGCCACAAGGCGGTCCCCTTGATATTTTTTCGCGGTGCGGAACTCTGAAATAGCAACAGGCGGCCCTCCTGTGAACCTTGCCCTTGCAAAGAAAGGCCGTGCAAGGTACATTCAGCGACAAAGACAGTCCTTAATACAATAATCGACCGCTGTTCCGGGCCGACCGGCTGACAGCAGACTGAAAGATTTTGCACAGGAGATGAGGGATGTTGAATCTGAAGGGGAAAGCAGCATTAGTTACCGGAGGATCGCGCGGCATTGGACGGGCTATTGCCCTGCGGCTGGCGGAGCATGGCGCTGACATTGTGGTGAATTATGTTCGCCACCGCAGCGATGCTGAGGGGACTGCGGCAGCGGTCGAGCGGCACGGGGTGCGCTGCTTGGTAATCAAAGCCAATGTAGCAGAAGAAAAAGACGTGCTGGCGATGTTCGAGCAAATTCGCGCCGAGTATCAACGGATAGATATTCTGGTCTCGAATGCGGCTTCCGGGGTACTAAAACCGGTGATGGAGCTGACCCAGCGGCACTGGGACTGGGCAATGGACATTAATGCGCGAGCCATGCTCACATTGACTCAGCAAGCAGTGCCGCTGATGGCACCCGGCGGACGAGTACTGGCTATTTCCAGTCTCGGTGCGGTGCGAGCAGTGCCTAATTACACGGTGGTCGGAGCCTCAAAAGCAGCCTTGGAATCGTTAGTGCGCCATCTGGCAGTGGAACTTGGCCCAAAAGGCATCACAGTCAACACTATCAGCGCAGGCGTTGTTGATACCGATGCCCTCAAAAAATTTCCCAACCGCGATGAGATCATCCGACAATCTTTAGAGCGCACACCCTTGGGTCGCCTGACCACCCCCGAAGATGTGGCTGATTTGGCACTTTTTCTATGCAGCGAAGGAGCGGCTATGATTCACGGCCAAGTGCTGGTGGTGGATGGAGGCTATGCGGTACAAGGCTGAAATGCTGTGAAGTCTAAATTAAATTATGCCGACTGCGGCAGTGGCAGTGGCAGTCGGCAGCTGCTTGTTGAATTTTTATGAAATCAAGGTGCAGTCTTTTTCCTCAATACGCGCCTTTGCCACTAACCATGCAGCCGATGGTTTTGATAATGATTTTTAGATCACAAAGTAACGAATGGTTGAGGACATACCAGTCGTCTAACTCCACCCGCTCCTGATAGTTCTCGGTATCGCTACGTTTCGTCACCTGCCACGGCCCAGTAATGCCTGGCTTCATCGACACATAGCGGCCTGCGCTCAACTCGCCGCTGCCTTTGTAGTATTCCTCCAGCTCTCTGCCGACAATAGGCCGTGCGCCAACCACGCTCATTTCACCCTTGAGAACGTTGATAAACTGGGGAAATTCATCTAAGCTGGTGCGGCGGAGAAAGCGACCCATGCGGGTGATGCGGGGGTCATGCTTCAGCTTGAAATTGTGCTGCCATTCCTCAGCTAAGGCAGAATCGCCAGCCAGCAGCTCATGCAGCTTCTTGTCCGCATCGATGACCATGGTGCGAAATTTCAAACATTCAAATTCCCGCCCAGTAGCCATAATCCGTCGGTGTTTATAGAAAATTGGGCCTTGGCTATCGAGCTTGATCAACAGCATGATCAGCAGCATCAGCGGCGCGGTCAGCAGGAGAATGCAAACGGAGAAAACAATGTCAAAAGTTCGTTTCCAGCCGGAATCTGGGTTGAAACTAAGAACCAAGGTTTCGCCGATGGACTGAATTTCCGCATGATGCAGGCCGAAAATATACAAATCTGGTACGAGATAAAGCTGCGCTCCTAAGTCACGACATTCCCGTAGTATCCAGAATATTTTGCGTTCGGCCCGCATAGGTAAGGCGATATAAACATAGTCGATATTGTTGGCCATCAGATATTCGCGTAACTCGCGAATTCTGCCGAGCAAAGGCTTGTTGACCGCAGCGGGGCCATTTTGTTCCAGCCGATCATCGAAAAAGCCAACAACCTCAATGCCTGCCCAAGGAATAGATTCAGTCTGTTGAGCCATGCGCACGCCCAACTCGCCTGCGCCGACAATGACTGCATGGCGGATATTTTTGCCTTGCGCACGGTAATACCTCAGGGTTTTGCGTACTGACAAATGCGCGAGAAAAATTAGAAAAGGTGTGGTGAACGACCAGAGTATGAACACCATTCTGGAATAACCTTCAGAGACTTTGAAGGCAAAGAAATAGAAAAGCATGAAGCCAATTACCGCCGCCCATGCTCTGAGTATAACGAAGAATTCAAGATAGAGCTTCCAACCCCGCCACGAGCGGTACAGCTGGAAATACTGAAAGCTGACAAAGCAAACCGCAAAAACAATCAGTTCCAGCCACGTGTAGTAACGACTCCACGGTACCTTATAAAATAGGACTAAGAGGCCGAGATAGCCGCAGACCAGCGAGCAATCGAGAATGTGCAGAAACTTATAGATGGCGGAAGTGCGCTGGCGCAGATTCCAAGACAGGGCAGGTGACATAGGTTACACTGTCCAGCCTTGCCAGCGAGGATTCATGCTCAATTTTTTTGCCCAGCTGCGGGGCAGTTGTCGGTATCGTTTGCCCATGTTGTAGGCGATGAATTTGCCCAGATTGCGGAGAAACCATTCTGGCAAGAGATGATATTGCTGTCGTTCCAGCAGTAAAGTCAGTTCGGAAAGCACGTATTTTCTGCCGGTTCCACCGGGGCCACCGAACTGCATCAGTTGCGCCTGCTGTTCTGTATGAAAAACACCGATGTCGAAATAGCGTTGCACATCCTGCCAGATGGAATAATTGTGCGAATGTCGGACAACAGCCTCGCTGACATACTGTACATGATAGCCGTTCTCAATCAGTTTTGCCAGAGCCAAGGTATCTTCGCCAAAGAGTAGTTGCTGCGGAAAATAGCCCTGCGCTGCTAATAGCTCCCGTCGCCAAGCAGCAAACGAATTGGAAATGAAAATAGTTTTGAAACCAAAGACAAGCGCATCCCCACGCCGACGAAGCTGCGAGTGTTCAGGATAATTGAAGCGACGCAGATGCTCGCTGAAAAGCGTAGCATCTAAGGCCGGAAGCTGCCTACCATACGTCGCGGCGAGCTGTTTGTTGTCTTGAAAAGGCCGGATGAGGAATTCAAGAGCGTTGTCCGCTGCTGGAATTGCATCTTGAGTCATATAGACCAGAATCTCGCCCGTAGTCTGCTGCGCGGCCCAAGCTCTGGTGCCACCGTGATCAAAGTCGTGCTGCTTGATTTCCAACAGACGAATGCGGGGGTTTTGGCCAATATGCCGCTGGACTATGGCAAGCGTGTCATCGGTGGAGCCGGAATCAACCAGCACAATTTCATCGGGCAACACCGTCTGTCGTGCCAGCTGGGTCAGCAGCTCGTTAAGCCATTTGCCGCCGTTCCAAGTGGGAATAATGAGCGAGATGGTCATGTTACACTCTCAGCCAGCGAACAGCGGCATATTTCAGCAAGGCCCAAAGGATATACGGCGAAGGATGCCTGCGATAAAGCAGCACTTCGTTCCTCGCTGCAATCACGCGCAGACGTGCTGGCATAGCCTTGCGGTCGCTCTGCCAGCCTCGGCAATGATGAACAAGAATCTCCGGTAAGTAAACGATCTGCCAGCTTTTCTTTCGCAGTCGTAGGCAAAGTTCGATATCCTCTTTGTAGAGGAAAAAGGCTGGGTCAAACACGGCCCCAGCAGACAAGGCTGTCTGCTTCAACGTCTTGTTTCGACAGACAAGAAAGGCTCCGCAGATTGCTGGAACATCTTCTCTCGCGCTATGCTGGCTGTTGTCTATCTGTCCTTGATCACGATCATGCCAGCGGCCATACCACGTTCTGAATACGCCGGTGGAATCAAGCAAGCCAGTGGGTTGACCGTTGTCAGAATCAAAGCCCAGTAGCCTGCCACCAATACCGCCGACATTTTGATTTTCAACGAGAAAGGCGCAGGCCAGCTCTAAGCTGTTCCGTGCAGGAAAAGCGTCCGGGTTGAGGAAGAGGACGGCCTCTGCTTCCTGCCGCACCGCCTGCCAGCCGAGGTTGTTGGCCCGGCTGAAGCCGATATTCTCTTGCAAAGAAACCGTGAAGTTGGCACGGCTACGATACGGCTGCAAATAGCTTGTGTCCTCTGAGCCGGAATCAACTAAGGCAATGGCATCTGGCGGCACAGTCTGCTGTTCCAGTGCGGCGATGCAGCGGCCCAGCACTGCTTGGGAATTGTGGGTGACAATAATAACAACGATCTTCATGCTTGCCTGAGCAGCGAAAATCTGGCAGAATCGTGTTGCAGCACCATCGTTCACTTCCCTCCTGAGACCGCTATGCAGATCGAACGCAAAACCCTTCCGAGCGTCCAGCCGAAATCCTTTACGGCGGTTTTCTTGCTGTCCATCTTGCTGCTGGGTTTGGTGCTGTCACCCTTCTGGCAACTCCTGATTCTCGCCTTTCTGCTCTCCGGCATCTTCCGTCCGGTCTACAGCTGGCTGCGCCGCTGGGTCTCGCCGTGGATGGCCTCTGCCCTGACCTGCGCCTTAGTCGCCTTGATCATCTTTGTGCCGCTGACCTTCTGCATCACCGCCCTGTCCTCAGAGGCCTTGAGTATATATCAATTAGGCCGCGACAGCAACCTGCTCCTGAAGATACAGCAGGCCATTCAGAACAGCACATGGATTGCGGAAGCGCAGAAGATGCTGCTGGACATGGGCATCAACTTCCAGCCCGCAGACCTGACCAACCTGCTGGCTGATCTGAGCAAGAACGCCGGGCTGTTCATCTACGGCAAGGCATCGGCATGGGCGGCCAACATCATGAGCTTCGTGGCCCAGTTCGCCTTTCTCATCCTGATCATCTACTTCCTGCTGATGGAGATGGATGCGCTGCTCCGTTTCCTTATCCGGCTCTCGCCGCTCACGGACGAGCAGAACACGCTCCTCCTCAGTAAGTTCCAAGAGATAGCTGGTGTGATCCTAATCGGCAACGGCATCAGCGGCGCGATTCAGGGCGTTGCGGGCGGCGTGCTCTTCGCCCTGCTGGATATCGGCTCGCCGGTGCTCTGGGGCGGGGTGATGGGCATTCTCGCCTTCCTGCCCATCGTCGGCATCGGCACCGTGCTGGTGCCTGCCTCAGTGCTGATGCTGATAAACGGCACTCCGGGCAACGCGACGATCATCTTCATGTTTTATGCGACCGTCGCCTTGCTGGTGGAATACCTGTTCAAGACCAAGTTTGTTGGCAGCCAAGTCAAGATGCACACCTTGCTGGTGCTGCTGGCTGTCCTCGGCGGCATGGCCGTCTTCGGCGTGCTGGGCATCATCTACGGCCCGCTGATCGTCACTGCTTTCCTCACGCTGACCGAGATTTACTTCCGGGAATACAAGCCGCTGCCTGATGATGAACTTAGGCAAGAGCTTGCCTGATCCGCTCCAACGCCTTCACCACATTCTCACGCGAGTTGAAGGCAGACAGCCGGATGTAGCCTTGCCCGCATTTGCCAAAGCCTGCGCCCGGCGTGCAGACCACGCCTGCCTTGTTCAGCAGCATGTCAAAGAACTCCCACGAGTCACGCTTGCAGCGTATCCAAACATACGGCGCATTGGCCGCGCCGATGTAATCAAAGCTCAGCTCCTTGACTGCTGCTGCGATCAGGTCGGCATTCTCCAAATAGCCGCTGATCAAAGCCTTGCACTGCGCCTTGCCCTCGTCTGAATAGACCGCCTCAGCTGCCCGCTGCACGGGATAAGACACGCCGTTGAACTTGGTGCAGTGGCGACGGTTCCAGAGTGGATGAATGAACTGCTTATTGCCCGCGCTGTCGTAGGCGGCGCATTCCTTGGGAATTACGGTGTAGGCGCAGCGGGTGCCGGTGAAGCCTGCGCTCTTGGAGTAGGAGCGGAACTCGATGGCCACTTCCCGCGCCCCTTCAATCTCATAGATCGAATGCGGCAGAGACTCATCCCGGATGAATGCCTCGTAGGCCGCGTCAAAAAGAATCAACGCCTTGTTCGCCTTGGCGTAGTCCACCCACGTTTTCAGCTCTGCCTTGCTGATGGTTGAACCAGTGGGATTGTTGGGAAAGCAGAGATAGATCAGATCGACTGGCTCGTTGGGTAGCTTAGGCACATAGTTGTTCTCCGCTGTGGAATCAAGATAGACCAGCCCTTGATAACGGCCATCGGCAAACGCACCCGTGCGCCCGGCCATGACGTTGGTGTCTAAGTAAACCGGATACACGGGATCAGGAATCGCTACCCGCGCCTCGCTGCTGAACAGTTCTTGGATATTGCCGGTGTCGCACTTCGCCCCGTCAGAGATGAATATCTCGTCCGCGCTGATCTCTGCGCCGCGAGCTTGAAAGTCGTGCTGGGCAATGGCTTCACGCAAGAAAGCGTAGCCTTGCTCCGGGCCGTAGCCACGAAAGCTGCTGTCCACAGCCATCTCATCTACAGCCCGGTGAAAGGCAGCGATACAGGCGGGTGGCAAAGCCTTAGTCACATCGCCGATGCCAAGGCGAATGATGTTCTTGTCCGGGTGAGCGTGCTGGAAGGCGGCTACCCGCTTGGCGATGTCGGAAAAGAGATACGAAGCCTGGAGCTTCAGGTAATGCTCGTTGATTTTCAGCATAGTATGTTCTGTTGAGGTACGGGCGTTTTTTATTGACAGGTTGTTCGTTGCAACGTTAAAGAAAGGTGCTGGATATTACATGATGCAGGCGAAAAGTCAAGCTGCTGAGATTGACCGGAGGGACAAGATGGCTGACGAAGACAAGAAAAAGTCGTTCTGGGAGACGCTGCCGGGAGTTATTACAGCAGTAGGCGGACTTCTTGTAGGTGTTGCGGCGGTGATTGCCGCGCTGAATGAGGGGGCTACTAAGGAGAATACGCCGAAAGCAGAGCCTCTGGCAGTGCTGACTGCAAACGATGCTGCGGAGAAACGGGCCGCTGAACTCGAACGGCAACTGGCTGAGTTCGCCTCTGCTAAGGAGCAAGCCCAACAAGAGGCTGATGCTGCCAAAGCTGAATTGGCACGGGTGAAAGCAGCTTCGGCTCAAGTACAAGCGAAAGCAGAGCTAAAGCAGGGCGATAGTATGAACGATGACGCAACCGGCATGAAATTAGCCTATGTGCCGAGTGGCTGCTTTATGATGGGTTCATCCACAGATGATGAAGGTCATGAAAATGATGAAGGCCCGGTGCATAAGGTCTGCGTGGACAGCTTCTGGATGGGGCAGTATGAAGTCACGCAAGGGCAGTGGGAAAAGGTTATGGGCGCAAATCCATCCGAGTTCAAGAAGGGTGGCAACTATCCCGTGGAGCGTGTCTCTTGGAACGACGTGCAGGACTTTATCAAGAAACTGAACAGCAGCAGCACTGGCAACAGCTACCGCCTGCCCACCGAAGCGGAATGGGAATACGCCTGCCGGGCAAACAGTTCCAGCAGATACTGCGGCGGCAATGATGTGAATGCAGTCGCGTGGCACGGTGAAAGCATCAGCGATGGCAGCACTCATCCGGTTGGCGGGAAGCAGGCGAACGGCTTCGGCCTGTATGACATGAGCGGCAATGTCTGGGAGTGGTGCGCTGACCAGTACGACAGCGGCTATTATGCCTCCAGTCCGCAGAGCAACCCTGTCGGCTCTGAATCCGAATCGTACCGCGTACTTCGCGGCGGCGGCTGGGGCAGTATGCCCAGGGACGTGCGTGCAGCGAACCGTTGCGGACCCACGCATAGCATCTACGGCAGCGGCGTAGGCTTCCGCCTTGTTCTACCCGTTAAGGCACTGTAGGGGCACCTGCCCTTGTTCAATCTACGTGTCTGCCCCGCCTTCTGCGAGCGAGGCGAAGTATTCGCGGATGGCTTCGATACCTTGTTTGGCAAGCTCATAAGGAGGAGAGGTAAGGGGGTTATCGTCAAGCCAAAGCTCTTCTAACTTGGTGAGCTGGACAATCTCTGGCGGCAGGCTGGTAAGCTGGTTGTCGCCAAGCGTCAGGTTCGTAAGCTGAAAGAGTTCGGGCGGCAAGCTGGTTAATCCTAGCCTCCAGAACTCAAGCTCCGTTGCCCCTGTCTCCGCAGCCTCTTTAATTAGCTGCAACGCTTCTTCTTTGCTCATCGCCTGTTCCTCCGTGGGTGTTTTTGCCGTAAACTGTAGGGGCAGAGACCCCCCTGTGTCTGCCCTTGTTTGCATCAGGCACCAGCAGGGCAGGGTGGCCACAGGGGGCCGCCCCTACGAGGCCGCCGCGAGACCTGTAAATACTGTTGTCCGCGTCAAGCACCATGCCGGGCCGGATCGAACATTCTGCCTATTTAAGGACACCGATGGCATCCGGCTCTCCTTGTATGAGGAGAGTTATATTCCAGTTGCGATAAATCTCAATCGGAATATAAATGATAGTTCATCATACAAGGGGAGGATGCCCTTGTGGCTACCCCCTTAAAGAGACCTATTTATCAACGTAGTGTTGCATCAGTCCTAAAGGAAAGTAATGACCAAACAACGTTCAACCAACTGGCTCAAGACAAGCCTCAGTTGCCCTGAAACCGCCGTAGAAGCCGTCACTGATTTGATCGGCGTGCTCAGTGGTTCCGCAGTGGAGCAGACTCCGGTCAAAGACGGCATGAGTCAAGTGAGCGGCTTCTTCCAGTTCGAGACTCCAGATGAGCAGGAACAGCAGCGTCGCCACCTTGAGGTAGAACTGACCGAACTTTTTGCTGTATATAACCTTCCTACGCCGCAGTTAGTGTGTTCAATCATCGATGATGAGGATTGGGCTACGTCGTGGCAGCAGTTTTTTACTCCGTTTGCAATTGTGCCTAATCTCATTATCAAGCCCAGCTGGGAAAGCTATATCGTCCAGCCCGGCGAGCAGGTAATTGAAATAGACCCAGGTATGGCTTTTGGTACGGGCCAGCACGCTTCGACTAAGTTAGCCCTCGGCTTAATCCAAAGCTGCTTTCAGGATGGCTTACCGCAAAAAGTTTTGGATGTCGGTACGGGCACGGGTATTCTGGCAATGGCAGCTACTCTGTTTGGCGCAAAAGAAGTAACTGCTATTGACAATGATCCAGAGGCAGTGACAGTGGCAGTAGAAAATGTTACTCGCAACCAACTTGCAGATAGGATTGCCATCTCAGCAACTGATCTTACCGAGATCACCGGGAGCTTTGATTTAATCTGTGCGAATATCCTCCACGATGTGCTGGTGGAAATGGCTCCGACCATTACCCAACGGTTAGTGGCCAAAGGAAAAGTTGTTTTAGCTGGCATTCTACGTGGGACGCAGGAAGAGAACATTATCCGCGTCTATGGCAAGCTGGGCCTGAGCGTGGAGCGCGTTGCCTATGAAGACGAGTGGGTTGGTCTCTTGCTGACGGCCTCAGCAGAGGCTTGACGGCTATTGCTGGATGCAGTAACTTGCTGTTAGCGCAGGCGGGGTCGTTGCTTCTCCCCTCCAACCTAACAAGAGGAACGAGATGAAAAAAATACGCAAAGCTGTCATCCCAGTAGCTGGACTTGGCACCCGTTTTCTGCCTGCTACTAAGTCTATTCCCAAAGAGATGCTCACGATTGTGGATCGCCCTACGATTCAGTACATCGTCGAGGAAGTGGTAGCTTCGGGCATCGAGGAAGTTATTCTAATCACCTCTGATGGGAAGTCAGCAATCGAAAACCATTTCGATTACAATTTTGAATTAGACACCATTCTCAAAGAGAAGAATAAAGATGAGCTACGAGAAGAGTTAGCTCGTACCTCCAGTCTGATTGAGATTGTTTCTGTCCGACAGAAGAAACCGCTGGGCTTGGGTCATGCTATCTGGATGGCCCGCAACGTAATCGGTGATGAACCCTTTCTGGTGCTGCTCGGTGATGATTTAGTACGAAGCGAAAAGCCCTGCTGTCGGCAGATGCTTGACCTGTATGAGCAAGTGGGAGAGTCTATCGTCGCGATTCAGCGAGTGCCGATGGAGCAAACGTGTCAGTATGGCATTGTGGAAGGAGAAGCACTTGACATTGAACGTACCTTCAAGGTAAGCAGGATGGTGGAAAAGCCAGCTCCAGGTACGAGTGATTCGGACATGGCTATCATTGGTCGCTACCTGCTGATGCCTGAGATATTTGAAATACTCGGTACCACTACACCCGGCCACGGCGGTGAGATTCAGCTTACCGATGCACTACAAGCTCTGTCTCGGCAGCGAGGTATGTACGCGTATGAATTCACAGGCAGACGGTACGATGCGGGCGACAAGCTTGGTTATCTCAAGGCGATTGTCGATGTAGCCATGAGCCATCCCACGTTGGGTGAACCGTTCCGCCAGCATTTGGCCGATATCTGTCCCAGCGGTTGCAAAACCCATCAACCTTGATAGAAAGCAGTAGCCTTCCTTTATACGAAGTTGCGGTTACTGCGCCAATTCCCGGCACCCTAACCTACAGCCAGCCAGAGGGAATTGTTGAGCCTTTGCCCGTAGGAAGTAAGGTATTGGCTCCGTTAGGTGGTCGGCTGATCACTGGCTATGTCCTGGCGCAGCTGCCGAATCAAGCTGAGTTCACTGGTAACGTCAAACCGTTATCTGAGTGCCTTGAGTGCGAGCCGTTCTTTCCTGCATCACTGATTCCCTTTTTCCGTTGGGTAGCTGATTATTACCATCACCCCATCGGTGAGGTAATCCGCACCGCTTTGCCCGCTGGGTTGTCATCTGTTTCTAATAGCGCAGCAGTCAGAGCAAAAACCGAAACTGTCGTCCGCCTTTGCGCTCCGCCGTCTGATCAGTCCGCCACAAAGCTCAAACAATCTGAACAGAAAACCTTAGATATCTTCTTTCAACACTGCGGCGGGAGTCTCATCATGCCGCGCCGAGAACTGACTCGGCTGTACGCTGGCGCGAGCAAAGCACTGCATGGATTAGCTGAAGCCGGGTTGATTCGCTTGGAAGAGCGGCAGGTTTTGCGTGATCCATTCGGTGACACGTTACCCTTTTTTGATCGCCCGGAGATATTGACCGAAGAGCAGACTGCGGCTCTCAGCGCAATCACTGCTGCAATGGATGCAGGACAGTTTCAGCCTTTCCTACTCCACGGTGTGACGGGTTGCGGTAAAACCGAGATTTATCTGCGCGCGACAGAACACTGCCTTGCTCAACGAAAGAACGTGCTGGTCTTAGTACCAGAGCTGGCGTTATCCACTCAGATTGAGGCCCATTTTTATTCTCGCTTCGGCGATACAATGGCAGTGCTGCACAGTGGGTTATCAGCAGGAGAACGCTTTGATCAGTGGCAGCGCATCATGCGGCAGAAGGTAACCATCGCAGTTGGAGCGCGGTCAGCAGTCTTTGCGCCTTTTGCCAATCTCGGTTTGGTGATCGTCGATGAGGAGCATGAGGCAGCCTACAAGCAGGATGATGGGTTGCGCTATAACGGGCGGGACATGGCTGTGCTTCGGGCGCGTTTTGCTGCCTGTCCGGTACTGCTCGGCTCGGCTACCCCCTCAGTGGGCAGCTTTTATCACGCCGAACAGGGCAAATACCGATTACTCACCCTGCACAAACGGATTGATGGCCAGAGCTTACCCTCAGTTGAAATCGTTGATCTGGGGAAAACAAAACGACCTCGTACAGACTGGTTTTTCTCTGAGCAACTCCTGACCGCCTTACGAGACAACGTAGCCCAAGGCCTGCAAAGTTTGCTCTTTGTCAACCGGCGCGGCTATGCTTCGTTCATGCTCTGTCAGGATTGTAGCTCGGTAGTCCGCTGTCGGAATTGTAAAGTTTCTCTGACGTTACATCGAGGCAGCGAGCGACTGATCTGCCACTACTGTGGTTACTCAGTCCGCCCAGATATCCTTTGCCCAGAATGCGGTTCTGGTTCGTTAGTTGGATTAGGTATCGGTTCGGAACGAATCGAAGCAGAGGTGAAGCGGCTTTTTCCTCAAGCCAGAGTAGCTCGGTTGGATAGCGATACCGCAGGCAACCGCCGGGCATATATGGCTCTGCTCCAGCAGGTACGTGAGTTGGAAATTGACATCTTAGTTGGTACGCAGATGGTGGCTAAAGGGCTTCATTTTCCGCGAATAACTTTGGTCGGTGTAGTTTGGGCAGACAGCGGCTTAGGAATGCCTGACTATAAGGCAGCAGAGCGCTCCTTTCAATTGCTGGCGCAAGTGACTGGCAGAGCAGGGCGGGGCGAGCATCCGGGCCGAGTGATTATTCAGACCCATCAGCCGGGGCATTACGTGCTGGAAGCTGCCCGTTGTCACGAGTATCAAGCGATGTATGCACAGGAGATCGAATTGCGGGCACAGCTCGGTTATCCGCCTTTTGGTAGGCTGATCAATCTTCGGTTTAGTGGGGAAGAGGAACAAGAGGTGGAAGCCGCAGCCAAGGCAGCAGCGGATTTCTTGCGGATAGCAGCGGCAAAGGATACTACGCCGGTGGATATACTCGGTCCAGCACCGTCGCCGTTATCGCTGATTAAAAACCGTTTCCGCTGGCAGGTGTTGCTCAAAAGTGGACAACCAGAGCAGCTGCATCGGCTCTGCAATCAACTTATAACAGAGAAGAAACAACAAATTTGCCGCAAGAGCGTGAGAATGGGGATCGACGTTGACCCAGAGAACATGATGTGAAAAAGATGTCCCGGCAGGAAAAAAAGGAGGAGTAAACCTGCCGAGACACCCGGGTTGAGCGTAATGAAAGTCAGGAACCTTGTGAAGAACCTGCAAGAATTCCTTTCCGATACGGGATGCCATGCTGGCGGAGCAGGCTCCCGTATTCGCCACAGAGCTGATTCCAGTCTTTCTTCAGCCCACAACTGCCCATGAATTCCATAACAATGGAAGGCAGCTGAAGCAGTAAACCAGTTTCCCGCGCTTTGAGGATCATCTGCTGGCGCAGACTGAACAGCTCTCCAGCTATTTTAGCACTCAAGGTTGTGCTGCTACCAACTTCCCCGATCAGGGCGCAGTCCGCAGCCTGCCTTGACACCAAGTTTTTTAGCGCAGCTTTTCTTGTTTCAAGAACAAGGGCTTCTTTTTTAGCTGAAGCCTTTTGAGGAAGCAAACACAGTCCGGTTTTTGAGTCGCAGGGCTGTGCCTCCGCAGCGTACAGACCGGTTGAGGCTATAACGTTGACCGCGATAGCAGCGACAATGATAACTTTTCCCGTTTTCTGTGCAGTATTCATACAAGTGCCTCTTACGTTCGCTTAGTCTGAGTAATGCGAAATCTGTGCCAGTTTTATTATATAATGTACAGCAACCTTATGTCACTGGGAAAAATGCTTTTTTTATTTTTCCCCAGCCAGTCTGCGTAGTTGCCTTCTCTTTTCTTTGGGTAGAAATTACCCACGCGGTGGGATAATGTGAGTACAAATTACCCGACCACGGTTCCTCCGTTCAGCCACGCTGTTCTGTCCACTGCTCATACCTTTTGACGGGCCTCGCTGCAACGGGTACACTTGCACTGCGCTCGTTTTCCTTCCCACTGAACTCTTGCCCGACTGAAAAAGACGTGACTGAACAGCATCATTACGACGAATCCAAGATCAAGACCCTCAGCTCGCTGGAGCACATCCGCAAACGGCCGGGCATGTACATTGGCCGCTTAGGCAGCGGCTCTGATCCCGATGACGGCATCTACATTTTGCTGAAAGAGGTCATCGACAACGCGGTGGATGAGTACATCATGGGCTGCGGCAAGCAGATCGAGATTGCTGTGGAGGCAACAGGTCGCTGTCGGGTGCGGGATTACGGGCGCGGCATTCCGCTGGGCAAGGTGGTGGAGTGCGTCTCGGTCATCAACACCGGGGCCAAGTACAACACCGAGGTCTTCCAGTTCTCGGTCGGATTGAACGGCGTGGGCACCAAGGCAGTCAACGCCCTGTCCGCGCAGTTTCGGGTCTGCTCGTTCCGAGAGGGCCGCTACAAGCAGGCGGACTTTGTCTGCGGTGAGCTAATCCAAGAAGAAGAAGGGCAGAGCAGCGAAAAGAACGGCACCTTAGTCGAATTTCTGCCTGATCAGCAGCTCTTTCCCAGCTTCACCTTTGATCTCAGCTATGTGGATCAGCGGCTTTGGCGGTATGCGTATCTCAATGCCGGGCTGCGTCTGGCTCTAACTTGCCCGGATGAGGCCGAGGGCAAGGCGAAAAAGAAGCTCTACTATTCGGAAAAAGGGCTGCCTGATCTGCTCGAACGGGAATTGGACGGCAGAGGCATCTATCCGGCTATTCAGCATAAAGAACATGCGCTCGAATTCGCTTTCACCCATACCGATGAATATACAGAAAATTACTATTCATTCGTCAACGGCACCTATACTTCCGAAGGTGGTACCCATCTTTCCGCCTTTCGTGAGGGTATCCTCAAGGGCGTGAACGAGTTCTCGGGTAAAAAATACACAGGCGAGGATGTGCGCGACGGTTTAGTCGGTATTTTAGCGGTGAAAGTACAAGAGCCGGTCTTTGAATCGCAGACCAAGAACAAGCTCGGCAATACCGATATCCGCGCTTGGATTGTCAATGCCGTCCGCGAGGCCGTGGCAACTCATCTCTACAAGCAGCCAGAGACCGCCGAGGTTCTGTTGAGCAAAGTGCAGCGCAATGAGCGCATTCGCAAGGAACTACAGACCGTCCGCAAAGAGGCCAAGGCGCAAGCCAAGAAGGTCGCCTTCAAAATACCCCAGCTCAAGGACTGCAAATACCATCCCCAGCGCGGCAACGCCTCCAAGCCGGGCGAAGAGAACATGGTTTTCATCACCGAAGGTCAGTCCGCTGCCGGTTCGATTGTCTCGTCACGCGATCCGATGACGCAGGCGGTCTTTTCGCTCAAGGGCAAGCCAATGAATGTTTTTGGCCAGCGGCTTGATTTGCTCTACAAGAACGAAGAAATGTATGCGTTGATGCAGAGTTTGAATGTCGAAGATTCGGTTGCCGATCTCCGCTTTGACCGCGTTATTCTCGCCACCGATGCAGACGTGGACGGCCTGCATATTCGCAACCTCCTGCTGACCTTCTTCCTCCATTACTTTGAGCAATTGATCAGGCAAGGGCATGTCTATATCTTGGAAACACCGATCTTCCGAGCGCGGAATAAACAGAAGACCATCTACTGCTACTCAGAGCGAGAGAAAGACGAAGCCGTGGCCGCGCTCAAGGGCGAGAGCAGTGGCAATGTGGAAGTTACCCGCTTCAAAGGTCTGGGCGAAATCTCGCCGCCAGAGTTCAAGCAGTTCATCGGCCTGGACATGCGCATCCAGCAAGTGCGGATCGACAACTTGGCTGAGGTTTATGGCCTGTTAGAGTTCTACATGGGCAAAAATACGCCCGACCGCCGCCAGTACATCATGGAGCATCTCACCTTGAGGCCGGTGTGAAGGGATACTGCTCCTCCGCCCACGCTGCCAGCTTCTCCCTGAATATCTTGGCATTGTGGCGGATATCTACCGGGAAGCCGGGATGAATGAGGAAGGTCTTGATCGAAGCGGTGAGCGAGTTGTCCGCAGCGAGCTGCCGCAGCTCGTTGAAGAGCCGCCGCTCGTCCGGCACCTTCTCCTTCAGCTCTACAATCAGCACCGGCTTTTGCGCGCCAGCTTTGCCCACACCCACTAAGGCCGAGCGCAGCACCTGCGGGTGCTCGTTGAAAATGGCCTCGCAGCAGATGGTGTGCATCGGCCCGGCAGCGGTGAGCACACGGTGCGCCTTGCGGCCGCAGAACCACAGTCTTCCCTGCTCGTCCACGTAGCCGACATCGCCCATGCGGTGCCAGAAGCCGCTGCCGTCCCGCACCTTTGCCAGCCGCGTCTCCGCCTCGTTGCCGTCATAAGCCCGTGTCACCACCGGCCCTTTCACCACGATCTCGCCGATCCTGCCCACAGGCAGCTGCTGCGCATCGCTCCATTCTGCCAGTGGCCCGTTGACCGGCCTGATGATCTGCACGCTCATGCCCGGCAGTGGCCTGCCCACACAAGCACCTTGGCCGATGCGCGTCTTCGGCCATGTCTCCCGCAGGATCTCCTCGCCGGTGATCGAGACCGAAGGCAGGCTCTCGGTCGCGCCATACGGGGTATAAATCGTTCCTCCCTCCGGCATAATCTGCTGCACGCGACTGATCAGCTCGCCAGAGACCGGCGCGCCTGCCATCAGCACTTTCTTAACCGGCAGAGTGATGCCCGCAGCTATGCAGTGGCGGCTGACCACGTTCCAGATTGCCGGAGAGCCAAAGGAATACGTCACCTGCCAGTCGAGCATGGAGCGGACGAACTTAGCCGGGTTGACCTGCGCCGGCCGCGTGGGATCCATGTCCGGGATCACCGCCGCTGCGCCGAGGGCCGCTGCAAAGAGGCCGAAGAGCGGGAAGCCGGGCTGGTCGATGTCGCCTGACCCGATGCCGTAGTAGTCGCGGATCAGTTTGAGCTGATTGAAGAAAATGCCGTGGGTGTACTGCACGCCCTTTGGCGGCCCGGTCGAGCCGGTGGTGAAAATAACAGCGGCAAGCTCGTCCTCGGTAGTCACGGCGGGGCTGAAATCTGCGCTCACACGCTTGCAGGCCGCAGCCAGCGTGCTGCCGCCGAGGCCAAAGGACGGCCCGACGCAAACGCGCCGCCGCACGGTTTTGAATGGCTTGGGAAAAAGCCGCGAGAAGAGCTGCGCCGCTGGAATGCCGATCAGTGCTTCCGGCTTGACCGCGCCGATGCAGCGGAGCAGGTTCCGGTAGCCCATGCCCGGATCGATGAGGATCACCACCGCGCCGAGCTGGAACAGGGCAAAGGTGAGGGCGATGAAGTCCAGCGAGGGCCGCACCATGAACATCACCCGCTGGCCGCGCTCCACGCCTTGCCCTTGCAAAGCGTTGGCATAACGGCAGCTTGTCTCCAGCAGCTCGCGGAAAGTCCACTGCTCGTACTGTCCGTTCTTGCCAGTGACTAAGGCGAGCGCGTCAGGCCGCGCTGCGGCGGATTCATGCAAGGCCGCGCCGATGTTGCAGTTAGTCATGAGCGTTTCACCGTGCTGGCGGCATTGACCGTTCCTTGCTCCCGCAGCTTGGTGCGAACAGCCTTCAATATCTCGCGCCATAATTCCAGATCAGGGTGTTCAAGCTGCGTTCCAAGCTCCACAGCTCGGCTGAGGTATGGTTCAGCCTTGACCAGCTCGCCTTGCTCTGCGTAAAACCAGCCTATATTCTCGCTCGTGACTGCCTCACCATCTTTGTCGCCAATCTCCTGTGCTATTGCCAGAGCTTGTTCATACTGCTTCAGAGTGGCAAAATAATCTCCTTTAGCATAACAAATAGAGGCAATATTGTTCAAGGTTACGCCCTCGCCTATCCGGTCGCCGATTTGCCGAGTGATCCCCAAGCTCTGCTTTGCATACTCCCAGGCAGCATCATAGTTTTCTTGGACATCATAAACTGCACTAATGTTATTCAGGCACGTGCTTTCCAACCGCTTATCCTTGATCTCGCGGGCAATAGCCAAAGCCTGATTATAGTATTGCAGGGCCGTTGCATAGTCGCCATGCGCATCATGAATCATGCCGATGTTATTTAGTACCGCACCTTCACCTTCCTTGTCGTGCATCTCCCTTCGCAGCGGCAGGATTTGTACAAAAAACTTTAATGCCTTGGGGTAATCGCCCTTGTCATAAGCAAGCGCAGCGATATTATTCATGATCGTGCATTCGCCTTTCTTGTCGCCAACTTCCGTGCGTATAGTCAGGCTTTGCTCCAGATAGTCTAAAGCTTTGCCATAGTCACCTTGGGCATTGTAAATCTGGCTGATATTATTCAGCGACATGGCCTGTCCTTTGCGGTCGTTGATTTCACGGCGTATGGACAAACTTTGCTCATATAATGGTAGTGCCTCTGCATAGCAGGCAATATTGTCAAGGTCATTCCCAGCTGCACCAAGATACTCCGCCCGTTCCTTCTTGTATCCTTCAGGCAGGGCCGCAGCAGCCTCTTGGAAATACTGGGCAGACTTTTCATAGCGATATTGCAGCCGTTGCAAGTCAGCTTGTTCCACACAGCTTTGCGCTTCGGAAAGCTGCCGCTTCTCCAGCGCGGCCTGCTGTTCGGCCAGGCTTGCTTTCAACTTGGCAACAGCGGCCCGGTCGCGCTCCTTCGCTTGGTTCAACAGCGCATCCGCCTGGTCATATTCGCCATTCTCAATCGCTTGCTTGGCCTGCTCCTTCAAGGCTTTAACCTGCGGATCATCCGACGTGACCGCCTCAAAGCGCAGCAGCAATTCCTTATAGCGGAAGGCTATTTCCCGCAGCTTGCTGTCCAAATCGCCACGGGAAACCTGCTGCTCTTCCAGAATTTTGAAGAAGCTGGCAAGAGCCGAGTCCGTCACGCCAAGTTCACGCACATACTGCGCAAACACTTCCGGCTGAATGCCGTAGTTGTTGACCTGCTTGCCAATGGCATGATCGCCCTGCGCGATGTTCTGCTCGCCGCCGTTGCTGTGGAACTGATTGTCCATTTTTTGCCCTCTCTTACGAATCCGTCGGTTTCAGATTGGGTTACTCAATGGGATACTCAACCTAATTGATTCGCATCGGGCATCCCATTGACCCTGCCAAGGTGCAGAAGCTGCGGTTGCGATTGGTTCAGTCATAGTGGTGGTGTTTATGCAGATGTTGTAGGAACAGACCTCTATGTCTGCCCCTTTCCTCTGAACAGAAAGGGCGACCACCTCGGCTCGCCCTTATATCGTTTATTTTCTCACTCGACGTTTTGAAATTGTGTCGCTCGACGTTTCCTAAAAACATCGAGCGATGAATTTGCACCGTCTTATTGCTGCCTGGTCAGCTCATTCACTTGCTTGCGGAGCTGGCGCAATTCCTTGAGCATCTCTGGCAGACGACTAAACACAGCAGAAGCTTTGCCCCATTTTTTGATCTCAATCGCAGGCACACCTCCCACCACCGCGCCCTTTTTCTGATTGTTATGTACACCAGCCAGACCCGCAACCATCACCCCGTCTTCAATGTGCAGATGCCCGCTGACCGCTGCCCGCGCTGCCAGCACGACATTACGGCCCAGAACCGTACTCCCAGCAACGCCCGCTTGGCCGACGATAATAGAATTCTCGCCGATCACGCAGTTGTGGCCAATCATGACCTGATTGTCCATCCGCACCCCGCGTTTGACCCACGTCACACCAAAGGCAGCCCGATCAACACAGGTGTTCGCCCCGATCTGCACGTCGTCATCCAAGCGCACGATTCCCACTTGCGGCTTGCTCACGTGTTCGCCAGTGGTTGGGTCTGTTGCGAAGCCAAAGCCGTCGCTGCCAATGATGGCCCCGTGATAAAGCACCACTCGTTTACCAAGAATACAGCCGTGGGCAATCACCGCATTGGCATGAAGAACGCAGTCATCGCCGATCTCTACATTGTCGCCAATCACTACGCCTGGCTCGATCCGCACCCGATCACCGATGCGCACCTGGTTGCCGATGCAAACTAAGGGGCCGATAGACACTTGGCCGCTGATGATGCAATACCGTCCGATTGTCGCCCGCTCGTGAATGCCAGTAGCCTCGAACTCTTCAGCTAAGAGATGATTGTGGATACGAGCCGCTGCCAAATCAACGTTGCTCACCCGGATCAGGGGCAGCTCGGTATCGCTGAAATCTAAAGGAGCAATGCAGGCCGAGGCTTTGCTCGTTGCTAACTGCTTGGCCAACTTTTTGTTATTGATAAAGGTCAGTTGTCCGACCTCGGCTAATTCTAAGCTGTTGAGGGCAGCAATAATTAAGCTGCCGTCGCCCTCCACGGTACCACCAACCAAGGTGGCTAACTCCGCAAGGCTTGCGGTACTCATAGTGTATCCTGAGAAAACGTTGCAGGCAAGGGTTTGTAACTCAATGGGAATCCTTCCGAATTATTCCTTCTCATCCATGCAGCAGCAGGAGAGGAACGGATCAGCACTGAAAAAGCGCGTGAAGATGTAAGGCAGAAGCAGCAGCACCGCACAGGCGACCAAGCCATCGAGCATCCGTTCAGGCAAGGTGGCTACACCTGCCTCAACTCGGATATTGATAATAAAATAAACGATGACGAGCAGCGGTCGCCACATCAATTTCTTCTTTGCATAGCAATCTACCATAGCGTTCTCCTTGGCGTAAAATCGTGCCAAAGCAATGCACCGCTTTGGCAGGTTGTGTTGATGAGGTTAGTTGTTCTTGAACTGGGCGACCAGAGCCTGCACTGAGTCTTTGGCATCGCCGAAATACATGCGGGTGTTGTTGTTGAAGAAGAGAGCGTTTTCTATGCCAGCAAAGCCGGGGTTCATCGAGCGTTTGAGGACGATGACCGTCCGCGCCCGGTGGGTCTCGATGATCGGCATTCCGTAGATCGGGCTGGACTCGTCGTTGAGGGCGGCTGGATTGACCACGTCGTTTGCGCCAATTACCACGCAGACATCGACGCTGTCCATGCGCGGATTGATGTCGTCCATCTCGATCAGCTGATCGTATGGCACGTTCGCTTCAGCCAGCAGCACGTTCATGTGGCCGGGCATCCGTCCTGCCACCGGGTGGATGGCGTAGCTGACTTCAGTGTCGTTCTTCTCTAAAAGCTCGCCCAACTCGCGCACCACATGCTGGGCTTGCGCTACAGCCAAACCGTAGCCCGGCACAAAGACCACCGAGTCAGCGGACTCAAGGATATAATACACATCCTCGGCTGAAGCTGGGCGAATTTCACCCTGTGCGCCTTGGCCGCTGCTCTTTGCTGCCGCGCCGCTGCCAAAGCCGGAAAACAGCACGTTGGCCAGCGAGCGGTTCATGGCCTTGCACATGATCTGGGTGAGGATAATGCCTGACGCGCCGACTAATGCGCCCGCCACAATCAGCAGCTTGTTGGAGATGACGAAACCGGCGGCGCAGGCGGCTATGCCGGAGTAGCTGTTGAGCAGCGAGATTACCACGGGCATGTCCGCGCCGCCGATGGGAATGGTCGAGGTCACGCCAATGCCAAGGGCGACCAAGGCAATCATAATAAAGAGAACATAGCCGAAGCTACTGCCGGGATTCAGGCAAAAGATAATTCCGGCCAGCACGATAGCGACCAGAACTGCGCCGTTGACTACATGCTGATTTTTGAAGACTATCGCCTTCTGAGTGATCTTACCAGCTAACTTGGCATAAGCGACCATTGAACCGGTGAAAGTCACGCCACCGATCAGGATAGAGAGGAAGGTGACAATGGCGATGAACAGCGAGGTGTCCGGCTGCTGATGATATTCAGCCCAAGCTAAGGTGAGACTGGAAAGGCCGCCACAGCCGTTGAGCAGAGCCACCATCTCCGGCATCTGCGTCATCTCCACCTTTGCGGCTAAATAGGCACCGACTGCGCTGCCGATGAGAATGCCGAGGATGATCCACTTGTAATCCAGCCCGTTGCTCATCAAGGCCACGACCACCGCAATCAACATGCCGAGCGAGGAAAGCAGGTTGCCTTTCCGGGCCGTGGCCGGTGAACTGAGCATCTTCAGGCCGAAGATAAACAGCACTGCCGAGATGAGATACACATAGTTGATGAACAGGTTCACTTGCCACCTCCCTCAGGTTTCGCTTCCTTCTTCTTGAACATCTTCAGCATCCGGTCTGTGACCATGTAGCCGCCAACCACGTTGATTGAGGCCAACGCCACGGCCAAGGTGCCGAGCAGAGCAGAGAGGAACGGGTCGCTGATCTGTAAGGAGGCGATTGCACCAATCAGCGGAATACCGGAGATGGCGTTTGAGCCAGACATCAGCGGCGTGTGCAAGGTTGATGGCACCTTAGAGATCAGCTCAAAGCCGAGGAAAATTGCCAAGACAAAAACAAATGCTAAATAGACTGGTTCCATTTCATCCTCACTTATTGATTATGCTTTTGTACATCTCGCTGACAACCTCGCCGTCATGGGTGATCAGTGCGCCCTTGATGATCTCGTCGTTGCGATTGAGATGGAAGGTCTTGGCGTTCTTGTCCCAGAAGTGCTCAACAAAGTTGCCGAGGTTGGACGAATACATCTGACTGGCGGTCTCTGCCACCCGGCCCGGCAGGTTGCCGAAGCCAATCACCCGCACCCCGCTGATTTCCACCACCTTGTCTAACTCCGAGCCTTCGACGTTGCCGCCGCTCTCCACAGCCATGTCGATCACCACCGAGCCAGGTCGCATCTCGGCGAGCATGTTGCGGTCAAGCAGGCGCGGTGCAGGGCGGCCAAAGAGCTGGGCCGTGGTGATCACCACGTCAGCACGGGCGCAGACCTTGGTCATGCCCTCTTTCTGCAACGCCAGCTGCTCCGGCGTGAGGGCTTTCGCATAGCCGTCCTTAGTCTGGCCGATCTCGCCTAAATTAATCTTGACGAACTTCGCGCCGAGCGACTTGACCTGCTCTTCCACCACAGGCCGGGTGTCGAACGCCTCGACCACCGCGCCCAGCCGCTTGGCTGTGGCGATAGCCTGCAAGCCAGCCACGCCCACGCCGATGATAAAGACCCGCGTCGGCTTGATCGTACCTGCCGGAGTGGTCATCATCGGGAAAACCTTGTCTAAATGCTCTGCGCTGAGGATCACCGCAGTGTAGCCCGCCAAGCTGGCTTGCGAGGAAAGCACATCCATCTTTTGGGCCACCGTGCTGCGGGGGATCATCTCCAAGCTGACTGCCGATATCTTCGCCCGACGCAGCAGCTCGACCAGCTCGGCTTCATTGAAGGGGTCAAGGTAGCTGACGTGAATGCAGCCCTGCTGCATCAGCTCGATCTCGTCCGCAGGCGGCTTGCGCAGGCGAAGCACCATATCGGCAGACTGGAGCAGCTCGCGCCGGGATGCGCTGACCGTGGCACCGGCCTTTTCGTAGTCTGCGTTCTCGAAACGGCAGCTTTGGCCCAGCCCGGATTCAATCACCAGCTCTGCGCCCAATTTGACTAACTTTTCCGCAGTGACCGGGATCAGGGGAATCCGTCGCTCCCCCGGATGGCTTTCCTTCATGACCGCAATTTTCATAAGCAGCTCCTTAGGTAACTATCAACAATTCTGATGCGAAGTCGTCTGCGGCATCCTTTCAGCAGGGCCGCCCCTGCGCCGCCTCAGCAGAGAGGGCTGTTATTTTTTACACGAAACGGAGAGGAATGACTACGGGAAACAGCAAGGTGATGCAGAGGGAAGGAGGATGGGGCGGCCTGCGCTCACCGTTCCGCCCATTTCTGGAAGAAGCCGCTGCTGTCGCCGTCCTTTGCCTGCCGGTCGGTCGTTGGGGTGAAGCTGGAACGGATTTTCTTGGAATTCATAACGGAGGAAAAAGAAGTTACAGCAAAGCAGCTTGGATCAGAGAATATCTGTCAATACATATTCGCGTAATCAAACTCGAAGAGTTGACGGCACTGCTCCCGCAGATGCTTGATGACCTCTTCTTTTGTCTGGCCTAATTGGAAGCCGCCTGAAGCACGGTTGCAAGCCGGAACGGAGACGAGTCATGGCGGAGGTTAATCTTTGATGCAGCGAACACTAGTGCCTCCTGCTCTGGAACCGAAAATGATACTGCCGTCGAATGTTGAAAATAGAGCAGAAACAGCATCTTTTACCGTGCTGGACCAATATTCATGGCTTTCTCCTATACGAACACAGGCTGGATGCACAGCAGTTGTCCTTGATAACTTCAGAGGCGAGGCAAAAGCACCAATTTCATCTCTTGAAATCCAAGTATCCATTTCTGCTTGCCATTCGTCAGCTGTTGGCAGTCTAAAACCTGTTGGGCATGGATTGTTTATACCATTCACCCCTTGCCAAAGATTGCCATTTTGTGGCACTCTCCAATTCCAATCAGTAGAATTATTAGACATACAAATAAATTGATCATGCCCAGGAACATCGGTGGTGCTGCGTTGATACGTATATCCTCCTGTCCGCTTTTGATGTCCATCCGCAAGACGGCCCCACTGATACGAATCACCATAAGCCTGTCCGTCGTTATAGCTGGTTGCAACCCGCGAAGCACCAAGGTTTCTGTCCATCCATACCCGGCCTGTTGGGGAGGTGACGGTTGGAACATCGCAGGTATCTGTGAGTTTCGCGTAGTACCACGCTCCGTGCCAGCCGGGAAGTTCCATTTCTTCATCTTTAGGAATATGAAAACTATAGGAGAGCGGATCAATATCTGATTTTATCCACGATGAGTCATCAAAATTTATGCCAAAATTGACAGCTCCCCCAAATACAGCCCCAGCCCCAATACCGCGCGTGAAGCAAGCATCAGTTTGCCAGCTCCACGGCGCGTCCAAGCTGTCAGTGCCATAGCTCGCTGTTCCTTTCGCCGAGAAACTTGATTGGGCAACAAGATTCATCCCTGCACTGGCGACACGTATGTTCAGCGCAAAAAAATCTATGTCCGCAGCAATGCCTGCTGTAGCTTTTGCATTGAATTCGCCATTAAAGACTGGGGCCTCCAACAAACGGCCAGAACTGGCAACCCGTTGCAGCGACTTGATGATCTCAAACTTATTGTCAGTTTTCTTGATACCAAGCGATAAATTTGCAGGGTTCAGATGAGCAAGGCTTAAATCTCCATCAATTGAGTATTCACCTTTAAGCACTAAGGATATCCATACAATAACACCAAGTTCTTTTGCGTTACGGACAGGAGTTTGCGTTTGCCCAAGATACGAAAGACAAGGTTTTTCAGGGGGACATTTTACCGAAAAAACCAAACCCGCAAGAGGATATTTCCCTTGTTTGTCTTCCAATGAAAGACCTATGATTTTTCCGCTGGAAATTTTTAAATCAAACGCTTGATCCTCTACTTCATTCCATGCCCTTGAGAAATAACCAAACGTGACTGAACCTTTTCCGTTAAACTTCACATCGAAATCCAGCTCCCCATCCAGTCTCAGGTTGAGCCTGTTTAATTTCAATCCATTGATTTCATAATCTTCAGTGTATTTGATTTTGTCAAAAGAACCGCTGACATCAAAACCAACAGAGCTGCTGCCTGCCACGGGAGACATTCTGCTTGCGTCAACCCCCATGCTCCCAAGTTCAATTTTCGCGTCAAGCGAAATCGGGTCTGGGGTCACAATGACATTCTGCTGTTCAGCCATCTTTAAAAGAAGCTCTTGTTTCTGCACATATTCATCTCGAAGAACATAGAAGTTTCCTTTCGATGAATTTGATACCTTTTCTAAAGCTGGAGATGTGAACTGTACGGCGGAAGGGGTGATAATTCCAACGAAATTGCTCGTATCCAGAGCTATATTGCTGATATCTGAACGCCCTTCCTTGATGGATTCAGCAAACGACAGCTCACCTAACACGATAGTTTTTGTTTCATCAGCATTCACCACATAGCTTATCACTTTTCCTGAAAAACCAATGGGAAAGCGACTGTCTATATCTGGTGGAATATACAATATTTTTCCAACTTGCAACGAGTCTGCTATTGCACCAGACAGACGAATTTGCATTTCTCCGGTCGCAGTTTTGCTAATATCTACAATATTACTGACACTATTCTTGCCAACATCAATGACATTGTCAGCCAGAGTAAAAGTTCCAGACATTCTTGGAGCTTTTGAAACTATCGCAGGAATGTCGAAAAGAAGAGACGAGTTACCCGATGCCTTACCTTGGAGACAGGAAAAAGATGCGATTGATGCAGCAAGAATAAGGACGAACTTTTTCATTTTCATGACCTCCGTAGCAAATTTGAGCAATAAGGCGAGTGCCTTGCCGGATTTCAGCAAGCGTACAGTATAGGCCAAGAAGACGGTTTTGTCATGAAAAACTATGCGGCAGGGGGAGATTCAAACTCAGGCGGGAATAACTGAAACTTGCTGCGCCGCCCAAAAAGACGACGCAACAGGTGTGGTGGCGAAGGCTTCATCTCACCCCGCCACCGCCAGTATGCCGCCGCTGATGGACGGCAGTATCCCCATCAGCAGCATCGCCGCTGTCAGCAGAAAGAGGCAGATGAACTGCACGCCGTCCAGCATCAGTGGTTTCCGCTCAGCCTGCGGCTCAATGATGTAGGCTTCTTTCACCAGCAGCAGGTAGTAATACAGCGAGACGGTGGAGTTGAGCGCGGCAAAGACCACCATCGCATAATATCCCTGCTTGGCGGCAGCGGCGAAAAGGAAGAACTTGCCCATGAAACCGGCCAAGGGTGGAATCCCAGCCAGAGAAAAGGCGGTGAGCATCAGCACGGCAGCGAGCACCGGGTTGTTTTTGCCCAAACCTTGCAGACCGCTGCGTTGTTCGTTGCCGTCACGGCCAATGGCAGCAAGAATAAAGAAGATGGCGTAGTTGGCCGCTGCATAGACAAAGAGGTAAAAGATGATTGAGGAGCGGGCCGAACCGGCATCACCCGCCAGAGCCATGATGATATATCCGGCCTGAGCGATGGAGGAGTAGGCCATGAAGCGGCGCAGTCGCTCCTGCTTCATTGCGCCGAGATTGCCCACAGTCATGGTGGCTGCAGCCAAGATCAGAACTACTGGCTGAAGATAGCTGTGCAGGGCGGCCAGCGGGCCGTAGAGCAAGGCAAGCAGGAAGGCGATGCCCACTGCCTTGGAAGACACGGAGATAAAGGCTGTGACCGGGGTCGGTGCGCCGTCATAGACATCCGGTGCCCACATGTGGAAGGGGAAGATGGTCAGTTTGAAGCCGACAGCGGCAAGCACGAACAATATACCCAAGCGAAGCAGCGGCTCGTTCGGATTGGCGGCGCAGAATTTTGCCAAAGCCTCAAACGTCACGGAGCCTGCCGCGCCGTAAAGGAAAGACAGGCCGAAGAGCATCAGGGCGGTGGAGATCGCCCCCATCATCATGTACTTGGTCGAGGCTTCCAGCGACAGCGCATCTTCCTTGTAGAACCCGCTGAGGATGTAGAGCGGAATTGCGGACAGCTCGATGCCGATGAACAGGGTCAGCAGGTCGGTGGCGGAAACCACAGTGAACATGCCGAAGGTGCAGAGCAGGATGATAGTCAGAAACTCGCTGCGGTGGCGGAGCGTGCCCCGCTTGTTGCCGCCTGGCGTAAAATACGCCCCGGAGAGCAGCACCGTGAAGAGCGCGGACAGCACGAAGACCTGCTTGAAGAGCAGCGAGGTGCCGGTGACAAGATAGCCGCCCGGATACAACACCGTCTGATCATACGGCAGGCGGAGCAGGACAACGAAGATGGCGCAGAGTCCCAGCCAAGCGAAATGAAACGGCACGGTCGAGGTCAGGTTGACTTTGCCCCGGTACAGATCATAGCCCATGATCAGGGCGGCCAGCAGGACAAGGAGGATATCTGGCAAGAGGAGTTTCATGGGATTAACGCATCAGGTTGTTGTAAATGGGATGCACCGCGCCGTTGACCAGCTCGACAATCCAGCCGGGCAGGATGCCCATTGCGAAGAGACAGAAGAGCAGGATCGTCACAGGGATTTTTTCGATCAAAGAGGCATCGGTCAGGGTCTTGTAATGGTCGGAGATCGGCCCGTTGACCAAGCCATTCACCGCCCGCAGGACATAAACCGCTGTCACCACGATGGAGAGCACGGCCAGCACGGTGCAGAAGCGGTAGAGCGGCGCGGGATTGGCGAAGGCCCCGACAAAGACGTTGGCCTCAGCGACGAAACCCGATAAACCGGGCAGGCCCAAGCCCGCCAAGCCGACGATCACGTAGGCCACAGAAAGAAATGGCATCACCTTCATCAGGCCGCCCATTTCGCTCACCGTGCGGGTGTGGGTTCTGCCATAGATCATGCCGATCAGACAGAAGAAAAGGGCGGTCATCAGGCCGTGGGAGATCATCTGCAAGACCCCGCCCTTGATGCCTGCGAAGGTCAGGGCGGTGAAGCCGAAGAGCACCATGCCGCAGTGCGAGACTGAGGAATAGGCGGTGATGTATTTCAGGTCGGTCTGTTTGATCGCCCCGAACGCGCCGTAGAGCACGTTGATGGTGACAAGAACCAAGAAGAAGGACATCCACATGTTCGCTCCTTCCGGCAGCAGGTACATGCCGACGCGCAGGCAGCCGTAGCCGCCGAGCTTCATCAGCACACCAGCGTGGAGCATGGACACGGCGGTGGGCGCGGAAGCGTGGCCGTCCGGCGACCAGGTGTGGAAGGGGAAGATCGCGCCCAGCACACCGAAGCCAAGAAAGATGATCGGGAAGGCCCAGTATTGGAATTCCGGCGAGAACGTGGCCTGGGCCAGCTTCTGGAGGTCAAAGCTGTTCATGCCGGATTCAAAGTAGAGGCCCAAGATGCCCGCGAGGATGAAGGCCGAGCCAGCCACCAGCATCAGAGTCAGCTTCATGGCCGAGTATTCTTTCTTGCCCGTGCCCCAGAGTCCGATGAGCAGGTACATCGGCAGCACCGCGATTTCGTAGAAGACGAAGAAGGTGAAAAGATCGAGGGAGATGAACACCCCGTACACCCCGGCCACCAGCACGTTGAGGAGGACAAAGAACTCCTTGGCCTGCTTTTCCACGCCCCAGCTCGCCAGCACTCCGCAGAAGATGACGATGGCCGTGAGCAGCATCATCAGCACCGAGATGGCATCCACGCCGATGTTGTACTCGATGTTCAGCATTTGCAGCCAAACCGTCTTGCCGGTGAAGTGGAACTGGCTGAGTTTCGCCCCTGCCGCCGCCGGGTGTTCTGCCTCCGCGCTGATGAAGGCGAAGGTCAGGCCGATCACCAGCAGCAGGTTGATCAGGTTTCCGGCCAGCGAAATCTTCTTGATGCGCCGGTGGTCATCGCGGTCAACCGGCAGGGAGACCAGCGCGGTGAGAAAAGGGACAGCCCAGATCAAGGTGAGCAGAAATGATCCGTTCATAAAAAGACTCCGTTGCTGGGTTCGCAGGTGCGGCTGAGGTTGGTCATGATGCGATTGCAGTTAATTTCTTTTTTGCTGCCAAGATGCAGTTTTTCGCTTCTGCTACTCTTCCAAGCACAGCTCAATCGCTTCTTGGATATTGCGCAAGGCTTCATCAATCGTCTTGCCGTAGCTTCTGCATCCTTGAAACAGAGGACAGCTAACGATGAAAACGCCGTCTGAATCAGCTCAAACAGTTTCCACTCGATACCAAGCTGCTTGACCGCAGCTCGAAGTGTTCCCAATTTGAGATCACGGCTGCCCCAATCTGGCAGCGCAGTGATTTGCTGCGTCGCCGGATTCAGCCACTTGCGATGCGAGCCGCCACTTCTGCGGGGCAGCTCAACACATTGCAACGCGGTGAGTTTCTTCGCCGCTTCCCGATAGTTCAAGCTGTCGCCACCAAGGTTTCCAGCCAGACAGGGCTGTGCGGCGCATCAGGAAGCTGCAAGCCAAACGGCAGCTCACGTCCCATATCCTGATATGCCTCAACCACGGCCTGAAGAGCATCTTGCACATTGATCATCACTTCTTCAACACTGTCGCCTTCCGTGACCAATTCCGGCAAAACAGGCGAGGTGACTGTAAAGCCGCCTTCCGGCTGTGGTGTCAGGAGCAATGGAATTTTGTAAAACATTTTGATTTACTCATCATCAAATGACATTTTGATAATTGGTGATGTCTCGATTGCCCATCAATAACCCTGGCACGCTGATGTCTTCATCAATTTCATCCCAATGAATTCCCATGCCGCCGCCGCTTAACTCATACTGATTGCGCTGATGTGCAGTGGCGTTGAGCAAGCGGGGAAAATAAGCCAATGGGACAAACAACTGCCGCCCATCATAAAACGCTACGCACAGATTTTCTTGGTCAAACCAAACCTTTGACGCTTTAGCTTCGAGATGTTGCATAACGCACTGCCGGATGCGGTCAACGATCTCATCTTCCATGCGCCCACCTGTAACGCTCTTGGTCTCTACTGAGAAGATCAGCTCGCATAGCTTCTTGTTTAGATTTCTCTAAACGCCGGAAAATGCCCTTTAGTTCAGAATCAACAGAATCTTTACTGTAACCTCGTTCGACAGCTTTTTCATACCAAGAATGTCCTAAATTGTATTGCCCAGTTTCCATATACACTGCGCCAAGAAGAGTGCATGGTCGGAAATCTTGAGGCGTGTATTCTTGCGCTTGCTTTCCAAGGCTTAATGCTTCGTCCCACTTCACCAAATCCCGTTTGACTCCGCCATGCGTTGTGCAAAGTGCTGATTTCAATTTTTGATTCTTTAAACTAGAAACATCAATTGTCTTTAAAATAGTTTCCGCTGTTCTTGCTTCATCGCACTTGCGATAATGACCGCTTGCATTAACTGCGCACCACGGATCTTTATTTTTTTCAAATTCTCCGTGGTAAAATTTCGCTTCGTTCTCGTGATATTTTCTTCTTAGTTCTTCTGTAAAGTAATTGTCGCTGTCATCGTAATAATATTCGTCATTCCCATAACGTTTTTCCGAGAGCCAAACGACCTCTTCATCGGATAAACGTTCACCTTTATCAGCTCGTCGCAAAATATCCATGAGCTTTGCAAAGTCGTCTTTTTCAATATAGCGAGTTAATCCATATTTTTCCCTTAACTTGGATTGTCTTTCCTTCGCTCTGTTTCTTTGATCATTATTTATCTTGGCAAAAAGAGCTTTTTCGTCTGATTTTTGTTTAGCAAACAGTGTCTCTTGTTTGGCAAGAAACGCCTCTCTTTCTATCTTTTGTCTGGCTTTTTCCGTTGCAGCTACTTCTTCTGCCGTTTTAACTCGTGCAGTTTGTTCTAATTTCGCAATTCTTACAAAATCAGCATAGGAGACATCGTTCCGTGCATAACTCAATAGTGCAAAGAAACCTTTCTCTTGCAGAAAACCTTGAGTCATATCAGAAAGTTTTTTATTTAGCTCCAAATCTTTGAGTATATTGGAGATACGGCTTCCCGGAATTGACGCGCCAATCAAATCGTCAATCCTATACTTACTTGCTAAATCCATTGATTTATCACCCTCAAACCAATATGCACGGAGGGCGACCGCCTAACTAATAAGCCGCCCCACCTCCTCCGCCTTACAACACCACCGACACGCTGTTGCTCGGCACGCCCTCGCCAGTCCTGTTGACCGCGACGACGCAGAACTCCAACTCCTTGCCGCGCTTCTGATTGTTGAGCGTGGCTTCCGTCTCAATGAATGTGCCGACCGCTGTCCAGTCCCCTTCGGCCCGTTCGCGCCGCTTGACCGTATAATAGGAGACAATGCCGCCGCTAGCCGGGCGTTTCCAGTCCAAATGCAGCCAACCTGCGCTCTGCTGCACCGTTTCGAGCAGCCGGGGCTGGCCGGGCACAGCGGGCGGCCCAGGATTTGCCCGCGCTCCCCAGCCGAGAACCGCCAGCTTGGCATCGTTGCCCTGTGCCGCGTCTTCGGCGTAATGCAGGTTGGTTTTCATGGCCGAAACCAGCCTGTCCTGCGCATCCCGCTTGCCCTCGGTGGCCTGCTGCGCCGCCGCCTGAGCCGCAACCTGCGCGTCGCTTTGATTGATGAAGGCATCCAGCAGGTTGCGCAGCTCGGACACCGCAATCGGCGGATTGGGAAAATCCGCATTTTCGGTCAGTCCGGCGATAATGTTCTGGGCCAAGGCTCTGATTTCCGCTTCACGATGGGGAAAATTCATGGTGCAAACCTCCTGTGGTTTTTTGGCTGCTTCCGCCCTGTCGTTCAACCGCGCTCATAGCCCGAAACGGCGGGCAAACGCCTCATTCCGAACATGAAACGTCACATTCCGACCCGCGAATGAGCCGCTCCGAACTCGAAATGCCTCGTTCCGAACCAAAAATGACCTATGTCGAACCGCAAACACCTTATTGCGAACAACGAATGCCTCACTTGGAACCACACATGCCACGTTCCGAGTCGCAAATGGCGCATCCCGAACCTCAAACGCCTCGTTCCGAATTCAAAATACCTCATTGCGAACAGCGAATGCGGCGTTTTGAGTCCTGCTGCGGACTGAGGGCGGGCACAACGAAGCTCCTGCTGTTAACCCAGAACTTCTGCGCTGCTGGCAACTTGCCCTTCATGCGTGTAATACGCAGTCTGCCCCTTTTCATTCACTACCCAGACTTCCAATGCGCCTTTTGCCAGATAAAGCTGCACTTTTTCTTCTATCTCGCCTGCGGAGTTGGACGGAGAAGTGATCTCAACGCAAATTTCTGGAGCCTTGATGTAGGGCGTGCTGTATCCGTACTTGGCAATGAAGGCATCGGAAGCCCAAGCGACATCAGCAACTTTCACGCCGTCACTCGTCTTGATCGAGCATTTCATGATAATTTTGCCGCTGCCTTTCTGCCGGTTAATGCGCCTGCCCACCTCATACTGAAGACGGCCATGATTGTTGCTGGCCGGACTCATGAGGATTTTTCCCCACTTGTTCAGCTCAATCTTGAACGGAAGATTTTGCAGCAGAGGATTGCTGATGACGTTGGCCCATTCCATGACCGCCTCCTGCGCTCTTATCTCCCCATAACCAGCAGGGCAATCAAACCAAGCACCGTTGCGCCGAGATAGAGATGCAGCTGGCCGTTCTGCACCAGCCGCACGCCTTTGCCGCCGACTTGCAGCAGCCAGCCGCAGAGGTTCATTGTGCCGTCCACAACATTGCGGTCAAACCATTTGATCGGCGCGGCGACACAATTGAAGATGATCTTGTGGGTGATGAAGAGATACAGCTCGTCAATATAGAATTTGTTCTGCACCACGGTGTGGATTGGGCCAAATGCCTTTTGCAACGCGGTGGCCTTCTCCGTCTTGCCTTCGCCATAGAGCAGCCACGCGGTGCCAATGCCGGTCAGCGCGGCCAGCGTCGCCAGCCACGGCAGCCAAGCCGGATGCGCGAAATGACCTGCCTCGCCGAGATGCGGCGGCAGCACTTGCGCGACAAAGGAATGCTCCAGCAGACCGGCGAAGATGGTCGGCACAGTCAGGGCGACTATCGGCCAGGTCATCCACGGGTCTTCATGGACATGGTGCAGGTGCGAGCGGGCCTCGCCGTGAAAAATCAGGAAGAAGAAGCGGAACATGTAGAACGCGGTCAGGCCGCCGGTGATCAGGCCGACCAAGAAGGTGACGGTGTGGCCCGACTGCAAGGCGGCGAGCAGGATTGCGTCTTTCGACCAGAAGCCGCTCAAGGGAAACACGCCCGCAATGGCAAGACAGGCGGCCAGCAGCGACCAGTAGGTTTTCGGCATGAGCTGCTTCAGGCCGCCCATCTTGAGAATGTCATTGCTATGCACGGCATGAATCACCGCACCTGCGCCAAGAAAGAGCATACATTTAAAGAAGGCGTGGGTGAAGACATGGTACATTGCCGCTGAATAGCCGAGCGGATTGACATCTGCGCCATGATGGCCGCTTTCCGTGCAAATCTTGGCCGCGCCGAGCGAGAAAATCATGTAGCCAAGCTGCGAGAGCGTGGAAAAAGCGAGGATGCGCTTGATGTCCATCTGGGTGATGGCGATGACCGCCGCAAACAAGGCCGTGAACGCGCCGACGCACTGGATGACAAAAAGGGTCGTTTCAGCGGCGGCGAAAAGCGGGAACATCCGGGCGGTCAAATACACGCCGGCCACAACCATTGTCGCGGAATGGATGATCGAAGAAACCGGGGTCGGACCTTCCATCGCGTCCGGCAGCCAGATATGGAGCGGGAACATCGCCGACTTGCCCCAGCCGCCGCAGAAAATCAGCAAGGTGCCGAGCGTGAGCACGCCAGCGTCCTTGAGCAGCAGGGCGGTGGACGGGCTGTTCAATTCTTGGAAGCTGAAGGTCTGGCTGTAAAAGCTGACCAAAAGAATGCCCAGCAGGAAGAAGGCATCAGCAAAGCGGGTGATGATGAAGGCTTTTTTTGAGGCGGCCACTGCTGAGGGCTTTTCGTACCAGAAGCCGATCAGCGAATACGAGGACACGCCAACCAGTTCCCAGAAGACAAACATCTGGAAAATGTTGCCAGACGTGACCAAGCCGAGCATCGAAAAGGTGAACAGGGCAAGCAGGGCGAAGAAGCGGTTGAAGGAGCGGTCGCCCTTCATGTAGCCGACCGAGTAAATGTTCACCAGCAGGGAAATCACCGTGACCACCACCAGCATCATCACCGAAATTGGGTCAAGATACATGCCCAAGTTGGCGGTCAGGCCGGGCGCGAAGTTGAGCCAAGCGGCATCGTAGGCCAGCACGGTGTGCTTCGGCTGGGACAGATAGGCCAGCACTGTCAGCAGGGCATAGCCGAGCGACAAACTGGACATCGTAATGGCAAATTTGGCGACAAATTTGTTGTCCGAATTGATATGCCCCAGCCCGATGATTGCAAAGCTGAACAGCGGAAAGAGCAGTATCAGGTAGCTGTGGAAAAAGATGAAATCAGCCATGAAGTTCCTCCATCCGGTAAACATCGAGCCGTTTCTTGCGGCGGTACATGGAAATGATGATGGCCAAGGCCACAGCGATTTCGCAGGCGGAAACAGCCATGACAAAGATAGGGAAGACCGCTCCGGCAACCGGATCAGCGGCCCGGAAATGGGCGAAAGCGGCGAAATTGATGTTCGCTCCGTTGAGGATTATTTCAACGGAGAGCAGAATGCCGAGCAGGTTGCGCCGGGTCAGCATCCCGAAGATGCCGATGGCACAGAGGATCAGCGACAGGGCGACGCAGTTGGTCAATGTCATGGTTTTTCCTTTTCCTCCGTCTTGTTCTCCCGGCGGGACAGCACCACCGCGCCGATCAGGGCCGCGAGCAGCAGGAGCGAGATCACCTCGAACGGCACGATGAAACCGTTGCTGGTCGAGAGCAGGCGGATGCCGATTTCGTCAATGCTCACCGGCGCGGCTTGGCGTGTCGCATCGTGCAACAGCTTCGAGGGATTGCTGGTGAAGAAAATGCAGAGCGCGGCAATCAAACCGGCGATGATCACGCCCTTGCCAGCCTGACGGCCCGCGCTAACCCGGCTTAGGCTGTTGTCCACGCCAAGGTCGTTGGTCAGGAGGATGATGATGAGCATGAAGACGACGATGCCGCCAACGTATAAGGCGATCTGCGCCAAGGCGAGGAATTCCATTTGCAGCATGATGTAGATCGCAGCGGTGGCGAAGAAGGAGCCGACCAGCGCAATGGCACCATGCAGAAGGTTGGGCAGCGTCACTGCCAGCAGTGAGAGCAAAGCCACCGCCGAGGCAATGACATAGAAAAGGAAATCGTTCATCAGCAGGCTCCCTGAGAGGTGTTTTCCGGTTTATTGAGCACCCATGTCAGCTCATTGCGGTCATACACAGCCAGCTCGAAATTTTTTCCCAGCGTGATCGCGCCGAACGGGCAGGCTTCCACGCAAAGGCCGCAGAAAGTGCATTGCGACAGCCGGTAGATGTATTTGCCCAGCACCTTTTTCCCGGCAAGGTCTTTGGTCGCCAGCACAGAGATCGTGCCGTTGGGACAGGCTTTCTCGCAGATGCCGCAGGCTGTGCAGGCATTCCTGCCGTTTTCGTCGTGCGGCATGTGCAGATGGCCGCGAAAACGGTCGAACATCTTCAGCGTCTCGCGGTTCTCCGGATATTCCTGTGTGATGGCGGACTTGGGATTGAAGAAATACTTGATGGTGATGTCCATCCCCTTCGTCAGAGTGTAAAATCCGCTGACCGTCTTGTGGACATAGCGGCTGACGAATTCCAGCACATTCTCTTTGGTCGCTGTTGCTTTCATGGGACTCTGTTATGATATGGAGACGGTTTGCCCCAACGTGTGGAATCAGCCCACCCAGCCCTGCGCCACGAACAGCCCGGAGAGCATGAGCAGAATCAGGCTGGCGGGCAGCATGATCCGCCATTCCAAATACATGAGCTGGTCAACCCGGACTCTGGGGAAAGTCCAGCGGAACCACATATACAGAAAGACTATCAGGAACGCCTTGGCGAAGAACCAGAGGAAGCCTGGAATCAGTTTCAGCAATGGATCAAGCAGCGGCAGACCGAGAAGCGGAGCATGAAAGCCGCCAAGGAAAAAGGTGGTGACTAAACAGGCCGCCACGAACATGTTGACGAATTCGCCCAAGAAAAACATGGCAAAGCTGATGCCGGAATATTCGGTGGCGAAACCGCCGGTCAGCTCGGATTCCGCTTCAGCGATGTCAAACGGAGTTCGGTTCAGCTCGGCGGTTGAGGCGACCAAGTACATGATGAAGGCCAAGATGCCGAGGAAGGGCAGCTTGAAAATCCACCAGTCAAAAATCGTGCCCTCTTGAGCCAAGACGATGCCGCGCAGCGAGGCGGTGCCTGAAAGCATGACCACCAGCAGCATGAGCAGGGCGATGGAAATCTCAAAGGAAACCATCTGCGCGCCGGAGCGCATTGCGCCAAGCAGCGAGTATTTATTGTTGGATGCCCAGCCTGCAAGGAGAATGCCGAGGATGCTCAGACCGGAAACGCCGAGGACGTAGAGCACGCCGCCAGCCGGGTCCGCGACTTGCAGATGATGGTCAAAGGGAATCACCGCCAAAACCAGAAAGGCTGCGCTGACCGGCAGCAGCGGGGCGAGGAAGAATATGAAGGTGTCCGCGCCTGCCGGTTTGATGATTTCCTTGAAAATGGCCTTGATGCCGTCAGCCAAGGGTTGAAGCAGGCCATGCGGCCCCACCCGCATCGGCCCGAAGCGGAGCTGGAAATGGGCGGAAACCTTGCGTTCCAAAAAGATCAGCACCGCGCCCAAAGAGCCGACCAAGGCCATCAGACTGAGCAGCGCGAGCAGCCCGTTGATGACGGCGGCGGCAGGTTGCGGGAAAATGCTGCGGACGATATCGCCGATGAAATTGTTCACCGGATAAAGCTCTACGGAAGAAGGCATCATGGCGTGTCACCTGTGTTTTCTAACGGTCAATGTCCGGGATGACCAAGTCGAGCGTGGACATAATGGTGATCAAGTCGGCCACCTTGTGTCCGGCGGCGAGTTCATTCAGCACGTTCAGGTTGGAGAAGTTGGGCGAGCGGTACTTGAGCCGGTAGGGCTTGATGCCGCCGTCAGAGACAATGTACACGCCAAGCAAGCCGCGCGGGGTCTCTACTTGGCTGTAATAGCTGCCCTTCGGCAATTTGTAGTTCTGCTGCGGCTGGCTGCGGTGCGGGCCGCCGGGGAAACGGGCTGCGGCCTGCTTCAAAATCCGCAGTGACTGCTCCATCTCCTCCATCCGCACTTGGCAGCGGTCGTAGCTGTCGCCGGTGTTGCCGAGCGGCACATCAAAATCAAACTGATCGTAAATCGAATAGGGATCGTGCTTGCGGACATCATAGCTGATGCCGGAACCGCGCAGCACTGCGCCGGTGCAGCCGTAGGACAGGGCTTTTTCCGGCGAGAGGATGCCGATTCCTTTTGTCCGCTCCAAGAAGATGATATTCTTGTTGAGCAAATTGCTGTACTCGTCCAGCACCTTAGGCATGATCTTGAGTAGATGCTTGACTCTGGGCATGAAGGTGTCCGGCACATCGATTGAAGAGCCGCCAGGCCGGAAATAATTCACGGTCAGACGTGCGCCGCAGAGTTCTTCGAAGATGTCGTTGATCAGCTCACGCTCACGGAAACCGTAAAAAAAGGTGGTGAAGGCACCCATGTCCATGCCGAGCACGCCCCACCAGAGCAGATGCGACTGAAGCCGTTGCAGCTCGCAGATCATCAGCCGGATATATTCGCCGCGCTCCGGCACGCCGATGCCCAAGGCCTGCTCTACCGCCATGCAGAGGCAGAGGTTATTGGAGAAGGCGGAGAGATAGTCGAGACGGTCGGAAAGATGGATGTTCTGGACGTAGGTCTGATTTTCCGCCATCTTTTCGATGCTGCGGTGGATGTAGCCGAGATGCGGCACCACTTCCACCACCGTCTCGCCGTTGAGCCGCACCACCACGCGCAGCACGCCGTGGGTGCTGGGATGCTGCGGCCCGATGTTGACGAAGAACTCCTCGGCCTCTTCGTCGTCCGGCGGCGGCAGTCTGAAGCCTTCCGGCAGCGTGTTTCCGTCAAGATTGTATTCGCTGAATGATTCTGTGATCATTTCCTTCCCGTTCTTAATTGTCCAGCACTTTGCCTCGCAGCAGCTTGACTCTGCTCTGCCGCAGCTTGCTTTCCAAGCGTCTTTTTTCTGATGCTTGAGTCGCCTTCGTCGGTTTTCTCACCTTCTGCACAGCCAGCACTTTTTTGATCAAGTCCCGCAGCCGCTCCAGCGCATCCTGCCGATTCTGCTCTTGGGTGCGGTGCTGCTGGGCTTTGATGATGATCACGCCGTCTTTGCTTATCCGCGCATCATTAAGGAACTGCAAACGCTGCTTGCAGATGTCCGGCAGCGAGGAGGCGTTGATGTCAAAACGAAGATGAATCGCCGAAGCAACTTTGTTCACATTCTGCCCGCCAGCTCCCTGCGCCCGGATGGCCAGCAGCTCAATCTCATGATTGGGAATGGAGATGTTGCGGGAGATGTGGAGCATATTTTATTTTTCTATTGAACGATTGGTTGTCTTTTATTTTTTTGCATCGTTTCGCCATAAGCTCTTACAAGCTCTGGTGACATCTGTGTCTTCGGTTCATTTCTTGTTATTAAATTGCTTATCAACAACGTAGTCATCTCTGGTCTTTCGTTCTCAGGAAGCTTGTTCATTAGATCAATGGCTAGATATGTGTCTTGAAATTTAATTAATTTTTCATAAAACAAATTCAACTGCTTCATGTTTTTGTTATATAAGAAGAAAAAAGTAGCGGAGATAAATTCTGAAATTACACCCGCTATCGTTACAATAACCCCATGATTACTTGCATGTTGCGTGAATAGCATAACAACACCAGCAAGCAGTGCAACCAAGCCAACAATAACAGAACCTAAGCTTGCCCAAAAGCTCCATGTGGCATGGCTTAAATTTATCTCATAATATCTCTGCAACTTGATAAATTCATCTGGCGTTGACATTATTTTTTTTACAAAAGGGATAATAGGTTGTGTTCTAAACAAGCAGCACTGTCCCTTTGATCTGTCAGAATGTCTCTGGCAGTTTAGAGGCTAAAACCGCATTTAAAAATGCCTGAAGGCATATCCTCAATACGGCCTCTTCACCACTCGCGTCGGATCATCATAATCCTTGCGCAGCGGATAGCCGGGAAAATCATTCTCCAAGAAAATCCGCCGCAGATCAGCATTATTGCGGAAGCGCACGCCGAAAAGGTCGTACACCTCGCGCTCATGCCATTCCGCACCGAGATAGAGATCGGAGATGGTTGCAATTTCCGCATCGCCGGTGGCCGGATCTTTTTCGGCCCGGCTGCGGAAGAAGAGCTTGTGGCCGTCGCGGCAGGAAAGCATCTGCACCACGATGTCAAACGAGTCTTTCCAATCCACGCAGGTGAGCTGAATCAGCATGTCAAGACCGAGGCTTTGCTCGTTTTTCACGTATTCGGCAAATTCGCGGTATTGCTCCGGCGGCACGACCAGATCAAGAATGTAGTCCGGCCCCAGCTCGGCCACGGCTTTCGGGCTTACACCCGGATGATCATGCACCTCAACAGCTGGAAATTTTTTCTGAATCATTTGCAGCAGCGTCCAATTGCTGATGCCTTGCGCTGCCGGTTTTCTGCGCGGCGGAGTTGGAAATTCCTCTTTCTTCAGGCGGGCGGACTTGGGCGCGGTGCTGGCCGGTTTGTCACGCTTGAACTGCTCCCGCGCCTCGCGCAGCTCCTCGTCTTTCCGTTTTTCCTGCTCGGCCCATTCCGCCTGCGCCTTGCTGAAGATATCCTCGAACGGCACTTTCAGCGTGTCGCGGACTTTCCACGGATTGCGGCGACCTTCTTTCTTAATTTTTTCTTGCAGCTGCAAGATGCCTTGGATCAGAGCTTCGGGCCGGGGCGGGCAGCCCGGAATATACACATCCACGGGCACCAGCCGGTCGCCACCTTTGATCACCGAGTAGGAATCGTAATAAAACGGCCCGCCGGAAATGGCGCAGGAACCCATCGCGATAATGTACTTGGGCGCAGGCATCTGCTCGTAGAGCGTGACGAGATTTTTCGCCATTTTCTCGTTGATCGTGCCGGCAAGGATGATCATGTCCGCCTGCCGGACGCTGGCGCGCATGACCTCGTAGCCGAAGCGGGCCAAATCATGCCGGGCGGCGATGGTGGACATCATCTCGATTGCGCAGCAGGAAGTGGCATAGACCAACGGCCAGACTGAATTGGCCCGTCCCCACGCCACCAGCAGCTCAACTGCGTCAACCAGTTTGATGCCGCCGGGTGCCCGCTCAATCAGCTCGCCCGCTTGGCGGACCAGAACTGAGGCTCCGCTGCTACTTATTCCCATACCAGAACCCCCTTGCGCCATGCGTAGATCAGGCCGGAAAACAAAACAAAGATGAAGCCGAACAATTCAATATAGAGCAGATTGATGGTTACTGCGCCAGCCGCGCCAGCAGCCACTGCACGGAAAATAATCATGCAGGGGAAGAGGAACAGCGTCTCAATGTCGAAGAGGAGGAAGAGCAGGGCGAAGATGTAGTAGGCGACCTTGAAGCGGATGCGCGCCGCGCCGATGGGCGTTTCGGAGCATTCATAGGCCTGACGCTTGAGAAAGCTGTCCGGCGAACGGTAGGCGAGCAGTCTGGCCATTAGCATTGCGCCGCCCGCAAAGATTGCGCCGAGAAAGGCCGTAACACCTATAAGTATATAACTGTCCATAGACTTGCATGTGCTGAATTTGACATATTCCTTGCTGTTGCAATCAACCGTAAGTGAAGATCAAAACTGGCTAATTGTCAAGAAGAAAAATTGTCACAATTTTGTGTGTATTATTAAGCCCTGTTTAGTAGGCAACCACTCAATTATCTTGTACAGTGGCGGAAGAAATTTCGCGTGTCGCAACGAAAATTTTTTATTTTACCCTCTTCTTTTCTATCAGTCAAATAGATAATAGTTATAAACGAAATTAGATAGACTGATGAGTCGGTGGCTTCTGCCGGGCGCAGAGACTGGCTGCTTGACGCACACCATGTCGGCAGGGTAGTATGCGGCAGGTGTTCTTATATCGCGGCAACAGGGAATATCTTGGATGAAAGAATGAAGACACTACCCAGACGGCTTCAGCGGGCCGTTGTCCTGCTGGCGACTTTTCTGTTTCTGCTGCCAGTTTTTGCGTACAGTTTTAGTATCGGCGATGAACGGTTGATCGGCGAGCAACTGCTTTATGCGGTGCGCGGCGAATTCGAGCTGATCGACGATCCTGATATCGCCCAATATATTAATGATCTTGGGCGGCAAGTGCTGGCTACAGCAGGGCCGCAGTATTTTGACTATCACTTTTTTGTGGTCAAAAATAGCCAGTTTAATGCTTTTGCCGCCCCGTCCGGCTTGATCTTTTTCAACACCGGCCTGATTAAGACCATGAAAAGCGAGGATCAGTTGATCAGCGTTATGGCCCATGAAATCGGCCATGTGACCAGCCGCCATATCTCTTCACGCATGGCCAAACAGAGCAAAGTAACGGCACTCAGTATGCTCTTCGGTCTTGCCAGCTTGGCTGTGGGCGATCCCGCTCTGACTCAAGGGTTGTTCACCAGTGCAATGGCCGCAGGTAGCGCAGCTGGACTGAGTTTTTCCCGCCAAGACGAAGAGCAAGCAGACCGGCTGGCTTTTGATTGGTTGCGGAACATGGGCCGTGATCCTAACGCGATGGAAGACATGCTCAAGACCATGCGCCGGATTACTCGTTATAGCTCCGAGCAACTGCCGCCTTATTTGCTCACGCATCCTAATCCCGAAGATCGATTGAATTACGTGCAATCGCTGATAGAACGTGATCATTCCAAGCCAGCAGGTCAATTGAAGGCAGCGGCAAAGGACCGTTTTGCCTTTCTTCGTTTTAAATATCGGGTACTAAGTCAGTCCTTAGAGCCAGATGAAATGCGAAATTGGTGTGCCGGGACTATCGCCTCAGGAAAAGATGCGGAGGAAATCAGCATAGCTCGCTACGGCTTGGCTCTGCTCAGTGCTCAAGAAATGGACTTCAGCGGTGCGGTCAAGCAGATGGAGGAAGTGCGGCAGGATTTTCCGGGCCGAGAGATTTTGGACATTGATCTGGCAGTGCTGCGGTTAGAAGCTGGCCAGACTGCCCAAGCCCTCCAACTTCTGCGCCGGGCACATGAGCGCGATGCTACAGACATTTACGCCGCCTTTCATTTGGCTAAAGCCTTGGAGAAAAGTGGTGATTTATCTGAGGCAGAGCAGTTACATTTGGAAATCGTCAAAGTAAGACCTGATTATCCGCAGGTTTATTACGAATTAGGTCGATTGAAATCTCGTCAAGGTAAGACTAATGCCAGTAATTTTTATTTGGCCAAGCATTATCTCTACAAAGGCCGAGTCAAAGATGCCAAGCAGTATCTTCAGCGAGCGGAAAAAGATCAAAGTTTGCCCAATTCGTTGCGCGAGGAAGCCCGTTCTATCTTAGAACGACTGAAAAAAATAGAAGATGCGTCATGATCCCTTGAAATCATGTCCCTCAACGCGGTGGTGCCGCCATCATGCTGAAACGTTTCTCTGTCTCCCTTGAAGAAGAGTTACTGGCGCAGTTTGACGACTATATTACTCGACACGGTTATTCCAACCGCTCTGAGGCCGTGCGCGACCTGATTCGGGGGCGACTAATTCATGAAGCGTGGGAACAGGACAGTGAGGTAGTAGGCGTAGTTACGTTAGTTTATGATCATCATCAGGCTAAACTTCAAGAGCGGATCACTGAGGTGCAGCATGATTACTACCAGCTCATCACCTCGTCAACCCATGTGCATATGGATCATCACAATTGCTTGGAAGTGACCATCGTTAAGGGACTGGCATCTCAGGTGCGCGAGCTGGCGGAAGGAATGATTGCTCTGCGCGGCGTGAAAAGCGGTAATCTAACTATGAGTAGCACCGGCGACGATCTGCACTAGCAGAGAAGAGGAACACAATGGAATACAGAACAGGCTCAGTAGGCCGGGTGATTGCAGCCCGCTTTGATCACGGCGAAGATTTTTTGGCAGAGTTGCGCAAGATTATTCTCACCGAAAAAATCGAAAGCGGCTGGTTTCAAATCATCGGTGCTTTTGCTCAGGCAGGGGTAGTGACTGGGCCGAAAGAGCCGGTGGTACCGCCTGATCCGGTCTGGCGGCAGGTGGATGCGGTCTGCGAGGTGGTCGGTAGCGGTTCGGTGCATTTAGATAACGGCGAACCTAAAATCCATCTGCACGCCGCCTTGGGCGATCACGGTGAGACGTTGACCGCTTGCATACGCCGAAACACCAAGGTTTATCTGACGTTAGAACTGCTACTGTTCGAGCTGAACGGACTGGGGGCTTCACGACCTTGGGATGAGCAGGGCGGATTCAGTAAGCTGAGGTTTAAGTGAATTATTGCCGTTGCATTTTTTTCGTTTCGGTGCTTTACGCTTGACATGATAACGGCAGCATGGTTATTAACTCGCTAATATAGCTGAAATAAGAAAGTTTATCTTCGTCGTCCTGACAGTCCAAAGGCCGACATTATTTTTTTCTGACTAAGGGAAGATATAATGGTTTTCATTCTGAATATCATAACTCATATTATGATTATCTGTGGAATGCTGGGGCTTATTTTTTATATCGGCTATGCTGTCCATAAAGAAGAGAAGATGTTTGAAAAAGTTATTTTGATCATCTCGTCAATGACTGGATTTTTAATTTATTTCGGCGCAAGAGCATTGGGGCTTTCTATCCCATCAATGATGATGGCCTCTGTTTCTATTGCAAGTCCAATCAGAATGGCTTTTTTCTCAATTTTAATCCCTTGGTCAGTCGGCATCGCCGTGGCATGGTATTTTAGTTGGTGTTTGCAAAAGCATATTGACATTGCCTTTCGAGTGGTTATTTTGATCAGTGCATTCATTGTAACGCTGTTTGGCGACGTTTATGCTGCCTCTTACGCAATGGAAACCAGCGGCAGCGTCGACACCTCATTATTGCCCAATCTCACCTTCACAGTGGGCATGGGACTGTATATCATTTTAAATTACAAAACTCGGTGAATTTTCGCCTCTACTCATTATTTCCTGTCTTTTGACAAGGAGAGCTGTGCTTATGAAACGTTTTATTCTTTTAACTGCCGCAATACTATTGAGCTTTAGTCAAGCATTTGCCGCTGGTAAGCCCTGCGAGAAACTCAAGGATGAGATCGCGACGAAGCTAACGTCTAAGAGGGTGAGAAATTACGAGCTGACCATTGTCGCCAGCGATGCAGTAAGTCCGGTGGGTAAGATTGTGGGCCGCTGCGAAGACGGCTCCAAGAAGATCATCTATAGCAAGCAAGTTGAGACGAAAAAAAATGCGCAACTGGGTAGCGATATTGCCATTTTGCCTCCTTCAGTGAAACCGACGCAAGAACCTATTACTCCGCTTCAAAATGATCCTGCGTCACCGAGCCAGCACGTTCCGGTTGTTGCTGTTCAGATGATTGAAGTCGGCCAAAAGCCTGTGGTCGCAATCCCAGTCATTAAATCTTGCGAGAAGCTGAAGGCAGAAATTGAGGCCAAGCTGTCTTCTAAAGGGGTTAAGGCGTATGAGCTGACCATTGTTGCCAAGGGTGCAGCAACGACAGGCAAGGTGGTGGGATATTGTGAAAGCAACGCTAAAAAGATCATCTATAACAGAAAATAGATGAAAGATGACTGAGGCCGAGTACGCCGTTTTGTTATTGCGAAGCCTCGTCAGGTGTTACGTTACGTGGCATCTTTTTATCATACCTCTCCTGTTCGCTGTAAATACAGCCGCAGTAGGGCTGGCGATAGAGGTTCATGGCGACAGAGGCATCAATGCCCTGCTGCCAGCCTTCGCGAAAGTCGTGGTAATAAAAGCCAATGCCGTGTTGTTGGGCCAAGACTTCGCCTTTGTTCTTGAGCAAGCTGTGGTTTTGGTATTTTGAATAAAGCAAGGTACTGCTGAAGGCATCAAAGCCCTGAATCGCAGCCCGTTTCGCTGTAGGCGTTAGGCGGAGGTCATAGCAGAGGCCACAGCGGCTGTCCTCGTGAAAGACTACTTGGCGTAAGAAGGCTCGCAGGCCGTAGGTGGAGTCGATCTCCACGTTAAAGTTCTTCTGCCGGGCAAATTCCTCTAACGCCTCAATCCGCCGCCTGAATTCCCGATAAGGATGAATATTGGGATTATGAAACCAGCCGCTCACCTCGTGTCCTTGCTGCCGAAGGAAATCGAGCGGATACACGGTACACGGCCCGCAGCAGACGTGAAGTAGAATCTTCATTTCAGTGGCAATAGCAATACTGCTTGTATGCTTGGACAACCTCGATTGATTGTCCAAGCATACACGATTTAGAAGCTCAACCGTGCTCCAGCCATAACGACGGAGATGTCCTCGTAATCAACCCCGGTATTGTCCTCCAAAGAGAACGCTCGGTAGCCCGCATAAAGCTGGGTGCTATAATCAGACAGCTCCTGTACAAACTGCACACCGATAGCAGTTGCCTCCTGCTCGGCATCCAACAAATCAGCATTATTAAAAATACCGTAGTCAACTGAAACTGCGGTTGAGCCGAAGGATGACAACTGATCGCACTTGTAGCCGATCTTGCCGTACATGAAACTGGGGTCGTCACCGTAAGCAGGCATGTTGTCCACATCCTTACTTGAGGCTGCAACCGTGAAATTTAGACCAGAATTCAGTAGAAGCGAGGCAGAGCCGTTGATCTGGTTATAGCCTTCGCCAGGATTAGACCATGCTGCCTTGGCTTCCAGCTGATTGCCGTTGAACTCACCAGCATAGCTCAGAGCGAAGTCAACTACTTCCTCCTCACCCGCAGAAGCCCCAAAAGTGAAGCCGCCGAACGAGCGCGTCTCGTACAGAACTCGGTTGATCTTTCCTAAACCTTCTGCGGAGATGCCGCCATGAAAGACTGCATCCGCTGTCAGATCACTGTATCCGTCCACAGCTGCATCATAAAAAGAAAGCCCGCCGCCCAGATCAGCAACACCAGCATTGCCGATGATATCCGTGCCGGACAGGTCAACCTCTGAGCTTGCATCTGAGGCTGTTGATCCCTGACCGAGAGAGAGCTTGCCTGCATTCGCGGTGTTAATATACATTTCGATCAATTCCGCTGCAAACTCCCCGGAGATGCTTTCTTCATCCATAGACACTGCTCTGGCAGGATTAGCCTCCCATTTTAGCTCAACATTGCCGCCCACTGTCAGACATTGAGTAGCAGTAACCTCACCGTTCAAGCCCACTCTGGTCTCAGAGTGGGTGTTATCAACATGAAATATCTTATCCTGATAGCCGTCGTCAGCATACATCACCGCCCGATCAACTTCGCCGTAGAGCTGTACCTGCACCTTATCGTTGCCAGATTTGATCGGCAGTGCCGAAGCTGCTGTTGCGCCAAGCAGCAGAGCTGCGGTCAAGACAGTGATGGTTTGGACAGAGTTCTGCATTGTTCTTTTCTCCTTTCTGTTGATTGCAAAGATGGGCAAAGAATCAGGCTGATTGAGAAAACCGTTCAATGCCGCGCCTCCCGCTGCTAATGTAGCAACTTGAACTAAGATAGCATAGGCTGCTCTGCCCAGACAATGAGGCGGAAAGCTCATTTTCATGGGCAGAAGCACTTTTACTTTGCTGGTACCTCCGCCGGTTTGCTCTCAGCGGCTTTTGCCTCTTCTGCTTCTGCGTCTTTAAAATCCTGCTCTGTCAGCTCGAAATCTGCATCATGTGCCTGATCCACCCGCAGAAGGATGGTCATCTTGCCCTTGTACGGCGGCTCAAAGTTGAACTTGCCCTCCTTGTCCGTATCGCCTTCAAGGACTTTGTCGCCCTTCTCATTGACCACAATCACCTTGCCGTTCTGCACTGTTCTGCCGCTGCCCATGAACGATCCTTCCACATAGACGCGGCCTTTCTCGATGTAGCACCAGAGATTGGTCGCATGTGCATGGACGGATGCGGCAAAAGACAGCAGCAGTAGTGCTGCGGCCAGCAGTGCCGCCGACTGTTTGAACACTGTGTTTAACTTGTACATCATAGTACCCTCCTTGATACGTTAAAAGAACTACGTAATGTAGCTCTCATTGCCTGTTATGCCCATGCGTCATGTCGGCACTACTCTACTCCTTCTTGCTCTTCTTCTTCCCTATACCGAAGTAATCGTCCAGAAAGGCGAAGGCGTATCCCACCTGCGGATCAAATGCCTCCGCCGCCTCTGCCCGGTGATAGACCCGCAGCACAGCCCGGTAGGCATCAGCGAGATGGAACATCCGCGTTTCCCGTACCTGCTCCGCCCGCCGCTCGAGCCATTCGGCATACGGAATAAGCTGATCGGCCAAACTGAGCTGCTCTGCCACCTTGTCTGGGTCGAATTCCTCTGCGGTCAATTGGAGTTTGTCCGAAAAATCAGGGTACAGGCCGATGACTTGGCGGGCCGCCTCCGGGAATTCCATCTTTGGCTTAGGTAGGCTGCGGATTTCGTCCGCATTAAGGTCCATCAAGTCAAAGTGCGACAGGTCGATCTGCTTGTCTGCCAGGGTCGGCACATGCGGCGGGTTGTTCGGCGGATTAGGATTGTTTGAGTTGTCTGGCATCATATCCTCTTGCGGTTGAGTTGTTCGGTTGAACACTGCTGATTATTCGTTGATCCTCTCAGCGGCGTGGTTGATCGCTATATTTTATAGGTTAAAGCATAGGCAAAGTATGGTTCAACTACTATCTTTGTATGGTTCAAGCTATCCTTCAATATGGTTCAACCAATAGATGAGTATGGTTGAACCATGCCTGATGATACGTTCAGCTGACAGCCCCGGCTCATGCGTGTCGCAACCCTGTCCATCAGGTCTTTTAGATTGCTGCGGAGCGTGCGGCATGAATCATTCCTTCAACGGTTTCTGAAAATGCTGGTAATCTTTCAGTGAAATCCAGCTGCCGCCCCATGTCCAACCCAGCCGCACAAAGGCTCGGACAATCGGATGATTCTTCGTCAGCGTGCCAGCAGCAGCTGGATCATATTTTGCGCCTTTCGGAAGAACAGTATTGCCTTTGATGTAGGGATTCTGGAATGGATTGATGTCAATGGCTCTGCCGTAGGCATGTTTTGACAGATGCGTGGTACCAACGCTGAACCTGTAATTGAATGCAGATGTATTGTCAGCGGCCATGGAAAGGTTATCATCCAAGCCGAACTGTTTGGCTGCAATAGGGATGACAGAGTGAATAGGGAAACGTTGCTTGAATGCAAGGCTGAACACTGTCTTGACATCATTTTCAAGATCAGCGTCAATCACCAGCTGACCTTGATGTATCTTCTTGTCGGATGAATAATACTTAACCTCGATCAGCTTCTGCCGCCGCCGGATTTTCTCTGGGCAGTCCGTGGATAAGCCAGCAAACGCTTCTTTGCTGGTCATCTTGCTGTCGATGATCACGGCTTCGCTATTCACACGGTTCCTGCTCTCAGCCAATGCGTATCTGCTGACAAGCATTCCAAGCATGACTGCTGCAAGCAGCATAACAGACAGACAGAGGGAACGAACAGATTGAATCATGGTCATCATCCTTTGTTGATTGCTCGAAATTCTCTCAGCGGCATGGTTTACTCTGCCGCTTCAATTCTTAATGCTCATGCGATGGCGGTTGACAATCATCCTTTATAGAATTTTTCTACCACGTTGCGCGTCTGATCCATTCTATGGCCTCAAAATGCTCATCCCGGCTCACCAGGATCAAATTGTGTTGAAGCGCGACCGCTGCAATCCAGATGTCATTCTCAGGGATTGGCCGTCCTTTCCGCTGCAAGCCGCTCTTCACGTCACCATAAAGCCGCGCTGTCTCCGCGTCGCAGCTCAGAATCACATTGTCTGCGACAAACTCTTCAATCCGCTGCGCATTCTCCGCAGGGCGGCCTGATTTTCTCGCCCCGTAAAACAGCTCGCCGATGACTGCGGCAGGGATGAAAACCTCTTCGGCTGCCGCTATGTTCGCCATGACCGAAGCATCTCCGGCAAACAGGGCGATCACAATATTGGTGTCGAGAAGAAAGCTACCATTCATGATGATCGACCTGTCCGCAGCCGCTTTTAATCGCCTCGCTCATTGCCTTCAGGTCGTCCGGCGCAGCAGTGCCCGCATATTTGAGAAGATTTTTGCCGGGTACGCCGCGTTTCCCGGACAAACTCAGCTCCCTGATGAAGCGCAGTGCCATCTCCTGCATTCTGCAAGGAAGAACCGCCATCTGCGCGGCGGCTTCCGCCACTAATCCAGTGTTCATTATCACCCTCCAGCTGCTGTTGTTTCATCTGATTCGGCACAAAACCGCTCCTGCTCACCCCAGTACCGTCCTGCCGAAATGCGCATACGCCGCTGCTGTGGCCATTCTCCCCCTCGGCGTGCGCATGAGGAAGCCGGATTGGATCAGGAACGGCTCGCAGACATCTTCCAGCGTGTTCTTCTCTTCGCAGACCGCTGTGGCCAAGGTCTCCAAACCCACTGGCCCGCCCTGAAAGCGGTCGATCAGGGCCAGAAGGATGCGACGGTCCATCTCGTCCAGACCAAAGCGGTCAACCGCCAGCATGTCCAGCGCCTTACCCGCTACCTCGGCGGTGATCACCGCCTTGCCTGCGACCTCAGCGCAATCCCGCACTCGGCGCAGGAGGCGGTTGGCAATGCGCGGCGTACCTCGCGAGCGGCGGCCTATCTCTAATGCACCGTCGTCGCTGATGCCGATGCCGAACAGTCGGGCCGAGCGTTTGACTATCATCACCAACTCTTCAGGCGAGTAAAACTCTAAGCGCAGTAGCACACCGAAGCGGTCGCGCAGGGGCGGGGTGAGCAGGCCGGTGCGGGTGGTCGCGCCAATCAGCGTGAAGCGGGGCAGATCGATCTTGACCGAACGTGCGCCCGGCCCTTGACCAATGATCAAGTCGAGCTGATAATCTTCCATCGCCGGATACAGGATTTCCTCGACTGTGTTGTTGAGACGGTGGATTTCGTCAATGAAGAGCACGTCTCCGGCTTGCAGGCTGGTAAGGATCGCGGCGAGGTCGCCTGCCCGCTCAATCACCGGGCCAGAGGTGGTTTTGATCGCCGCGCCCATCTCGTTGGCAATGATGCAGGCCAGCGTGGTCTTGCCGAGGCCGGGGAAGCCGTGAAAGAGGACATGATCGAGGGACTCGCCGCGCCGTCGCGCTGCTTCGATGAACACCCGCAGACTGCTCTTTACCTGCTCTTGGCCGATGTATTCATCTAAGCACTGGGGTCGCAGGCCGACATCAGGCTGCATCTCATTAGCCAACCTACGACCCTCGACAATCCGCTTGCCGGTCAGCTCTTCCTCGTGCTTCATGCGCTTCTGTGTGGTTTGTTGGCAGAAAGGTGATGGGCTGCTGGACACATAGGAGGCTCCTTACTCTCGGAGAGCAAGGAGCCTTGGCGTTGCTGCTTACCCGTTGTGGTCGTCGTGCCTACTCCATCTTCAATCCATATTTCTCTAATTGCTTATCACCCAGAGCCACGATTATTTTTTCCAAGAACAATAATTGCTTCAGGATGGCATCAGACTGCTGCTCAAGTAAGTGGAATTTTTCCATTGCAGCTTCACGATTTGCCGCAGCAATCTTATGTGAAAGACCAAAGAGCCTGTTGAAGAATGATGGGCCTTGCACCTCTCCAAAGATGATCGCGAAGATTTCCATATAAATTCTATGCAGCTTGTCATGCGAATCTTCTATTTCCTTGAAGCCTTGCAGGTCTCGTAAATTCTGCCCTTCTCCGTAGTACCATTTACCGAAGGAACACTCAGTTGAATTGACAGGTACTTTTTCCTTTTCAAGTGGCACACCTTGAATTAAGGCAAGCGCATCTGTAACCCATTGCTTATGCGCACGCGCTGCTTCTCTCAAGGTTAAGATTACGTCATTTCTGTTCATGCTTTCCTCTCCTTCCTTCTTGAATGAATATATCAGGATATCCTGATACATACTTGTAGTTGTAATGCAGGAGCAATATACCCCTGCATTACCTTACAAGAAACTTTAGAAGCGGAACCGCAGGCCGCCGCCGATGCGTCCGTATTCATCCAGCTCATCGATCTCGTCGGTTGCCACCCGGCCTTCCAAGAAAATTGCTACGCTGGTGGTGGTTGGATTACCGAAGAGACGAAGGCCAAGCTCGGCGATGAAATCCGCTTGACTGTCCTCACTCGGCACATCATCCTCACCATTAGTCATCCATGCGCCGATACCGAGTCCCATGAAGAAGGGAGACCACGTTGCGCCGTTGGTTGAGCATTGGAAAAAGTTGTACTGCACCAAGAAATCAAGCAGGAAGGCATCAGCACCGGCATCGCCGTTTACTTTCGCTGCTCCACCGGCCAAGGCTAAGAAAGAGAACTGTGGATTAAGAACATACTCCACGCCTAACCTGCCGATTCCATACTCCGCATCCTCAGACTGGCGAAGATAACCGCCATCAGCCACGAAATGGAAGGGTGACTCGCAGCAGGTGGCCGCAGTCTGTACCTCTTTCACTTTGACCACTTCCTTGATCACTGGCTTGTCAACATAGACAGTTCTGGTCGGTCCCTGCACTCTGATCTTCTTAACCACCGTTCTGGTTGGGCCAGAAACACGGACTATTCTTTCTGGGCCGGGAACCTGTACCTCCTTCACCCGGTCAACATACTTGATCACTTCTTTAGGAACATAGACGGTCGGGCCAGGAACATTAACCGGTACCCGCACTTGTCTAACGACCTCTTTGGGAACATAAACTGTCGGACCAGGCACCTGCACTTGTCTGATCACTTGTACTGGCACTTGAACCGGGCGATCAACATACTTGATCACTTCTTTAGGAACATAGACGGTCGGGCCAGGAACATTAACCTGCACCGGCACCTGTCGGATCACTTCCACCGGTCTATCGACATATTTGATCACTTCAACGGGTACCTGAACTTGCTGAATTTGCTGCTGCTGTACCACGGGCGCAGGAGCTGTCTCTTTCAGAGCCAAGTTACCGCATTGCATCGGCACGGCAAACGTATAGCGTCGTCCGTTTTTATCAATGGAGAATTCAAAGACCGACAATGAAGACTTACCGCCCCAAGTTACATCCTTCGCCACTTTCACCCGGCCTTGGCCGTAGCGACGGAAAAGCATCCAGTCAATGTGCTGGCCCGGTTGATACTCAACGATGCTGATCTGCTGCGGATTTTGCTCAATGTGCGCCTGCATTAAAGGAAACAAATCAACATTTCCGGCCCTTCTCATGCCATCCTGAATGTCGTTGCCCATCTCTTGCATCATTGCCCGGAGATCATCTACGCTTGTCAGTGGGCGAGAAACCGGATGTCGTCCCACTGTCTGTAAAATGTTGGCGGCCTGAACTGCACCTGTGGATGCTGATAGTGCCACTAACAAGGCGGCGGATGCTAAAATTTTCTTTTTCACTGCGTTCTTTCTCCTTCTGTTCATTTTGTATATTCCAGACGGGCGATTCCCGCCTGACAATTCAGTCAACAGCATGACGCTGCTGGAGAACTCATAGGTTCATCAGGCCGGAAATTCTTCTCTGCCGATCAAGGCTGCGCCGACCGCGTTGCCCACCTCATAATGCTCCGGGAAGCTAACGCTGGTGCGCAACCGCTCGGCCACCGCAGGCAAGAAGCAGCGTGAGGCCGCGCCAATGCCGATGATTGGAATTTTCACCGCTACACTGAGGGAAAACAGCGAGTTGTCACGGCTGCTAAGGAATGGCGCGGCCTCGCTGGCAGGCCAGACTTTGTGAGCTAAATAATCAAGAATGATGGTTTCTATCGTCTGCTCGGTTTCTGCAACCACGCGCAGGCAGAGTGCTTCGACTTCCATATTCAAAGCAGCGGCTAACGCAGCTGCCCCGCGTTCAGCCTGTTCTTTGTTGCCGATTGCTAATCTGCTAAGAACGTGCAGGGCATCAGTCGGCGTGAAACCAATCATCCTAATTTGCTGCAAATTAGCTAACCGCTCTAACCGTTTTTCCAACGGTACGCCGCTCAGTCCGGTCTTCCACGCTAAGGTTTCAGGATTAACCGGCCCGTGGTCGCGCAGACAGCGGAGGATTTCATCCTGCGCCACGACCTGCTCGTCTAAGCCTTCGATGGGCATGATCAAAGCGTTGCGCAAGCCGCAGCCTAACCAGTCTGCCGGATCAGGCAAATCAACAGTCATGGACAGCGGTTGCACCCGCGCGGTCGCCAGCCGGACGCAGCCTTCCTGTTCGTCAGCGGAGCAAATGACATGGGAATCGCCACCGCCGCCTGCTGTGTACATATCAACGGCCTCAATGTGGGTTTGCCACTGGCCGATCCGGCAGCCTTCGCTACTGAGAACCGGATGACCATCGCGGATCATGCAGACATCGGTGGTGGTGCCGCCGACATCAACCACTAACGCGGTTTGCTCTCCGGCTGTGCAACCGAAACGAGCCGTAGCCGCCGGGCCGCTGGCCACGGTGATCGCCGCCCGTTGCACTGCCTCGTCCAAGCCTGCGCCTCTGCCGCTGCCGCAGATAATCGTCACTGGGCAGCTCAGGCCAGCTCGAAGCATGGAAATCTGCACTGAAGAAAGAAAGCCAACCATCAGCGGCATCAGTCGGGCGTGCAGGCAGGCTGTAGCCGCCCGCCCGTGCATACCCGGACTGCCGCTGACTTGGTGCGAGCAGAAAACCGGTTTAGGATCGAGAATGGCAATGGCTTCTTCCGCTACCAGCTCATGCACCGGATTTTTAATCGACATGGCACTGCACACTGCGTAGCTGTCAACTTCGCCTCGGATCGCCCGAACAGCATCCACTAGTCCTTCAACGTCAAGCGGCTCATCCTCGTCGCCGGTGATTTTGTGACCGCCTTTCATGAAAACACTGGCAGTCACAGGCAGCTTGAAATGACGGACATGGCCGAAAACCAGCAAGCCGACCCGCGCCCCTCGGCCTTCAACCACCGCGTTGGTAGCAAGAGTAGTGGAGACAGACAGCCGATTGATCGCTTCTGGCGAAATCCCAGAGGCTAACAGCCGTTGCAGTACTCGGCCCACGCCGATGCCGAGATCGTGGTGGGTGGTCGGCTCTTTGACCGAATATGCCACTTGGAGGGTGGAATTGCTGATCAGAACGCCGTCGGTACACGTGCCGCCGGTGTCAATGCCGATGCTATAACTGTCCATGTCTATCGTGCCCGCTTGTCTCTTTTTCCGCTGAAAAGTATTCAGAAATCATGCGCCTTACTCAAAGCTGCTTGGAAGGAGCTATTGTAAACCGGCATCTACGGATTGTCCAGCGTGGACTGCACGGGCAGCAGGTGACAGAGGACGGTTTTTAGCGTATAGTGGGACAAAAAAGCGTTCACGCCGAAAATGAAATAATAAACAGTGCAAAACCTCAGCGTTAGACCTTAGACAGTCTGCGGCTAAAAAGTCCTTGCGGATGACTGAGCAAGAGGTCTAATATATTTCTTCATAGACATTTCCTCACCTAATGTGCAACTCTTAACAAAGTCTCGTAGGTTGGGGTGAGGCACTAAACCCTAACAAGCATGAGAACCCCAACCTTCTGCGAGACAAAAGGCATAGGTTTTGCCTCGCAAAAGGCATAGGTTTTGCCATGCAAAAGGCATAGGCTTTGCCTCGCAAAAGGTATAGCTTTTGACATGCAAAAGGTATGCCTTTTGTTTATCAAGGTCTGGATAAGTGATTTTAAAAATGCGTCGCAAGCGGCGGGGTAGTAGACCCGCAGCTTCGCAATAAAACTGTCTCGATCCATTGGCGCACTCCTTGTGAATAGGGCTTAGATACCGCTATTCTACAGAATGCGCCCAATGGATCGGGCATCTTTTTTAAGAAAGAGTTGCACATTAGGTATTTCCTCTTCTGCTAAAGCCTACCCATTATGACCACGCAAATATTATCAGTAACCAACCAGATACCCGAATACTGTCGCGCCATGAGCAGCAGCGACACCTTTCACTTTTCTTGTAATTCCAGCGTGGCGTGCTTCAACGAATGCTGCCGCCAACTCGACCTTGCCCTCACGCCCTATGATGTGTTGCGTTTGAAAAACCGACTCAAGTTGGATTCTGGAGCCTTTCTTGAACGCTACGTGATTGTTGAATGGGAAGAAGGAATGCGCTTTCCGCACTGCTACCTAACCACAGTTGACGATGGTCGGGGCAGCTGCGTTTTTGTCAAAGAGCAAGGATGCAGCATCTATGACGACCGGCCCGCTGCTTGCCGAGCCTATCCCACCGGACGCGGTGCCTCACGCCGGGTCGATGGCACGGTGACTGAGCAATATGTGCTGTTGCGAGAGCCGCACTGCCTCGGCTTTGCCACTGGACAACAGCATACCGTACCGGAATATTTCCAGACCCAAGGCTTGGCTGATTACAATCGCTACAACGATCAGCTCCTCCAGCTGCTCCACCACCCGCACGTCCGAGCGGGCTTTCGTCCCAATCGAGCGCAGGCGGATCAGTTTATCATGGCCCTGTATAATTTAGATTTTTTCCGTCGGGAACTGATGACGGGCAGGCTCAAAATGAAGCAGCCTCTTTCACCGATGGAATTTCGCTCGTTGTCCGCCGGTGATGACCGACCTCTGCTGCTTTTGGCCGTGCGCTGGCTCCTTCAGGAGTATTTCGATGAATACTGGACCAGCACTGGGTACCGGAAAATCAATTCAGCTGCATGAATTCTCTCATTCCCCACCAATACATTGCCATGACCGCCCATCTTCCTGAACACTGCCAACCCCTTGCAGCTGATGAAAAATTTTGCTTCGCCTGCCATCCCGGTGTGACCTGTTTCACCGAATGCTGTCGCCAGCTTGACCTCGCCCTCACTCCTTATGACCTACTGCGCTTGAAAAAACGGTTAGGGTTGGATTCCGGCAGCTTTCTTGAACAATACGTGATCGTGGCTTGGGAGGAGGGCATGATTTTTCCTGCCTGCTTCTTGACTATGATCGACGACGGCAGGGCCAGCTGCGTCTTTGTCACCGACGAAGGGTGTAGCGTTTATGACGACCGGCCCGCTGCTTGCCGGGCCTATCCTGCCGGACGTGGTGCCTCGCGTCGGGCAGATGATACACTCGCCGAGCGTTTTGTTTTACTGCGGGAGCCGCATTGTCTTGGTTTTGCTGAACAGCAAGCGCAGACTGCGCCGGAATATTTTCAAGCCCAAGGGCTGACTGAGTTCAACTGCTGCAACGATCAGCTCCTGAGCTTATTTCAGCATCCTCAGATTCAAGCAGGTTTTCGGCTCACGCAGGCGCAGATGGATCAGTACATCATGGCCTTGTACAACGTAGATTTTTTCCGTCAAGAGATGGCCGACGGCAGAATCATGATGAAACGCCCCCTTTCGGTCTTGGAGCTTCGTGCGTTAGCCGGTGATGACGAAGAGCTGTTGCTCCTCGGTCTGCGCTGGCTGTTACAAGAATATTTCGGTGAGACGAGCAGATGAAGAACGAAACAGTAGAAATTCCCCCAGAGCTGTTAGCCGCTCTCCGCCAGATCAGCGCACAATACTGCACAGAGGCGGGTGGTTCGCACGGCCCGGATCACACCGAACGGGTTTTGCAAAACGCACTGGCTATAGGCCGCAGCGTGGGCGCACGATTAGATATTTTGATTCCCGCAGCCCTACTGCACGATATTGGCCGGAGTGAGGAAAGCCGCAGCCAAGGCGCGCTTTGTCATGCCGACCTCGGCGCGGACATGGCAGAGCCGATTCTCCGCGAATTGGGCTACAGCGAGGAAGATCAAGTCGCAATCTGCCACTGCATCCGCGCCCATCGCTTTCGGGGCAGCACTGAGCCGGAAACTATAGAGGCAAACATTATCTTTGATGCCGACAAGTTAGATTCAATCGGTGCTATCGGTATAGGCCGAGCTTTCCTTTTTGCTGGGCAGATCGGGGCGCGGTTGCACAACGCCGAGCTGGATCATACGAGAACGAAAGCTTATTCCGGCGAGGACACCGCCTATCGCGAATTTCAGGTCAAGATGTCTAAGGTACGCGGCCAGATGCTGACTGCAGTTGGGCGGCAGGTTGCTCGCAAACGGCATGAGTTTATGGAGACCTTTTTTGCTGAACTAAATCTGGAGATTTATGGCAGCTTCTTGCAGGTTGAGGCAGAGGGTGATTAATCAATTTTTCCAAAGAGAAGATGGCTTGAATAGGACTTTCGTAGATTTCTTTTTCGGTGTACAACTAATCATCTGCATTAGAGAGCAAAGCCAATCGATTGTTCTTGGTATGACTATGTAGTTCCTGAAAGAAAGGCGACGGCAGCTGGTCTGCAAGGAGGGGGAAAAGCTATGTTCCTGAATATTCCTGAAACAACATCTGCTCGTAAAACAACTCCACCCTCAAGCAAGTCTGCTGAACACGGTAACAGTCCAACGGCAAATCAGCTCTGGAGTGTGATTGAATTTTCCCGTCAGTTTCCTGATCTGACGCTTTCTTTAGTTGCAGACCTGAAAGCGACCGAGTTAGCGGCAACGAAACGAATTCAGACAGAAGAATCTGCTGAACAGCTCGAATTTCCACCCTTGGTCGTTCCTGATCTCAAAGAACGCAGAACGCAGAAAAGACAACATGATCCTTCCGAGGACGAGGATATAGAGAAAGAAATAGCTCTTTTTGCTGCTGGCGAATTACCGCCTGAACCACTGCTGCCACCCGTTACCTCGCCGAAAGAAAAAATGCAAATCTGGCAGTATCTCCTGACTTTTTTCGCCCTTTTTCTCCTGTTCTTGTGGCTGCACAGCGGCATGGAGGACACCGTGCAGCCACAGAGCGACCATATCGCCTCAAGGCAGTAAACAGATTTTCCTTGTTGAGCAGCGCATCAATAGGAGTGCGTCCCCAGCACCACCTGCACCCCGAATTTCTTCTCCAGCGTAATCTTCAAATCTTCATACATCAGCGGGCAACCTGCGGTCTCCATCGCTGCCTTGATGCAGGTGCCGAGATGCACCACTTCCATCGGCCTGCCGATATTGCTGGTGGTCTCTTTCAGCAGTTTGACGCGCGGCACAGTTAGGCCGGGACAGCCACCGCAGTCGGTCATTGCCACCAGCTCAATCTCCTCATCCTTGTAGCGGGCGAACTCACCGTTCTTTTCCGCCATGCCCTTGTAGCACTTGGCGCAGGCGATGCAAGAATGATCCTTGATTTGTTTGCAGTACAGAATTGCGATTTTAGCCATTTGCTTCTCCTTTTTAGGCTTAGATGTTGGTTGTTAATAGTAGTAAATAGCATGGGGATAAAAAAACATCACACACAGGTGTGACTTCATAATGAAGTAAAGATCAAAACATTTCTCATTTCTATCCATTTTAAAATGGTAGCAATGCCTGTTTTTGAATTAGTAACATTTTTTATGATTACTTCCTGCTTTGTTCAGCAAGAGACAGTAATCAAGTTACATTTTTTTAAATATCATCATCAAGATATAACATCTTATCACCTTTTGAAAAAAAATCAATACGCCAATCGCGGCCACTTGCCTTGTGCATACAGAATTTTCCCCTTAACTACCGCGCATCCGGCAGGGAAAATTTTCGCTGTACTCGGAATGACAGGCGTGGTGTTTGTGTTGATACTTTCATGCGTTTATGGTTGGATTCTTGTATTCGCACCAAAGCGGCACCTCCGACCCATGCAGCATTGCACAAAAAACATTAAACGAACCTTGATGCAGCAAGCACCAATGACTGAACAATCTTCCCGCCGCCTTGTTTGGCTGATTCTGGCTCTCGGCTTGGCAGTGCGGCTGCTGATCAGCGGCCATTTCCTCCTTAGTCCAGATGAGACCAACTACTGGCAGTGGAGCCGCTATCTTGACTTAGGCTATTACGACCACCCGCCGATGATCGCTTGGACGATCTGGCTGACAACCACGCTCTTTGGTCAAAACGAGTTTGCTGTCCGCCTGCCGACCGTGCTGGGCATGAGCATTGCCTCATTTTATCTTTACCTGCTGGCCGCCCGCTGGTTTTCGTGGCGCACTGCGTTGCACACTGCTGTCGTCAGTCAGTCGCTCCTGCTTCTCAACGGTGCCGCCTTGATTGCCACACCAGACGGCCTGCTCCTGCCCTGCTGGGCTGCGGCCTGCTATCATGCCGCCGTAGCTGCGGAAGAGGACAAACTGCGGCACTGGCTGCTCACCGGCCTGTGCTTTGGTCTCGGATTGCTGTCCAAATACACCATGTTGCTCTTTCTTCCCTCGCTCTTTTGCGCCCTGATTTTTACCGGCGCATACCGCACGCGACTGTTGAGCTGGAAGCCTTGGCTGGGTCTGCTGCTTGGGCTATCGCTGTTCACGCCAGTCGTCATTTGGAACTCGCACCACAACTGGGTGACATTCCGGCACGTGCTGTTTCAAGGCGGAGCGAATAACACCGCGCTCTTCACCACCGAGTATCTGGCCGAGTTCTTCGGTAGCCAAGCCGGACTGCTCTCACCACTGATTTTCCTCTTTATCCTCGCGGCGTGGGTGCAAGGCTGGCGCAGCAGCCTGCCACAAGAACGGACGCGCTTCCTCATCTGGATGTCTCTGCCGGGTTTTGTCGTCTTCAGTCTGCTGGCCCTGCATGTGCGCATCTACGGCAACTGGCCTGCTCCGGCCTACCTGACTGGTCTGCTGCTGGCTGCGGCTCTGTATGCCAAGCAGCGGTGGTGGAATGTCGGAGTTGGCGTGGCGATGGTGATGTCCGCAGCAGTCATGCTTCAGCTCTGGTACCCTGTGCTACCGATACCGGTACAATGGGATAGAACCGCCCACGAAACCAAGGGATGGGATAAGATGGCTCAGGCAGTTGACCAAGAGCTGAGGCGGATGAAGCGGCCTGACAAAACCTTTGTCTTCGGCCTGCGCTACCAATTTGCCAGTGAGCTGGCCTTTTATATGCAGGGACAGCCGCGCACCGTGTCGATTAACCGCTGGTCACGGCCTAATGTCTATGACTTCTGGTTTGATGATCAGCTGCTGCTGGGCATGGATGCGGTGGGTGTGTATGAACACAAGGGGATGGACATGATCCTGCGAGAGGTGTTTGAGCAAGTGAAGCCGGAGCGGGAGATTGTCCTTCGTCGCACCTCGCCGTGGTTCGGCAGCGAGGTGCTGCAAACACTGTATGTGATCAGGTGCTACGGCTTCAAGGGCGGTCTGCGCTGGCTACCCAAGGAAGTTGGGGATATCAGGGCTGCGAATAATGCGGAGTAGCTTGATGCTAGCGGAAAAAGACCACTGCGGTCATTTTTTCCCGGTGATGATAGTGATTGGGTTCAGCCGCAGGCTGGAGTCTTCTCCGTCCTCGCCGTATTCTTTTCTTTCCCGCGTGACCGAGATAGTGCGGGCATCCGCCTCTAAGCCATTAGCAGACATCAGCAATGGGGCTTGCTCTGCCGTATTTTGTAGTACCGCACTGACCACTAATCTGCCGCCTTGATTGAGCCGCTGGGCGCAGGGAGCGATAATCTCAGCCAACAGGCCTCGGCTGCCGCCGATGAAGATTCGATCTGGGTCAGGCAGGTTAGGAAAGACATCCGGGGCTTGGCCGCGCACCAAGGTGATGTTATAGAGGCTGTAGCGAACAATATTGGCCCGGATGTTGTTCCAGCTTTCTTCCTTCTGCTCCACCACATAGACGGAGAGATTCGGACAGAGCCGCGCCGCCTCGACTGAGATAGAACCGGAGCCGCCGCCGATGTCCCAAAAGACCCCGCTCTGCGGCAGGCGGAGCCGATGCAGAATCACGGCTCGCACCTCATCCTTGGTGATTAGACCGCGAGAGTGACAGATTTCATCCTCTTGCAGGCCGAAAACGCAGTCAGCACCTGCCTGATTCTCCTCCGCCGTCTGCTCGATCAGCATCATATTTAAGGGAGCAAAGTGCTGCCGCGCTGCCTCCTCAATGTTGCCTTCCCAAAGCCGCTCGTCTGGCCAGCCGAGATTCTCTGCCACTCGGACATGTAGTCGTTCTATCCGCTCATGATCGCCGTATTCCTCCAACAAAACCAAGAGGTCAGCAGCTATTCGGTTGGGGCTGCGGCGATGGTCAGTGAAGAGCATCACCTTCGGCTGCGAGAGAATTTTGCCTGCCAGCGTATCAAACGAGCGGCCATGCAAGCTGATCAAACAAAGATCGTCCCAAGGAATTTTGAAGCGGGCGCAGGCTAACTGCACAGCGGAAATGGCCGGAAAAATCTCTACCCGTTCTACACCAAAACGTTCGATCAAGGTGCGGCCGATGCCAAAAAAAAGCGGGTCACCAGAGGCTAAGACCGCGACATCGCCGCTCTGAAGGGCCACAGCCAGCTCGAAAATCATGTCCTCGACCGGACTGATGGCGATCCAGTGGATACCCAGACCGTGCAGCAGCTCGTGGTGTCGCTTTGACGCGACCACCGCACCACAGCCTTCGATCCTCTGCCGCTGCTCTGGCTCTAACCTGCCGCCGCTGATGCCGAAGAGTAAGATTTCAAACGTATTCAACAATTCCTTCCTTTGAGATCATGAGGCAAGAAAGTAAACTTTTTCATAGCGAAACTATTTGATAGGTTTTAAGCTCAAGCGTGGTGCTAGGCCGAGAGTCCGCACTGAAAAGTGCGTGAAAAACATAGCATACAATTTCCAAACAAATCAAGCAGAAAACCTGATGGAACTCAGAGAGTTTGTCGAAATAGCATTGAAAGATATATTCGGCGGAACAAAGGATGCCCAAAAGCAGATTTTATACGGCGAGATTATTCCGAACAAAGATGGGAAAACCGGCGAGGCTGACATTGAGTTTGAGATAGCGGTTAAACCTGAAAACAACAAATTAGTTGTGGTTATCCCGCCAGCTCCTCCGGCTCCTAATTTGAGCAAGGTGAAATTTAAAATACCTGTGCGGCTCCCAAAGAGACGAGGAGGTTTCCTGAGTCACGTAATTGAATATTATATCATAAAGAGAAGGAAGCAAAAAGCAATGCCTGTGCCTGATGAATCTCAATCTCCGCCACAGCCCGCAGATGCGGCGACAGACGCGAAAGATGAGCCAAAACCGCCTTCTGAGGGGGAAAGGAAATGAACGAGAGTTGAACTGGAGCAGGAAAAAGAGTTTTGGCGGAGAAACTATCCAGCGGTTTATTGTTGACTTTTTAGACTTCATCATGTTTAGTTACACGCTTCCAATCCAAAGGGTTGAATACAAACTTTGCGGGACACTTCACAGAAATTTCATTTTTCTATTGTCAAATATTCCGTTATAATCACTAATTATGAATTGGACACATTATGGATTCCCTGAAAATTGCCCGCCAAATGATGCGAGAGAGTACGAAGGATTGATTTATGTGTTTGTAAAGCATAGTCCACCAGTCTCTGATGATTTTCGTACAGCTCACGATAAGAAAATACATCCAGACGGAGACCCGTGCCAAAGACGATCAATTTCTTGTGGAACTGATATAGATTATTTGAATAAGACAGCAATATTATATCCTATCTTCAAAAAATGGCAAAAAGCTGTCGGGAAAATCAATTACGATGACGGTCTTATAAAACAAACAGGAACTCAGTCTCTTCATTATAGTTTTTGGATATCGCCAGAAAAAAGAGAGAATTTTAACAAATTATTCGAGATAATTGAATTATGAATTTCAATTGGCAGGATTATCGTCAGAAGATTCCAAGTTTTTTTTCTCCTGGAAAACATTTTTTAACTCTTATGGAGTACGAATTTCCATTACTCTTTATATCTTCAGCAGAAGAGAGTCTCTATTTAAATTATTTTATCGATGAAGATGAATGTGGAATAATTAGATATCTACATGTTCCGATCTCTATTATGAAAATTAGAGCATTGGCATCAGGAGGGATTGCACTGTATGATTGCATAAATGCTGAAAATATTCATATATATGATCTCAACCAAGATGGAAACGTATCGTTTGTCGCTGAATTAGATTTCTCTAATATCCCAACAGATGCTTTACCCCCAAAAGAAGAAAAAATTCCTGCTCTATCTAAAGATATAATTAATTCAGTTTTATACGGTTTTGACCCTGGCGAGCTATGTTTCATACTGTCAAGTAAAACCACTTCAAAACACACGCTATCATTCAATAAACTTTCGAATTTTCTAAAAACTACTCAAAATTTAGTTTCAAAATTACCATTATACAATAAAGCTGTAGATAGATGTATAACTTCAGACGATTACGAACTCAGTGCTGTTGCTCTTAAAGCAGCATCGTTCGCAGTCACAGCTACAACAGAGAATGAAAGCGCAAAAAATGCAATTTCTACCTACATTCCAGAAATAACTAATCTTTTTTTGAAAAGTTCTCCCGATGACATTCGGCGTTATTTTGATTTAATACCAAAAGAATTAATTTTAGCTTTCTTTGAATATTACAAGGAAATATTAAGTAATAAATATGAATTTATACTGCAACACAAGAGTGGATCGATGTATTTAAATTATTCCGACGTTGAAAAAATAAAGCGAAATGTTAATAATGCAAATTATTCAAAAAAGGAATATCTCGAAAAAGAAGGCTATTTAATCGGAGCGAATTTAAATACGAATTCTTTCTATTTTGAAGATATAGAAAAAAATATATACAAAGGAAAAATGTCTTCTGATTTCCTCACTTCACGCTCAGAGGTAACTCTGTCAAAAATAACTTGCAATGCTTCATTTAAAATCGAGACAGAAATGAAATTTTCAAAATTTACACATTTTTATGAACTTCTAAAGATAGATGAATCTGATCATCATTAAGATGATATAAGGGCTTTTAATGATAGCTCCTCGCGCTACGCTCCCTCCTTGGTAAAGATCAGCTCACCGATCGTCTCGTTAACGGTTCCCCACGTCAGCACAAAGCCGTTCGCCGAAACCGAGATGCTGTGAGAAAATAATCACCCCGAATAGGCTGTGCCTATTTATCCTGAACGCATCCCTGCTCGGCAATAAAACGCAAGCCGGGGCAAGAATTCACCCCGGCATTAAACAAGGTTGTCAGCTGTCTCTCTTAGACTGTTTTCTTGTGCTTGCTGAAAAGATATTTTCTCGCAAGATCAAAAGGAATAATTCCCACAGAAAAGACAACAACCCAGAACCAATCCTGAATACCAAGGGAAACTGTTCTGAATACTTCGCCGCCTATGTAGGTGATGATGACCTGAATGATAAAGATCATGCTCACCACTTTCAGAAATCCCTTGTTGGCAGCGAGATGATCAAAAAGGTTCAATCCTTCTACGCGGACATTGAACTTGTTGAAGTTGCTTAAGAACACGAACACCCCGAAAAAGGCGGTCATGAAGATTTCCTCAGTGGCAAAAAGTCCGCGAATACTGTCCGCCTTTAAAAAGGACACGCAAATCGCGGTAGTGAAAAAGCCGTTGAACAGGATGGACTGCCACATGCTGGATGTGATGATCTTTTCATCCCGTTTTTTCGGTTTTTCCTCCATGTATTCAGGCAGTGGCGGTTCTCCTGAAAAGGCTAAGGCAGCTAAGGAATCCATAATCAGATTCACCCAGAGGAGCTGAATCATGGTCAGCGGCAACTCGAAACCTAAAAAGGGTCCGAGAAAGGTGATAGAAATCGCGGATACGCTGACCGTGAGCTGAAAGGTGATGAATTTCTGAATGGACCGATAAATAGTCCGGCCATAATGCACCGCGCTGGCAATAGAGCGGATATTGTCATCAAGCACAACAATGTCTGAGGCTTCTTTTGCCACCTCAGTGCCACTGCCGAGTCCGAAACCGATATCAGCGGCACTCAAGGCCGGACTATCGTTGACTCCGTCACCAGTCATGCCGACTACCATGCCCATTTCCTGAGCTATCTTCACCAAACGAGATTTGTCTGAAGGAAAACATCTTGCCACAACGCGCAAGCGAGGAAGAATACCTTTCAGCTTCTCATCAGAAATATTGGTCATCTCTTCAGAGGTTAAAATAATATCCTCTGCTGAACTGATTAGCCCAGCATCTTTAGCTATCGCTTCTGCTGTACCTTTGCGGTCGCCGGTAATCATGACCACTTGAATTCCAGCACTGTGTAACTCTTTGATAGTGACAGCAGAGTCAAGACGCAGATCATCGCGGATCATTGCAAATCCAAGCAGGCAGAGATGATCTTCAATGTCGTCTAAACTTTCTGGGATATCCTCTTCGGTCAAGGCAAGGCCGATCAAACGAAAGCCCTTGTCGCCTTTGCTGTCAATCTCCTTAAAGATAGCCTCTTTTTTTGAGGCTAAAAGAGCTGTAAGATTTCCTTGGCTATTGTAGAATGAACTAGATTTATTGAGAATTCTTTCTGGTGCCCCCTTGAGATAGGTCATCCGTTGACCATCCTTCTCTTGTAGGCGAACTGCGGAAAATTTCCGGGAAGAATTGAAAAGCAGTTCATCTACCTGCTCAAAGGATTTCTCTTCATACTGACATTCTTTGATATCTGCCCGGACGAATTTCAACAACGCACGGTCAGTGCTGTTGCCGCCTACAATCCGTTCAGATTCTTTATTCGCATTGCAATTCACCACACAGGAAGTGTTCTCTCGCAGCGAGACATCGAGCAGATGAGCATTTTTCCTCGGCAGCTCCTCGCAGGAATTGTACTGAATCATAGCAGTTCCGGTTTCTTCATCGGCCACCGCAAGGAAGCCCACGGTTTCCATCTGCCCTTTGGTGATAGTACCTGTTTTATCAGTAAAAAGGAGATTAAGGCTACCAGAAGTCTCTACACCAAGCAGCTGCCGTACCAGCACGTTGGATTTGAGCAGCTTCCGCATGTTCTGTGCCAAAACCACGGCAATCATCATCGGCAGACCCTCTGGAACAGCCACAACAATAATGATCACCGCCAGAATCAGGGCGATGGCAAGATCGTAAATCAGCTTGTGCCAATTGGCAATATAGGCGGCCATGGCCGCTGCCTCGCCGCCGTTGTCCAAATAAATTGCTTTAAACATGAAAACCACAGCAATCAGCGGTGCGGCAATATATCCAAACAAGGCAATACGGTCGGCCAGATGTGCCAGCTTTACCCGCAGTGGCCCAGGACGCTCATCGGTTTTCAATCCTTCAGCCAATTTACCCAAATGCGTCTTGTCACCAACCTGCTGCACCTCCATGACTGCTTCGCCGTCTTCAATAATTGTTCCTCTGAACACAGCATGAGGGTCTTCCAGATTGGCAGTATCTGCTGCACCAGGGATTTTAGTCCGCGCCTCTGGCTCGCCAGTCAGGGCAGCCTGACTCACTTTGACTTTGCCCTGAATGAGAGAGCCATCTGCCGGAATTTTATCTCCTGGCTGGAGAAGAATCATATCTCCGACCACTATGTCATCAATGCTGATAACAGACACGCTGTTATCTCGGAAAACATTGACTCTAATTCTGGAGGCCTCTTCTTGGAGCTTCTGAAAAGTTTGCTCATTTTTGAATTCAGAAATCGTTGCTACTAACGCAGCCAAAACAACCGCAGCAGCAATACCAATCCCTTCATACCATTCAGCAAATCCAAGCAGAGCTAAAAGGGTGACAATAACCAAGGCAACTGTCAGAATGACAATCATTGGGTCTTTGAAATTGTCAATCAACTTATCCCAGAATGTTTCAGTCTCTACTGTGCTGATCTGGTTAGAGCCATGCGCAACTCTGGAGGTCATGACTTCCTGATGTGAAAGCCCTTTAACGTGATACATGCAGTCTATTCTCCTTGCGTTAAAGCTATGCGGGAAATCATGCATCCACCAACTGGATGTGCGCTAATCTACCGCCATTTTCTTTTGAAAACAAAATCTGACTGTTGTCGCTGAGGGCGATTCTGCTGCCGGGCGGAACCGGCTGCTTGCTGGCAAGATCAATCAAGCCGGGCAAACGCTCATTGACCAACAGCCATGTGCTGTTGTGAAAAATAAAATATCCAACTCGCTGCCTGTCCTGCAAAGACAGCCGTTCGTTGGGTACAATGTTTCGATTGACATGCCAAGGAAAAAGCGACTGACCAGTATAAACCATCAAACGATGATTGTCTGGCAAAAACTTGCCGTCATGGCGGCTGGAATAAAGATTGAGGACTGGCAGCTTACCCTTGTACGCTGTTCCACAAAACGGGCATTTGGGCGATTTAGTATTGTCAAAGACATACCATTTCTGCTCGCACTGCGGATTGGCGCAAGGCTGAAGCAAATCAACCGTCTTGATCAAAGCCTGCTCCCATTCATCTGCTGTGGGCCGTTTTTCGGGGCAATGCAGCCCGTCAACAAATGCCTGCTGGAAAAGTTTGCTCAGATACGGCCCGGTGATCTGGCAAGGCAAAGCAGCGGTGTCCTTCCAAGGTAGTTCTAAGGGCTTGAGATTGTCCAAGCGAATTTTATTAGAACGATCAGCCAGATGCTCAACAAAGAGGGCGCGTTCGCCCATTGACAGGTCTTCATCCCGCTGCGGGTCGTCAAGATCATGCACCTTGTCCCCGCGCAAAGGATGGCGAAGCAAAAGGTACATGTAGATCAGCACTGCTAAGGCGTGCCGGTCGGTGGCAATGGAGGGCAATTTTCGGTTCAGGTCTGTTCTGTCTAAGCGACAGGTCTTGATCACCTCTGGGGCAATGAAATCCGGTGTGCCTACCACATCCGGGGGGAATTTTCCCGGTACTACCAAACCGTCAATGTCGATGATGCAGGCATGGCCACCTGCCGGATCGATCAGCACATTTTTATAGGAAAGATCAGAATGTGCCAGCCCGGCAGCGTGCATCCTCCGCACAGCCCGACTGAGCAAAATTGAAATCCGCAGATAATCAAGCCAGCAGCCGCGTTCCGCAGGATCAAGATATTTGTTCCTGTTGCTTGGCGAGGCAAACCATTTACCTTCTTTTTCTCTGCCCTTGATCTTGAGAAAATCGCTGTTGACTGAACCTGTTGCAAAGAAGAAGTGATTCTGATAGGTAGATACTACTACGCCGATCCTGCCCTTGTCATCTTCAACCATTTGGCTGGGCCAGCAGAATAGATTCTCCCAGTATGCGCCGCCTTCCTGATTAAAAATCCGCTCACGATAGACCCCGGTGATCATTTCAAGCCGTTCCTGCGCCTGTCTGTCCTGCTTGTCCCGGAAAAAAGCGACAACATGCTTGCGGTCAGGGGTGAAATACACGTCCTTCATCCCACCGGAGCCAATGATCTCATCAAGATATTCGACAATTGTCCCGTTCTTTGCTTTAGCCTTGCGCACTTGAATCATAACAGCTCGTTCTCCTTGTAGAGCAAGGCGATAGTCCGGTCATCATGATTGCCCGGCGACCAGAAAGAAAGCCAGTTCATCAAATTGGCAGCAGTTTTTCCTGATTCAGCAGACAGCTGGTTTTGAATCGTTTTTTGCCAGAATTGATCCCAGCACTCGCTTTGGCTCAACCTGTGATCGGTTTCAAAAATCGGATCCGTGATTCCGTCTGTAAGCAAAATCAGCGCGGTCATCGTATCAAAAGACGCAAAGGATATCCGCTGCATGATATCTTCACCGTTATTAGCCTCTGGATCGAGAAAACGGGTCTGTCCTGCATATTCGCCGCTGTCAGCCTGCCCTAACAGCGTTACTGAGCGACCTTCTTGATATACAGCCATGCCACCGTCGCCGATCCAATATCCGACCACGAAATGTTTGCCTTTTATCTCTCTATGGGCTGCCAGCAATAGCGTAGCATAAAAATCACGAAACTTGCTCTCTTCTTTTTTACTGGTCTGATGAATGGTATTGATTGCAGCGTAAACCGCTTGGCTAAATACAGTATAGAGCTTCTGTCTGAGTAGCTTTGCTGTCTCATCTGATTGGCCCGCCTGTTCCCAAGCAGATACGGCCTCAAAGAGAGCATCGTTGTGCTCCGTCAGCTTTTCCGCCAGCAGTTTTGACGATTCCTGCACTGCTATCTTGGCACCTTCTCTGGAATACTGACAGCTACCTGCGCCATCAGACACAGCAAGAATATGCCATTGTTGAGGATGCTTGCCAATCAGAGCAAAATCATCATCCCGGCATTTTCCTTCATGGGCATGGGACCTACCTCGCTTGCTCGCGGCGACGAGCTTCCAGCCGTTCTGTCCGTCCTCCTCGTGGGCATCCTCATCCTTTTTCCAGAATTTCACGCTGGTATCTGAAGGAATATCTTTCCATAACGATTTCGGATCATGATTCACCACAAAAGTGTGGTAAGCGAAACCACTGCCACCCGTGGTTAAGATATAGGTGACTTTAAATTTGAATTCTCCCGGTTTGGATGGTGTTCCGCTCAGGCATTGCGTTTCGCTGTCATAGCAGACACCAGCCTCTTCCGTGCCTTCAATTTTGGTGACTTTGCTGAATTGGCCACCATTATGAAAAATCTTCTCAGAATACCATGTATTGACCATTGCATTTGGAATTATGAGCATCATTCTTGTTTGATGTGAATCATGATTCATCTGTAGATTCTGAGTCGGCATGTCTATTTCGTGTACATTGCGTATTTTTTCATAATTTCTATCATTAGAAATGATAGCTTTTTCTATCCCTGTTGTTTCTGTATCATTTGTATTTTGTTCATCTGCACGTAGGGGAAGAAAATCTTTTGCCCCTACATCGGCCCGGCATAGCTCAATTCGCGGCTCATGCAAGAGGTCTATTGTAATGCGTTCTTGCTCTATTTGCTTTTCATCATCAATCGACCTGTGTTCAGATTGGCTTTTATCCACCACCAGCATAACAGCATCTTTATCTCCATCTTCTATAGCTGGCTCGCTTATTTTTTTTACGGCATCATCAGTCATCTGTTTGTTCTCTTTCCAGCTGCACCACTTTTTAAAGATATCTTCTGAAATAACCCTCAACTGGGCAAGAATATCTTCGCCTGCAAACTGACATAGTTGATCAGGTAAAGGATGCTCATCATAGATTACTAACAGTTCTCGGCAGATTGAATGGAATACCTTTTTTTCCTCGCCCGCATCTTTCATCCTAATGACCTCACGATATCAACACGTTCATTTTTTTCCATCGGCACCATCTCAAGATGCTGCTTGCACCAAGGACATTGCGCTCGTACTGCGCCATCCACGCAAAACAAGCGTCCGCATGAACAGAGGCCAAGAGCGGAAGGATTACCGCAGCAAGGACAGCTAGCTTGGCCGAGCAAATTATTCAGATCGACGTTCGCCTCGATTTCATTCACGGCGACAGACCAGTCAAAATACGTTTCGTCAATCAGATAACAGCCTGTCAACCGATAGCAATAGCCATTGTCTCCACTTTCCCGCAGCTCGGCGGCGGAAGAAAAAAAAATGCGCTCATATTTAAGCAAATAAGGCGTTCCGCGCTGCTGACAGCGACCAACAAAAATGGCAAAATTTTCATCAGAACTATGCGCATCACCAGCAAAAGACAAAATCCGCTCGGCCTTTTCAAGCGATATGGGCTGATTTTGTTCTCCGCGCTGCTGCACCATGATGCTTCGCGATTTCACTGACATACTCATCCAGTCGATAAAACGGGAAAAATCCGCATTGTTTTCTCCACTGTAGGTCAGGACGTGATCCGCAAAGCGAGATAAGGTGCCGGAAGCAGCGTATTTGCCCAAACCGATTGCAATGAGCATCACCCGGCCTGCATATTTGCTTTTCCATGCCCTGATAGCTTCCTCGCAGTCGTCTGTGGGCTTGCCGTCGGTCAGTAAATAAACCAAAGGCTTCCAGTCTCCTTTGCGTTCCCGCGTGGTTGGCTGAACCTGCATATCTATTTCCCGCATCAGGTGTGTCAAGGCTCTGCCCAGCGCAGTACCAGAACCCAAGGGCAGGCGCGGCGGATAGAAAATCGGCAAATCCACAAGCGGAACCAATGTTTTCACTTTACCGGCAAAGGCGACAACCGAAAGAAAAACCGTTTCCAAGGCATGAGGGTCTTGGCGCAGCTTGGTGATGAGCTGATCAAGCCCCTGTTCAAGATACTGCAAAGGCTCTCCGATCATGGAGTCTGAAACATCAAGCACGAGAAAAATTGGCAGACGGCGCATTGCATCTCCTCCAGCAACGATGTTGTTTAGCGGAATTAGATCACAATCTGGATTTCAGCGGGGGGCGGTGGTAACACATCCGCAGAACCAGCACCGATGCTGGAGCTTCTCATCTCTACGCTGGCTGAAACCCACTTGAAAAAGCTCGAAAAGGCCGTGCTGTCCGTGGTGTCAAGGCTGACAATCGTGTCAGTTAGCTTGCGCAGCTGGTCAATTTTGGCCTTGGGGCCAGCAGCGCAGGCGATGATTCTGCCGAAATGGCAATTTTTTATCTGCGGCAGTATCTCATCATAGCGGGCAACGTCTGACGGACTGCCGTCAGTCATCAAAAAAAGCATGGGCCGCCAGTCACCTTTGCGCTCGCTGGTGCTGGAAATGATGTCTCGTTTTGTCCGCTCAACAATCAGGGCCAAAGCCTCGCCGGTGTAGGTCGGTCCTGACCGAGGGCAGATGATCTCCCCGATTTGTACCTGAGATAGCGGTGTCAGCGGAAATAGCTCTTTAACCTCAATATCAAAGGTGATAACGGACAGATGTACAGAGTCAAGCGCGTGCGGGTCCTGCCGCAACGCAGTGAGCATCGCCTGCAATCCGACATTGACAGACTGAATCGCTTCTCCGTACATGGAACCTGATGTGTCAATGGCAATATAAATCGGCAATCTGCGGGACATACTTACTCCTGTGGGCAGTACGGGTAGATAAAATCAACTAGCAATTCTGTTACCTTGTCACCGGATACATGCTGGTGTTAAATGCTCCCAGACGTTTGTACACTTCTTCGGTCGGAGCAATCCACACCATGCCGGGGCCTGTAAAGGTCTGAAGCAGCCCTTCGCCGCTGGTCGCGGATTGGAGAAAACTTTTTCCAGATTTTTCCGCACGAAATTCAACGCTGGCAGTTCTGGCAAAGGCAAAACTGCCATCAACGGAGAGTTTTTCTCCTGATTTCAGTTGATAAATCAACAACTCGGCAGTAGGCACCGGTGAAACCAGCACAACTACACCTGTGCCTTTGATCTGGGTCTGAAAAAGCCCTTCTCCGCCAAACAGCGCACTGGAAACATTCCCTTGCATCTTAGCCGTGACTTCCAAATCAGCCGAAGCGCAATAGAATGCACCTTTATCAACAATCAGTCCATCTTCCTCAATATTGAATAATGAATAATGCCCGAAAGTCGGTTCTAAATAAACTTCGCCGCTACCTTTAATTCGAGATTGAAACAGCGTTTCTCCGGTGGTGAACTTACGCATCAGACCTTTGCTCAGTCCCTGTTGTATATCAGATTTCAGCTGCAAGTCACCTTTCATGAAATAGAGCGCACCCGGTTCTATCAGGATTTCACTCCGTTCAAGCGTGACGCGGATCATTTTAAGATGGATATCAGCCTTGTTGGCAAAAAATACCTTTTCCGCCACATAGAGATTGTCCGATCCTTTGAGAGACTTGTACTGCACAACTTCAAACTTTGCCCCTGGAATCTGTTCTGTTTCGACAACTTCAAATATATCGGATTCATTCATACTATTTCTCCTCTGTTTTTCCTGATGCTCTCATTGCTGATGGAATCTTGTTCATGATTATTTCAATTGAACCTCACATTTTATCCTGCGTTGCGTGTTAGTTCGACCGTAGGGAGAAATCTAAACGGCAAACATCTTTCTTCAACCCAAAAACACTGTAACCGTGCCGCCGTAGATCAGGCAACAATATTAATCTCCGGTGGAGGCGGCGGGAGTTCATCCAGCTTGGACAAATCTTTTTTGCTCAGATCGATCTTATGACTGCTGGTGCTGACGCTGGCGGAAATCCATTGGAAAAATTTTTTGATTGTTGCAGAATCAGCCGTGTCAAGTTGCACAACAATGTCTGATATTTCTTTCAGCACGCTGAGATCAGCATCAGCACCGGCAGCGCAAGTAATAATCATGCCGGGTTTGCTTTTTTTCAGCTCCTCCAGACTTGGCCGCCAGTCATCCGTAGGCGAACCGTCGGTCATCAAAAAAATCAACGGTTTCCAGTCGCCCCGACGTTCAGGGGTGGTTTTGATAACTTCGGTATTAATTTTTTCAGCGGTCAGTTTCAGAGCCTTGCCCAGCGAGGTAACACCCTGCGCTTGAATATCAGGAGGCTGAAAACTGACCACATCGGTCAGCGGAACTAACTGTTTGGCATCAGTGTTGAAGGTGATAACACTGATAAAAGCAGTTTCCAAAGCATAAGGGTCTTGCCGCAAGGTTGAAGCAAGTACCTGAACTCCATTTTTTACCGCTTCAATGGCCTCGCCAGTCATTGAACCAGAATTGTCAAGCACAAGATACACAGGAAGTCGTCTCATTTAATCCTCTTAACTTAAGTAGTTATTGGTTCTCATGATGCTGCTCTATTCAAGCAGCATCATATTTATTTCGAAAACATGAAAATCATCCCGCATTGAGTCCGTAGGTTATGCATGCAGCACCAAGACCTCCTGCATATCCTTGACCAACTGCTGTAAATCTCCACTCTCCGTCTTTTTTATACAGCTCTCCAAAGACCATCGCTGTTTCTGTCGAATAATCTTCAGTCAGATCAAAACGAACAACCTCTTGGTTATTTTCATCATTAACAACGCGGATAAAGGCGTTGTTCACTTGGCCGAAATTCTGGCGGCGGCGTTCAGCATCATAGATTGTGCAGACCACTGCCATTCTTACAACATCCGGGGACATGCTTTCTAACTTGCCGAGATCAACTCGGATGACCTCATCGTCACCGTCTCCACCGCCAGTCAAGTTATCGCCCATGTGTTCAACCGCGCCGTTTGCTCCTTTGAGGTTATTGTAAAAAATAAAATCCTGCTCACTGCGGGCTTTTCCCGCTGCATTCAGAAGAAAAACCGAAGCGTCGAGATCAAAATCAGTGCCGTCAGTTGCCCGCTCATCCCATCCAAGCCCTATAAAAATCTTTGTAAGTCCGGGAGATTCTTTTGACAAAGATATTCTTCCGCCTTTTTCCAAGGTAATGCCCATGATTATACCCTTTGGTTATTGATAAAGAGAATGAATTCTACAGTGAATGCGAGATTATCGGCATAAGATCGTTGAAGGTTCTTCCAGCTCCCCATTCTCCAATAGCCTTGAATTTCCATTCACCGTTATGGCGATATAGTTTAGCGATAACGAGACCTGTTTTACTTCCACCTTCCACGCTAAGGTCATATTTTGCAATTATCTTGCCGGTCTTGTTATCCTTCAGAATGCAGAACGCATTGGGAACACCGTCAAATGAATCATTCAAGAAACTATTGACGGTAAACATTAAGGTGCTGATGTTGCTTGGCACGGCGTTGAGCCGGACAAGAATTTCCTCATTGGGATCATCCGCCTGTCCTCCTCCGCTCCGATCATCTCCGCTGTGCGACACGGAGCCGTCCTTGCTTTGAAGCTGCCGAAACCAAACCGCATCTTTTAAGATTTTTTGTTCGTCAAATAAGAGACATGAGGCATCCAAGTCAACATCCACCAATTTGGAAAGACCCAAGAAGCCTTTTTCTTTTCTCTGGCCCCAGCCTAATCCCAACACGGCATCAGTTAAATGGGGAGCCTCTTTTGCCAATGAAATATTCGCACCTTTGGAAAGATTGATCGACATAGCAGCACTCCTTTTGTAGTTGAGTTATTTGATCGCGTTGACTGTAATGATTATTCTTCCTAATGTTATTTTGCTCCCATTTTTCAACAGGGTATTTTTTTTATTCATGTAATCAGTGTAAGTTATCGCCTTGTCTTTAAAAGAAATTTCTCCAACAACAGAAGAAAAACCATTTGTCGCTGGAAGATAAATATCCGCCTCTTGAGAACTACCAATAATGATTGGCCTTTTCCCTAAACTTACTGTAGATTTCTCATTTTTTTGCCATTCTATTTCTAACCATGCTTCTTTGAAGAAATCTTCGCTTAAATCAATCATTAATCCAACAAAAAAACCTATTGCCATTGCGCCTGTAATTCTTTCTATTCCTTCTTTAACATACTGTGAATTTGAGAATCATTATCAGTAAATAATATAAATTTATTGATGATTACTAAAAATAATACGAATTATTTAATTGTCAATAAAAATATACCTTATTCTCTCCTTTTTTCTTCACTCGGAGAAGTCTAACCGTCTACCGCCTGCTGGGTAGCTTTGCAACGTGATAGAGTTTTTTCGTTCCAATACCAGTGCGTTAGAACAAAATCATGCTGCTTCAGATAAAAATTAATGCGGACATTCCCATGCTGGCATATAGTAAGCAACAGAGCAATCAATGGTTGCGGACTAAGCTGCGGACTAATCGGCCTTATTTTGTTGCATATCCCGCCTCTGTAGGTATAATTCGCTGCATACGACAGGCCGACATTGTGCGCTTTCGGCCTGCTTCCCGTCTTCTGATTTCTCTTGCCATCGAGTCGCGTTATGGAATTGCCTCAGCCCAATCGCTCTTTTTTACTGCCTTGCACCCTGACTATTGCCAGTCTCTTCAGCGGCTTTTATTCAATGGTCGCCTCGATCAACGGCCATTTTTACGCAGCAGCCGTGGCTATCATCGTAGCAGCCATCTTTGACGGATTAGACGGCAGAGTGGCCCGCATGACCGGCTCCACCTCTGGCTTTGGAATGCAGCTTGACTCGCTCTGCGACATGGTTTCCTTTGGTGTGGCTCCAGGCCTGCTTGCCTATCTTTGGGCATTGAAGCCCTATGGTCGCTACGGCTGGCTAGCCGCTTTTCTCTACGTTGCCGCCACTGCCCTGCGCCTAGCTCGCTTCAACACCTTAGCTACTGCCCCGCCTCCGCCAGACAAGCATAAGAGCTACGATTTCGTTGGCCTGCCTTGCCCTGCCGCTGCCGGTGCCGTCGCCACTACGGTGATGTTCTTCCGGTTCCTCGGGGCGCAGGGTACAGTGAAGCATATTCCAATCCTGCTGCTGGTCTATCTACTTTCATATCTGATGATTTCCTCGCATCGTTACCTGAGCTTTAAGAAAGTTCACATTCCCCGCGAGCGACGTTTTCAGGCGGTAGTCGGTATCATTTTGGTTATGATGTTCCTCGCCTCTGAGCCGCCTGTGACGCTGTTCGTCACCGCGCTTTGCTATGCCGCTTCTGGGCCGCTGCTGGAGTTGTATCAGATGGCAAGAAGCAAGAAGGCGCAGGAACCACCGCCGCCTGATGCAGGCGCGTCCGCCTAAACGATGCGTATCACCGGCGGCACCGCCAGAGGCCGCAATCTTGCCGGGCCGAAATCAGGCATCATTCGTCCAACCAGCGACCGAGTCCGCGAGGCTCTGTTCAGCATCATCGCCGCAGAAGTCCCTGGCAGCACGGTGTTGGATTTATACGCAGGCACCGGTGCCTTTGGCTTGGAGGCGTTGAGTCGGGGCGCAGCGGCAGCGGTGTTCGTTGATCAGTCGAAACAGGCCGTGGCATTGATTCAGGAGAATCTCAGTCGCTGCTTTGCCGGAGCCAAGGCTGCGCTGCTTCAAGTTGACCTTGCCGGGCCTGACAGTCTGGCCCGGCTGAAGAACCGCCTGCCCGCCGAAATGCTCTTCGACCTGATCTTTCTTGATCCGCCCTATGAAAAAAACTTGGCCGAGAAGACCTTGGCAGCGATTGAGCAAGAAACACTGCTGCAAGAAAGCGGTCTGCTGATTGCCGAAGAGCGGAAGACTGCCCGGCTGCCAGAGCAATGCGGCTCGTTGCGGCTCGTTGATCAGCGCAGCTACGGCGAAACCGGCCTTTGGTTTTATCGACAAGAGGCGGTGGAGAACAAATGAACAAAGCCGCCCGCATCGCCGTCTATCCCGGCACGTTTGACCCAATTACCAACGGACATATCGACATCATCACCCGTTCGCTGCGGATGTTTGATCGGGTGATTGTCGCCATCGCGGTCAATGCAGCGAAAACGCCGCTGTTCAGCTTGGAAGAACGAATCGGCCTGATTCAGACCTGCTTTGCCGCTAACGAACGGGTGGAGATCGACACGACCAGTGGCCTGATCGTCAATTACGTGGTCAGCAAAAACGCCTGCGCCATCGTACGTGGCCTACGGGCAGTCTCGGATTTTGATTACGAACTCCAGCTTGCTCTGATGAATCGCAAGCTCGAACGCCGGGTGGAAACAGTCTTCCTGATGACCGGCTTCCGCTGGATTTACATCAGCTCATCGATCATCAAAGATGCGGCACGGTATGGCGGCGATATCAGCGGCATGGTTCCGGCCCATGTGCTGGCTGCGCTCAGGGCCAAATTCGGCAGATGAAACCCTGCGACTGCCAACAAGAAGAGCGGCGGAGCTTTATCACCGGCCTTGTTCGCTGGGCCGCTGCCCTGACCGGCGCAGCTCTGATTCATCCCTTGCTCAAATTCAGCGGCTACACAGTCAAACCTAAGCCGCGCTATGTGAAAGTGGCCGCGCCACTGCCGAGAAGCGGGGTTCATGCCGAACGAGAATTTTTCCTCTTTGCCTCGTCAGACCGCCAGCAGGCATGGGCAGTGTCGCGCACCTGCACCCATCTTGGCTGCCGGGTGAATTTCCTTGAAGATAAACAACTCATTGAATGCCCTTGCCACCAAAGCCGCTTCACGCCGCAGGGAGCGCGGTTAGCCGGACCTGCGCAGAAGAATCTGCCGGTATTCAAGGTGGAGGTACAGAAAGATGAGACCAGCACAGTGACCGGTTACGTGGTGGAAATCTGATGGCGGTGAAAAACTGGCTGTTTTCCATCCGTTGGGGCGGTCATACGCTGATCAGCCTCTACATCTCGGTGCTGTCCGGCTTAGTGCTGGGCTTGCAGTACAATCCGGCGGAACCCTTCTATTCCACGGCAACTCTTCAGCTCGCTGTGCCCTTCGGCTTCTTCTGGCGTTCGCTCCATTATTGCTCCAGCCAAGCGTTTTTCCTACTCCTGCTCGTTCATCTGGTACTGGTCATTTGGCAGAATACCGCCCAGTTCTCTCGCACTGAATGGTTGCGGTTGAGCGCAGTTGCGCCCGTTGCTCTGCTGCTGCTTTTCACTGGGTACATCCTGCGCGGCGATGCAACTGGCGATGCTGCCGGAGCCATCAGCGAGAATATCGTTCTTTCCATTCCATTATTCGGCAAGCCGCTGAACAAGCTGCTTTTTGATATCAGCGCAGCAGGACTGCGGAAGGTTTATCTCCATCATATCATAGGGCTGATGTTACTGGGTGGCTTCTGCGTTTGGCCGCACCTCAGACGCTACACCACCCTCTGGCGTAATCATCTGCCATTAGTACTGCTGATCTTAGCAGCGGCAGTTGGTCTCAAAATTCCCCTTGAGCCGGAACGATTTGGTCTGCTCCACATTGCCGGGCCGTGGTTCTTCATTGGCATGCAGGAGTTGCTGCGCTATCTGCCTGCGTTCTGGGCTGGAATATTTGTTCCGGCGGTGCTGACGATTCCCCTGCTTTTGTTGCCTGCTGAGGGTAAGGTGAGAAGATGGTGCTTGCTCTTTATAGCAGTTTGGCTGCTTGGGTATAGTGTGTTGAGCGGCTTCGGCTGGACAATGTTGTGACCGTAGGCGTTATCTTTTCAAAAAAATAGAGATTGCTTCGGCGAAACGCTTGAGATAAAGCAGCGGCAGGGCGGATTTTTCTTTCTTGCCATATCGCCAAAGCATGAATTCTGGCGGCGGAAAGGCATTTTGAAAAAGAAAGCGCAAACGCTCGCGCCACGTAGGAAGACCTTTCAGCTCCAGCAGAGCATGATTCTTGATACCAACCTGTCTGCCGCCCGGCTGAAGCAGGCTAGTAAAGGTTTCAGTCTCCGCCTTTTCTCGCAGCAACGCCGCTAATTCTTTCTGAAGAATTGTGTTGAACCAAGATTGCGCCACAACGATTGCATCGGCGCATAAGGCGGTTATTTCAAGCTGCTTGGCCTTGCTGCAAAATGCCTTTGTCTCCTGCTCCGTCAGGGTTTGGCAGAGCAGATGGATATCGTACAGCCAGATCAGTCGGTCGCCGCTGTGGGAAAAATGTCCGGCCCGATGAAAACAGGCATAGATAAGACTGTCAACTCGGCTTAACGTGCGGGCATGTTTTCCCAAAGCGGGGATGTTGATAGCTGCGGTCAGCAGGTTACTGTCAGCGAATTTGCTGCTGAACTGCCTGTTATTGTTGCTGATCTGCCAATGTAGATCATAGCTGCAACGAACGCCCTGTACGACTTTAGAGTAACTTTTCTGCGAACCGAGATATTCTGATTCCACCTCAAGCAGGGGCGTATATCCTATCCGTAGCAGTAGAGTCGCAGCATTTTTCCGTTCGGATTCTGCAACAAGCAGGTCGGTGTCGCAGTGAGGGCGCAGCCAAGGTTCGGGATAGAGACTGTATGCCAAAGCGGTTCCCTTGAGCAGCAACAGCCTGATCCCGATCTCGGCAAATGCCTTCAGCAGGGCGCGCGAAGATCAGTCTCGATCACGGATTCGGCTGCTGCTTGGCGTAAGGCTGCTTCCCGTAGGCGTTCCAATACCACAGAAGGCCAAGTGACTTGGCAGTTGTTCTTGGTGATTCTGTGGAACAGAAGTGGAACCATGCCCTGCGCGGCGATTTCCTGAATAAACACATCAGTAGACAGCCCACTGGGCCAAGAAACTGCGTCATCGTGAAACAGCTTGCGCAGCTGCTCAACGTTTTCAGGGCGCAGATTATGGAAGGTCATTTCAGGCTGTTCAAATCGGGCTTATATTCCGGCACCCAAATTTTCAGCTGGCGTTTCACTGCGGTCTCGTCACGGATACCGGGATGCGCCATCCATGTCAGGCATTCGGTCTGCCAATTAACATCAGCGGACCTCGCTTTGGCTACTCGCAGCTTGGGATGTGAGGTGGGCAGGGTGGATTCATCATCGGCGAGTAATTCTTCATAGAGCTTTTCGCCCGGACGCAGGCCAGAGTACTCTATGAGGATGCTATCCTCATCCTCGCCGGACAGTTGAATCATCAGCTTGGCTAATTCGGCGATTTTGACTGGCTCGCCCATGTCGAGGACGAAAATTTCACCGCCCTTGCCCATTAAACCCGCCTGAAGCACCAACTGGGCAGCTTCGGGAATTGACATAAAATAACGGGTGATTTCCGGGTGAGTCACTGTCACTGGCCCACCTGCGGCAATTTGCTTCTGAAATTTAGGAATTACGCTGCCGGAAGAACCGAGGACATTGCCGAAGCGTACTGAGATAAACCGGGTACCCTCCGGCTGCTGCATAGCTTGGCAGGCCATTTCGGCTAATCGCTTGGTTGCACCCATCACATTGGTTGGGTTGACCGCCTTGTCTGTGGAGATCATTACAAACTTGCCAACCCCACATTCCTGCGCTGCCGCCGCAACTGTCTGGGTGCCCAGCACGTTGTTGCGCACCGCTTCCCAAGCATTGCTATTCTCCATGAGTGGTACATGCTTATAAGCGGCAGCGTGAAACACTACCGTAGGGCGATGCTCGGCCATAACCTGACGCACCCGCGCTGCGTTGATAATGTCGCCGACTGCCAGAACAATGCGGAGATCAGGAAAACGCTGCGACAGCTCTTGCTCCATCGCGTACATCGCCAGTTCCGACTGATCGAGCAACACCAAACAGCTCGGTTTAAATCGTGCAATTTGACGACACAGTTCTGAGCCGATGGAACCACCCGCGCCAGTTATCAGTACGGTTTGATCGGTCAGGAGGTCGTGCAAACCACTGTTGTCTAATTGAACCGGATCACGGCCCAGCAAGTCATCGAGTTCAATCCGGCGCAAGCTCGACACTGCCAGCTTACCAGAAACGAGGTCTTCAAAAGGCGGCACGGTCATTACGTTCAAACCAGCATCAGAACAAATTTGAGTAATCCGACGACGCACTCCGTGAGCGGCTGAGGGTAAGGCCAACACGATATTCTCAACGCCCATTTTTTCCGCCCAAACCGTTACTTCATCCAGTCGGCCTAACACAGGAATCCCCTGCACTAACCGTCCTCGCTGGTCTAAGCTGTCATCCAGCAGGCCAACTGCGTGTAAGGTGACAGAACTGTGCGCCAGCTCACGCAGCAGCGAATCCGCTGTCTCGCCTGAACCAGCCACCAGCACGGGTTTGCTGTTTGGTCGCAGCAGGGCAGCCAAACGTTGTTCCTTCCAAATTCGGTAGGTCAGCCGACTGCCGCCCATAATAAGAATGAGCAGTAGTGGATCAAGAAGTAGCACGGAACGTGGTACCAGTGCATCAACCTGAAACAGAACCAATATTACCGGTACCAGCAGAGCGGTAAGTCCTACAGCCAGCACGATGCGTTGCAAATCAGGTAAACTGGCAAAACGCCATATCCCCCGATATAAATTGAAACGCCAAAATACGGCAGCTTGCAGAGGCAAAACCCAAATCAAGGCGGCAAAGGCATCGTCTGCATACTGCGGCGGTAGGGATAGATTGAATCGCAGCCAGTAAGCGGCGAGCCAAGCAAGGATTGCCGCAAAAATGTCGTGCAGAATGATGGCGAGGATTCGGGAATTGGGCCTGGAGGAAAAGTGCTTCATTGACAACCTGCAAGGTTCATAACTTCGCCCAGGACTGTACAAGTTTTTTCGATGTCTGCATCGGCAAGCGTGGGATGTACAAGGAACATCAGGGATGTTTCTCCCAGTTCACGAGCTACGGAAAGCCGTTCAGCAGGTTGCCAGCCAGTGCCTTCAAAGGCTTTTTCGAGATAGACCTCTGAACACGACCCAGAATAGCAAGGTACGCCTCGCTCATTGATTTCTTTAATAATCAGGTCGCGTGACCAGCCAGATGATAGTTTATCGGGCTGCACATAGACATAGCATTTATAAGCTGCGTGTTCAATATCTGCGGGCAGTACAGGCACCCGCAAGGCAGGCAACATACGAGCGTACTCCCAGATACGATTTGCGTTTTTCAGCCGCGCTGTGTTCCATTCTTTCATCCTCCGAAGCTGTATCCTACCGATAACCGCCTGCATCTCCATCATCCGCCAGTTGGTGCCGAAGCTCTCGTGCAGCCAGCGAAAACCCGGAGGATGCTGCCGCTCATAAACCGCCTCGTAGCTCTTGCCGTGGTCTTTATACGACCACATCCTGCGCCACAGTCTTTCGTCATTGGTTGTGACCATCCCGCCTTCGCCGCCGGTGGTCATAATTTTGTCCTGACAGAATGACCACGCGCCGATATGGCCGATAGAGCCAACCGATTGGCCTTTGTACCATGCACCATGGGCTTGAGCGCAGTCCTCAATCACCGCGAAACCGTGCTTTGTCGCTAAAGCCATAATCGGTTCCATATCGCAAGGCCAGCCTGCCAGATGTACACAGATAACTGCACGGGTGCGAGGCGATAGAACGCGGGCGATGGTGTTCGCAGAAATATTGCCGCTGTCCAATTCCACGTCTGCAAACACCGGCACTGCCCCGGCATTAACTACACAAGAAATGCTAGCGATGAAAGTGCGGGGCGTGACTACCACTTCATCGCCGGGGCCGATATCTAACGCTTTTAAAGCCAGATCAAGGGCAACAGTGCCGTTGGCAAGAACAATGGCATAACGGGTTCCTGTCCAAACTGCAAACTCCTTTTCAAACTCCCGGCATTCTTGTCCAGTCCAGTAATTAACTTTGTTGGAAAGGAGGATATCGCGGACGGCATCAGCTTCTTCTTTGGTGAAGGAGGGCCAATGGGAGAACGAAGTATTTTGCATGGATTTTCTTAGGAGTTACGCAGTTGAAATCTGAAGTTCAATAATTACAGCAAGTTGAATTTCAGCTACATAAACTGCCAGTTGAACAAAATCAACGAGTTGCAAATCCAACTGCGTAACTCCTATTTCTGTTACCTAATGTGCAACTCTTTTAAACTTGATTAGGCAGCAATCAAGCCATCCAAGTCAAGTGGAGGGCGGTTATAGACCAAATTAAGGAAGACACAAACAGTGTGCGCCAAAATTTTACGAATCAGACGGTGTTGAAAATGCCAAAGATCGTGTACACGAATCTGATCTATTTTGAAACGTTTCGTCAACTGTGAGCCTACTGTTTCGATACGCTTTCTGATACGTCTACAGA